>NZ_LT549890.1:2321016-3034024 GCF_900079115.1 Saccharolobus solfataricus
CGATTTCCTGCTTCTCGGAGAAACCTCGAATCCCTCTTCACCCACAGCGGAGGTTCCATCGAACCGTTCTGTAATGCCCTGTGTGGAAGAGAGGTTACGGGGGGTTTTCTGTTCACAGGCTTAAGTTCCCCCAGTCCCGCGACCAAGCTCTTTCAGCCAAGGTCAGATTCGTTTTTATTACTTCTTGGTAATAAACTTTTCTATAAGGGGCTATCTATCCTTACAGAAGGGGGACTTTCACCCCCTTAACTCCCATCAAGGTTAAAATCTCAATTCATCCTTTGTGAGACTGTAACACATTTGCATAACTTTTAAATACTTTTAATCATTTCACAATATGATCTTTATTATGATTATGTTTA
The DNA here is from genome assembly GCF_900079115.1 of Saccharolobus solfataricus. NCBI lineage: Archaea > Thermoproteati > Thermoproteota > Thermoprotei > Sulfolobales > Sulfolobaceae > Saccharolobus > Saccharolobus solfataricus. The sequence goes on from NZ_LT549890.1 coordinate 2,321,379, forward strand.
TATATTATTTCCTCTACATTATAAATTGATGAACTCCATACTGATGACGGGCTATGCTCACGAGGTATTGGGGGCGACAAATACGGATGGGAGGGTAGTGGTGTTTCCCTCGACTAGCCCCAATGAGTTGAGGGTGAGTGTGTATGAGCCCTCAAGAGGGGTGCCCGTGGCGGAATTAGAAGTGGTTAAAAGTAAGCAGAAGTTACGCCACGGGTAAACACTTTCTACCTCAATCAGGTAATTTGACTCCCTCTAATTCCAATAAAGCTCTCTTTAACTTAACTCCTCTTGAATATCCTCCAATGCCATTTTCAGCTATTACTCGGTGGCACGGTATGATAAGAAGAATTGGATTTTTGGATAATGCCATGCCGATAGCTCTTGGGGAAGTTCCGAGTGAATCTGCAATCTGTTTATACGTGTTAACTTTTCCCCAAGGAATCTTCATTACCTCTTTAAATACTGACAATCTAAAGGGATAGGTCTTTAAGCTAACTGGCTCTTTTAAGTCTACTGGCTTACCCTCGAAGTAAAGATCTAACTTATGGAAGAAGTCAGTGAAACTGGTATCATCTCTTGAATTGTATTCCACACAATCACAAAAATCCAACATAATAAATCCCTTATTGTCCTTAGCTACAGTTATATTGCCAAAAGGACTTTTATATAAACCGTATACTACCACAAGAGTTAATATACTATATTTTATTATAAAAAATTCACTATTTTAACGCTTTTGCTGTAGTTTGCTCTACATCTCTTTGCGTAATCTCGGTAATCATCAAATCTAGGAACTTTTCAAACTTAACGTTTCTCACTTCAATGTTACCTCTAGCTCTAACAGTTACTGTACCTTGACTAGCTTCCTTCTTACCTACTATCAATATGTATGGAACTCCTTGATCATATGCGTTCTTAATCCTCCTACTTAAAGTCTCACCCGCATAATCAATCTCTGCTCTTATTCTCCTCTTTCTCATATCGTTTAGCACTTTTTCAGCGTATTCATTTACTTCGTCAGTTATTGGCAAAACCTTAACTTGGACTGGGCTTAACCACGTTGGTAGCTTACCTTTAAAGTGCTCCAGTAGTATTGCAACGAATCTATCTATGGATCCGTATATTGCCCTATGGACCATTACCGGCCTCTTCTTTGTCCCATCCTTATCAATATACTCTAACTTAAACCTCTCTGGTAAGTTGAAGTCAACTTGTATTGTAGATAATTGCCACCATCTACCTAGACTATCTCTTATCTCGAAGTCAATTTTAGGCCCATAAAACGCACCTTCTTTTTCCTTAATACCGAATTTTAAGCCCGATTCTTGCAACGCGGAAATAAGCGCGTTAGTAGCTTTTTCCCACAGTTCATCAGATCCAATACTCTCATCCGGCCTGGTGCTCAGATAAGGTTTAATATCGTCATCCTTAAAGCCAAACTTATGCCAAACTTCCACTGTCTTAGAGATGAGCATCTTAATCTCTTCCTTTAGTTGATCCTCTTTAAGGAAGATGTGACCATCGTCTTGGACGAAACCTCTAACTCTCAGTAACCCATATAATTCTCCTTTCTTTTCCCACCTATATACATGACCAAATTCTGAAAATCTTATTGGAAGATCACGATAGGTTCTAGGTTTAGATTTGTAAATTAAAATGTGAGCTGGGCAGTTCATTGGTTTTACTCCGTACTCGTCACCTTCCATGTTAAAGACAATTAGTTTATCCCTATACAAGGTGTAATGACCGGATATTTTCCATATATCAGTCTTAAGAACGTGACTAGTGTAAACTTCTTGATACCCCATGCTATCATTTATCTCTCTCATAAATGTAATGAGTTCGTTTCTTAGGGTTTGCCCCTTAGGATGAAATAATACTAAACCTGATCCAGCTTCCTCGTGAAAACTAAACAAGTCTAACTTCTCTCCAATTAACCTATGGTCAGTCTCTTCAGCCTTTTCCAACCAAGTAAGGTAGTCCTTTAACTGTTCTTCAGTCTCAAAAGCCACACCTCTAATTCTAACATATTGCTCATTGGGATTTGGATGATGGGTTGAGATATTCAAAATTTCAAAATACTTAGGATTCAGATTTGTCGGAATTGAAACCTTATCCTCTACTATTGAAACCTTATTTCCTTTATACACTACTTGATTATTCTCAATGGGTACATTAGCTAGAACGTTCTTACTAATTGCCTTCTTAACCTCATCTAAGGTAATGCTAGTGTCTGATTTGATATCAATGTAGAAATCCCTTTCGCCTAGTCCAACTGCAACTGGCTTATATCCCCTCTCCATTAGGTTTATGGCTAAAATTATTGCACCCTTTAGCCACATTGGCTTATAACTTTCCATAAATATCGCTATGTCATTTAACTTAAATCTTTAGCTGTTACAAAGAGTATTGTGACAAGAATCTTAATAATAGCTAGTGGTGGTGGTCATACAGGCTTCGCCAGAGCTATTGCCCAATACATAACCGAAAAAATAGATTTCGTAATACCCACAAATGATTCTTATAGTAGGCAAATGATATCGCAATACGCAAATAAAATCTACGAGATACCTAAAGGAAGAGAACCAGACGAAAGTAGTCTAGTATTATTTAAGAGGTTATTCTCTATAATAGTAAAGAGCGCCAATATTAAGAAGTATGATTTAATCATAGCCACCGGAAGCAATCACTCTATATTTCCTTCGTTTTTCCAATACTTAAAAGGTGGGAAGGTTTACGGTATCGAAAGCCAAGATAGGCTCATCACCAAGGGAAAGGCAATAAGTATAATATCAAATTATGCCAAGGGTATATTTCTTCATTGGCAAGAGCAGAAGAAGCTTTATGAAAAAAAGGGTATTGTTGTGGGACCAATCGTTGAAAAACCTAAGTACGAGAGTAAAGATGAAGGCTATATATTAGTTACAACTGGTAGCATGGGTTTTAAGAGGTTATTTGACGTAATTGTAAAATACGTTATAGGGAAGAGGATTGTAATACAAACGGGAAAAATAGATCCGTCAATTTATCGTAATCAAAATATTACTACGTTTAGTTTTGATCCAGATTTAGAAAAGTGGATAGCCAACGCATCTTTGGTGATAACACATCAAGGCAAGACTGCAATGGAAGCAGTAGTAATGTATAGGAAACCTGTAATAATAGTTTATAATAATGATTGGAAGAGTGCAACATCGATAAGCGATACCGAGAAATATGCCGAGATATTGGGAGCTACATTTTTGAGAGATCCTATAACGTGGAATGACTATAATGTTTTACTGGATGCCATAGAAAACGTTAAGAAACCTAATGTTTTTGATATAGGAACTCCAAATCTAGTCAAGCACATACTAAGTGAGTTGTAATGTTACGTCAGCTTCTTGAAATTCTCTTAGAAATATTTGAAAACAATAAAACTATATTAAAGGAGAAAGGTTGGATAGTTTCATCTAAAACTTCTTATGAATGGTGGGATGGACTAAAAAGTGAAGAAGAGATAATCATTTCAGCAATACTGGTTCAAATGTCAAGATGGGAAATTGTGAAGAATAAAGTGGAGGAAATGAGGAATAAAGGTTTAACTGACTTTTATAAATTATACAATACGAGTGAGGAAGAATTATATAGCGTGTTGAAAGGAATTAATTTCTATAAGACCAAAGTAAAGAGATTGATTAATATATCTAAGATCGTAGTAGATCTAGGTACTATTGAGAAATTTTATGACAGAAATCTACTTTTAAGTATTGATGGTATAGGGCAAGAAACAGCTGATTCAATCTTGCTTTTCGCAGGGCACAAACCAAACTTTCCACCATCCGAGTACGGTAAGAGAGTATTATCTCGAGTATTAGGAACTAGTATAAAGAAAAAAGATGAAGTAAAAAGAATGGTAGAAGAAAATTTAGAACCAGATGTCTATAAATACAAATTACTTCATGCTGGAATAGTCACTGTAGGTAGGGCATTCTGTTTCACTAAAAAGCCTAAATGTGAGGATTGTATTTTGAAGAAAGTATGTAAATATTACGGAGAAAATTCTCTGTGATACAAAATATACCTCTTTAAATACTTTTACTAAATTTAAGTAACGAGTAGTAATGTTTAAATTTTTATTCGATAAGTATGTGGTATGAAGTTGTACGAATACGAGGGAAAGAGTCTTTTTAAACGAGTAGGAATTCCAGTGCCTAATGGTATCGTAACTACAGAACCGATAAAATGGGGAGGAAAGGCTGTAGTGAAATCTCAACTTTTGGAAGGTGCAAGAGGCAAGAGAGGACTAGTAAGAGTAACTGACGATGTTTATAATACCATTTTAGAGTTGAAAAAACTAGGAGTAGAGAAATTCTTAGTGGAGGAGTTCGTTCCTCACGAGAAGGAGTTTTACGCTTCAGTATTATTAGATAGGGAATCTGCAGAACCAATGCTGGTTTTATCCAGAGAAGGAGGTATTGATGTTGAGCAAGCTAAGGACGTTAAGAAGATGATAATACCATTAGAAAGGGGAGTTAGGAGTTATGATATTATTGAGGCTGAGAAGTATCTAGGAGTTAAGGGATTAGGGCAAATAATACAAGGTTTATATAAATTATTTGTAGAATATGACGCTGAACTAGTTGAAATAAACCCATTAGCATTGACTAGTGATGGCAGATTATTGGCATTGGACTCTAAGGTGATTTTAGAGGACAACGCGTTATTTAGACATGAGGATTTGTTAAAGGAATTAGGAAGGCAAGAAATTCATGATAGTTATGTGGAACTAGATGGAGATATAGGAATAATAGGTAATGGAGCTGGATTAACCATGGCTTCAATGGATTTAGTTAAATTAAATGGTGGGAATCCAGCTAATTTCTTGGATGTCGGTGGAGGAGCAAGTAGGGAACACGTTAAGGAAAGCGTACTCAAAGTAGGTAGTAATCCTAAAGTTAAGAAAGTTGTTATAAATATTTACGGCGGGATTACCAGATGTGATGAGGTAGCGTTAGGTATAGTTGATGCATTAAAGGAGATAAAGAAGCCAATATTTGTTAGATTGCTAGGTACAAATGAGGAGTTAGGGAAGAAAATATTAAGAGAGAACGGAGTAAACGTATATGATGATGTATTAAAAATGATAGGTGATGCAGTACGCTCATAAATAAGAACACTAGGGTAATAGTTCAAGGAATCACGGGAAGAGAAGGAAGCTTTCATACACAGCAAATGCTGAAATATGGTACAAAAATAGTTGCTGGCGTCACTCCGGGTAAAGGTGGAACTCAAGTTAACAGCGTACCCGTATATGATACGGTAAAAGATGCAATGAAAGAGCACGAGGCTGATGCCTCTATAATTTTCGTTCCAGCTAAATACGCAGTAGATGCCATATACGAAGCAGTTGATGCAGGGATAAAATTGATTGTAACAATAACAGAGCATATACCCGTTTTAGATATGGCTAAAGCTATAAAATATGCCAGAGCTAGGGGATCTAGAATAATAGGACCAAATTGTCCCGGGATAATAGCCCCAGAGGAAAGTCTAGTTGGAATACTCCCAGCTAGAGCATTTAAGAAGGGTAAAATAGGAATAGTATCTAGATCTGGTACACTAACATATGAAGTTTCAGAGCTACTTAAGAATCACGGTATGGGCCAATCTACTGTAATAGGAATAGGCGGAGATCCAATAATAGGAACAAGTATTTTAGAAGTGACAAAGATGTTTGATCAGGATCCAGAAACGGAAAAAATAGTCGTAATTGGAGAGATAGGAGGTACAATGGAGGAGAGGTTAGCAGAGGCATATAAGAGGAGAGAAATTAAAAAGCCAGTTATAGCTTACATAGCTGGAATGACTGCACCAAGAGAAAAAAGAATGGGGCATGCTGGAGCTGTAGTGTATATGGGCATGGGAACCTTTGAGAGTAAGATTAAGGCATTTAAAGAGGCTGGAATCCCTGTTGCTAATACTCCTTATGATATTCCGAAGCTACTTCTTTCTTAATCTATACGTGACTAAAGCCACAACTGCAACTAATATGATTGCAAATACGATATAAATGATGGAAGGTCCATTGCCAATCCCATTATTTTTTATATTAAAACTTCCATCAACGTAATTTGAGTAGTGATTACCAAATATAATTATTAGATTTCCCGAATACGGTATAGATATCATGTAGTAGTTTGTTCCTGGAATATAGCTTCCGATTATCGGTACAGATGTGTTGTAATAATACGCATTTCCCGTCGATGTTAATACAATGACATATGGGCTTTCATTATATATGAACTTGGATACTCCAAGTAAGTCGTTGAATGTAGTTATGGGAACTAGCAGACTTATGAACTTTGAACCGGTTATATTAAATGCCACGTGATTTGAGTAATTTAAGAGGTTAATCTCAGCACTTGAAGACGCTACAATAAAGAACAGATTTACGGTGTAGTTTTGGTATACGTAATTGAATGAAACGTTATATAAGTTGTATGGTCCAGTGTAAAAGTTTAAGTCACCTTCTGTCAACGTCGTGGTAGCGCTGTATGTTAGGTTTGAGGCCGGATTTATATTTATACTATAGTATGACTTTAGTGGTATCATGTATTGTAGGGAAATGTAAGTGTAGTTGTTGTAGTCTAGGAATTCCACAGCAGGAATTCCATTATAGTTAGTGAATTCTTTACCGGTTTCTAGAAATCCACTGGGAGTACCAGCGGCTGCAGTGTTAATCCACACACTTAGAGGATATGGATATGAACCACTTATGTTCTCTATGGTCAAATTGTTTGTATTTATTGCTGGAAATACTTTGTTTATTGATTTTCCATTTATTACAAAAGCGGTTCCATTCCAAACTAGATTCATACTTATATTAAAGGTTAAGTAGGTTCCAAGTCTAGATGATGTTTCGTAAATGTTGTAACTAATTGTATTTCCAATGTTTAGAAAACTAAATTGGTTAGAAGAGTAAGTTGTTGGTACAAATATTATACTTGACAAAACTAAAAATAATATGAGATACCTTTTCATCTCGAATAGTACTGTACTTTTTATTAATATTTATTATTTATCCGGATCCTCAAACAACTATCGATTAAATATCTCCTTTATCGAATTAATACTGTGAAAAAGAAGGCATTAGGGCTAAGCAATGATGGTTACTATGTAATCTTTTTCATTTCGGAGAGTGAGATAGGGTATAAAAGGACTCGAATTAATGAGATGTATTATATATCATTCATTATTACCTTACTAGTTTCCATTTTATATGTAGTTTTTAGATATATTTTCATTTTGGTACTCTTTATAATACCCATTTTAATATATCTACTCACGATTGCAATATCTTTACATATATACAAGCCTGAGATTTATGAAAAAATAATCAGAGTTGAGATGAAAGAGAAGATCGTTAAAATTCACACTGCTAGCAAAACGTTTATAATACGTAGGGGAAAAATCCTTGGTTTCACTGACTAGATTTAGGTTTTATCGTTATTGTCCCACTATCCTCATCAACTTGAAGCATATACTTTGTTCCAAATTTTTCTACCATCGACTTAGGCAAGTACAGATTCAATGGCAATGTGAAATATTCATACTCATATATTTTTCCTCTAACATTCTTCTTTCCAACTAATCTTTTAGCTTCTACTTCTCTTTCTTTCATAAGATAATGTCCGTACTCTCTCTTTTTAAAACTTTTCCATAATGTATTTTAACACCTTTTAGTAATATACGAGATCCCCTTACAACTCTTTAACCTTACCGAATATGTTCTTAATATAACTTCCCCCATATATAACTTACCATCTGCTTAATTTTATTTGGAAAGAGTAATTCAGAGAGCCTTTGACTTCTTAACTCTATTAAGAGAAGTGTCTATAACGCTCTTCCGTAAGTAGTTGATAATTCTTGACTCTAAAGCGAATAATATCTATAATAATTTGACCTTAATGTTGGTCTCACTACTATCTTAAGTTTCACGTTAGCGAAATTATTATATTTCGAGCTACTTCAATTGAAGATCACGCAGGTAAACTTTAACTATGGAAATTTGTAATTCCATCTAGTCAAACGAATATATCAGATTTAATAAAGGTCATTCCTCAGTTAAACTTGGGTTGATTTGGAATTCTATATTATTTTAATAATAGGGTTAATTACTATATTTGGGAAAAGATTTAAATAGGATCCCAAGGAAGAAGGCACCCATGAACTCGTCCATAATTATAGCTATCATAGTAATAGTAATAATTATAGCAGGAGTAGCTGCTTATCTAACACTAGGTCATCATCCTGCCACAACATCTTCTACAACAAGTTCGGCTACGACAACTTTCTTAACATCTTCTACCTCAAATTCAGTGCCTCCCACTTCGTCCTCAACATCTTCTACAACATCTTCATCCACAACTACTACGACACAGACGGCAACTCAGACGGTAACCCTACCCCCTGGGGCTAACGTTTTGCCTTACAACCCCAACAACAAGACTGTGTTCATTTATTTAACTGTAACAGTTACTGGTCCATCATTTAATTATAATGGTACTGCGTATGGGCAAATGAAACTTTATGTTCCTGCAGGATGGAATGTAATGATAATTTTGACTAATGATCAGTCCATTCCCCATAACGCGAATATAGTATTAAACGAGACCCCAATACCAAATAACTCCAATATTTCCGCGGATGGCAAAATTTTACTGTATGTTGGCGACTCACCATCGAACTTTATGAGTAATGGAGTTCAACCTGGCCAGACTGTAATTGGAATGTTAGATAATATTTCAGCTGGTTACTATTGGATTGCTTGTGGAATATACGGTCATGCTGAAAGCGGAATGTGGGCTGATTTAATAGTCTCAAGCTCTGTCTCAGTCCCATACTCCATAATTTCATCTTCAACCTCCTCAACTTCATCAACTCACAGCTGGGGCTAAGGGAAAATTTTTTATTTAATATTTTTCTTAAATATCAATATGTTTAAAAGACTAGCAATATCCCCTATTTTTCTGATACTCTCATTAATAGCTTATTATCTTAGTAAAACTGACATACTTCTCTACTCGACAATATCCACAATATTTTTTTGGACATTCATAATCTTAATCTTACCGACTCCTTTCTATAATTACATTAGGAGTGGTATTGCAAAATATTGGAAAAGGAAAATATTTTGGCTCATAGTAGGATTATATATGGCATATCATGTGATTCTCTATTCATTCTTCTTCTATTTGTTACTCCCTGGATCTATCAAGAATATAAGTTTTAATTTCTCATTTAATGCAGGAATAGGATATTCTATACCACCCCCAATTACCTACTTTCTTGAATGGGTATCAAATAGTCCTGCAATTTGGTTTTTCGTAGGTCCTTACGAGGGAGATATTATACCCTTCTCTACTTTTATGGGAATAGTTCTCGCATTATTGATAGGGTTAAATGTTATGGAAATATTGGAATTGTGGGGGATTTCAAATAAACTTAGTAAATCAATAGTTTTAATCCCATCTTTGGGAGTCGTATCTGGGTCATCATGCTGTGTATTCTTACCGAGTATAGTAATGTACTCTATTGCTCTTTCAATAAGCTCAATTACTGCAACAATACTTTCCATTTTGTCCTCATTTGCATATTTCATATTAGCCTATTATGCCCTACCAATAGTTTCAGCTCTTGTTCTATTTCACAATCTCGCCATGCTTAATAAACTGATCAAGAAATTATCATTTACCATGTAGAGTTTAGTAAGTTTATTAATTTATTTGCTATACATTAATACATATGTTCAAAGTAGAGTACCCTACTACACAAGTTATTTATGGACTTAACGCACTAGATTGGTTAGAAAACGTTAAGGGCAAAAGAATAGCTTTAGTTACTACTAGAAGTTTACTCAAAAGTAAAATTCTTGAACAAATATTAAGTCATATAAAAGCTGAGGTAATTGAGGGACCAAGACAACACACTCCAGTAGATGACGTAAATAATTTAACGGAGAGACTTAAGGGATATGACATTGTAATAGGCTTAGGAGGAGGAAGTATAATAGACGGTATAAAGCTTTCATTTAACGGTTACTATATAGTAATACCTACTACTTTTTCTGGAGCAGAGCATACTAGATCTGGAGGAGCAACAGTTAATGGAATAAAGAAAAGTAGAATTGGAAAAGAGGCAGATGTCGTAATATTAGATCCAAGAGCTACACTTGAAACACCTAAATGGTTACTTATAGCAAGTGGAGTGAGGGCAATAGACCACGCAGTGGAAGCATTATACTCTAAGGATTCTACGCCATTTACTGATTCCTTAGCCATAGAAGGGTATAAGAAGCTAGTTAAATGCTTGAGAAATTTAGATTCCCTTGAAGATAGGGGATTATGTCAAATAGGCACATGGTTATCATCCTTGACAATGAGATATGCCAAAATGGGGATAAGTCATAATTTCGGTTACGTTTATGGTCCTAGATTTAACATACCTCATGGTGTAACATCTTGTATATCACTACCATCAGCAATCAGGTTAAACTACAATGTTGCAAGAAATAAATTGAAGGAAATAGAGAATGAAGGAGAACCATTATATGAATTTATGGATAAATTCCTAAAGGAGATAGGAGCTAGGCGAAGATTATCTGAATTTACCACATTAAATGAGGCATTAAAATATGTAAATACTTTTGTTGAGATTGTGAATAATAGTGGAAACCCGGTTAAAATTGACGTAGAAACTGCTAGAAAGTTCGTGGAAGAGGTCTTTTAAAATGATAGCGTGGAAGGGATTTGGCAAAAGATGGGGTAAGTGTGAAGAGTGTTGGTTAGCCTATGAAAGAGGAGTCCAACACGAAAATTCTTTAAAATGTTACAAGCTGGGAATTCCGATAGATAACCTAAAAATTCCCTTAGACCAATTCTTAAGTATAACTAGAGATATGCCGGGAAAATATGCACTTTTTAGATTTCCCCTAAACCTCTTAAGTAAAGGGGTCATAATTCTTTATTTCGATACAAAAATAGAGATGGAAAACTTTATTGAAAACATAAGGGATTATATTAAGGATGAAGTATCCCTTAGGGAAAAGAAGTTTTATGATATTTTTGGGAATGTAGAATGGGTCGGAGGTATGAATTGGAGAAGAGGGTGTCCAGAATACGATAAGAAGTTTGGCGATTGGAGAGTATGGAGAAATGCGACAAGCAAGACTAATAGTACCTAGAGACAATAAATAATAAAACAAATAGTTCTGTGATTAGGGAATAATATCCATATCAACTTTTAGATAACAAATGGTAAAAAGATCGAAGATAGTTAGAATCTTTCTAACTAATCTTTATTAAGGGAAATACTTACCTAAAATAGATATGTCTATTTCAATTTTTATCCTAAGCCTAAAGGGGGGAATAGGGAAAAGCAGACTATCTTACGAGTTATCTAAATATATCTCTAAAAAGAAATTTAAGAAGGTTCTCCTTATTGATAATGATTCTCTATCTACTTTATCAAATCTACTAGGTCACTATGGTGATGGATTATTGGATGGTTTCGATTTAGGATCCTCGCTAAAGGAAATAGATGGTATCTTCATACTTAAACTGCGGAATAAAATATGGTTTTTAGAGAAATTTTATGACGAGGAAAGATTAGAACAACTTAAATTCGTCTTATCGAGAAACTGGGATTATATTATAGTAGATAATTATGTTGGGATAAATGAGCAAAATCCAATAGTCAGAACTGTTTATGATTTCTCCCCTATTAAAATAGGTATTTTCCTAACTGATGAGTTATCGCTAGATTCTACAGTAGAGTATTCCAATTGTTGGAACCATCTAGACTCTAAACACGTACTACTAATTAATAAGAGCTTTGACGTAAATAATGTTATAGATAGAACTATCATTGACAATATATTAAACCAAGATATCCCGAAGAAGAATGAACAATTTACTATAGAAAGAACTAATAAGATAAAAGTATTTTAAGTATCAACTGGAATTTTTACCGTAAGATACTGATCTAGAACTGAAAGGTACTAATTTAGAAACAGAATATGTGATATGTAAAAAGATTTTATATCTCCAATTTTAATATAATATATGCCCCTAGATCCTAGAATTAAAAAGTTACTAGAATCAGCTCTTACTATACCAATTGGTAAAGCCCCAGTAGAAGAGGTAAGAAAGATATTTAGGCAATTAGCGTCGGCAGCTCCCAAAGTCGAAGTTGGAAAAGTAGAAGATATAAAAATACCAGGCAGTGAAACCGTTATAAACGCTAGAGTGTATTTTCCGAAGAGTAGCGGTCCTTATGGTGTTCTAGTGTATCTTCATGGAGGCGGTTTTGTAATAGGCGATGTGGAATCTTATGACCCATTATGTAGAGCAATTACAAATGCGTGCAATTGCGTTGTAGTATCAGTGGACTATAGGTTAGCTCCAGAATACAAGTTTCCTTCTGCAGTTATCGATTCATTTGACGCTACTAATTGGGTTTATAACAATTTAGATAAATTTGATGGAAAGATGGGAGTTGCTATTGCGGGAGATAGTGCTGGAGGAAATTTGGCAGCGGTTGTAGCTCTTCTTTCAAAGGGTAAAATTAATTTGAAGTATCAAATACTGGTTTACCCAGCGGTAAGTTTAGATAACGTTTCAAGATCCATGATAGAGTACTCTGATGGGTTCTTCCTTACCAGAGGGGAGTGTTCTCATGCAGTCATCTTATTCGATATCATATAGTAAAATTAAATTAGGTTAGAAATTTTCATAATTAGTCGTTTCGATCTAGATGTAGCTAAGGAATTAGAACGTGAAAAACAGCCTCTGAAAAGGGTTTATGTGGGAGGGTTATGAAATCTTTTTGTGGTAGTACTAGAATGAACCTCGTAAACTCTTGCACATAAGCTTTTCTAAAATAATGTCTCTGTTCAAATTTCTATATCTTAAACGTTAAATGAGCGTTTTCCCATATTACTCCAATATTTTTACAAACATTTTTTGAATTTCATGACTGTTTGAGAACACTGCCTACCAGAGAGCATATAGAGTGGTTCGGTTCTCAATACTTACGAAGCCCTGCAGATTTGCTAGACTTTAGGTTCTCTCCAATTCTGGCGCAAGATTTCAACGGATTACCTCCAGCCTTGATAATAACAGCAGAATACGATCCACTAAGGGATCAAGGAGAAGCGTATGCAAATAAACTACTACAAGCTGGAGTCTCAGTTACTAGTGTGAGATTTAACAACGTTATACACGGATTCCTCTCATTCTTTCCGTTGATGGAGCAAGGAAGAGATGCTATAGGTCTGATAGGGTCTGTGTTAAGACGAGTATTTTATGATAAAATTTAATAATCATCATCTTTATCTTTTTTTTTTCTAAATTATTGTTTTAAGGCTTTATTAAAAACATTTAAAAAGAGTCAGTAACAAGATAGTATTATGAAAGCCGTTGTTCTCCCAGCTCATAACCAAGGTTATAGAATAGAAGAGATAGCAGATCCTAAACCTTATAAGGGAGAAGTCGTAATCAAGGTTAATAAAGCAGCCTTATGTTATAGGGACTTATTACAGATAAAAGGGTTCTATCCCAGATCTAAATACCCGCTAATTTTAGGTCATGAGGTAGTGGGAACAGTTGAGGAAGTTGGAGAAAACGTTAATGATTATAGGGAAGGAGATCGGGTAACCTCAATGCTTTTTGTGCCCGATTGGTCGTGTGAATATTGTAAGAGCGGAGAAGAAGTTTACTGTAAGAATAGGGTTCTATATGCTCAAGAACTAGATGGGTTTTTCGCAGAAAAGGCTAGGGTTAAGGCAAGCAGTTTAGTCAAAATACCTGAAAACGTTTCTGATGAAGGGGCTGTTATAGTTCCATGTGTTGCAGCAATGGTTTATAGGGGTTTGAAAAAGGCTGGAATAAAAGAAGGGGAAAATGTATTAGTTACTGGAGCGAGTGGTGGTGTAGGTATTCACGCAATTCAAGTAGCTAAGGCTCTAGGGGCTAAGGTGATAGGCGTTACTAGTAGTGAGAGTAAGGCAAGGATTGTTTCCAAATTCGCTGACTACGTAATTGTAGGTGATAAGTTCTCAGAAGAGGCTAAAAAGATAGGCGATATTTCCATCGTTATTGAAAATGTTGGTCCCTACACTTTAGAGGAAAGTATGAGGAGTCTGAGGAGTGGTGGCAAGATTATTCAGATCGGGAATCTAGATCCTTCTATAACATTTAATCTAAGGCTAGGCTATGTGATTCTTAAAGACCTAAGTTTAATTGGACATATAGGTGCGAATAAGAAAGACATAGTAGAAACTTTAAACCTAGTTAAGGAAGGTAAAATAAAGCCTGTTATTGGGAGTGAGTTTAGGTTAGAGGATTTTGGAAAAGCTCTTGATTTACTTAAGGAAAATAAAAATAGGTATGGAAAAATATTGATTTCAAACTCTTTCTAGAACTATTGCCCCACCTTGTCCTCCGCCTACACACAGTGTTGCAACACCATAATCTTTTCCTTCCATTATTAATTGTCTAGCCAATGTACCTACTAATCTAGCTCCAGTAGCTCCTAGGGGATGCCCTATGGCAATAGCACCTCCCTTCTTGTTTACTGTGTTCTCATCCAATTCCAATTGTTTTATAGCATATAATACTACAACAGCAAATGCCTCATTTATTTCCCATAAGTCTATTCTTCTAGTACTTAAATTAGCCTTTTCTAAGGCTTTCTTGGAAGCGGGTACCGGTCCCTTTCCCATCACCGCCGGAGGTACCCCTGCAAATCCAAAACTCTTTATCTTTGCCATTGGAGTTAAGCCGTACTTCTTCAACGCATTTTTTGACATTAAGAGTACATAAGAAGCTCCAGAATTCAAGGGTGCGGAATTTCCAGCAGTTATTGTACCATTGGGTTTAAAGGCTGGAGGTAATTGAGCTAATTTTTCCATACTGGTGTCTGGTCTAACTGATTGATCTAAGTTAACTACAGTTTTCTTCCCTTCGACTTCTACCTCAATGGGTAAGATCTCGTCTTTAAAATACCCCTCCTGTATAGCTTTCCATGCTAATTGATGGCTCCTCAAAGACCACCTATCCATTTCTTCTCTTGTTATTTTAGCTTCTTCAGCTAATTTCTCAGCAGTTAATCCCATAACATATCCTGTAGTTAAATCGTATTCGATATATTTGCTATCGGTTAGAAACTTAGTGTTAATTTCAATGTGAGGATTATCAAACATTGGTGTTCTGGACAGCTTTTCAACCCCACCTGCTAGTACTATATCAGCCATGCCGGTTGATATTTCCATGGCTCCTATGGAAACTGTAGTTAGTGATGAAGCGCATTGTCTATCAACAGCCATAGTTGGTATATTATAAGGCAATCTAGCAGCGAAAACTTCATGCCTACCTCCAAAAGCCCATTGTTCGCCTACTTGAAGTGCACATCCAGTGATTATTTCATCTATTTCTTCTGCCTTAATCCCATTTTTCTCTATTAATCTATTTATTACCATTCCAGCTAATTCCTCTGGTCTTATATTGTAAAACGGATCTTTTTGATAGTCCTTGCGTGAAAATCTCGTAAAAGCCGTCCTTACGTAATCGACTAGATATACATCCTCTAGCATCTTATCATCTACCCATTATATTATTTAACTTGATAGCTTATATAGGTTGTAGGAACTCGGAGATGTTAACTTTACTATTGTATAACTTACTTAATGTGAGCGCTCTCCTTAAGTGAAGGTGAATATCGAGATCATCGGTAAATCCTATTCCTCCATGAACTTGTATACCACTTAATATAACCTTAGGTATCTTTTTGTTTACTAAATCCTTAGCTACCCATGCGTACTTTATGTTTTCAGCAGCTTCCAGTACTAAAGATCTAGCTAATTCTACATCAATTGCGTCATTAACTACCCTATGCTTTATTGCTTGATACGAACCTATAGGTTTTCCGAAAGCAACTCTCTCTTTACTATATTTAATCGACATACTAACTACTTCTTCACCACTTCCGACCATCTGAGAGGCTAATGAAAGTGCAATTTCAGCGTTGTTAACTTCTATGTCTTCATGATTTCCAACGTGTTTGACTTTACTGATTTTCATGGAATTATCAAGAGAATTGAAAGTGTGAATTGTGCAATTGTCTCTCTTAATCAACTTGTTTCCTATTACTATATAATCAGCATCATCAGCTGAAGGCACAAAATTTGAATCAGACATAGCTATTTTTATTTCTCCAGAATACAGTCTATTTAAAACGTCTTTAGTCTTAATACCCCTAGATGCGACTACGCTACTTATTACAATTCCCGGCAGTAATTTTCTACCAATAACCTCATTTATTATCACGTTATCTCTTAATGATAGTGTGGAAAGATAAGGCAAGATGTCAAGCTTAATTATTTCCCTCCATAGTTCCTCGGTATATTCCTTATTTCCCTCCATAATTGACCTTAACTTCTTCGTAGACCACCTTGAGTCCAGTAATTCATTTAAACTGTTTAGAATCAGTTTAAGATCCTCACTAATTTCGAAGTTTAAATCTAGGATCATTTAAATCACCACGATTCGATCACATCTAAATCCCTTGGTAATAGTACATCTAATCTCATCTGCCTAGCTCTATTTATTGCGTCAATCCTAGTATTCAAAAGCTTTTTAGCGTAGTCTACCAGCTCCATATTGGTCAGATCAAAGGGTAGATTTGTAACTTGGGGCATCGTAGGTTCAGAGAATATTCCTATAGCATAGGGTGCAAGATAATTAATGTGATCCATAGCAACCTTATATATTCCCTCTCCATGTTCCTTCACTAGTCTCGCGATTAAGTATACTCCAAACGCTATATGTCTAGACTCATCAGTGGCTATGAGGTTTATCATCTTGGCTAAACCAGGTAAGATCTTTCTCGTATTTGTTATCCGCCTAAAAATGTTATATCCTCCTTCAGCTGCAATACCTTCAACTACTAGATTGTAAGTTACCACGGCTTTAACTTGATTTTCCGGTGAAGGATCTTTAGATAAATTCCACATAGCTTTTGGTAATTCTTCATAGAATATCTTCCTATAATTAGGGGAGAGGTCTTTAGTGTATGCGCTCAGATCTTCTATAACATTAACAGCGTCAAAAAACCTCCTAAAGGCTTCTACGTGCTTGGATTCCTCATAGACGAATTGCTCTAAATACATCACCTCTTCCACCTTTCCCTCCTTAACTAATGTAACGATTAGCGGGTGAAGATCCAATGCTACAGCTTCCTCTCCAGCGGCGAACTTTGAACCAACGTTTATTATAAACATTTTCTCTAAATCATTTAGCTTCTTCCAGTCTTCCGCATCTTTACTTAGATCTATATTAGCTGGATCCCAGAAAAGTCTTTTTCCAAGTTGATATAATTTCATTGGGAAAAGTGACCAATTTAAACCTCCATGTCTTATCGACTTAAAATACTCATGTTTATATTCTTCAAAACTCATACCCATAATTAACTATAGATGATTCGTTTATATTTAAATTTTGCCTTAGATACGATAAAATAAAGTTTTAAGCTAAACTTTCAAACAAAAAGGTTATCCTATTTTATTCCACCTTTTATACTCTCTCCAGAATCTAACACAAACACTTGCCCAGTTAGAGACTCTATTTTAAGAATTGCAGCAGTGAACTCTGCTACCTCCTCTGGATCAAGAATTCTACCCATTAACGTGAATTTTTCACTAAACTCCTTTTCACTCATTCCTAATACCTGGAACATACTTTCACCTAGCTTAGTCTTCACAAATCCTGGGGCTATTGCATTAACCCTTATTTTAGGAGCTAGTTCTAAAGCTAAGTATTTAGTTAATGCAATTACAGCAGCCTTCATTGCACCGTATATTGATAAGCCATAGGCTGGCGATACTCCAGCAACTGATGCAACATTAACAATGGCTCCTCCATCTCTCATTTCTTTTGCGAAGATTTGAGAACAATAAACTACAGATTTAAAGTCAGTCGAGATATGCTTGTCTAAAAGTTTATCATCTACGTTCAAAAAGGGAGAGAATAATCCTAAACCAGCATTATTTATCAATATATCAACTACTCTGTACCTATCTAGGGTTTCTTTAGCTAAAGTTTCGCATCCCTCCCTTGTTGAGACATCAGCTAAAACTCCACTAGCTTCTCCTCCATTCTCTTTTATAATCTTTATTGTTTCGTTCATCTCCTCAGCTCTCTTTTTCGCATTTACTACAACTAAACTACCTTCTTTAGCTAATCTCACAGCTATGGCTCTACCAATACCCCTACCAGAACCCGTTACTACAACAACCTTATCCTTTAGAGAGTACATGAATAATGTTAATTTTTTATCAATAAAAAACTTTTCTAATTCCACCTAATTATTGCTCTTATATGTAATCCTTTCTTCAAATTCTCGTAAGCATCATTTATCTTGTCTGGAGTATAAATATGTGAAACTAACTTCTTAATATCTATCTTACCAGAAGATGCTAGACTAACTAGCTCAGGTAGATCAATTCTAGGTCTATAACCTAAACTTCCTATTAAAGTTATACCTCTAGAGACAAATAGTGTTACGGGAATCTGTGCTAATGTAGAGAATCCCCCCAGTCCAGTAACAACTATAGTCCCTCCACTTTTGACAATTTCTAAAGGCAGTTTGAGATCTGGGTATGGTTTTGTCTCATATACTATATCAGCTCCATCTTCCAAAACTTCTAGAACTTTAGACCTAGCATCGTTTTCAGTAGCGTTAATAGTGTAAGTTGCACCTAATTCCTTGGCTTTCTTTAGTTTGTTCTCATCTATATCTACTGCAATAATTGGATTTAACCCCATGGCATTAGCCAACTGTATTGCAGCAGAACCTACACCACCGGAACCCACTATAACAACACTCTTCCCAGAAGTAGTATTAGCACTTTTTAATGCGTTATAAGCAGTACCGTATGCACACGCAATCGGTGAAGAGTAGTACGGATCGAGGTTTTTGGCCAAGGGAATTACTGCTATCTCTGGGACAATTATATATTCAGCGTGGCCTCCATTAATCCCAATTAGACCTACTAATCTTTTCGCATTCTCTTTACAATAATTCTCTTTACCACTTGCACAATAACTACATATACCACATGGCACAATCCAAGATACTAGAACCGGATCTCCCTCCTTTAATCCATATGGATTCCTAACATTCTTACCTATCTTCTCGACCCATCCAGCAATCTCATGGCCAATTATAAATCCGTTAGGAAGTGGCCCAACTAATTCACCACTTAACAGATGTAGATCACTATGACATATTCCGGTTGAAGCTACTTTCACTAAGATTTCCCCTTCTTTTGGAGTAGGATTAGGAACTTCTTCTATTTCTAATTGCAATCCATGTCCCTTATATATGGCTGCCTTCATAGTTTCCTTCTATTCTTTAATACAATTAATTTCTTACTTTATAATACTCGACTTTTTATTTAATACCTCTCTAATCAAATATAAACTTCTCTACTAATATGAGGAACAATTTTAATGTAAAAATACACATTGTATAAAGTGTATATAACATAAAATACAAGCATAACAGTCAACTTTTAATGGTAGTGGCAGTGGTGTTTCACCAATTTTACTCAAAATGATACAATTTCTATGGAAGAGAAAAATATCAGAGCGGAGTTAGAAAAATCGGCTTATTTCAACACAAGAAGCAAAAAATTTTCATATTTGTTGAAGAAACTAACAGAAAACGAGTTTATATATAAAGAGTAATACCATTTGTCTAGTATTATCAATAGAGGAAAGTAGGTGGAAGGACGAGATGAACAAGAAAAGGTTAAAGCGAGGGACTCCATAACTCCGTTATGCAAACCATGATATTACCCAAAACGGAGCTGAAGTCCCTCGCTATAACTTTAGCAACAAACAATATTAACGTTATCTCTCAAGATCTAGACCCGGAAATAGTGAAAGCAGCACCATCCTTGCTAACCGGAAACAGAGGAAAATACTACTTGAAGGTAGTAAGACGAGGCGAGAAAGTAATTAGTAAAGGTCAGAGAACCTTCAAGTTCTACCCAATCTACAGAGAAGTAAAGGGAGAGATCAACGTAGTCGCTGTAGATGAGACCGGATTAACCGTGGGAGAAAAGGAACAAGAAAAAGCAGAGGGCTTTCTACTCTACAACTGGAAGAGAAAAGGAGTAAAGATGAGATCCTTGGACCTCGTATATCCCTTAAGGTTACCCCTCCTAGTGGAGGTAGCAGATTTGAGAAGCGACAGTCCATCACAGTTCCTACTCAGGAGCGTGAGGGAAGTAAGCCAATACATGGAAATAGATTACGTTGTAGCTGACGCCGGATTCTTGAACCTAGGGGTCATCAAGGAAATGCCCGTGAAGACCATTGTGAGAGGAAAGTCGAACTTGAAGGGATTCAAGGAACTATCTAACGTTCCATTAGTTGAGAAGAGATATGAGGTTAAGGACAAGGTTTACGTTGCGTATAGGGTCTTGGAATTTGAAGGGCTTTATTATTACGATGTGGTTTACGTTAAGGGGAAGCCGAGGCACTTCATGTTCGTAACGAACTTCGAGGGAGATCCCTATGAACTGGCTGAACTCTATAGGTTGAGGTGGCAAGTTGAGGAGGGTTTTAAGGTTAGGAAGGCAAGGATAAGGTATGTTAGGAAGTTGAGTAATAAGATCTTCTTGTTCCTCTATTACACGGTTCTGGATTCTGCGTGGAATCTAGTGAATCATCTTCTCTTTAACTTCAAGTCCACGTGTAAGAAGGTTTTGTCCTTCGATTCATTCGTCAAGCTTCTCTAAC
The DNA here is from genome assembly GCF_900079115.1 of Saccharolobus solfataricus. Taxonomy (NCBI): domain Archaea; kingdom Thermoproteati; phylum Thermoproteota; class Thermoprotei; order Sulfolobales; family Sulfolobaceae; genus Saccharolobus; species Saccharolobus solfataricus. The sequence goes on from NZ_LT549890.1 coordinate 2,342,225, forward strand.
TTTCTCGGTGTTCAGAGGAGACTATGCACGTCGTTTTCACCACGTGAGAAAAATTCAGAATTCTCCTCTTATTATTAGAATTGTACGCTATATTTTTTGCAAATTATTTTAACATGTTATGTTTCATAATAATTTTATTGTTTTTCTCTATATCAATCTCTTTTTGAAAGGACTAATATTATATCTTTCAAATGAAATAATTTGGTGAAACACCACTGTGGTAGTGGCCTCTACTATTTTCAAACAATTTAGCTAAATTGATAATAGAGTCAGAATTCAATTTTCCTTATTGAGAGAAGTAGCTTTTTAATAAAGTTTATTCAGATCTTTCTCTTAATTCTTTCCACTCTAACTTCCTCATCTAGCCTTTTCATATTTTTCTCGATCCTTCTCCTCAACGAGAACCTAATGATGGAGCCAAATCTCCCTTCATAGTCCAAAACTAACTTAAGCTCACCCTCTTTGAATAATCCAAATTCTAAAATTCCGCCTTCTCCTTTTTCTGTCCCTACACTGTAAAACTTATAGGATATCTTGTTGCTCCCTACATAAACTGTACCGTGTAGAATCACTGATGTAACTCCCATCGATATTAAGGCATCGAATTCGTTACCCTTTACTGTAACTGTTTCTGCTCCTAGTATCTTGTGTAACGTAAAAACTGGGTCAGACAGAATTTTCACTAAAGCTTGTATATCGTGCTGTGTAGGGAAAGTGAGTTCCACAGAATAATTTTCCTATTTATTCTTTTTATGTTTTTCTATTATCAAATCAAAAAGAAAGATCAGCTTAAGATCCTTTTAACTAAGCTCTCCGCTTCCTTGTAATTATAGCTTCTGAATAGTTCTATTTTGCTAGCTTCCATTGAACCTTCTGCGTGAATCATACCAGTTAACAAGTATCCAGTAAACGTGCTTGCTCCCAATTCCTTAGCTAGTTTTAATACCTTGGCTCTCTCCTCTCCATCAACTGAGCCCCTCAAGTATTTAACTATATTCTTACCCTCATTACTTTCCAAATCTTCTTGAGATGGCATAGTAGCTATTATGCCTCCAGCAATATCAATTAGATCTCTAACAACATCATGGAAATGCATATTGGAATATAATTTGCCGACATTAGTGAAAAGTGGGTTGGGCACAGCTATACCCTCCATGTTTACTGGATATACAGCTGCGGCTATTGCGCTACTTCTCATAATTTCCTTGTAAAGTATTATGTCAACAATGTCGTCTCTTACATGCTTCTCGTTTTCAATACCATTTACTTGAGATGCTACTTTAGATGCTCCCAAATACAGATTCATAGTTGCTGATCTATATGATAATGCAGTAAACCTATGGAAAGTCGCAAATAACATTGCCAAAGTTCCCGCGTAATCGTATTCTCTAAATAAAAACACCCTATCCCAAGGAACGAAAACGTCATCGAATACAGTTAATGTTTCCAACTCATAATCTTTTCTGCTAAGAACTGAGGAGGAATTACCTTCAATTTCATCAATTGGTCTAATATACATCTTCAAACCTTTAGTATTAGCCGGAATCGCGAAAGCTACCGCGTAATCTTTATCGCTGTCTCTCATTGCTCTAGTTGGTATAACAATAATCTCATCAGATACTGCAGATTGGGTAGTATGAGCCTTCGCTCCTCTGACTACTATTCCATCGCTTTTCACATCAACTATTCTAACATACATATCAGGGTCAACTTGTTCAGAGGGCCTTTTACTCCTATCTCCCTTAACGTCAGTCTGGGCAGTAGCTAGCGTTAAATCTTCTTTAGCAACCCTTTCAAAATATTTTTCAACACGTTTGGAGTAATCAGTTCCGTATTTTCTGTCAACTTGTTTTGCCGTGATCATAAGGGCAAAGATCGCATCGCTCCCTATAGCTTGCGAAATGTTAAATATACCGTTGCAGTACATCGTTAAATCGTAAATTAGTTTATGTCTATCCAATAAATCCTGAGATGTTAACGGTATTTTAAAGAACTTGCTGATCTTTCCCATCTTATTATCCTCATAAACTCTATCAGCGTAGTCATATAACTTAGCTGCATGTAATGCAGCTGTCTTTAAAATATGATGTGCTGTTATGTCTTCCACTAATTTCCCCCTATAATACAAACTTCTTCCATCCTTCAAGGAATTTAGGAAATCATCTCTCGATCTCATAAATAATATTACTCATGTTTAGTCTATTAACTTTTTCTTTGCCTAAAAGAAATCGTATTTTTTTTAAAAAAGTTTTCCTTCAGAAGTTATCCTTATTTCCTTAAGATATGCTTACTTCTCACTTTTTATAATTCCTCCTTGAGGTTGCTGTGGAGTTAGGTGGATTTCGTTTATCTCCTCTAACCTTACTCCCACAGTTCTAGGAACAGTAAACCATAAGATCACTGCAGCTATAACCACAGGGAATGCCTCAATAGCCCATGCGTTTATTGGTCCAGTAGCTACTACTAACGGGAAGAGTAATAATGGGCCTATAGCTCCTCCAATATGCCCTATTCCATCGGTAATAGCAAATCCGGTAGATCTGGCTGCAGTTGGGAACGACTCACTACTCATTAAATATCCAGCTAAGTATGACATCCCACCTCCAATAGCATTTGTAATAAGCCCTAAAGTTAATGTCATACCTAGCAAGTTAAAGTGTATAGCAAAATACGATGCAACTATCATACCTACTAACCAACCTATAGAGCCTATTTGTGTAATCATTCTTCTATCCGTTCTCTCTATAAAGGTTAATAGCAGAAATGCCATAAGAGTATCTCCCAATGCTGCAAATCCTGTAAAGAGAACATACTGATTAAACATTGCCCCAGAGTAACCTATGAACTTTCCGTAGTAATCCCATAACGTCGAAAATGTATACTGCACAAAGTATATGAAAAACCAGAACAATATGAGCCCTATTAAACGTTTTGCAAATACTCTTTTGGCTAATATTGAAAATGGGTTTGTAGTTTGATACGAATAATTAATTATTTTAGGTTCTGGTAACGACTGAACTCTAGCTCTCTTCATGGCAGTCTCTTCCATTATTCTAACGATACTCTCAGCTTCGTTTATCCTGCCCTTTTTAACTAAGAATCTTACAGTCTCTGGAGCCCTAATTCTAAATACTAATGCAGCAACAGCCATTATGGCTGCTATTCCAAAGGCTAATCTCCATCCTACAGAGGGTAAACCAGTAACAAGTAATGCGGCAATTGTTGCACCGACACCAACTGCTATCCATCCAGCTAAGTAAATCCAGTTCGCATATTTACCTCTCTTAGCACTTGGGGCAAATTCAGATACATAAACCATAGCTAAATTTAAGTCTCCGCCTATTCCAGCTCCTTCAATGAATCTGAATATTGCGAGCATGGGGAAGTTGATTGATAATGCCATTCCTAAACTGCCTATTGCAGTTAGTAAGACGGTGATTATTAGCACAGTCCTTCTGCCTATTCTATCAGCTAAATAACCTAATCCTAGTGAACCTGGAATATACCCAAAGAGACCTAGGGATGCTATTAGCGAAGCTTGAGATGCGTTGATAAAAGGTATATATGGTAGTGCTGCCCCTATATTTCCCACAGCGTCATAGAGTGTTATGAAGTAGCTAAATCCTATAGCCCATAGTAGCGCATATGATAATCCCCATGTTGGTAGTCTATCTATTCTAGCCAGATACTCATCTAACTTACTACTCATGAAGTTTCTTAGGTCAGTTAATTCATAAAAATATCTTATGAAAGTCAATTTTTTAGATTTAAATTTCGGCTATATAATAAGAGATTTTTCGAATCTATCTTATATCATGCTACATTATTTATATATCCATAAAATCGATCTATCTTATATTCATAAAAAAGAGGTAGACGCTACATTGACTGAGATTTGCTGGTTTTTATGAACAATGGCTCTTTATACATTTAAAAAGTATTATTGTAATGTCAATTTCCTTTAGAGTAAGGTTTATATAAGATGAAAATAAATTATAAATTGACTCAGTAATCAAAAAAGGTGGTCCAAATGTATAGGTACCCAAAAACTGAAAAGGGGAAGGAGTCATTAAATAAAATCATAAATGCATCGCTAGACTTAATTTCAGAAAAGGGCTTTTTGAATACTAGTATAAGTGATATAACCAATAAGGCTGGTGTTGCTTACGGTTTGTTCTATTTCTATTTCAAGAGTAAACATGACATATTAGATGAGTTAATTAGAAAATTTAACACCGATATGAGGTATTATTTAAAGGTAAATACGATGGGGATTCGAAATAGAATAGAAATGGAAAAGGAAGGTTTAGCCAAATTTTTGGAATGGATGAGCCAGAATAAGAAATACTATAAGGTATTCGTAGAAGCTCAAGTGCATAGGCCAGAAATGTATATATGGCATTTCACTAAATTGGCAGAGAGATATAAGATTGGACTAAAAGAGGCTATGGATAGGGGAGAAATAGTAAAAGTAGATCCAGAATTACTAGCTTACGTATTAATAGGAATTGGTGAAATGATAGGTAGAAGATATATCCTATGGACGAATCAAGGGTTAACCAAAAAACAATATAATGACTTGGCCATTCTTATAGAAAATATGCTGAGACCTAAGTAGTCTAAACAAGGAATTTCGTATTTATTTTATTTGAGACGTTAGCCATAACCACTGAAGCAGTAGTATATCTTGCCAGATCGAAGAGACTACCTTTCTTAAGCTTTATTGTACCAGATAATAAGGCTGAGACTACTTGCAGTTTACCGCTTATTATATCTTTCCAAGAATTATAACTTGCCTCAAGTACATATGGTGCATCGGCCTTGGTAACATCTGTGAAAAATTCAATACCTTGACATTTTCCATTATTTAGATATAGCTTCATTGCTAAGGTGTTAGTACCTTTTACTCCTAAATGCTCTAACACTTGGGTAGGAATGTCGGTTACCACGAATAAAATTGGCGATACCCATCCTTTCCCTGCATCATTATATTCCTTGCTTTCATTTAGTAATTTACACCATTCTTCTGCCCATTCCCTGCTAGGATATAAAAATTCAGCCATAATAAGAGTTAATCTGAACTTCTTAATAAGTATTATTAGAAGGAGAAATTTGATGCTTAGTCGGTTTATTGAATATTTTGAAATTAAACCATTATTGTTTTATTTCTGTTATTATTAAGGTGTAGAATCTAGGTTTGTAATGGGGAGACTCAGGTTTCCTTTGTGAATTGCAATTTGTAAATAATGCGGTCGTAAAAATGTTAGTATTGGTAATCGTGTTTCTCTGCTAACTAGTCGCTTTCATTTAGTTAATTTCATAGTAATCTTTAAAATAAAGTGAATTTGCAATGGATATCCGAATCGCCCTCTTAATTCTTTGTAAAATTCAACTACCTTACAAAACAGAAATTTGAACAAGGTTTTTTAATAGGTAGTAAATTATGATTAACGATGATTGTAGGATTTGCCGGAAAACTATATAAAAACTATGAGAAAGATGGTATAGAGTTATTGAAAGAGGTCACTGATGAGGCACTAGATATTGCTGGATTGAATTACGCTGACGTCGATGGGATAATGGCTAACATCGGAAGAGGCTCATTTCACGGTAATAGGACATATCTTAATCCTCCTGCCCAAATAAGTGAATATTTTGGAATAAAGCCGAAAATTATAGAACATGTCCAATACGGAGGACCTTCAGTATTGTCAATGATATATAGGGCTTACAAGGCAATCAAGGCGGGGGATGCGGAGACAATACTTTGCATACAAGGAGGGAAAATATCTCATTTAAGAGACAATCATTTCCAAAAAACAGATATAATTGATAGTCCCTTTGATGAGTACATTAAGATTTATGACCAGATGTCTCCAATATCTGATTACGCAATGGTTGCTTATAGACATTCTAAACTCTTCGGTACAACTGACGAACAAAGGGCACGTATTGCAGTGATCCAGAGATATAATGCAAGTTATAATCCTAAAGCTCTGTTCAGAAATCCTATTACAGTCGAAGATGTTTTGAAATCTAGGATAGTTTCTTATCCTTTACATCTTCTTGAAATAGTTTACCCTATAGACGGTTTTCACGTTTTTGTGGTAAGTAAAAGGAGTAGTAAGTCAGCCCTTAGAAATATTGACATTTTAGCGTATGGAGAGGCCCATTGGCCAAATCCACCAGCTGAATGGGATGATATAATTTATACTCCAACAACTGAAAGCGCAAAAAGGGCTTCATTTGACCTAAACCGGGTAGATGCCTTTCAACTCTACGACTCATTCACCATAACTGTGATGCTACAAATGGAGGACATAGGGTTAGTTGAGAAAGGTAAGGTTGGACAGTTCGTAGAATCTCATGATTTATCATTTAAGGGCGATGTTCCAATTAATACTGGGGGAGGTAGTTTAAATACTGGTCAGCCCGCATACATGAGTGGTGGTGTTATTTTAGAGGAGGCATTACTTCAATTAAACGATATGGCTAATGGTCATCAAGTTAAAGGTGCAAATGTTATATTTTTAAATGGAATTGGGTGGTGGAGTAGAAGGCACAGTGTAACTTTAGTATTGGGTGAGCGAAAATGAGGGAAGAAGAAATAAGAGAATTATATTTTAAGTATTTCGATGAGAATAAGTTACCGTTTATTCAGTGCAATAAATGTGGCCATAAGTTTTACTATCCAAGAGTACTTTGTCCTAAATGTGGTTCTTCAGATATTGAAGTTAGGTTTAGTAAAGGTTTAGGTAAAATATTTGCAATGACTAAAGTTTATAGAAAGGATGGTAGTTACGTTATTTATGGGATAGTTGAGCTTGAGGAAGGGTTTAGAATGTATTCCAATATAATTGAGGAAAGTCAAGCTGATATTAATAGGAAAGTTGAAGTAATATTTAAGGAGATTAACGGCAAGAAATATCCCCTGTTTAAGACTGTAACACATTTGCATAACTTTTAAATACTTTTAATCATTTCACAATATGATCTTTATTATGATTATGTTTATATATTATTTCCTCTACATTATAAATTGATGAACTCCATACTGATGACGGGCTATGCTCACGAGGTATTGGGGGCGACAAATACGGATGGGAGGGTAGTGGTGTTTCCCTCGACTAGCCCCAATGAGTTGAGGGTGAGTGTGTATGAGCCCTCAAGAGGGGTGCCCGTGGCGGAATTAGAAGTGGTTAAAAGTAAGCAGAAGTTACGCCACGGGTAAACACTCTCTAAACCTGAGTTTCATTTTTTATCCATAGAGGTAAAAAAGCTTAAATATAGAAAAGATTACATCTTACATGTGGAGATAATAAAAGGTTTTCCTTCAACTATGATGGATGACTATCAACTAAACGTCACACAAATATTAGAACATGCAGGGAAATGGATTGGGGAGCAAGAAATAATCTCTAGGAAAAAGGATGGTACAATCTTTAGATACAATTATGGGGAAGCGTTTAGAAGAGTTAAGAAACTCGCAAGTTCTCTTAAATCTTTAGGTGTTAAAGTAGGTGATAGAGTAGGAGTACTAGAATGGAACACGCATAGGTTTTACGAATTATACTTCGCAATCCCTGCTACTGGTGCTGTAATGTTAGAGTTGAATCCTAGACTTCACCCACTTCAATTGGCAAAGATAATTAACCACTCTAAAGTATCATTTCTTTTCTTAAATGAGGACTTCATTCCTCTAGTTGAGAGTATATCAAACAATATACCATTAGTTAAGAAATTCATATTGATTTCCGATATCGAGAAAACACCCCAAACTAATTATTATAATTATGAGAGTCTAGTGGAGGAGGGCAATGAGGAATATGAGATACCAATGTTTGATGAGAGGACATCGTGCTACGCAGCATATACTACTGGTACAACTGGAGACCCTAAAGGCATATACTATTCACACAGGTCAATTGTATTAAATACATTGGTAATTTCACGTAATATTACAATAGATGATACTTTTATGCAGTTAGTACCCATGTTCCACGTAAATGGTTGGTTAGGATTTATGGCTGCTACGTTAGTGGGGGCGAAGTTAGTGTTACCGGGTAGATATACTGTTGATAATCCGAAACCTTTAGTTGACTTAATGATTAATGAGAAGGTTACCGTTACGGCTGGTGTTCCAGAGGTGTTTAGCTCTATCTTAAACTATTTAAGGAGTATGGAAAACAAACCACTATTTGTGAATTCTAGAATACTTATAGGAGGAAGTGAGCCTCCTCTGAGTCTGGTAATAGGTCTAATGGAGTTTGGATTTCAAGTTGGACAAGGATATGGCGCTACAGAAACCACTCCATCAGTTGCGGGTAGTGTTGTTAAACCCAGGATAAGAGAAAAATATTCTGACAAGGACATGTTGGATTTGCTGAGAAAACAAGGTATACCAACTTTTGGAGTTGACATAAGGGTTATTGATCCCTCAACCGGTAAAGACGTACCCCATGATGGTAAAACTATAGGAGAGTTATGGATCAGAGGACCATGGATTGCTTCCGCATACTATAATGATCCCAGAACTGTGGAATCTTTTGTTGGTGATGGTGTAGATAGGTGGTGGAGAAGTGGTGATCTAGCTGTAGTAGATGAACTAGGTTATATTAAAATAGTAGATAGAATAAAGGATGTTATAAAAAGCGGAGGAGAATGGATAAGTACAGTAGATTTAGAGAATCATTTAATGGCCCATCCCGCTGTGGCAGAGGCTACAGTTATAGGCGTTCCTCATCCCAAGTGGGGGGAGAGACCATTAGCTTTTGTTGTGTTAAGGCAAGGATTTGAAAATAAGGTTAGCAAGGAGGAACTATTGGGGCATTTAGGTCAGAGGTTTGCTAGATGGCAATTACCTGACGATATAATATTCGTTAAGGAGATTCCTAAGACTAGTGTAGGGAAATTCGATAAGAAGGTTTTAAGGGAAAAATATAGAGATTTCTTTATTAGCAGTAGATAAGAAAATATTTAAAGTAATAAGGAGGTATTAAAAGTATGAGTAAAAATGAGGATGAATTAGAAGAGTACAGAATAAAGGTGAGGGAGTGGATAAGGAATAATGTACCGGAGGAGATAAGGGCTAAAGGAGACATGGCCCCTCCAGATGTCTTAAGAGAGTGGCAGAGAAGAATATATGAGGCTGGATATTTGGGGGTATCTTGGCCAAAGGAATATGGGGGGTGGGGAGAGAATCCAATTAAGGAGATAATAGTTAGGGAAGAGTTCGCTAAAGCGGGAGTGCCTTATGCCACAGTTGGTTTAGGGGTATCGGTAGTCGGTCCTGCAATTATTCTTAACGGTACTGAAGAGCAGAAGAAGAAACATATAAGGAGAATATTAACAGCTGAGGACGTGTGGTGTCAAGGTTTCTCAGAACCACAAGCTGGATCAGATTTAGCGGGAATAAAGACAAAGGCCGAAGATAAGGGGGAGTACTTTCTAGTTAATGGACAGAAAATATGGAGCAGTTATGCACATTTGGCAAACTATTGCCTTCTCCTGACTAGAACCGGCGATGTATCGGAGAGACATAAGGGGCTTACCATGCTTATAGTTGATATGAAAAGCGAGGGAATAAGGGTAAGTCCAATCAAGCAAATTACTGGGAGATCAGAATTTAACACAGTGTATTTTAATAACGTAAAGGTTCCCAAGGAGAATGTGGTGGGTAAGATCGGTGAAGGTTGGAAAGTAGCGATGTCCACATTAAATTATGAGAGGCTTAACATAGGAACAATATTGTTTACAGTAGAGAGGCTCATTAGGGAATTATCTATCAATAACGATCAACTATTCAATACTGCAGAGGAAATTGTAGCGTTAAAGTCATTTTATAAGAGGATATTGGAAAGACTCAAGAAGGGGTATATTGCGGGTCCAGAAGCTGCAGTAATAAAGTTGGTAGCTTCAGAAGCCATACAGAGAGTTTACGAAAACGCAATGGCTAATATGGGGATAGAAGGACTAGTTATGGAGCGAGAACCTGGATTTAGGCCAGAAATAGCATATGGTTTCTTAGCCTCTAGGTCCATAACAATAGCTGGCGGTACTTCAGAGATATTAAGGAATTTATTGGGAGAGGTTGTTCTAGGATTGCCAAAAGGCTAAATAAAAGGGAAAAAACTTTATTCTCCTTTAAATTGGGGTTTTCTTTTTTCTAAGAAAGCTTTCACTCCTTCTTCTACATCTTTAGTTGTGAATAAAAGCCCAAATAATGTTGACTCTAGAGTTTGTCCAGTCCAGATATTAGATTCGTATCCTAACTCTATTGCTAATTTAGCTGCCAATAGTGATATTGGTGATTTTTCAGCTATTTTCAATGCTACTCTTCTTACTTCTTCCTCAAATCTATTACTTGGAACTACTAAATCCACTAATCCCATCTTATACGCATCCTCAGCGGAAACCATATCACCGGTATATATCATTAACTTAGCCTTTCCTTTTCCAACTAGTCTGGGTAGCCTCTGCGTTCCCCCAGCTCCGGGTATTATACCTATATTGATTTCCGGTTGTCCTAGTTGTGCAACCTCAGAAGCTATCCTTATATCACAAGCCATGGCCAACTCAAGTCCACCACCTAATGCAAACCCATTTATTCCCGCAATTATCGGCTTAGTGTAGAGAGCAATTTTGTTCACAACATTTCTTAAAGTCCTCAACCTTATCACGTCTATTGGTCTTAGCGTAATGAACGAGCTAACGTCTGCCCCAGCTGAGAAAGCCCTACCGTTACCAGTAATTATGACTACCCTTACATCACTTCTACTTTCTAATTCATCTAGACTCTTGTCAAGTTCACTTACTAACTCTGGATTTAGTGCGTTCAATCGTTCTGGTCTATTTAGTATGATCCACGCTAGCGGTGGTTCAATACGTATGATAAGGGTGTTCATTTTCTTTTCCTCGACCTTCCCATACTGGTAGAATCCACTTCCCGTCTTTATTCCTAACTTATTCTCTCTTATCATTTGAGTTATCATGGGATCTGGATTGAAGGTGTTATAACCAGATAACGCTTTTAGATCTTCCAAAGCCTTAAGTACTGTATCAACTCCTAACTCATCCGCATATTGGAATATTCCCTTTGGAAGCCCTAATCCCAATCTCACACCTAAATCTATATCATCCCTACTTGCTATTCCTTCTCTCAATAGTCTAGTAGCCTCATTTACGCCTCCAGCTAAAATTAATGCTGGGTTTAATTTATCAGCTAATTCCTTAGGCAATTCCGGTTTAACATATTTGCCTGGAGCTGGATAAGTGTAGAAACCTTTACCAGTTTTCACACCTAGTTCGTTATTCTTAAACTTTTGCTCTATCAGACTGCATATCGGTATATCATCTCTTATTCCTAGTTCTTCTCTAGACTTCGAAACGTAGTACGCAACATCTACCCCTGTATAGTCTATTAATTCAAATACCCCCATTGGAAACCCTAGTTTGTATCTAGCTACTGCATCAACTTCTCTGTAGTCTGCTACTTTCTTCTCCACTAATATGCATGAGGCGATATTTATTTGACCTAATATTCTATTTACGACATAACCTGGCACATCCTTATTTATCATTATTGGTTGTTTGCCAAACTTCTTGGCTAAATCATAAGTTATTTTTGCAGTCTCATCACTAGTTTTATCTCCTTTCATTACTTCTACAAGTTGCATTAGTACTGGCGGGTTGAAGAAGTGCATTCCCACAACTTTATCTTGTCTTTTAGTAGCTTCAGCTATTTTAGATATTGGTAGACTACTCGTATTTGTAGCTAATATTGCATGGGGTGGTAATAATTCGTCAAGTTTTGAGAAAACTTGCCTTTTTATATCCATTCTTTCAGTCGAAGCCTCTATAGAGAAGTCAGCATCACTTACTGTCTTATCTAATCCCACTATAGTGGTTATTCTAGACATTATGGTATCAACACTTTCTTTTATCTGCCCTCTCTCTTGTAACTTACTTAAACTCCATCTTATTCTTTCCAAAGCATTGTTTAATATATCTTGAGATATATCACTTAAGTACACCTTATACCCAGAAATTGCAGCAATTTCAGCTATTCCGTGTCCCATTGTTCCTGCTCCTACTACGAGAATCTTTTTAATATCTTCTACTTTCATCGGATAAAGATAAGCAAAATAAGGTTAAAAAGTAATCTCAATTCAATCTTCCTACAATTTTAAATATTTACTCATTTTATATCAACTACTCATAGTATAATAAATACTACCACTAGCGTTTACCTCTCTTATAAAGCCCTCCTCGACTAGATATTTAATATGTGCCAATGTTTCCCCCATTGCTAATTGTTTATCAAAAGCGGAAAGTTCATCCCACTTCTTGTACCAAGAAATTCTGGACGCAATATTAAATCCACTAGTTTTTCCTAAAGTCCTTATAATGTTCATTATTTCCTCTAGCCGTCTTTTATGGTGCTCCTTTATTTCCTCTACCCTTTTACTCACATCTTTGAGTACTTCTCCATGTGCGGGATAAAGCAGTTCAATATCCAGTTTTTGTACCTTATCAAGGCTTTCTAAATAAGCCTTTAACGGATTATCCTCTAATCTAAGTAACGATATATTTGGCGTTATATCTTGCAATATATGATCTCCACAGAATACTACCTTTTCGTAAACTAGGCAAATGTGTCCCATAGTATGGCCTGGAGTCAATAATACCCTCATTTGTTCTTGGCCTAATTTTATCACATCTCCATCCTTAACGGTATTGAAATTTACGCCGTCAATGATTTCACTAAATCTACTTCTATTTCTAAACATTCTCTGAATAAACTCTTCTGGAAAACCATTAGCGAGAAGATATTTCCTCATTTCCTTTTCATACTCCTCACTTAGTAGATAGGTTACATATTCTAACTCCCTATCAGATATCAATATAATACTCTTATCCTTAAACAATCTAACTAAGCCCATATGATCTGGATGGTAATGAGTGATTACTACGAAGTTCGGATAACCATAAGCTTTCAAATAATTTGATAAAGTAGTCACATCTTCTTGAGTAGGTAGTCCAGTATCAATCAGTACGCTCTCTTCATTGCCTTTTACTAAATATGAGTTTATGTACTTCAAGGGGCCTTGCATTGGTAACTTTAAAGTAAATATCGTCACAAACTCATTCTCTCTTGACTAGCTTTAAAATTTATCTCCTTAATCCAATAAACTCATTTTACTCTTTTTACTATTAAAAATTAAATAAATAGCTAACTAAAAGTTAGGTCTTTATTCATAACTAAGGAAAGTAAAAATATTCAAAATTCTTTTCTAACTTCTGTATGGTATATATTATCCATAGCTAGTATCTAATTATACAATTTATGTATAAAGCTAGAAAATTGACTTTCATAAGATATTTTTATGAATTAACTGGTGTAAGCACATCTATGAGTAGTAAATTAGATGAATACCTAGCTAGGATAGATAGACTACCAACTTGGGGGCTATCATATGCAGTACTATGGGCACTAGGAATAGGTTATTTTGCCACCTTATATGACGCAGTATCGAATTTAGGTTACGCTTTGCCATTCATCCCTTTCATAAACGCAACTCAAGCTTCAATTATCGTATCTGTGGGATTAGCAGGTTACATAGCTGGTTCGATAGGTTTTGGTGTTGCTTCAGATAGGATTGGTAGGAGACCAATACTGATTACCACTTTTGCGCTTTTAGGAATTGGTAGTTTGGGTATGGGTTTAGCTACTAACTATTTCATGTTGTTTATTTTTAGATTGCTAGAAGGTATAGGTATTGGAGCGGCTCTCAATTTAGCTATGGTCTATGTCGCAGAGTTTTCACCCAGTATGAAAAGAGGAAAATACGCAAATTGGATTTTCATCTCGGGGTGGACTGCGGTGGGAGTTGGTACGGTCGCCGCAGCGTTCATCGTTACTATTAACCCTACAGTAGGCTGGAGAATAATTTTCCTTTTGCCTGCAGTTTTATCCCTTATGACTACCGTCGTTTTAACTATTTTATCTCCAGAAAGTGTTAGAATATTGGTAAAGAAAGGAAAAGTACAAGAGGTCGAGAAGATTGTGAATAAGATGGAGGAGATAAGTATGAGGAGGGCTAGAATGGAATCACTTCCACAGCCTAAGATAATTCATTACGAAGAGACTCCATCCTCTAGCCAATTGAAAATACTAAGAGAGTCGAAATATCTTAAGCGTCTAATTTCGCTCACGGTCTTCTGGTTTTTCATCTACTTCATACAATACACATCTACAGGACTTGGTCCTACGTTCGTAAAAGTAGTGATTGGGTTTTCTACAGCTCAATATGCAGAATACATTAGATTGTCAGGATTCGCAGCTATAGGAGCCACCATAGTTTCATTTATTTTATTAAGCGTAGTTGAAAAGACAGATAGAAGGTTGCTGACCCAAATTGGAGGAATAGGGTTCCTAGTTAGCTCTTTTGTGTCCACATATTTATTGCTTAACAAGGAACTGATAGTCTGGTTTATAGCCTATTTTCTTCTTGAATTCGTTGTTAACCCGCCATACTTAGCTGGGTATTTAATGAGTAGTGAAGCCTTCCCTACTGCAGCTAGATCAACAGCCTTTGCCATAACTGATGGTATAGGGCATTTAGGTGGAGTCATTGGGCCTCTACTTTTATTTCCTTTAATAAGGATAATAGGTCCGTTACCAGCATGGGTAGTTTTAGGCCTTCCAGTTCCATTTGCCGCAGCATTGTTATGGTTTACCATTCCGAAAACAGTAAAGGTTAGACTTGAGGAGGTTAATGAAGCATATAGAGAGGGTACTGCGCAAACATAGCTAAATCCCTCCTCAAATTCAGTTAATTAAGACTTTAGAGAACTAATAGTGAAAGTTTCGTAAGATTAAATAGTAAAGTATATAGTGAGTCAAAAATATAATGTAAATTAGGTGGAAAAATTCCCCTAGATCCAGAGGTAAGAAAGTTTTTAGATTATTTCTATAAGGCTAACATTTTAGATTTCACCAAATATTCATTACAAGAAGTTAGAGAAAAACTAAACAAACTCTTAGCAGAAGCTACACCAAAGGACTCTGTATATAAAATTGAGGATAGGAAGATTAAAGGGTTGGAAACTGAAATACCTATAAGAATATATTATCCAGATAATAAACGAGATCATCCTATAATTCTTCATTTTCATGGTGGCGCATGGATTTTAGGCAGTATCGAGACTGAGGATAGTGTTTCTAGAATATTGGCTAATTCTTGTAACTGTATAGTGATTTCAGTTAATTATAGACTAGCACCAGAACATAAGTTCCCTGCGGCCGTAACGGACTGCTTTGACTCTATTAAATGGACATATGAGAACGCTGAAAGTATAGGTGGTCATCCGAATCGAATCGCAGTTTTCGGAATTAGCGCTGGAGGTAACTTAGCTGCAGCTACGTCTATTCTTTCCAGAGATCAAGGGATAAAATTAAGGGCTCAAGCACTTGTGGTTCCCTTCGTATATCTAGACTTAGCCTCTACATCAATGACTGAATATAGAAAAGGCTATTTCTTGGACATTAACGTACCCATAGATTACGGAATAATGATGTACATAAGAGACGAGAAGGATCTTCTTAATCCCATGTTCGTTCCTTTAATTGCAGAAGATCTCTCCAACTTACCACAAGCCATTATTGTCACAGCCGAATATGATCCCTTAAGAGACCAAGGGGAGGCTTATGCAAAGAGACTAATGGAGGCTGGGGTTTTAACCTTAAGTTTTAGAGTTAACGGTATGGTTCACGGCTTTTTAGGTTCTCCTAATATTAGTAGGCTAGTTAGTGTAATGGTAGGTTCTGCGCTAAAGGACATCTTAATGAGGGGTTAACACTCATGTATGAAGAATGGAAAATCGTCAAAAGGGAAGCACCAATCTTGGGTAATGATCAGCTTATAGAGAACATATGGAAAATGAAGAGAGAAGATTCACCATATGATATTATATCTCTTCATAAGGTTAATTTAATAGGTGGAGGTAATGATGCTGTCCTTATCCTTCCCGGTACATGGTCCAGCGGGGAACAATTGGTAACCATAAGTTGGAATGGTGTGCACTATACAATACCAGACTATAGAAAATCTATCGTACTTTACCTAGCAAGAAACGGATTTAACGTTTATACAATTGACTATAGAACTCACTATGTTCCCCCATTTCTTAAGGATAGGCAACTTTCCTTTACGGCTAATTGGGGATGGAGTACATGGATTAGTGATATTAAAGAGGTTGTTAGTTTTATCAAACGGGATTCCGGACAAGAAAGAATATACTTAGCGGGGGAGAGCTTTGGAGGCATTGCGGCTCTAAACTACTCCTCGCTATATTGGAAGAATGATATTAAGGGGCTAATCCTGTTAGATGGTGGTCCTACTAAACACGGGATTAGACCAAAGTTTTATACTCCAGAAGTGAACAGTATTGAAGAAATGGAGGCTAAAGGTATCTACGTTATACCTAGCAGAGGCGGTCCAAATAATCCTATATGGTCCTATGCATTAGCTAATCCAGATATGCCAAGTCCAGACCCAAAATATAAGAGTATTAGCGATTTCTTAATGGATAGCTTATATGTAACCGGCTCAGCGAATCCATATGATTATCCCTACTCTAAAAAGGAAGACATGTTCCCAATTTTAGCTTCCTTTGATCCGTACTGGCCATATAGGTTAAGTTTAGAAAGAGATCTAAAATTTGATTACGAAGGGATACTTGTACCCACTATAGCATTTGTTAGTGAAAGGTTCGGTATTCAGATCTTTGATAGTAAGATATTACCTTCAAATAGCGAGATTATCTTATTGAAGGGATATGGGCATTTAGATGTGTATACTGGAGAAAACAGTGAAAAAGATGTTAATTCAGTAGTGTTAAAGTGGTTGTCGCAACAACGTTAGAAACAATCTATTTTTTCCCACCACCTTTCTTTTCTCTATATCTAATCATCTCTAAAAGTACTTTATCAATATTTTCTAACTTCGATGCTGGGGGATTTCCCTTTAACTCACTGTAAGCCCTAACTAAATTTCCAACAATCCTCTCCTTACTTATCCACTCATCGTATTTGCCTAAATTTATCTCATAGGCAGCTCTAATAGGGTCACTGATTGTCCTCATTATTTTTCTAGCCTCATCCCTAACAAATATTAAGTAGTCCCTCGATTCATATAAAGCATTTCTACCATAACTTACCTCACCATGACCCGGTATAAAGATTTCAGCATCTAAATTTGCCAGATTCTCTAGAGCATTTATATATCCTTGAATGTAGCCCATTAACGCAAATGGAGTACAAGGTGGAGAAAAAAGGAGATCTCCAGTAAATACGACTTTTTGGTCAGGAATATATACGTAGATGTCGCTAGTTGTATGTGCATAACCGACGTATGCTATTTTAATTTCCTCATCGTTATCAATAAATATTCTCATTTCATCTTTAATTACCACTTCTTGGGGCGTATATTGATAGCCGGAAAAATCTATTGCATTAAATAAATTTTCATATGGATTAATCCTTCGTTTTGCACCCTCCACTACTTTCTCCCTGCAGTTCTTATGGCAAATAGTTATTGCATTAGGGAATAAGTGATTAGTCCATAGGTGATCTTCATGTTCATGGGTATTTATCAAATACTTTATTGGTTTGTCAGTTATTTTCTTAATCTCGGAAATAAACTGCCTAGCCATTTTCTCGTTAGTTAACGAATCTACTACTACTGCGTAATTTTTACCTATTATTACACCGGCATTACTTAAGAACCAGTCACCATTAGGTTGAATGAAGGCATATACATTATCACTAATTCTTTCGAACTTATATTGAACTTCCATAATAACATATATTACCTATTGATTAAATAGTTTATAGAGATCATGAAACTAATAAGTTTCATTAGGGATAATAGGATAAGAAGTGGTGTTTTAGTTAATGACGAGTTTATAGCAGATCTAAACACCTCTTGCTACCTAATGCTAATTGAGAAAGGGGAAGAAGAACAATTTGCCGAGAGGTATTGTAATGCAATAGTACCTCCAGATATGCTAGGGGTACTTCAAGCTGGAGATAAGGGATTTGAAGTGGTTAAAGAAATTCTGGAATGGTCTAAGAAGAGAAATGATATCCTTTATAATATTAATCAAGTTAAGTTAAAGGCACCCTTAGTAAGGGCTAATATGTTGAGAGATTTCCTAGCATTTAGGGGACATGTTGAGGCAACTTATAAGAGGAGAGGACAACCTATACCCGAAGAATGGTTTAGGATTCCCATTTATTATAAGGGAGATCCGGCGATATTTTATGGACATTTAGAGGAAGTACCTTGGCCAAAGTATTCTAAGCTCGTCGACATAGAGCTAGAAATAGCTGCTATAATATATAAGAGAGGTAAGGACATTGATAAGATAAGAGCGAGGGATTACATATTAGGTTTCACTATCTTTAATGATTTTAGTGCGAGGGATATACAAATGGCTGAGATGAAAGGTTTACTAGGCCCAGCAAAGGGTAAAGATTTCGCAAATGGATTGGGACCTTGGATAGTAACAAAGGACGAGTTATCGGATATTAAGGGGTTAAGAGTCTACGCTAAGGTTAATAATGAAATCTGGTGTGATACTAAGGCAGAGGATATGCAATGGAGTTTTGAGGATATGATAGCGTATGTCTCTCAAGACGAGTACATTAGACCGGGCGATGTTTTCGGTAGTGGTACTGTAAGTGGATGTACTGGGTTAGATATAGGCAAATCGTTAAAGCCAAATAGTAGTATAGAATTATATGTGGAGAAGATAGGGATTCTGAAAAATATTATAGTAAAAAATCATCAATAGAAAACGTTAAACATTTTTCTAATTGATGATGCAATATGATGTATTGCTTCTTTTCCCGTATCTAAATACTCATAAAAACTCACGAAGCCGTGGATCATGCCGTTATATCTCAAGCTTATTGTCTTCACTCCACTTACCTTCAGTTTATGAGCGTACATTTCACCTTGATCTCTTAGGGGATCATATTCGGCGGTAATTATTAACGCGGGAGGAAGGTTATGTGATTCAGCCAATATTGGAGAGGCTAAGGGGTTGTAATAATCACTGTCTTCTTTAACATACTGCTTGTTGTACCATAAAATTCTCTCATAGGTTAGGAAGTAGCCATCCCCGTAATTATACATTGAGGGAGAGGAGTCTAACATGTTAACTACTGGGTATATCATTATTTGGTATTTCACAACGTTTTCTCCATTATCTCTATCAAGGATACTAACTACCGTGGATAAATTTCCCCCCGCACTATCTCCAGCAACTGCAATTTTTGACGTATCTATGGATAGCTTTCCTCCATTATTAGCTAACCACTTAACCACATCGTATGCGTCATAAACTTGTGTGGGGAATTTGTGTTCTGGAGCTAACCTATAATCCACTGAAACTATTATTGTATTTGACAACTTTGATATTAATCTACACACGCTATCATGAGTATCTAAATTTCCGTAAACGAAACCTCCTCCATGATAATACACTACAGCGGGAAGGTTTTCCCTTTGGTTTGGAAAATAGACCCTAACTTTTATATCACCATTCCTAACTGGGATAGTCATATCACGAATATTATATAGCCCAACCTTTTCGTTATTAAACATCTTTATAAAGAGCTCATTTCTAACCTTTCTGAACTCTTGAGGTGTTAAAGGAGTTGTAGGTAATAGCAAATTTATTTTAGTTAAGAGCTCCTTAACTTGTGGATCTAGTGGCATATTATAATAAAAGTGTTAAGTTAAAAATAAATATTTAGCTGAAGAACTTTTTCGGATTTTCCTTAAATATTGTAGCTATAACCTCTTCATTCACTCCATTTCTCTTTAAGAACGGTATCGTATCCTCAAATATTAGAGTTATACTCCATCTTGGAGCAAGCTTAGGTTTATATTCTGGTTTTGCAGTTCCCCAGTCGATTGTGCAACAATAATCGTGAGAGATCATTATCTTATCTGAATAACCATCTTTGATTAGTCTTAAGGTCGTTTCATTTCTCTTATCAACAGGTAGGAATAAATCTAAACCATATCTATCTAATCCAATAAAGGATCCCTTATCTGCTATCTTCTTTATGTAATCTATATTATCTGTATCACCTAAATGACCTATTAATATTTTCCCTGGATCAACACCTTCTTCAGTCAATATTCTTTGCTGTTCTAATCCGGTGTTATTGTGAGCGTTAGAGTGGGTAATTATTGGTACTTTAGTCTCTTTGTTTGCTATGGCAGCAGCCCTTATTACCTTCTCCACATCCTTTGTGATCCCAGGTTCATCTGCAGCTATCTTTACGAAGCCAGCTTTATTGAGAGTACCTTGTATTCCCTCTTTTATATCATGAATAAACAAGTCAGCTATCTCATCAATTGACCTATTTAAGAAATAGAAAGGTAAGTCGATATATATGTAAATCCCCGTCCCCGCAACTAAATTTATCCCGGTAGCCTTAACCACTTTTTCCATAAATCTGATGTCCCTACCCAATCCCATTACAGTGGGATCTACTATAGTCTTTACTCCAAATTGCATTGCCCTTTTAACCTCATTTACAGCGTTTCTGAACTCCTCATCTTCGTTATATAGATGGGGCCATTGTTGTCTGACCGCTTCGCTAAAAACTCTTAAATGTTCATGAATTAGCGTAAATCCTATGTCCTTAGATTCTATTGAATCTTTCCCAACTAATGGTATTCTCATATACTAGTCTATTTTATCCATAGTAGATAAGCTTTTCTGTGAATAAAGGTTTATTAGTGCATATATCTAAATTTTCCTATGAATCAAAGTATATTATATGATAGACCCTGGTTTAAATACTGGCCACCTAGATTACCAAAGACCTTAGATTACCCAAAAGTTCCCCTATTCAATATTGTTGAGGTCTCTTCACAGAGATATCCTAATAAAACTGCCATAATATATTATGGTAATAGAATAACGTATAAGGAGTTATGGGAAAGTATAATCAAGTTTTCAGCATTTCTAAGTAATAAGCTTGGAGTAAGAAAAGGAGATAGAATAGCATTATTTATGCCGAATTCGATACAGTGGATCATAGCCTATTTTGGAATCCTAAGGGCTAATGCAATATTGGTTCCAATAAATCCATTATTAGCAGAAGATGAGCTCAACTACATCCTTAAGGACTCTGGATCGGTTGGAGTGGTGACCTTATCCTCATATCTTAGCAAGGTAATGAAAGCCAAAGAGAATACTCAAGTTAAATGGGTTATTGCGGGTAGGTTTAAGGACTATCTTCCAGATAACCCAGAAATAAAGGTTCATCCACTGATGCTTAGGGAACCAGAGTTAAGTAATGACGTAATCCCTTGGAAGGAAACTTTAAGAAACAATTATACCCCTCCATCAGTTGAAGTAGATGCAGAAGATATTGCAGTGATTCCATACACTTCAGGTACAACGGGAGTTCCAAAGGGTTGTATTCACACCCATTCAACCATATGGCCTACGATTTTAGGTTCAGTTATCTGGAACACATTGGCACCTTCCGCAGTAGTCCTAACGTCCTTACCCGTATTTCATGTGACTGGTTTTATTCATAGCTTGAACGCTCCATTATATGTTGGGAGTACAATGGTTTTACTGTCTATTTGGGATAGGGAGGCAGCCTTAGATGCGATAGCGAAGTACAGAGTTACCCATTGGACTAACATATCCACAATGGTCGTAGACTTGTTAGCGACACCAGGCATAGAAAAGAGAGATCTGAGTTCCCTAATGTTAGTAGGAGGAGGAGGTGCTCCAATGCCTGAGGCTGTTGCTAGAAAGTTAAAGGAGTTAACTGGATTAGATTATATAGAGGGTTATGGATTAACCGAAACTATGTCTCAAACTCACGTTAATCCTCCACAGAGGCCTAAGTTACAGTGTCTAGGGATTCCACATTTTGGAGTTGACGCTTTAATAATAGATCCATCAACTGGCGAAGTGCTTCCACCTAATAGAGAGGGGGAAATAGTAGTTAGATGTCCCAGTTTATTTAAGGGTTATTGGAATAAGGAGGAGGAAACTAGGAAGTCGTTTATAACTATAAATGGTTTAGAGTATTTCAGAACTGGAGATCTCGGATATATGGACGATGAGGGGTATTTCTTTATCCTTGATAGGGTAAAGAGAATGATAAATAGGGCAGGTTACAAGGTATGGCCGACCAAAGTAGAAAATAAGTTATACCAGCATCCGGCAGTTTTAGAAGCGTGCGTAGTTGCAACACCAGATCCAAGGGTCAATGAGGAAGTTAAGGCATATATAGTACTAAAGCCAGAATATAAGGGAAAAATAACTGCTGATGAAATAAGGGAGTGGTGTAAACAACATATGAGTGCTTATGAATACCCCAGAATTATAGAATTCGTTGATTCATTGCCGAAAAGTGGATCTGGGAAAATATTATGGAGAGTGCTTCAAGAGAAAGAAAAAGGAGCTAATAAGTAAATGAATAAAATATTATCATTTTGTTTCTTTATTGGTATCAATACTAACTATATTAATAGGATAATTTCGAAGAAATACAATTTATTATATGATTTATGTTAGGCTCAGCTATTCTTCTAATATTCTCCTCCCCTAAAAGTCTAGATAACATCCCGAGATTTATCTTGGCAAACCAATTCACTCTAGTTATCCCTTCATCTTTCTTCAATCCCAAGATAATGTTAAATTTTATTCCCACCCCTGCTGATCTACCGTCACCGTTTATCTCTACACTATTCTCTTTTTCAATGATATTGGCATTTATGGAAGCGGTTAATGTAGTCATATGAGGTATTTTCATTTGTGACACATCTAGTTTAAAAATTGCCTTAAATACATTATTAT
This sequence comes from Saccharolobus solfataricus, assembly GCF_900079115.1. Taxonomy (NCBI): domain Archaea; kingdom Thermoproteati; phylum Thermoproteota; class Thermoprotei; order Sulfolobales; family Sulfolobaceae; genus Saccharolobus; species Saccharolobus solfataricus. Next base: position 2,365,133 of record NZ_LT549890.1, read on the forward strand.
TTGTCTCATAGCTCTGCAATCCAGTTAGGCATTCAGCGAACTGTTTTGGATTAATTAAAAATCCCTTGACGGCCTCTATAGTTCTCTTTACATCAAAAGTTCCCTTAAACTCCATTTCTACATCGTCCCTCTAGAAATTAGCGATAGGAGGATATATAGCGAACTTAAATACCTTTCTTCATCTAAGGATCCTTTACGATCCAGAATGCTCCTTACTATTACTTTAGGTAGCCTAATTTTTTCAGCGTAATTTAATAAGTTAATATCATTAGGGCTGAGCAACTTAGTAGTAGCTGTCTTGCTTGCACTCTTAATCCCTAGTTTTGAGGAAACTAAATCAGCCACTCTTTCTCCAGCTAGTCTTCCCGTAGTGAACTTACCGCCTATTACGGATACTAGTCCACTTAGTCCATTCTCCTTCTCATGATCTATTATTCTAAAGTCTCTTGAAGCCTCCCTAGCCGAGACTTCGCTCTTAATTAATGGCCTTACAGAAGCGTATGACCTAACTACCCTCATATTCTTTAATTTTGGTATTAGATATGCTCCCTCATTTACTAGCATGGCAATATCCTCATCCGATATGGTGAAATTGTCTGGATCCTCAATAATAGTAGCAGTAGTTCCTAAAATTGATGAGTCAGCGTATGGGACAATTATATCTCCATCAGAGGGTGGTCTCAGCCTATTGATTACCATATTATTAACCCTTTTATCAAACACGACTATAATTCCCGCAGTTGGCATTATAGGTATTTCCTCTAAACCAGCCATCTTTATTATATTGAATGACCAAGGTCCAGCTGTGTTAACTATGATGTCAGATTTTATCACGTTAGTATTGTTATTTATTTTATCTAAAACCTTAACTCCCTTAACGTTATTATTTTCTCTTATGATTTCAACTACCTCATTGTACGTTAAAATTTTCGCTCCATTTAACGATGCAGTAATTGCAACGCTTGCCAATAAGTCATAACCGTAAACCACCTTATCGGGAACCCATATAGCCATCTTTGTGTCCCTATTAATGAATGGCTCTTTTTGTAATACCTCCTTAACGTCTATGACTTTGCTCTCAATCCCCACTTTATTTAACGCTTTTATGAAAGTTTCAGAGAACTGTAAGTCGTCATCAGTGATGCCAAGAAATACTCCACCAGTATCTTTCACTGTATGAGGAGCTATCTTTGAAATTATTTTATTTTCTTGAATGCACTCCCTAGCCGAATCTGGATCAGTTACAGCATATCTAGCCCCACTATGAAGAAGACCGTGAAATTTCCCAGAAGTCCCATATCCTATATCACCTCTATCCACTAGCGTTACATCAATTCCTCTCAGTGCTAAGTCTAAGGCGGTAAATAAACCACTAACTCCTCCACCAATTACAGTTACCGTGGATTTAATCTCCATAATAATGTGTAGTGGATTTAACATTAAAAATGTTGACATAGTTTAACTTGCATGAGAGCAACAGTTGACAAATTTTACTACATAACTCTCTCCATTTAGGGCGTTGAGAAAGTCAGAATAAGCCATGCTGTGATATGTATCGTTAACAGCTTCCGCTTTGAGGTTCTAAATGATTCCTACCCGTCATAACCAAGAATGGGATAGCATTTATAGGAAAATCGTTACACTTTTACGTTACATTAAAAATATATAATAAATCTTTCCTGGTTAGATGAAAAATGTTTATTAATAAGCTATAATATTAAGAAGTACAATGAAAGATATTTATAAATACATGGATAAATATTTTGACTTTTTATGATAAGGGAATTTCCTAAAACTACTAATGGGATTTCTACATAGAATTGGATAACATTGGATTTCCTAGAAGTTTTAAAAATGATTAAATTAAAAAATTACAAGAACTTACCATCTTCTACAGTTAACTTACCGTTTTTAACTACTCTTCTAACTTTAGATAGATCCCTTATGTTTTCAGTTGGATCTCCATCTATTACTATGATATCGGCATCCTTCCCCACTTCTATGGCTCCAGCGTTAATTCCAATGGCAAACGCCGAATTATAGGTTGAGGCTCTTAATGAACTAATTGTAGATAAACCTCCTCTTTCTACCAAGAGCACACTTTCCATCCAATTTTTACCTATATCTATTTCCTCTAATCCAGTTTCAAAACCCAAATCCGTTCCAGTTATTATCATGACTCCATACTCCTCTGCCTTTTTAACTACATTTACAACGCTCTCTCTTACTTCGTTGATCTTTTGTAGCCCCCACTCATCAACTCCTATTTGCTTACCATATTTATATATTAATTCTTGGATTGTAAGCGTGGGTGTTAAGGTTACATTTCTCTCTCTCATAAGCTTTAATGTCTCGTCCCTAAGTAGAGTTCCATGCTCTAATGTCTTTATCCCAGCCTCAACAGCGATTCTGGCTCCTTTATCCCCATGAGCGTGAGCAGCAACATAAGTATTTATTTTTTCAGCTTCATTAACTATTGCACTAATCTCCTCGTAGCTCAGCTGTGGGTGTTCCGGCCTATCTCTTTGTGATAATACTCCTCCAGTAGCAAATATTTTAATAAAGTCAGCTCCATCTCTTAAAACTTTCCTTGATGCGCGAATACATGATTCTACTCCGTCACAAAATTCTGAAAAACTTAATGCCATCGAAAACTCTAAGGGAACATCATGACTTAGTTCGCCATGTCCGAAAGTTTGACTTATAGGCTTTCCCGCTGCAATAATTCTGGGTCCATTTATTATCCCTTCACTCACGCCTCTCTTTAGAGCTAATGATATTGTTTCGCCACAATCTCTAACAGTAGTGAACCCAGCTAACAGCAATTTCTCTAGCCACTTAGAAGCCCTTAACACTCTATACTCTGGTTTCTCAAACATTGTTTTTAACAAACTCCCTCCTTTAATACCAGTAAGGTGAATATGCGCATCTATTAGCCCGGGCATTACAAACATATCTTTGGCATCGATCTCAATTTTAGCTTGCTTATTCTCTTTAGATATCTCTACAATTTTACCATCCTTTACGTAAATATTAACCTTTCCCACAACTCCTTTACCATTAAATACGTTACCATTCTTTATTCCTAAATCCAATATTCTATCACCTTACTCTTTCCTGCCCTTCAAATATTGTCCCCTTAGTCTCCTTATATAACAAATAGGCTATTAATGTTATTACCATCCCTGCTATACCCCAATATACCGGAGCTAGCTTATAACCTGTAGCGTATATTAAATAACTTGCAATAAATGGTGTTGTACCTCCAAAAACTGCAACTCCTACATGATAGTCGAAGGATAATGCCGTATATCTAACTTTAGTTGGAAACAGTTCAGTTAAGGCAGCAGCATAAGCTGCAGTTGAAAATGAGCCTATTGTTGAGTATAAAATTTGAGCTAATAATATTAATGAGAACTGACCGGTAGAAATTAAGTAGAAGTACGGATACACAAGAATTAATAGACCGACTGCGGTAGTTATCATCATTGGTTTCCTCCCTATCTTATCAGCCAGTAGTGAAAATGCAAGTATACATATAGCTTCCACAATATATCCTATTGTTAACGCTAATGAAACAGTCTTCGCTGGTACTCCTATTACAGTTTCTAAATAAGAAGCCGCGAAAACACTAGTAGCATAAGTTAACGTAGTTCCACCTATAATAAATCCTAAACCTAATAATATTCTCTTCCAGTAGAGTCTGAATGCTTCAGCAAGGGGGAATTTTGATATCTGGCCCATTTCCCTAACGTTCTTGAAAACTGGTGATTCTGAAATTTTTAATCTAATAATTACTCCAATTACAGCAATAAATGCTCCAATTATGAAAAGTATTCTCCAACCAGTAGAGGCAAAAGCAGGAGGAGACATAATACTACTAAAAATGAATATTAATCCAGTAGCCATTAAGGGTCCTACTCCTTGAGCCATCTGAGCAATTCCTATATAAAAAGCTCTATTAGTGGGTTTAGCAAACTCGGCAGATAATGTTATACCACCACCGAATTCGCCTCCTAAAGAAAAACCTTGGAGAAGCCTTAAAACTGTTAATAACGTAGGAGCTAAGATTCCCAATACTGCATAGCTTGGCAATAAACCAGTAAACAAGGATGATAACCCCATTAACGACATAGTTACAATTAGGGTATATTTCCTTCCTATCTTGTCACCAAGGTGGCCGAATACTATAGCGCCCAACGGTCTACCTGCAAATCCCGTAGCGAAAACTGCTAATGTATCTAACAAAGATACTATCTTGTTGGTTGATGGAAAGAACAAGCTAGCCAGAATACTCGATACGAAACCAAATATTAAAAAATCATAAAACTCGAAGGCGATACCTATCATGGCAGCTATGGAAACTTTAGTTTCATCTTTCATAACTTTTCATCATCTTTAACTCTCTTAAATTTTTTTCTCATTTTAAGTTAGATGGCAACATGAGCAAAATACTTAATAAATTAAAATTTACTCACAATTATCCTAGGAACGCAATGCAAGAGATTAATCTTTATTTAATAATGTTAAATTAAACTTTACATAGCCGGAACAAGACTCAAATTACGTTTCTAGATTCATGCGACATGATGTCCAAGATCAATTACGAACACATATTGAAGAAGCTAGGAAAAGTTTCAAGGATAGATCTTCCCAAGATAGTTAGTGCTTTCAGAAAGTTTATAGCTTTAGGCAAAGGATATACCACTAGATCATAGTCTAAGAACTTTTCCAAAATACTAGTGAAGAAAGTGATATGGGGTTGCATAATACGACTCAACATAATCAACTTCTTAGACGAAAAATACTACGATTTATAAACCTGAGTCTCTGACCACTTGGCCTAATTCTTCCATTCTAGATACTTTATCACACTTTTCGTGCTCTTAATTTTCTTTAATAATTTCCAAATTTTTCATTATTTAATCTCGGCATAATCATAATAAAAAGTTTTTAAGGTGTTTAGAGTTACTGTCGCTTTTTAGAAATCCCTAATTATTTAAAAAAGACAACCCAATTTCTTTTGCTAGATCCTCTAGTCTCTTAGCTTCTTTTTTCATTTCTTTAATCAAAAGAGATTTAGGCTCCTTCCATTCTTCGGGTGTAAAAGCAAAGAATTCTACGCGTGCTCTCAAGTGCTTTCCAAGTTTTTCAAGCCTATCAATATACCTTAAGCCTTCAAAGTCTCGTGATATTATGACTAAATCTATGTCACTCGTCTCTAAGTAATCTCCTCTGGCCCTAGAACCCACTACGTACACATCTTCAATTCTAATTTCATTACTTATATCATTAATAAATTCTATTGCAACCTTTACCAATTCAACTTGACTTTTTAATGCAGATTTCGCCTTACCCATTCTATCACTTTTTCCGCTTTTTTTACTAACTCCTCAGCATCTTCCTTAGTGTACAACGAGTAAGGTATTGTATTCGCCGCATCTGGATACCTAGAGATAGTGTAATGCAAAGTAAGTTTGTTTACTTCGCTCCTTATCTCCTCTACTGGCAATCCTATCTCCTCCTTTATTACATATAATAATTGGTTTAAATCGTGTGTCCTCTCGATCTTTCCATTCTCTATCAAGAGGGCCTTTAGAGCTTTCTCAGCAGCTTGCTCTGCCCAAAAGGCTGAAGCATAATAGTGACCAGTCGTAATGGTGTCTTTAGCCGTTGCCAAATCCTCTAAGGCTTGTCTAAACCATTTTTGTGCCTCTTCTCTCATCAATTTAGATTAGCATCTAACTCTTTTAATCATAACTATTCTGACGAGAAGTGTGGAGGTAACAGTTGAATTCTGTTCCATGTTAGCAGAACTCTTTTTCTATCATTTATTGTCAGATAAAATGTGGAAAGAATACTGAGACCTAAGGAAGCTTGTCAATTACTAGGAGTTTCCTATTTATCGCTAATATTGAATCAGATATCTAATTAGGTTTTACTCTGGACCAATTTAACGTTACCTTTCTCTATTACAACGTAACCCCTATCATTGTATAAATTTTCTACATTAGACAAAGTACCCGCATTTACGCAATTAATACTCTTAAAATACCTTAATGCGTGAGAGTGACCTAATATTATCGTAGCATTGAAATTCATGAGCATAATTCTAAAAAATATACAGAAGAGAAAGGGTGGAATATTATCATTTATTTTCTTTAAGATTTTGGCTATACTATATTCATCACTTTCATTAAAGTATTGATGACCATGAAGGAGAATAAAACGTCTACCATTATTCTTAATCTTGACTAAATCAAAATCTCCTCTAAACTTATCTTCATCACCTCTAACATAGATTATATTCTTTCTGATTTTTAGGCTATTGATAAAATTTCTATAATCCTCGCTTTTAGAGACAACTATATCCCCTAAGAGAACAGTAAGGGAGGGTTTCTCAGATAGCATTATTTTATTTATCTCTTCCGTATTGCAGTAGGGGTAATGAATGTCAGATAGAATCAATATCTTACCGTCCCATTCAATGGAAATCTCTCTCAAACTTTTTATCCCTATGGTATAATTTTAATCGGTGGTAAAAAATGAAGGTGTACTTCGATGATATATACGTCTCTACAGCGAGGCAGTTTGAGTTAGTTGACATTACTGACCAAGTTGAGCAGATTGTGGAAAAGAGTGGTATAAAAAATGGGATTTGTCTAATATTCGTAGCCCACTCAACTGCGGCAATAGTTGCTAACGAACACGAAAGAGGTTTGATGGAGGACATTTTAACTAAGATAAAGGAGTTTACAGAACCTTCAAGAAGTTGGAAACATAATCTAATTGACGACAACGCACACGCCCACTTAGGGGCGACTTTTCTAGGAGCAGAAAGAGTATTCCCTGTTAGAGAAGGTAAATTAGTTAGAGGAACATGGCAGAATATATTTTTAGTGGAATTAGATGGTCCTAGAAGCGAGAGACATATCACAGTTGAGATTTTAGGAGAGTAACCAAATTTGCCACGAATACAAGTAATAGCCCATTATTGCAGTACCTTGGTTGTCACTAAACTCCATGCCAACTTGTATTGCATCTAGATAGTACGTGTTTACATTATATATATTTACCCCAGCTTTTTCTATATAAGAACCCATATTCTTTAATATATAACCTATGGGCACCCCGAATTCTGCCTTAGGTTCTTTTAAGGGTGATAGAAAGTAAACTCCCGTCCAGCCGTTAGCTGAGCCAGTTCTAGGCAAGACGTAGACTTCCCAACTCAAGTTCTCAATTTTACCATTAATAAGTGTTGGAATGCTCATGTTGCCAACATATATGAAATATGGCGTATGCGACAAGTTCTCATTCCAATACATCCAAATCATTATTTCGAAATCGCCATATTGTAAAGAAGTTATGTTTGGATTTTGTGAAAGCCAAATATCATAGGAGAAGTCGTCGATACTTCCGTTAATAAGATAAACGGAGTAATTGAGAATCGAATAGAAGTTTGGTAAGCGTAAAACAATCATTGGTAAGGATAGGAATTGAAGTTGTGTGGTTCTGTACATAAATGGCCACCATAATTCTTGACCATACATTAAACCCGGATAGCCATCAACTACATTTGATGATATCTTACTTATTTGAGATAGGTTTATGGCTACGTGTAAATAGTTGATATTTATGGTCATATTGACGTTTCCTAGAGCGTATCCTATATTCCACAAGAACGGCGAGACCATCAAAGTGGCATTTGTTGATGAATTCAGTATAGCTAAAGCATCTGCAGAATTACTAGAATAGTTACCAAGTACACTGAAAGGACGATTATGAGCGGGGAAAAGAGTGAACCTTTCGGTACTTCTTGTCAAGCTAGCATTTTGATGGAACTTTCCAAATTCTATAGACACAATTATGCCTAGTACAATTATTACCACGACAAATATAGGAATCAGCTTATTCATAAGATACTATTTACTCTAACATTATTTAAAAATTAGTTTAGACTCGGTCTAGTTTATCTATTGACTATTCTTTTTCAATAAACTACTATATTATCTTACTTTCAATTAATCTCAAAGTGTGCAGTTTAGGTTTGTAATACCTCTTAAACGTTTGTGAAAATTCAACAAAACCCCCAAGACATTAGTGCAAAAAGTTAACATACCCAAGACACTTGATCCAACTCATAAAATAACTAAACGATAATTGGAAATTCTGTATCGCTAAATATAAATTACAAAACTACGATAATTTTTTTATCTTAAATTTTGGGACTTTATCATGATTAATTTATAAGACCAACAATGCTTAAGATATCCCTTGAAATATTAGATTTATGACAAAAATCCTTTTGGAGAAGAGAAAAGACGTTTGTTGGATAACATTGAATAGACCTGAAAAGTTAAATGCGTTAGATAAGGAAAGCTGGAGTCTTTTAGCGAATCATTTAGGAGAATGTAACAATGATCAGTCAATTTCAGCGATAGTCTTAACAGGTAATGGAAGAGCTTTCTCTGCGGGAGATGACATAAACGCGATGTTAGAACTAAAAGATCAAAAGGATGCTCTAGATTTCTTCAACACATTATATAGCGCAGTGGAAAGCTTAGTGGATTTGAAAAAGCCACTAGTTTGTGCTGTTAACGGACTAGCTTATGGTGGTGGATGCGAGATACTCCTTTTCTGTGATATCGTAATTGCAGTTAAAGATGCTACTTTTTCCATTCCAGAGGGAAGGTTAGGATTAATTCCTCCAATCGCAATATCCTTGGGTTATTTAATTTTGGGTAGGTCAATTGCCAGGTTAGCATTGACTGGAGATTCTATAACTGCTGAAGAGGCTAAGATGATTGGACTGGTGGATATTGTTGTTGCAAATGAAGACCTCCTCACAGAAGTTGAGAGACAATTGGAAAAAATTAAAAGTATTGATAGGAGTTCTATTCTAACAATAAAAAATTGGTTAAGAGATGATAAGGAGAAGATAAGGAAGGCGGTTATGGAATTAGCGTTGATGGCGTTGGGTAATTCCGCAAAAGAGAAAATGAAGGAATTCATGAACAGAAAACGATCATAATAGTGGTTGCCATTGCCTTTGTCTATATAAATCTTAATATCATAATACTCTAGACAATTGTCAGTAATGCTATTACGTTATATAACATTATAATATTTAATAATACGAAAAACCTATTTATATTTTATGAAGTAGCATGAGAGCAGTTAGATTAGTAGAAATAGGAAAACCCCTTAGCTTACAAGAGATAGGTGTGCCTAAACCCAAAGGACCTCAAGTCTTAATAAAAGTAGAGGCAGCGGGAGTTTGTCATTCTGATGTGCACATGAGACAAGGAAGGTTTGGGAATTTAAGAATAGTGGAGGATTTGGGTGTAAAATTGCCCGTAACTTTAGGTCATGAGATTGCAGGAAAAATAGAGGAAGTTGGAGATGAAGTAGTTGGATATTCTAAGGGGGATCTAGTTGCAGTTAATCCTTGGCAGGGAGAAGGAAATTGCTACTATTGTAGAATAGGAGAGGAGCATCTGTGTGACTCTCCTAGATGGTTGGGGATTAATTTTGATGGAGCTTATGCAGAGTATGTAATAGTTCCTCATTATAAATATATGTATAAGCTGAGAAGACTTAACGCTGTAGAAGCAGCACCGTTAACTTGTTCTGGAATAACTACATATAGGGCAGTAAGAAAGGCATCTTTAGATCCAACTAAGACACTACTAGTAGTGGGTGCTGGAGGAGGCTTAGGCACAATGGCAGTGCAGATAGCCAAAGCTGTTAGTGGTGCAACGATAATAGGTGTGGATGTGAGGGAAGAGGCAGTGGAGGCTGCTAAGAGAGCTGGAGCTGACTACGTAATAAACGCATCAATGCAAGACCCCTTAGCGGAGATAAGAAGGATAACTGAAAGTAAGGGAGTGGATGCCGTAATAGACCTGAATAACTCTGAGAAAACGCTTTCAGTTTACCCTAAAGCTTTGGCAAAACAAGGTAAATACGTAATGGTGGGATTGTTTGGTGCAGATTTGCATTATCATGCACCTCTAATAACTTTATCAGAAATACAATTTGTAGGCAGTTTAGTTGGGAATCAATCAGACTTCTTGGGGATAATGAGATTAGCAGAGGCTGGTAAAGTCAAACCTATGATAACTAAAACTATGAAACTAGAAGAGGCAAATGAGGCTATTGATAATTTAGAGAATTTTAAGGCTATTGGAAGACAAGTACTCATACCATAAAAAGGAAAAACTTAAGTTATTTTTTTACAAAATATTTATTCTCAATAGAGTTAGAAGATATAAGATATTTCAATCTTTTTCTAATCTAAATGGCGATACTGAATCACCGTATTTATTGATGTAATCGACAATTCTCTCTTTTTGCATCTTCAACTCGTTGATTACTTCAGATGGTATATCTTCAAATTTAAGGTAAATTTCAATTATACGTTCGGTTTTCTCTAAGTATTTCCTCAATTTTATTGTGAATTGCTTTTCATACTCTTCCTTACCGTATTCCTTTCCTAAAACTCGTTTGAAAAGGGCTTTAAGATCTTCATAAAATGGGATAAGACCAATAGGTGTATAGATCGCATTAGCAGTTTCCTCCACTCTTTTTACTGCCCAGCTAACCCATACTTTCTTATCTTCCTTTGAGTTCAAGAACTTATTATCATCTTTTAGAAAATAGTTGAAACCAAATATTTTAGGACTTTTCCTTAATCTCTTGCCGAAATTCAAATAATTTCTTAAATATCTACTAAGTGAAATTGGCATGAAGTCTAAAATTGCCATTGGATTAAATTCTAGCTCATCAGACTTCCCAATTACTGCTGAAGTTCTAGCGGACTCCATTGAAGCTCCAATGGTTATAACTCCATGTGACCATGAAAAGGCCTCAACAACCGGAACAAGAGTACTATAATCTCTTACACCAAATATTATGCCATCAATGATGACGCCATTCGGATTATCCCAATTCTTGTCTAAATTACTAAATGAAGTTAAAGGAACAGTAAATCTAGCGTTCGGATGAGAGGCTGGTTTACCACTTTCCCTATCCCACCTTCCCTCATGGTTATATCCCCTTTCTGGTTTTGGTAATTCACTTCCCTCCCAGTATACATCACCATCTTCAGTCATTAATACATTAGAGAATATCACTTCTCCAGGTTTATGGAGAACTTCCCATATTATTGGGTCATCCCTAGCGTTTATGCCTTGTATAATCCCGAAAACTCCGATTTCCGGATTTACTGCCTTAGGAAGGCCTTCAAATTCCCTTATAAATGCTAAATCATCGCTTATTAGATTCCCGATCATTGACGTAGAGGTCTTCCCACTTCCAGAGGGAAATGACGCTGTAAAATAGTGTATACCTTTATCTCCATTGAATCCAACTATAGCCATATGCTCAGAAAGCCAACCTTCCTCTACAGCTTTCATTATAGTTAACCTTAAAGCTAACTTCTTCAAACCAACACTGTTACCAGCGTAAGTTGTGTTAACGCTATACACCGTATTGTTCGCTAGGTCAATCATTATCCTTCTTTTCTTTATATCTGGCTCTCCTTTTGAGTGGACGAACCTTAAAAATTTAGTGTTGTTACTGAAATCCTCAAATGCGATTCTATATAATATGTTTTCACTATGAATGACGTATGGAGAATCAGTCACTTGAACTGCTAAAATCTGGAAAGGGGAATTTCTGGGCCCTAGAGAATAAAATCCCACATACATTTCCCTCCCTCTCATTGAACCCTTAAGCAAAGTCAGCATTTCACTTAAACCCTCATTTCTAGGTTTAGTATTAACATAAGGGATCTTAGTATCACTGAGTATGAATGTATCTTCCCTAGCTCTAGCTTGATCTAAAGGATGATCGAAATGTATAGTATGCCCACTAGTCTGTAATCTTATCTCTTCCTTGCTTTCTAGAGCTTTCTTCCTAATATATTCCTTCTCCTCATCACTCCCAGTTATAAGATATACGCTATCTGGTTCGCACAACTTAACAACACTGTTTAAAAATTCAATTAAAGGATAATTATTAATGGATTCTAATTTTTTAACTGCATCTCTTTGAATGAAATTGTTTAAGAAATCTAAACTAGATTTCATGTTATATGTATAGTATTTAAGAGCATAAATGTTTTCCTTTTAACTAATAATAATACTTTACGATGGGCTCTAAACATCACTGTATTGAAAATAAATTTAATATATAAAGAATCATTTCTCTCTACTTTGATTAAATAATCTTAAATAGCCGATATGAGTGGGGACAACAATTTCATTCATTTGAAACTTAGTTTAAATTACTCTAATACCACTTTCGGTAAATGCTTTTATATTGTATAGCAAACTTTCTGAAAAAGGATTAAAAATTATAATATTTTATCCTTATTAACATCTAAATTACGCGTTGAATCGAGGATAGACTAAGGATTTATATGATTTATACTACATTAACGAAATTGTTATCTGCACTCTCCGATATATCAGAGAAAAAAGCAAAAGTCTAAAATCCTCTCTTTGCCTCATCGTTGAATATAGTTATAGAAAGTAGATAATCAAGCCAACAAGAAGATTAATATGCGGAACATTAACTTAGTCGAGTCAGTGAATAAGAAGTCAAAGTTAAAAATTATTTATTAATAATATCCATACTCTTTCATAAGTCTGTCTATAGAACAGAAAGCCGGGAACGTCTTATAAGCGTTGTAACCCACCTCGTAATACTTATTTAACGCTACTTTGATCTTATTTATAAACTCTTCATACTCCTTATTATCATCATAAACGTTAAATGGAAGTAGAATATCCCTATCTTCGCCATAGAGCCATCCGTTATAGCCATCATTAATTATCTCTGTAACAGCTCCGTCTCTAGAGGCTACTGATGGAATACCATTTATCCCTGCTTTCATAAAACTAGTACCACTAGCTTCCCAGCCGGAGTATGGAGTAAAAGTCCATATATCACTGGCCCATATTGCAAGTTTCATAAAATTAGCGTCAGCACCTCTTATGTAAATTACGTTATTTCTCTTATCGGAAATTTCCTTAAACTTTCGTTCGATTTCCACGGCGGAATAATCCTTAGGATGAGCTAATCCTCCTATTATGAAAAAAACATCATCCTTCAAATCATCGATTAGTCTTAAAATGAAATCCGGTCTCTTATATCCTGTAATTCTCCTTAGCCAAGCAATAGTAGGTTTATCAGTGTCTTTTCCTAGTTTCTTAATACTATCTCTTTTCACTTCTATTCTCTTTTTCATAAAATCATCCAAGTCTTTAACCATGTTAAGAGATGGGTTTCTCCATCTTGAAATTTCAATCCCATTGGTGACTGCTCTTATTTTATGCATGTGTTGAGGAAAAGTTCTACTTACATGTTTTAACATCTTTTTCGATACTACAATACCTTCTATTGAAGCGGAAAGACCAATATCTGTCATCACTACGTGATCAAGTGGGAACTCGAAACTAAATTCCTTTTTGAACAAATGAGATGGAAAAGTTGGATGACCCCAAGGTGCAGGAGTGTGAACTACAATTCTGTACCTAGGGAAATACCTTAAAAGTGGAAGGAAGGCTGGACAAGCCTCTTGCATATCAACGAATTTTACCTTATCCCATCCTATCCTTTCGCTAATGTAATTCTCTGCGACCTTTGCTAATAAAAGGCATTTATAAAACCTCTCATCATTGCTATTCTCCACATAAAGCTGGTCATTAAGATTAGTGTTTAATGGGTTAGCAAAGATAACTTTTGCAGTATTTAGAGTGTAAGCTAAATATTCAACCATTATTCTTTGATCTCCAACTGTAATCTCGTTTTCCCATTCCTTATTTAAATGGGATAATAACTCCCTTTGTTTTCCTTCTCCATCAGCGTAACCTCTTCTGTAGAGTAACGTAATTACCGTGTAGTTAATCCCCAATCTAGCTGCAGCGTAAAACTTATCTCCTTCAAGAATACCTAGGCCTCCAGCGAAATTTTGACCAATATCTAAACCAATCTCAGCTGTGACGCTTACTATCATGTCTGTTTGCTAAACTGATGAATCACTTAAAAAATTATTTCCAAATCATATTAGACTTACGCTTATACTTTTCTTTCCCTCCACTCTTATTTTATCTCTTCTCTTAACGCTAATAGGTCCAATAAATACTCCTAATGATACATAACCTTCCATGTACTCTCTAACCTTTTCTTCTGGCTTATATTTAGGCTCGCCATCTCCTATAAATCTATCATTTATGTAAAGCTTAAACGAACCGAAAGGAGGGTCAATCTCTGGACCTACATGTAATCTAGCCGCGAAAATATCGTCAGCGATAATGTAATGTTGAGGAAGATCCCATGTAGTAAATCTCGGAGCTGGTATTTCCAATCCTAAGAATGTCCTTTTAACCTCACCGTTTTTAACTAATGCAACTATTTCGACTTCTAATTTGTGATTCCTAAACCACAACTCTACTATATTTTCCCTGGTTATCATTGGCTTTGTCAATACTCCTTCACCGAAGGCAGATAATTTATATCCGCCTAAACCCTCGCTATTTATTAGCATTTCAACAAATTCATCCTTAACCTTCTTAGCCTCATCCTCAGCTAATGGGAAAGGTTCAATCTCTTTCCTACTCTTATATGCGTCGAATAATAACTCAGCCTTTTTCATTACTGTTTAGCAAGAAAATTAGATATTAAATATTTTCCTAGTTGTTGTTAGGTTAATACCAGCAGATGTTAGAGGCACTGTATCAAACTTCTCACTCTTTACTAGTAGTAGGAAGGGCAGTGGTGTTTCACCAAATTATTTCATTTGAAAGATATAATATTAGCACTTTCAAAAAGAGATTGATATAGAGAAAAACAATAAAATTATTATGAAACATAACATGTTAAAATAATTTGCAAAAAATATAGCGTACAATTCTAATAATAAGAGGAGAATTCTGAATTTTTCTCACGTGGTGAAAACGACGTGCATAGTCTCCTCTGAACACCGAGAAAGTTAGAGAAGCTTGACGAATGAATCGAAGGACAAAACCTTCTTACACGTGGACTTGAAGTTAAAGAGAAGATGATTCACTAGATTCCACGCAGAATCCAGAACCGTATAATAGAGGAACAAGAAGATCTTATTACTCAACTTCCTAACATACCTTATCCTTGCCTTCCTAACCTTAAAACCCTCCTCAACCTGCCACCTCAACCTATAGAGTTCAGCCAGTTCATAGGGATCTCCCTCGAAGTTCGTTACGAACATGAAGTGCCTCGGCTTTCCCTTAACGTAAACCACATCGTAATAATAAAGCCCTTCAAATTCCAAGACCCTATACGCAACGTAAACCTTGTCCTTAACCTCGTATCTCTTCTCAACTAATGGAACGTTAGATAGTTCCTTGAATCCCTTCAAGTTCGACTTTCCTCTCACAATGGTCTTCACGGGCATTTCCTTGATGACCCCTAGGTTCAAGAATCCGGCGTCAGCTACAACGTAATCTATTTCCATGTATTGGCTTACTTCCCTCACGCTCCTGAGTAGGAACTGTGATGGACTGTCGCTTCTCAAATCTGCTACCTCCACTAGGAGGGGTAACCTTAAGGGATATACGAGGTCCAAGGATCTCATCTTTACTCCTTTTCTCTTCCAGTTGTAGAGTAGAAAGCCCTCTGCTTTTTCTTGTTCCTTTTCTCCCACGGTTAATCCGGTCTCATCTACAGCGACTACGTTGATCTCTCCCTTTACTTCTCTGTAGATTGGGTAGAACTTGAAGGTTCTCTGACCTTTACTAATTACTTTCTCGCCTCGTCTTACTACCTTCAAGTAGTATTTTCCTCTGTTTCCGGTTAGCAAGGATGGCGCTGCTTTCACTATTTCCGGGTCTAGATCTTGAGAGATAACGTTAATATTGATTGTTGCTAAATTTATAGCGAGGGACTTCAGCTCCGTTTTGGATACTTGTATGGTTTGCATAACGGAGTTATGGAGTCCCTCGCTTTAACCTTTTCTTGTTCATCTCGTCCTTCCACCTACTTTCCTCTATTGATAATACTAGACAAATGGTATTACTCTTTATATATAAACTCGTTTTCTGTTAGTTTCTTCAACAAATATGAAAATTTTTTGCTTCTTGTGTTGAAATAAGCCGATTTTTCTAACTCCGCTCTGATATTTTTCTCTTCCATAGAAATTGTATCATTTTGAGTAAAATTGGTGAAACACCACTGGGCAACCTCTTTAATTTATACGCGGGCTAAATTACTTTATTACTAACCAATACTAATTTTGCCCTTGATTTATTAAGTATTTCCTTTAGAATTTCTTTAAACTCCTCTAGATGAACTTCATGTTCTTCTATAACTATGATATCATTCTCGCTTGAATTCTTAATGAAATAGACTATAGGAAATAAGCTTAATACAGTAGGGTCCGCATTATATAGTATATTATCATCACAGTACACTTCATCATCTTTAATGTAGATTTTATGTCCTAGAACCTCTTCAGAATACCCTTGTGGCAAGACCATTGAGTTTATGAAATCAGAAATTATGCCAAGCGTCTTTGGGATACCTGGAGCTCCCTCGAACTTAATGGGAAGAAATTTATAGAATGATGCTATTAATCCTGCCCTGATTGCAGGTATAATATGTGGTCTCTTCTTATTAATATCTGAAAAGTAAAAGGAGTCTATCCTAACTAAACTCCTAATCTTATCTTCTTGTTGCTTTATCTCCGGTAAAGTCTTCAACTCTACTTTAGCTTCAACCTTACCGTTTTGAATACTCCCTGTGATAGACATTTTAAGTGAGGTTATTCTAAAGTATAATTCTAATGTTAATAACTTAGCTAAAGTTAGTTCATTTGTTAAAATGTGAGTGAATTGTCTTTCAAACTCGTTTTTCCAATCTACGAGTGGATCTTTAGCTATTATTCCATAAAGTCTAGGAATAAGAAATATTGTCTTAGTTAGATAATAGTAAATTCTCCCTATCACAATCCTATCCTTTCCGTTAATTATTTCACTTTGTTTATTATCATTATTAATTCTAACACTAGCAAAAGGAGTTTTTATCTCTATTTCCATATGTGCTATTTGAATCTTAAAAATAAAAAGAGTTTTAGAAACTCCTCGTTGTACGGTAGACTAAAAAATCATTTTAGGAAAAATAATTCTAATTTTCCAATATAAGATCGCAGAGTAACGATAAAACCAATTGCAGTTAGCATTTATAGGAAAATCGTTACACTTTTACGTTACGTTAAAAATCTATAATAAATCTTTCCTGGTTAGATGAAAAATGTTTATTGATAAGCTATAATATTAAGAAGTACAATGAGAAAGATATTTATAAATACATGGATAAATATTTTGACTTTTTATGATAATGGAATTTCCTAAAACTACTATTGCAGTATATGGAAACTAATTAACTGAAAAAGATTTAAAGCGAGAAATCCTATATAGAAAGCCTCTATTAGCTACCTTGTAATCGCTGAGTGAGAAGCTAACCTTGTTGTCAAGTTGACCACTTGAATTGCGTGAAGTAACATTGTGGGATGAGAGTGAAGACCTTAAAGCTGAAGTAGCTTCTGTTCCTCTGCTTGGTGAACTCTCCCTTGAACCTCCTCCTTATCTTGTACTTCATGTAGTAGTTGATTAGTTTAGCTGCACTCTTTTGATCTCCCTTATATAAAACATATTAGTCAGATCTGCGTATTACAGATCTGACTGGGGTTGAGGCCGTTGATCTCCTTGGGCTTAGAGCTCGAGAGGGAGCTTGGCCTCCTCCAATTCCAGTATGGGAATCTCATTTTTTGCGTAAAAAACGAGATGAATGGAATACAGAAAAAGTTGAGAGGATGAGAATTTCTGGAGAAAAGTTTGTATATACGAGGGCGAACCTGAATATATGAAACATGAGAATACAACTAAACCGGCGAAGTTCAACCGGGACTTCGCCAGGTCCGCCCTCAAGATAATTTACTCGGTCCTCACTAAAATACTTTTCCCTGAGGAACTCCTCAGTGCCTTGCTTAAGGCGAGTGGGAGCTACTTGAGCAGGTTGGGGAAAGATGGGAGAAGAGCGTTGAGAAAGTTGAACGCGGTTCAAGTTGAGGACGTGAGGGATGCGTTGAGGAAGATGGGAAGGATGACGTTAAGGGGAGTCAGGGACAGGAGGGTAGCAGTGGACTTCCATGCCATACCTCAATATCACGCTGACAAGAGTTTCTTGAGTAGGATAAAGCCAACTAAGGGGACGTCGTGGGGACTGGTTCAAGCTGCGATCTTCCTCCTGGGGAGGACGAGGAGCTTCTTGGACGTGATCCCAGTGACCGTGAAGAACGTAGCTGAAGGTTTCAAGGCGGTGATGGAGGTAATCGTGAAGGAGTTGGAGGAGGACAAGCTGAGGCTCGTCATGGTCTTCGCGGACAGGGAGTTCGCGGTGAACGAAGTGATTAGGTTCCTCTTGGAGTTGGGCTTGGACTTCGTCATATCTGCCAAGGCCCAGATGTACAAGAAGTACAAGGGGATGTTGCAAGATGTGGATGTGAGTTTTGGCGGAGTTAGATATACTGGATTTCTCTGCGTGAGACATGGGAGTGGAGCTTATCTCATTATTCTGAGGAAGGAAGACGGCAAGATTATTGCCTTCCTCGTGAGGAAGGAGATGGATCTTTATGATGCCATAGTCCTTGCCGAGATGTATAGGGAGAGGTGGGGGATAGAGAACGCCTTCCGCTCTCTTGAGGAGTTCAGGATCAGGACTAGGACTTGTGACGTGAGGAAGGAATTGGTTCTCGTTCTGCTTTCCTATCTTCTCTTGAATGTCTGGTTCTTGATCCGCTCTTGGAGGAAGGTAAAGTTGTGGGAGTTCTCGGTCTCCCTCTCGAATCTCCTCGATCGGGAGGTAAGAGTGGAACAAGAACGCGCGTTCCGTGAAGTGAAGACGTCATTCCCCCAGACTCCAGCTAACCCTATGCACCTCCTTCCAGCTACGTGAAATTAATTCTATATATTTATATTCTGCTATTGAAAACTGACTTATTAACTGTCATTTTCATAAAATATATGCAGTTATATTTGAATAAAACTGGTGCGGTTCAATCTTACATATATTATCATTTATATCAGAAAAATGAGATTCCCATACTGATTCGGACCGGAAGTTGGGCTTGAAGCCCGAATAAAACATAAGGGTGAGTATACATGGAGGCCCCAGTCGCCGGAATAGATGTTTCAAAAGATAAATTAGTAGTGTACTTCCAAGGTAAATACTATGAATTTCAAAATAATAAGCAAGGTTTTGAAGGAGTAAAGCAAGTCTTGCCAAAGGGTTGTAAAGTTGCTATAGAAAGTACGGGAGTTTACCACATCAACTTGGCTAAGTACTTGGGTAAGGAGTACGACGTGAGGATTATTAATCCCCTCGTACTCAAGAAGTTCAAGAACATTAGGGGTAAGAAGAGTGATAAGAATGACGCTAAAAAGCTCGCTGAACTAGTTATAAGTATGGGCAGTGAGTTTACAACGAGTGAGGCTAAGGAGTTAACAAGCCAATGGGATTTTATCACAAGGAGCATTGTTAGGGTTAAGAATAGGCTAAGGAGAGATTTAATACTTCTAGGCTATAAGGACAGTTTGTCCAAGAAGAACTTGAATGAGGTATTGAGGGGGGAGGATAATATAGTATTGTCTGAGGTTAGGTTCCTCTTGGACGAGTTGGAGAGGCTTGAGGTTAGGAAGAGGGAGATTGAGGAAGAGCTTGAGGATCTTGTTCCTAAGGATAGTTTGATCTTCACGATTCCGGGTATTGGCAGAACGCTGGGTTGTATAATTTTAGCAAGGGTTGGTGATGTTAAGCGTTTTGGTGACAAGAAGAGGTTTGTCGCTTACTGTGGTCTCGATCCTCTTGTTGAATCCAGTGGGAAGAGTGTTGTATCGAGAGGCATATCTAGGAGGGGTGATGCTGTTTTGAGGAGGGCTTTCTATCTTGCAGCTTTAACTGCTATCAAGGTTAATCCTATTATTAAGCGGTTTTATGAGGAGCACAAGGAGAATTTGAAGGGTAAGAAGTTGATTACTGCTTGTGCCAGGAAGCTTGCTGTTATTACTTGGGCTGTGCTGTATTATAATAAGCCCTTTGATGCTAACGAGTAAAGCAGGTGATATCACTTGAATAAGTAGTGTGTACTATGCTTGATTTTCACGGAAAGGTTCTTATACCGGAAGCTTCCTTAGCTCGAGTTCTATCTTCTTCCACAAGGTTTCCTTGTTCCTCTTCCCGAATGGGACTTCAATTAGGAAAGAGTCCACAGCTCCCCGACCTTACCGTACAACGCGCTGCTTGGTAAGTAATCAGCTAGTGTAATCATCTTTTTCTCCAACTTCTTTCCGTACTCTCTGAATAGAATCTTTATCTCTTCCTTGAGCTTCTTGGCTCTCCTATGGGTTTCTGACTTGCATTGCCTAAGGAACCACCTTACTACTATGTCTAATGGTAGCTCCAAACTTCCCTATAAGAGCACGTCCATACTACCATTACTATTAACACTCTTAGCACGTAGAGGTCTGAGAAGCGCGATAGCACTGTTGACGTGATTAGTAAGTGGTTTATTTTCACAAGAGTTTTATGTCTTGAAGCTAAGTTTTCATAGGGGACGGGCCGTTGTAGTACTTTAGCCATGGTTTCATAAGAATCAATACTACATTCTGCCGGTCCCTTTAAGTATTACTTCCCTTTTAGCTTCAAGAGAAAATTCAAAATTTCTCAATAACTCATCTCATTTTCTGAATAATTATCTATAAATCGTTACATAGATTTATTCAATTATTTGCGCTTTGGACACTCTCTTGAGTAATCGAGGCTTGTGGGGATGATCTTCAATTGTTCTAAGGCTCTTAATACTCCTTCTATTGCTCTGTAAGGTAGGAAGATGTGGAGGAAGGCTAGGAAGTCGTTGAACTCCTTCGGAGCTTTATACTTTGTCCTAGCGTTCCTGTTCTCCTCTGCTAATAAGTCCCACCAATGTTCGAATACGTAGAAGGGGAACATCAACTTATATCTAGTAATGACGTTCTCGTCGTACTTGCTCCAGTCCCTCTTGTACTTACTCTTTCCCATAGGTAATACTTAAACGAATAATTTATAAACTTTTTGTACAATTCTGAAGCAATCCACAAAGCATGGTGTAAAGAAAGATTTATATAGAACTATAATGTAGAGTGTATTAGGTATGGATATGGCTAGTAGAAGAAAGAATGCAAGAGGATTGTCAGATGCTGTAACTGCATTAATATTAGTAATAGCATCAGTGATAATAGCTTTAGTGGTTGTAGGATTTGCTTTTGGGCTATTCGGAGCATTTACAGGGCAAGGAACAGTGACACAAGTAGGAACAGCAACATTAAGCGCTAGCACCTTGACTCTAACGGTTACTTTAAAGAATACTGGTGCATCCACACAAGTTACTGGGGTACTTATAAACGGAAACTCAGGTAGTGTATCAGGAATGACCACCATAAGTGCTGGTGTAAATACATATACAATTACAATTTCAATAGGCAGCATTAGTACTACATTAAGGGGTCTAGTTGGTTCTACTATTTCACTAACATTAATACTTTCTAATGGAGAAACAGTAACAGTAAGTGCAATAGTCACAAGCTGAAAAAGAGGAGAAAAAAGGTGAAATTTTTGTATTCTTCTTGTTTATTTTTCTTTTTCAATTAGCCCTTTCATTAACTTTAGTAGCGATGTCTGAATCTTCTTTAATTTCTGGTACATTTGTAATCTATAACGGTACCTCAACTTATTATCTCCAGAATGGGTCTATATTATTTCAAAAATTTTCTATAATTCAAGTTATAAACAAGACCTTTAACAACGGAACAGTTTTAGTTGGTATAAGTATAATATCATGGAACACATCAATGCAAAGTAAGTTTTTGTATTCAGTAATGAACTCTACTCTCCCATTACCATTTTATTACGTCTCACCCTATTTACTAGGAGAAGAAAACATTAGTGTGAATGAGGTAGAACTCTTTTACGTTAATCATACTAACTCTTATTACGTTTATCTTGGAAAAGGTAATATAGATGGTGTAATTATAAAAACCTATTTTTATTTTAAGCCTGATGGTCTGGCGGATAAGGTAATTAACTTACAGCTAGGTGCAAATGGTAAGATAGTAAGTGAGACTACATTAGCTTTATGGATAACGAATTTCAATAATACGAGTATTGGGATACCTCACTTTAAGGGAATTACAACTGCAAGTGCAAGTAATGAAATATCTGTTAGTCTTTTTCCGGTATATGCTAAAATCATGGAATATATTATAATGGCTGGGGCCATTCTTGTTATGATAATCCTTTTATTTAGGGGTACTAAGCGGGTAAGATAGTTATGTCTTCTCCTCTTTGGTTTCTCTTCGTGATAGTCTTATTTCCTCACGCCTTTGTAGAGTATTCGCTTCATATCCAAGTAGATTATAATAACCAAGTCTACCATTTATCAGAACTTCTTTTTGAAAACGTTACAAAAGTCTACTATAGTAATTCAACCTTTGTTTATAATCTGACTGTTTATGTTCTCAATTTCTCTCAGATTCTAACCTCTTCTGCAATTCTAGATAATTTTTCTCTACCAAAAACTTTTTTCTACATTCCTAACCCTGGCGAACCAGTAGTTGAAAGAAGTGTTATCTTATCTTTACTATCCTCAAATGATTCTAACTATATATACTATGGGAAGACTTTTATAGGTTATGTTGAGCTTGAGTATTTTTATTATGTTAATTCAACTGGAGTCCCATATAAGATCATTATCCTTCAAATAGGGGAGAGTGGGCAGTTAGTCAGCAATACTACATATATTTTAGTGAAATCAAATCTTGTAAATCCTAACGAGCAACCAATACTCCCAGAAGGCTTTAAAATTGCAAATGGTAGCGAAGTCGTTAATGTACCTATTTCTTTAGGTCTAAACTCAGCCTTAGATCAGCTGGTTGGCAAATATATAAGTTTTGTAACTCTTTTACTCGTTTTTGTATTTTTGACGGTGAGATTTTATGCATCGAGAAAGAAGACTTCAAGTAATTGAGATAGTTATTGTAATAATCCTTTCAATATTGACACCCATGATAGCCTTATGGAAGGTTTTCTTCCATGTTGGGTATATTTATCAAAGAGATTCTTACCCAGCTTTTTATTTAGACTCTAGGCAAGCTTCACTATCTTATCTTAATTTCCCCATGATCATGGATAATGTCTGGATGCCGGTAGTGGTTATACTGTATTTTAATCTTATCTCACCAGTGATAGCAGACTGGATAACGTACCTTTTATTTCCCTGTGCTATCTCAGTTCCATCTATGTATTTCTCCTCTAGATACTTTTTAAACAGATACGCAAAAGAAGCCGGAGCATGGGTTAAAATTTCAGTATCTTCTATTATTGCTTTCCTTTATGCTATAACGCCTACAGCTTACTATTACAGTCATTGGTTCAATTATGCGACATTTTACGCACTTTTACCGGCCTTGATTGCCGGTACCTTCTACTCTCTAGAGAAAGGAGGGTTTTTAGGTGCTACACTTCTTTCAATTTTCGCCTCTCTAACTACAACTGACCCTAGGGGTTTTATTTACACGTTATTTATAGTACTTTCAATTCTTCTTTTTAGGCATAAGTTAGGTGACTTGAAGGTTTTCCTCTACTCAATCCCCTTTTATATCTTACTAAATTCCAGACTGTTCTTAATTTTATTCTATGAATTCCATTCCTATTCATCAATAAGTTTTACTATTTCTAATGAACAGTTATGGTTGAATTACTGGACATTTCCACTTTTAGATTCATTAAGGGGCTTATCGTTGTTTAGACCCTTAGTGTCTTATTTATCATTCGGAAATCCGCTTTTAATATATGTAATGTCCTTCGCATTTGTTGAAACTGGAATTTTGGGTTATATCTTTCTGAGGAAAAAGGGTTCAGTGGCTAATTATCTCTTAGGGATTTACTTATTTTTAGCATTACTAGTATCTTCAAGTGTAAACGTACTAGGGTATAATATTACATTAAACTTAACTTATCCCTTGTTAGATTTCTTAGCCCAAACCTTTGTATACAATTATCTATGGATTTTCTTACCAACCTATTTAACTGAAATGATATTAGCACCGCTATTTCTTCTCGTATCTCTCGTAATGGCTAAGATGTTGTCTAAATACTACCTTATTCCATTGGTTGTTCTCATAGTGTTATCTCAATTTGCTTTTTCGTCTTCTATGGTGCTTAGTGGAAATTATTTAGGAAGTTATAATCCCGTGAGTCCTCCTCCCTTAATAGTAAATTTAGGCAGATTTTTAGAGAATCATACTATAGGTAATGTTCTCGTAGATGCTGTAGTTCCCTCGAATTGGAGTACATTTATTGGAGTATTACCTAATACAACCTCTGTTCCCTTAGTCAATACTTCTGACGTGGGGGTTATTCTGAATGAGTATGGTGTACAATATGTTGTTACTACTGTTAATGATAATTATACCTTGAGTGTAATTGATTCTCACAAAAACGTCTTCACTCTAGTTTATAATGATTCTTACTTTTTAGTATACAAAAATAATGACTTCACATACAATATTAATTCCCCAATTTTTGTGAATTTTGAATACCCAAAGGTTCCTGATACTAATAACTCTGTTAACGTGATTCCCTCATATTTGATGTTTAATATTCCTCCAAGGTACATAGGTGGTTTTGTTGGAAATGCCACATATGCTGAGCTTTTAGCATTGTCCGCATATAAACAAGGTATCTTGCCGGTTAAACTAAATGTTAAGCACTTACCATATCCTACTAATTTTACAGATACAATAAACGTAAATGTATATGATGAAGAAATTTTATCAGACTTCCTAAGCATTTCATTTATTTCTGTTAGTGATACTTCATCTCTTAATTTAGGTGTGGAACCAGGTTTTTATAAGGTTGTGATAGCTTATGTCTCTGTACCTGGAGGAGGTGTTTTTGGCGTTACCAACGGTTCTTATTCGCTTTCTGTCTCAACTTCCTCTCCAAACATTTCTATTGTGTTTTCCTATTTAGGTAATATGTTCGTCTCTAGTAGCGTAAAGTTGTTCTTTATTGGACATTCTCTATCCTATCTAATAGGTATAATGTTTATCCCCTACAACATGTCTATACAGCACGAATTTATTAGTGATAACATTTCCTCTTATCCCTATCAACAATTGGGTAGAGCTTTTGGGTATCCCTATAATGATAATGGTGTTATCTCTTTTTCAATAGTGATCAATTTAATTACTCTTTCGATTGCCGTAATTTTATTTATATCTATACAATATGGCCGAACATATTTTCGTAAGATAAATTTAAAAATATTTGGTCGGAATTAGGATTATGACTAAGCTGTTTGTTAGGGAAACTTCTGGTCTTACTAAAAACGTCTCTTTGCTAGATGTTACAATGTTAAATGTAGCTAACATGGGTGCTGGGTTAGCAATTTTTATCGGGATAAGTCCTTACATAGTCGAGGGTGCGGTATTATGGATAGCTTCGTTGTTGACTTTCCTATTTACTTTACCTCTTGTATTCCTTTATACATACTTTATTTCTAGGATTCCTAGGACAGGAGGCGACTATATTTGGCTATCTAGAAAACTTAATGGTCCTTTAGGTGCTATAATGGGTGTTGCGTTAGCGTTTAATATGCCTCCGTTCTTTGCATTGTCAGCTTTCTTTTCTGTTTCAGCAATAAACAGCGTACTGTTAACTATTGGTACTTTGAATTCCCAGCCCTATCTGGTTAATCTAGCTAATAATGTGTTTACAACTAGTAATGCCGTTCTAGCTTATGGTTTAGCAGCAGTTGCATTTCTAATAATAATTCTTATTAACATCCTCAGACCAAGATGGGGTTATACTTTAACGTCAGCACTAGGAATGTTTTCACTTTTAGGCACTTTAGTTGCAATTCTTGTATTAACACTTAATATTTCGGATTTTCATACTGTAATCCAACCTTTTATAAAGGACTTTAATTTAACTGTTCAACTCTATAAGGGACCAACATTCAGTTTATCTTCAACGTTTTATATGATTCCTTACTTTGCATCATTTGCTTATATTTGGTTATATGCAGGGCCAGCTGTTGCTTCTGAGATAAAGAATAAGAGCGGGATAAGATATAATTTAATTTTAGGTAGTTTGTTAACGCTTATCTTTATAACTGTCCCATTCTTGCTAATGGATGTTGCGGCAGGATATGGGTTTAATTACTCTTTATATCTATCAGGCACCTATAATTTCTGGACTGTCGCTATTGCCTTATCTCGTAATTATGCTTTAGAGTGGTTTATAGGGATTAGTTTGATAGCCTGGGAGTTCTTTGTTATGGCTTTCGGTGTTGTTGTTTTCGCCAGGTACGTTTTCGCCTTTTCCTTTGATAGGTTATTCCCAGAGGTATTTTCGAGGTTAAATAAGCAAGGTTCGCCTGCTTATGCCCATCTCTTAGATTTTGTGGTAACTTTAGTGTTCTTAGCAGTACCAATAATAAGTCCTAACGGATACGAGGCCTTATACAGTTATACTCCTTTAGCTATTGCCTACTTAGTTTTAGTATCAATAGCTGGTATTAGGCAGGCTTTAAGTGAGAGAAATTTGGGTATGTTAATATCAGCTTTACTTTCTATTGGGTTTTTAGGTTTTATGGGCTATGAGGCTTTTACTAATCCTTACTTCGGTGTTATATCTGATAACGGTGTACCTTACTGGCCGGGAATAGCCTATATAACTAGCTTAATAGGATTAGGCGTTATTACTTTTGTATCATCATACTATTATAGGAAGAAGAGTGGTATAGATTTAAGGTTAGTGTATAAGGAGATACCACCAGATTAATTCCTTATACTTAATTTATGCTCTCTGAAAACGTGAGTGTAAAAGTCATATGCTGACGGGAATGTTCTTCCACATACGCAATAGTATTTATCCTTAGCGTACTTTAGTAAGTATTTTTTGCTTTCACTATACAACTTGTCTAGGTAATAGTTTAATTCCCTTTTTCTCTTTAACATTATGTCTAGTTCTGGTACATTGTCCTTCACTGCCAATAGGAAGGGATAATAGGATAGTTTTAAAGTGGTTGTCCTGTTTTTCATGATTTTGTTTAGCGCTTCAGCCATTGTCATAGTTTTCACTAGCTAAAAAGTTTTTCTTATGACTTATATTTTTTTCTACAAAATGACACGTAATGTTTTTCTTATAACCTAATGTTTTAATTATAGGTAATATAAATGCTATCAATATAAAACAATAAGCAAATATATTATGTTCATGTAATGTACGTTTAACGTTATAGATAGCTCTGTTTTTATTGCGGACTAAGGTAATAACTTTAGATTACGCTAAGGATTTCCTTTAAGTTGTACTATTGTTAATAGCGTAAAGTTTATTTATGTGAAACCTTTAAGAATAGCTTGGAGATATCAATGGCAACAGTAAAGTTCAAGTACAAGGGAGAAGAGAAGGAAGTAGATATAAGTAAGATAAAGAAGGTATGGAGAGTAGGCAAAATGATAAGTTTCACCTATGATGAGGGTGGAGGAAAGACTGGTAGAGGAGCTGTAAGCGAGAAAGACGCTCCAAAAGAACTACTACAAATGTTAGAAAAGCAAAAGAAATAAACGAACAAGATTAAAATACAAAGTGAGAAGCTTTTTATTTTTTGTCTTTCTCTCAATAAAGTAATCTGTTTTTTATAAAAGAATCTTGCGATGATTTGATTTTAAAGTAATCCTTTTATACACGTGAAAGTTTATTAATTATATGGAAAGTAGAATAATACAAGTCGTAGTTATATCCACTTTTTTAGTATTATCTGTTCTGTTTCCCCTATTATCTCTAGCATATTCCACAACTTCTATAAATCCCAGCTATCCACAGTCTAACGTAATCTCAGCTTTACCCTCGAATACTAATATTATTCTTTATTTCTTTATTCCACCAAAGAATCTTAATGAACTTTATCTGATAGCACAAGAAGTAGCTAATCATCAAATTAAGCCACTAAGTAACGCTCAGCTTGTCTCAATGTTTAGTAATCAAGACAAGGTTAACGAGAGTATAAAATATCTTGAGAGTAAAGGTTTTACAATAATATATAGAAGCCCATTCGAAATTATGGCTGAAGCCCCAGTTTCCTTGGTTTCGTCAGTTTTTGAGACTAGTTTTGTATTAGCCAAATCAACTAATGGTGAGATATACTACAAGCCAGCTGGTAACGTTAAAATACCGTCTACTCTTAATAACTTGCTAATAGGTGGTTTAACAAACTTCACTAACGTATCATTGCCTTTAATACAGTTAGGTAAATTGGAAAATGGTAATTTAATACCTAATAAACAAGCTTATTCCTCATTTGTCTATACTTTCCAATTCTCAGCAACTTGGTATACTCCTAAAGTTATTGAAGGGGCATACAATATAACTCCACTACTGAACTCTACTGCCGATAAAAAGGTTACAATTGCAATAATAGATGCCTATGGCGACCCAGAGATATATCAAGATGTAAATCTGTTTGATGCCAGGTTTGGCTTACCTCCGATAAACTTGACAGTATTACCAGTTGGTCCTTATCATCCAGAAAATGGATTGTTTACTGGTTGGTTTGAAGAGGTTGCATTAGATGTTGAGGCAGCTCACGCAGCTGCTCCATATTCTAATATTTTATTAGTTGTAGCCCCATCAGCGACCTTAGAAGGATTATTTTCAGCAATTGATGTTGTTGTAAGCGAGGATCTAGCACAAGTAGTTTCCATGAGCTGGGGTCTTCCCGGGATACTATTTGGTGCTTCAGGGTTTTATGCTGTATTCAATGGAATAATATTTCCTAATTATCCCTATTATGATTACTACTTTGAGCTTGGTTCTGCTGAGGGTATTACGTTTTTAGCGTCATCTGGGGATTTAGGTGCCTATAATGATTTACCAACTGTTTATGGCTCAGCTAACTATCCTGCATCATCTCCTTTCGTTACAGCTGTAGGTGGTACTTCCCTATTTGCTAACATTACTAGCGGCTATATTTCCACTTATAATTCTACAGGCAATTTTGGTGCCGAGATTGCGTGGAGTGTTAATCCGTTGTATTTTGGTGTTATCCAAGGTGGTGTGAGTTCTGGGGGTGGGTATAGTCAATTGTTCCCAGCTCCTTGGTATCAGCGTTATGTTACTCATTCGAATTATAGGGCTATTCCAGACGTTGCAGCAGACGCTAATCCATATACTGGGTTTACAATTTATGCTTTGGGCCAAGAGGTGGTAATTGGTGGAACAAGTTTATCCGCTCCATTGTGGGCTGGAATCATTGCTGATATAGATGGAATTATTGGCCATCCGTTAGGTTTGGTAAATCCGATACTTTATGAGATTTATCAAAATACTACTTTATATCATCAAGCTTTCCATCAAATAAGTTTGGGATATAATGGTTATTATTATGCTAACTCCTCTTACAATTTGGTTACTGGCTTAGGAAGTCCTAATGCTGGAATGTTAGGAGTCATCATCAAACATTCATTATCCAAGAGTTTAGCGATATCTGTAAGTACTTTCGAGACTGGGGTTTTTCAACCTTGGTATTTCTATGGTTCTACCTTTACAATAGCCGCGTACATAACTTATCCCAACAATACTATTGTCAGCCAAGGTAGTTTTAACGCTTATATATATACTAGTGAGGGATATTTAGCCACAGTCCCCTTATCCTTTAACGGTAGTTATTGGGTTGGCAACTATACTATAACTCCTAATAATCCACCAAATCTTTGGGAAATAGTAGTTAATGGTAGTTCTGATCAGTTTACCGGAGTTGGGACTGTAGAAGTTGATGTTGGTGAATCAATCAATATTGTATCCCCAATTCCTTATCCATATAGCTTTCCAATTCCATACAACTCACCATTTGGCATTGAAGCTTGGATTTACTACCCTAATGGTACACCAGTTGTTAATCAAAGCGTTACAGCTTATTTAGTTAGTAATGATGGCAAGTTATTAGCTTCTATACCCTTAACCATGATGGCTCCAGGATTATATGAGGGTAGTTACGCTTTACTTCCTCCATTACCACAAGGTACTTATTTACTAATAGTAAATGACTCATATGGTAGTGCTTTCTCTTATGTATATTTTGGTGAGTATAATTTTGGCGCAATTTTAACCCCAATAAATGATGGTTTTCCAGCTGCGTCCCCTGGACAAAATATAACTATAATTGATGAGGTGCTAACACCAGAGCTTACCGGTTTATTTACTTCTAACGTCACTGCATATATTTATAACCAACACGGTAACCTTATAGATCAAGTTAAACTTACTCCAGCTCCAGACGAAATTCAATTCGGTGTTTACTTGCTCTTCTTCCTATATTATGCTAATTTCACAATACCTTTCGATGCTTCTCCAGGGTTCTACAATGTTGTAATACAATCTATAAGCAATACTTCTACTGGGTTAGTCAAGGCGGACTTTATCACATCATTTTACGTTTCTCCAGCTAATTTGACATTAAATGTAAAGGTGAATAATGTCGTATATGAGGGTGAACTTCTGAAAATTTTCGCTAACATAACTTATCCCAATGGTACTCCAGTTAAATATGGAATGTTTACTGCTACGATCTTGCCGACTTCTCTAAATTACGAGCAATTAATTATAGGATTTGAGGCTGGAATACCCTTACAATACAATTCTACTTTAGGAGAATGGGTAGGTATTTATAGTATTCCATCCATATTTTATGGTTCAATATTTCAAGGCTCCTCTGTGTATTCGTTAGCTGGACCTTGGAATGTTATAGTATCTGGCGTTTCTTGGAATGGTTATAATCTATATTCTACTCCAAGCTCCTTTAACTTCGTTAATGTTATGCCATATACTTTCATTAACAACATTGTAGTGAGCAGTAAATCCCTAGATTCACCCCTATTATCCAAAATTAACTCTACAACATATATGTTATCTAATGTCAAATCAAATAATATAACAATTAACGGAATGAACGTTATTTTAAGTAACGTTATAGCTAATACGGTAACCGTTAAGAACTCTAATATAATGATAACTTCATCCACAATTAACCAGTTAGTGTTAGACAATTCTTCAGTCTCAATTATAGGGTCTAAAATAGGAGGGGATAATATTGCTGTAGTCGCTAATGATTCTAATGTAACAATAGTCTCGTCAGTAATTCAAGACTCAAAGTACGCGTTTCTACAACCCAATTCAGTAATTAGTCTAAGCGGTGTTAATATGTATAACGTTACTAGTTTGTCTTCAATACCAGCACCTAGGATTACGTACCTTTCAACAACTAATGTTACCACATCTAAGGAATCAATAATTGTTAATATCACCGGTGAATACCTAAGACTTTTAGGAGTTTCAATGAACAACAAACCAGTAGGTTATAGTGTAATTTCATCTTCACCTTCATCAATAAGTTTAAGTATACCTTTTAATGCTTCTCAACTTTCTGATGGTCAATACATATTTACAGTAAGCATATCCGATGGATTGCCATACAATTTAACATTTAACCTCTTAAATAATTATCATCTCATAATTGTACAAGACCATCTTAAAGCACTACAAGGATCAGTGAATTTATTAACAGTAATCGCAATAATTTCCTTAATAATAGCAATAATAGCAGTAGCTCTACTATTCGTATTTACGAGAAGGAGGTGAAATTATGAGGAAGAATATTGCTCTTATTTTATTATTTTCAATCTTAGCTGGAATTATTGTAGTGCCTATATCTAGTTCACAGACTAGCTCTAGTATCTCGCATCCACTGATATTAGGGAACATTTCTGTCTTAAACAGTGGAAAGATACCGTATGATCCTACATATTATTCCTTCGAAGCTTATCAAATTCATCCTCCCAATGTTACTCCAGTTGTAATAAGGATAGCTACTAATGCTGTTTTTAACAACAGTGGCCTAACCCCTTATATTGTTCACGTGAATATACCAAAGGGTAATTATAGTATGGAAATTCTAAATGTTAGCATAGCTGAGTCTAATGGGGCTCAATATGATAGGCCGGTCTATATATTTGCAAATGGTGTGCCAATATTTTGGGGCTCAACACAAGAATTCTTTAATTCTACAGCAGAAACCGATGTCACAATGTTTGAAAACTTGTTAAGCGGTAATGTGACTTTTCAGTTAGTTTTAGAGAATTTCTATGACGCTAAAATTGGAATAACTGGAATATATAAGATGAATGTTACACTTTACTTATATCCTGGTAATCCGCCTAAAGGATTACCTAATTACTTTATACCGCTATTCTTAAACAATCATAATTATTCGTACATCATATTAAACCCCTTAAATGACTATATATCGCAAAATGTAACTATACCCAATGGTACCTATAGAATGACTTTACTACTATATGAAGAAGGTGGAGGGTTAGATGAATTCTGGTATGCCAATGAGCCTGCGACTAGGGAGATTCAAGTGTTTTACGATAATAGACTAGTCGGTGTTGTTAATCCTTATCAGACAATATATACTGGTGGGATAGACTTATTTTGGTGGAAGCCAGTAACGTCGATAAACACCTTGTCTTTTCACAGTCCTTACATTATAGACCTAACACCACTATTGGCAATAAGTTTACCAAATAACACCATAGCAGTTACGGTTACTAATCTAGAAACAGCTTTACAATTGACTGGCACCGCAGCTTATGACTGGGATATAGCTGGAGTATTAATGTTATGGGTTAATGAGTCAAATCCACTAGTTTCGGCTAAATTATTAACGGCTTATAATAGATTTATAGATTCTTCACCTATCTTTAATTCAGGTCTTGTAGGTGAGTATTATCAAGAAGGAGGAGCGTATTTACTTAATTACTCTGCAATTTTGCAATTTAAAGATGG
The DNA here is from genome assembly GCF_900079115.1 of Saccharolobus solfataricus. Classification (NCBI taxonomy): domain Archaea; kingdom Thermoproteati; phylum Thermoproteota; class Thermoprotei; order Sulfolobales; family Sulfolobaceae; genus Saccharolobus; species Saccharolobus solfataricus. The sequence goes on from NZ_LT549890.1 coordinate 2,398,118, forward strand.
AATTGAATATTCTGATGTAGTACAGCAAGGAAGATTTTACGCTTATCAGACGTTTAATGCGCTATACGAAAAGGCATATTTAGGAGAGAAATTCATGGAATACGCAAGTGAAAGGGGCTCACTATATAACGCCACGCTATATTATAACATATATTATCCTATATTTATGCAATTCTCTGTATTTGAGGCTCCTATATCTAATCCTCACGTTATACCTTTCAACTTATCTTATGCCCAGAATGGTACTTTAGATTTATGGTTATACTATAACTATACTAACATATTTGATAAACAGAATTTGACTATTAGGACTATGGAAAACGTTAGTGCAGTTGGTGGGTTTAGTGGGATCATAGAGGTTATAAATCGTTATGGTGGTGCAGTTCTCGTCTCAATAACTTCTAACAATGCTGTAACTGCTAAGAACTTAATTAATTATATACTACTTAATGGGAATGGTTACAAGGAGATATTCTCTGCTAAGGGTCTGCAGAATTCCACTTCTCATTTTGCAGGATATTATATATATTACAAAGTCCAATTTATTCCAATCACCAATGGTGATCCTCCTAATGCCCACAGTGAGTTTTTAATCGAACCCATACATTTCCTTAGAATTATAGTATAAGAATCTCTCAACCATTTCTTTAGCGTGTTTTTCATCTAATATATTTTTTTCAATCATTAGTTCTGTGGTTTTCTGAATAGCTTTTTTAGCTAACTTAGCTGCAAGCCAACTAATCTCTGGAATATGAAACGCGTCGGAGCCATGCATTACCTTATTTAGTGGTGCTACCTCAAAAATCTCATTTAATATATTATATGCCGCTAGGGGTGCAAATGGTATTACCTGTGAGGTATCTAGGTAAACTGAGGGAAAAAGATAAGACATCCAAGCTGTTTCCCTATGATAAGGATATCCAGCGTGTACGAAAATTACCTTTCCCTCATACTTCCTAACTATATTAGTTAAATATGAAGGTCTAGATAACTCCAGCTTAATATCCCTATCCCCGGCCCCAGTGTGAATTTGTACCGGAACTCTTAACTCCTTAGCTATTCTTAAGGTTTCACAAAGCAAATAATCTCTAAATCCTTTTGCAACCTTACCAAACCAATCTTTCTCGTTACTATGAAAATCCCTTCTAGCCTCCTCTATGTTACAATTTACCTTTAATCCAGTCCTATAAGCTATTATGCTCTTAAAACCAGCATAGCCCTCTTTAGTTATTTTTCGTCTTAGGGTCTCCTCAAAGTACTCTAATGCCTTATCAAATGACATTTGAAAAATGTCATCGTTAATAATGCTCTCTATTCTGAATAGTAACTTTAATTTTGCAGGTATTTCCATTTCCTTCTTTCCAAATCCAGTATCTATTACAAATCCATCTATTCCTGCATCGTCGAACAGTAAACGCATATAATTTACTGGATCATTTTTAATTAATTTGTTTCTTTCTTCTATAAAATTTACACCTAATAGTAACTTAAGTTCATTCCTTAGATATAAATAGAATGGTCTTAGACTATTCATTGTAAAAGTGTCAGTACTTATTTCGTTTTCGAGCCAAGATTCAGCTGAAGCCATTATAAATTCCTTTTCGCTCATTACCCTTGCCGAGAACCAATGTGCATGGGAATCTATTATAATCGTCTATACACCTCGTACTCCCAATCAGTTACTAAGCTTTCATATTCCTCTACTTCAGCTAACTTAACCTTTATGAATTCACCAATTATTTCTTTACCTATCCTCTCCACCAATTTAGTGTCCTTTCTCAATTCATTTAGAGCTTCTCTGAGATTTCTCGGAATATCATCAATATCTTTTCTATAGTACGCGTTTTCATTTACAGCTTCTGGGGGCTTTAATCCTCTTTCTATTCCATCCAATCCAGCTTCTATTACTGCAGTTAAGAGAAGATATGGATTTGTGGAGGGATCGGGGACTCTATATTCTATTCTCCTGTCTAACTGTGACATTCCGGGATATGGTGTCGGTATTCTTATCATGGCGGACTTGTTGTTATATCCATAGGTTATTTTAGTTGGTGCCCAAGAACCAGGAACAAGTCTTTTATAGGAGTTAATCGTTGGTGAGGCTATTGCGGTTAATGCTTTAGCGTGTTCCAACAAACCAGCTATGAAATTGTAGGCTAAGTCGCTAAGTCCATACTTATCATTATGGCTATAGAATAAATTCTGATTATCTTTCCATAAGCTGATGTTTAAATGGAGTCCAGATCCAGCCAATTTATTAAATGGTTTTGGCATAAAGTTCGCTTCTACACCATGTTTACTTGCTACTTGTCTTGCGACTTCCTTAAATATAACAACTTCATCCGCACTCCTTAGCGCGTCTTTATGCATTATATCAAACTCATACTGTCCTGGTCCATATTCCTTTATTATTCTTATTGGTTCTATGTTAATTTGCCTTAACGTTTTAGCAATTTCTGGGATTATTTGATTGTTATAAAATGCAGAAGGATCGAAACACCTAGCATCATCCAATGGTTTTTTATCCTTTGTTAAATAGAACTCTATTTCGAAAGCTGATTTGAAGTCGAAATCGTATTGTTCTTTTGCCTTTTCTATTGTTTTAATTAATATACTTCTAGGATCATAATTCCATGGATTTCCATGCTTATATAGGTTGCATATTACTATGGCTGATGGTGGAAAGACTGAGAGTGTATTAAGGTCTGGAGTAAGGAATACATCTTCATCTTGTGGTCCAAATGTGCCATAGGGACTTATGTAATCCATTGGAGTAAAGCTCATCATTGCCATTGTTAAGCCTATACCCGTTTTCAATAATTCATCTACATGGTCAATATAAGCTCCCTTTGATCTAATATACCCATCTAACCCTACCCAAGTGAATCTTAGAATTTCCACGCCCTTTTCTCTAAGTTCTTTCTCTACATTCATTAATAATAAAATAAACTTGCTAGTTTATTAACAATTATCATTGCTGAGTAAAGTTAGTATTTACTTCTTCTGGTTCTTCATACCACTTTACTTTTTCCCCAATCTTCGCCCTCATTTTCCATTTAATACTCTTGGGATGTTTCTCTATTATTTCCCTTAATTTTACTAGTTTAGGTTCTATTATTTCCCTGTTTTTATCGTTTTTCATGAATTCTAATACTCTATCATGATTTATTGTATAAGTCTTATAAAATCCCCAGTCTTCGGATAAGATTTTAGCTATATAATTATAGTTCATGGTCTTCTCGTCGTCTCTTTCCCCTAATTCCACATCGTAAAGCAGTGCAGCTATATCTTTCTTATCATTTTCAGTAAGTTGTATTATTTGCATTTTTGTCAGAAATAAATCCGAAGTTGGGATGGTATATTTCATTATTCTTAATCTATCCTTTAACACAAGTTTATGACACATTACGAATTCATCTAAAAAAACATCAACTGTTGAGTTAATTATAGGATCAAAGAACATTAATCTAATATGTCCATGCAATGCGTTAAACCTCTTATTTGGAATCAATCCTATACCTTCTAAGAATCTAGATATCTTAGTACTTTGAGATGAAAGTCCAAAATAATCTATATCCTTGTATACTCGTGGATACAATTCTGATCCCTTTTTAGCTATTAGAGCTATTGCTGCTCCTCCAATCACTCTTAGAGTTATTCCCTCATTCTCAGCCTTATCTATTACTTCTATCCCTCTATTCAGCAATTGTTCCTTAGTTAATGTCATAATAATTATTTAGAGTTACCTCAATATAAATTATGGCATTATGGATATTTTAAAACTTCTTGACAGAATGATTAAAAGGTCGTTAGAGCGATTAGGCAAAAAGTTTATAAGCATAGTTAGAAGTGTGTGACTATGGAACCTCTGATAGCCATAGATCTAAATTCCAATATGAGTATTTCTCAATTAGAGAGTTCAGTTAAGAAACTTTTTGAGACATTCGGAGCTTTGGATGTAGTTTTCATTATAGATGACGATAGTATAGTGGAACTAGATGGAAATTTGGTTTTGACATTTTATAGTGTGAAGGAGTTGGTAGAGACATATAAGGTATTGAAGAAACTCTCAGAAGTTAAATCCAATAGGTTAAGGGTTACTAGTGTGATAAGGTTAGAAAGAGATCTAAAAAGGTTCCCATTAGTTGTAATAACGGACAGGAAGATCGTTGGCTTAAATAAGAACTTAATTTTTGTGTATGACGGAGATAAAGTGAAAGCAAGATATTAAGTCTTTTATATATTTATAATAGCATAAAAATTGTCATATCTTCTTAAAGAGTTTTTACGAAAAAATTTAAGGTAGGAGGCACCCGACTAATGTTCTCTGAAAAATCACTGTGAAAAATTCAATAAAAATCTTTCTTGGAACACCGTTTATGTTTAGCTGTTTGTATTTTTAGAAGATAATTTTTTAGTATAATTTTATGAGATAGAGTCCATGAAAGCTGAAAATTGGAGTAATGTAGTTGGTGGCTACATCTCGTGAGAGTGTCCGGAATGTAAAAAATTGAATTTTTATTGGCAAGAATAAATTGGTTTCTAGTATTATCTTGGATTAAATTGGAGTAACACTTAAGTTATGGGAGTAGAGGGTAGTACCATGGCAAGAACATTAAGACACATACCAAACCTGATGTACTACCCTCTTCCCCCAATAGAGGATATGCCGTGGAGGGAAAAATGGTTAACGGAGATCAAGCCCGTGCTGGACGCCATGGATTTGGAGAGGGTCCTTGGCGAGGGCGCGCTGGTTTACCTGAAGTTGTTAATCGTCATGGTGCTCTATTCCTGCTCCTATAGGGACGCGGTGAAAATGGTCAACGTGAACGTGGTCGTGGCCTGGTTCGTGGGGAGGAAGGTGGGGAAGAGCACGCTGCACGACTTCGTGGGCAGGTTGTACGGGGTGAGGAAGAAGTTGTTGGAGATTTCCTTCAAGCTTGAGGAGAAGTGCCTACCCAGTTACCTCCCTGCGAGCGCGCATCTCGTGGACTTCATGGCGTGGCTAGTGGACTCCTTCCTACTGGACTTACCTCCTGGGAAGAGGAGCGTGGAGACCTTTCGGGAGAAGGCGGAGCTGGAGAGGAGGGAAGGTAACTTGGAGAGGGCCAGGAAGCTGCTCTCCCTGGGGAGAACCAAGAGGAGGTTCGAGGGAAGGTGGACCAAGAAGAGAGGGGTCTCGCACTACGGGCTCAAGGCAGTGGCCGTGATCTCCGTCTCCCTCTTCGTGAGGTCCATCACGTTGAAGCCAGCCAACTTCTCGGACAAGAGGTTCAAGTCACCGCTCAAGGGGATTAAGATCGCGGACAGGGGATTCTCTCCCTCCCCGACACAGCTCATAGCGCGGGAGAAGCCCTTCACTACCCTGAGGGCCCACGTGGAGTTCTTCGGCACCTACCTGAACGCGTTCTGGAGGCCCTACGGGACTACGACTTGGAGGAACGACGTCTTCCTTCACGTCCTGGGAGTGATCTACAACATCAAGATATTCCTCGCGATCCAACGGAGGACTCCTCCAGAACGTAGAGCCGTTCAGCTCTGAGACGCACCTCCTCGCGATCAGACAACGCTATGCGCGATAGGTAAATCCTCTCGTCTTGATATTTTTCCATTATAAAGTTTTTCTCGGTGATCCAGGTCCTATCCTTCTGGCAATATTAATATTTATCATTCTGTTTATCTATTCGTTCAGATAATTACATTCCGGACACTCTCTCGTGGGTAATGGATGGGTACGATTTAGGTGCTGTTGTTATTACAGCAACGATATTAGGTAAATTGTTCTATCCCGGGATAGGTTTGCTAAGTGCAGTTTTGCCCATAGTGTTTACTGTAATCTCTAGGCCATTAGGTGGATTTGTTTTTGGTTATGTTGGAGATAAATACGGCAGAAGAGTTAGCTTACTAATTTCGGTATTAGGTTACTCTTTATCTATAGGCTTAACTTCTATATTACCTACTTATGCCCAAATAGGGATTTTAGCTGCCGTTATAATTTCAATTCTAAGATTTATACAAGGTATATTTATAGGAGGAGACGTTGCGGGTAGTTTCACTATAGTAATGGAAAGCCTTAACAATTATAGAGGTCTATTTTCCGGTATAATGCAATCTGGAGTTTTGGTTGGTTTTGTTGGAGTTGACTTCTTATTTACTTATTTAGCGTCTGTTACTGGAGCACAGTTTATATCGACTTATTGGAGGTTAATTTTCGCCATTGGAGTAATACCAGCAATATTGGCTGCCTTAATTAGATTCAGGATGACAGAACCTAGTGTCTGGCTTAAGATAAAACATTCTGCAAATCCCTTAAAAGGCCTAAGAGAACTTCCGCAACCGTTTCTAGTTATGGTAGGCTTCTGGTTGGCAATTTACGCTGGACCTCAATTAGTACCTACATTGTTTGGGCAAGTGATGAAGTTGCCTCCTTCGTATTACGGTCCTTTAGTTCTCTATATGAATTTAATAGGGATACCATCCATGTTGGTTGCAGGAGTTCTCTCGGATTATATAGGGAGAAGAATGATGGGTATAATAGGTTCGATATTTGCTGCAATAGGTTCATTAACTTTTTATTACTTTATTCAAATTCACAACATTAACCTATTATATCTTATATTACTTTTCGGTTTTCTGGTAAACTTGCCCTCTTCTATAACTCCTGCATTTTTATCAGAGAGATTTAAGACGTTTACAAGAGCTTTGGGAGTTGGCACCGCGTACAATGGAGCATATATAATAGCGGGTTTCGCTCCGATTTACGTTTCCATTCTTTCGAACTTTATGAATCCATTTAATGCAGCTACAACAGTAGCAGTTATCGGCTTCATTATAGCCATAACTGGACTTATTGCGGGACCGGAAACTTATAAGACAAGTCTAGAAGAGTGATTTGTTTTTTAATGTTAAGTCAAATATTTTCTTATGAAGATAGCAGTTATAGGTTCAGGTCCAGCTGGAGTATCAGCTTCATTAGAATTAGCCAAAAACAATAAGGTAGTATTAGTGGAAAAAGAGGAAAGACTTGGAGGAACGTGCGTATTATATGGCTGTATTCCATCTAAGGCTATGCTACATCCCATACACTTGGCTTCTGAACTCGAAAAGTTAGGCAAAAATATAACTTTCGATTTGGGAGAGCTGAGAAAATTAGGACAAGATGCGTCATATAGGCTATCTAAGGGAGTCGAATATATGCTAGAAGATAATGGTGTAGAAGTTATTCATGGAATCGCATCTCTTAGATCTGGGCAATTAATAGTAAACAATGAGACTATCCAAGTGGATTACGTTGTTTTAGCTACTGGTACTTATAGAGAAGTTGTTAAGGGTATAATATATTCAGAGGATTTGCCTTATTTGAACAAGGACTTTAAGAGCGTTATAATTGTTGGCGGAGATGTAGGAGGTGTTGAATTTGGATGGATGTTAAGGAAACTTGGAAAGGAGGTAGTTCTAGTTGATAAGCAATCCTCGTTATTACCATATCTAGATAAGGAGGTTAGTAATGCTATAACTAACTACTTCTCTAAGATTGGTGTGAGATTGTATTTGAATCGTTCAGTTAAGGAGATGAAAGAAAAAGAGGTGATATTAGAGAATGGAGAGAAGTTAACTGCGGACGTCGTATATATGACTTTTGGTAGGAAGCCATCTATCCAAGGATTTGAGGAGATCAACCATAATCCTTTCGTCATCGTTGACGAATATTTAAGGACTAGTCTAAGTAATGTTTTTGCTGCAGGTGATATAATTGGTACTCACACTGCCCATGAAGCAATGTACGCTGGGAAAATAGCTGCAACTAACATTATGGGTGGTAAAAAAGTATTTAATAAACAAGGCATACCTAAGGTCGTATATACTCACCCTACAATAGCTTATGTTGGAAGTATGGAAGGAAAATGCGTTAAAATAAATTTAGTTGAGTTAGGTCGTGCGATTACGGAAAAAGAGATTGATGGATTTCTTAAGCTATGTATTAAAGATGATAAGATTGTGGGAGCTCAAGCTTTTATGAAGGATGCTGAAGAAGTGATATCACTAATTTCATTCTTAATTAGGTATAATATTAAGGTTAATGAGATTAAGGATTATGTAGCTCCTCATCCTTCCTATATCGAAGCTTTAACTGAACTTCTAAATAGACTCTGAGATAGATTCATTCAAATTTCATTGCACAGCACAGTAAATAAGCATATATAGCTGGATAGCCTATCCATAAATATGGATGTATACGAAGCAATACGAAAGAGGAGGGATATAAGAAGTTATTACAAACCCGACCCAATCCCTGATGAAGTGTTAGCTAAAATTCTTTCTGCAGCCCATATGGCTCCTTCAGTAGGTTATTCTCAGCCTTGGAATTTCATTATAATCAGAGATGATGAAATTAGGAAGAAGATTAAGCAGGTAGTAGAGGAGGAGAGAAAGAGATTTGAAAGCGTTTTAGATGAAGAACGCAAACTAATATTTTCTAAAATAAAGGTCGAAGCAATACTAGATACTCCTGTTAATATGGCGGTAACCTATGATCCTAATCGCTTTGGTCCTAATATTTTGGGCAGATCTACTATGCCTGAGACCTCATTATACAGTACCGTATTAGCAATAGGGAACTTATGGTTAGCGGCTACCGCAGAAGGTATAGGGGTTGGATTTGTGTCTTTCTTCAATAAAGAGAAAGTTAAAGAGATATTAAATATTCCCAAGGAGATAGAGTTAGTAAGTTACCTAACCTTAGGATATGTTAGAGAGTTTCCTAAAATACCGGAGTTAGAGGAGAAGGGATGGAATAGAAGGTTAATGTTATCGGATCTCGTGTTTGAAGATATTTTTGGCAAGAAAACTAATAATAATTTCAGACTGTTATTAGATAGAACATTTGAGGAAATATTTAATAATTTCTGAGGTTTTCAAATTTAGCCTTAACTCTTAAGGCTCTACCCATTTTTATTACTTCATAATTTATTTGTAAATTATTGCACGATCGTGTAATCTCTATTTGATCCTCTGATATAAACCTTATATTTGGCTTGCTACAAAGGCTTACGTCAAGATATTGGGATAGTATTTCGTCTATTTCATTCATACTATTTACTGTAAATTCTAATTCTATAGTATTTCTCATCATTCTTGCGAACGTACCGTGTCGGCTTGACATATATGCCGTTGCTATGCATGTTATGCTTCCAATTAAATTGAATACCAATACTAAATAATAAAATGGATATCCCAAAATAGTAATTCTCACTATATAAAATATATATGTTGTTAATACAGAGAGAAAAACTGAATATGCTACGGAAGACACTATTGAAAGCCTATAGTTTGTTTTGAAACGATAACTTAGTAACAACCCAGTAAAAAATGGTCCTATTATTGGAACCCACCATAATAAAAACGGAAGTAAAAATACTGCCCTACTTAAAGTGAAATTTTTCAATGCGAATTAATTTCTCACTTTATACTTTATTAAGTTTTATCTTAATGGGGGTTAAGGGGGCGGAAGACCCCATCCCCAAGGGGATGGATAGTCCCCTTATATTTTAAATATAAGAACTACAGATATACAATTAATGCCTGAAGTAGGGTTCCGCTTCCGCGCTTACACAGACGAACAAGCACTGAGGGCGTCAAAAGCCCAGTTGAGGCTAGCATGTGAGGTATATAACACCCTACGTTGGACAGATACGTATTCTACCAAAGGGATGGGAAAGGTCTTACACAGACGGAGTTAAGACAGATGGCCCTTGACTTAAGAAAGCAGGATGAGGAGTACAAACAACTTCACTCACAAGTTGTTCAACAGATAGCAGATCGTTTTTACGAGGCTAAGAAGAGGTTTATGGACGGGCTAGCACGCTTTCCAAGACAGTATGGGAATCTCTTTTTTCTCGTAAAAAACGAGATGTATGAAATACAGAAAAAGTTGAGAGGATGAGAATTTCTGGAGAAAAGTTCGTATATGCGAGGGCGAACCTGAATGTATGAAGCATGAGAATACAACTAAACCGGCGAAGTTCAACCGAGACTTCGCCAGGTCCGCCCTCAAGATAATTTACTCGGTCCTCACTAAAATACTTTTCCCTGAGGAACTCCTCAGTGCCTTGCTTAAGGCGAGTGGGAGCTACTTGAGCAGGTTGGGAAAAGATGGGAGAAGAGCGTTGAGAAAGTTGAACGTGGTTCAAGTTGAGGACGTGAGGGATGCGTTGAGGAAGATGGGGAGGATGACGTTAAGGGGAGTCAGGGACAGGAGGGTAGCAGTGGACTTCCATGTCATACCTCAATACCACGCTAACAAGAGTTTCTTGAGTAGGATAAAGCCAACTAAGGGGACGTCGTGGGGATTGGTTCAAGCTGCGATCTTCCTCCTGGGGAGGAAGAGGCGCTTCCTGGACGTGATCCCAGTGACCGTGAAGAACGTAGCTGAAGGTTTCAAGGCGGTGATGGAGGTAATCGTGAAGGAGTTAGAGGAGGATAAGCTGAGGCTCGTCATGGTCTTCGCGGACAAGGAGTTCGCGGTGAACGAAGTGATTAGGTTCCTCTTGGAGTTGGGCTTGGACTTCGTCATATCTGCCAAGGCCCAGATGTACAAGAAGTACGAGGGGATGTTGCAGAGTGTGGACGTGAGTTTCGGCGGAGTCAGATACACGGGCTTCCTCTGCGTGAGACATGGGACCGGAGCTTATCTCATTATCCTGAGGAAGGAAGACGGCAAGATTATTGCCTTCCTCGTGAGGAGGGAGATCGACCTTCACGATGCCATAGTCCTTGCCGAGATGTACAGGGAGAGGTGGGGGATAGAGAACGCCTTCCGCTCCCTTGAGGAGTTCAGGATCAGGTAGCACTTTACGGTTTTCTCCTCCTCTTGAACAGTTTTTTGATCCCACCCGCCTCACGGTAAATACTTTTTATCAATCTGGCCAACCTTTTGGCCCCGAGCATCAGACCCGTGGAGTACTTGAAGTATTGAACAACGAGGAGGGAGAGAGCCTTCAAGGCCACGAAGCCTGAGTTCCTAACCCAGGTCAAGAAGGACCCACCCTCGAGTCCCAAGGCCTTGAGCTCCCTGATCAAGACCTCTATGTCCCAACGGTTCTCCCAGGTCGTTATGATATCTTCAGCCGTGTCGTTAAGGTCGGTGGAGAAGAAATACCTCCTCCCGTAACCCTTATAGTCATCTATAACAAGTAACTTTATGGGAGTCCCCAAGTACTCTACCAGGTACTCCCCTTGGGGGAACTCGCTAACGGGCACGGATCTGCCACCCTCGACGACTCGCGCGCTGGACTTGAGTTCCCCCACAGTATTCCCTTGGAGAGTCCTCGAGTTCACGTACCACGAGTCGAAGACCTTGGATTTCACATTCAAACCTGAGAGGGAGGAGAGAAACTCCAAGAGGGCATCTATCTTGGTCTTGAACTTCACCTCCTCACCCCTACGCTTGAGCTCCTCTTCCACCTTTCGGGGTATGTAGGCAATTATGTGGATCACGTAGATCTGGTTGTTCACCAGATCCTTGACGCCAATCACAAGGAGTTGGATCGCGGGTTCGAACCTCTTGTGCGCCCTACAGTAGAAGATCTGCGCCCCGTTTCTGGAGACCGGCATGGCCCTAGCGTAGAGCTTGTGGTCGTGGGTGTCGTCCACTATGAGAAGGACAGGATGATCCCCGACTAACTTCTTCACGACCTCGATTAGTTTGGCTTGAGCTGCCTTGTCCAAGTTATTCAGTACGGTCTCGTAGTCCATCTCGGCCTCTTGAGCTATCTCGGTAGCATTTCTTCCCACAACCGCCCCCAAGAGTAGCCTCTTGGCAACGTCCTTCCTCGTTCCAGTCATGGATAGTATGACCTCGTTAACTGCCTTTTCCAATGCCTTATAGTACTCCTCCCTCGTCAATTCTTTGGTCATACCAAAATTAAAGGTTCTAATTTTAAAAAGTTTTTATGGGCCTCTTGAACTGCCAGGATTTTCCGATAAATGCTAATCAGGATTAGGACTTGTGACGTGAGAGTGTCCGGAATGTAAAAAATTGAATTTTTATTGGCAAGAATAAATTGGTTTTTAGCATTATCTTGGATTAAATTGGAGTAACACTTAAGTTATGGGAGTAGAGGGTAGTACCATGGCAAGAACATTAAGACACATACCAAACCTGATGTACTACCCTCTTCCCCCAATAGAGGATATGCCGTGGAGGGAAAAATGGTTAACGGAGATCAAGCCCGTGCTGGACGCCATGGATTTGGAGAGGGTTCTGGGCGAGGGCGCGCTGGTTTACTTGAAGTTGTTAATCGTCATGGTGCTCTACTCTTGCTCCTATAGGGACGCGGTGAAAATGGTTAACGTGAACGTGGTCGTGGCCTGGTTCGTGGGGAGGAAGGTGGGGAAGAGCACGCTGCACGACTTCGTGGGCAGGTTGTACGGGGTGAGGAAGAAGTTGTTGGAGATTTCCTTCAAGCTTGAGGAGAAGTGCCTACCCAGTTACCTCCCTGCGAGCGCGCATCTCGTGGACTTCATGGCGTGGCTAGTGGACTCCTTCCTACTGGACTTACCTCCTGGGAAGAGGAGTGTGGAGACCTTTCGGGAGAAGGCGGAGCTGGAGAGGAGGGAAGGTAACCTGGAGAGGGCCAGGAAGCTGCTCTCCCTGGGGAGAACCAAGAGGAGGTTCGAGGGAAGGTGGACCAAGAAGAGAGGGGTCTCGCACTACGGGCTCAAGGCCATAGCCGTGATCTCCGTCTCCCTCTTCGTGAGGTCCATCACGGTGAAGCCGGCCAACTTCTCGGACAAGAGGTTCAAGTCACCGCTCAAGGGGATTAAGATCGCGGACAGGGGATTCTCTCCCTCCCCGACACAGCTCATAGCGCGGGAGAAGCCCTTCACTACCCTGAGGGCCCACGTGGAGTTCTTCGGCACCTACCTGAACGCGTTCTGGAGGCCCTACGGGACCACGACCTGGAGGAACGACGTCTTCCTTCACGTCCTGGGAGTGATCTACAACATCAAGATGTTCCTCGCGATCCAACGGAGGACTCCTCCAGGACGTAGAGCCGTTCAGCTCTGAGACGCGCCTCCTCGCGATCAAGCAACGCTATGCGCGATAGGTAAATCCTCTCGTCTTGATATTTTTCCATTATAAAGTTTTTCTCGGTGATCCAGGTCCTACCCTTCTGGCAATATTAATATTTATCATTCTGTTTATCTATTCGTTCAGATAATTACATTCCGGACACTCTCACGTGAGGAAGGAACTGGTCCTCGTCCTGCTCTCCTATCTTCTCTTGAACGTCTGGTTCTTGATCCGTTCTTGGAGGAAGGTCAAGTTGTGGGAGTTCTCGGTCTCCCTCTCGAACCTCCTCGATCGGGAGGTAAGAGTGGAACAGGGACGCGCGTTCCGTGAAGTGAAGACGTCATTCCCTAAACTCCAGCTAACCCTATGCACCTCCTTCCAGCTACGTGAAATTAATTCTTAATATTTAACTTCTATGGTGTAAAACTGATTTATTAACGATTATTTTCACAAAATATATATCATGCTATTTGAATAATACCGATCAAATTCAATTTAAGTAATATCCTCATTTATCTCAGAAGAAGGAGATCTCCATACTGACGTAAAGAACTTGAGGAAAGATATTTGCATGAAGCTCGGTAAGTATTTTGCAGAGCACTACGATATCGTGGTAATGGAGGATATTAGCGTTAAGAAGCTGGTTGGTAAGTCTCTCAAGGCGAGGAGGAGGCTTCACGATGTTGGTTTTTACGAGTTTAGGACGATACTGTAGTATCAATTAACAAAAACGGTAAGAAGCTCACTCTCGTCGATCCAGCATACACGTCGATGACTTGTGCTAGATGCGGATACGTTAGGGAAGATTTAACTCTCTCCGACCGCGTGTTTGTTTGTCCTAAATGCGGTTGGATAGTAGACCGTGACTATAATGCTTCTCTCAACATCTTACGTAGATCGGGGTCGGAACGACCCTTAGTGTGGAGCTCTGCCTTCTACCGCTGGCAAGGTGAGGGTGTGAAGCAAGAAGCCCTGTCCGTTAGGGCAAGGTAGTTCACTTAAGCTCAATAACGTTTCCTTCTGTGTCCTCAAAGTACAGTATTCCATCTTCTCCAATTACTACATATCCAACCCTTCCTCTACATTTATATGGAAATGCGAGTAGCCCCTTTGTCTTTAATCCGGAAACTGCGTACACTGGCAATAAAGAGTCATCTAAGTTTAAGGCTAGGCAGTCTGGTATTAACTTAAATAGGTCGTTAAGTAGGCTATTAAGCAATTTTTCATATTCGTCTCCTAAACCTTTCAGCTTTCTCGCCTTTTCAAATATGTCCATGTTTAATATTCTCCTTTCGTAAGCTAAAAATTTCCCCTTTTATTTAGAATGAATATTATTTTGGAATTACTATAAGTTAACCTTAAATTCTACCCTATATAGAATATTATAAAGAGTGAGAAAGTTGGAGAATATTATACTTAAGAATTACGAAGAAGAACTATTTGACCATGAAGTTTACAGTAAGTTAGCAGAAGTAGAGAGAGATCCAGAGTTGAAGAAGACACTCTTTAAGTTAGCAGAAATGGAGAAAAAACATTCGGAATTTTGGAGAGAGATTGCAGAGAAGAGAGGACTTAAAGTTAAAGGAAAATTATCCACATTAAATAAAATCAAGGTGGACTTTTACAGTTTGTTACGAAAAATTTTGGGTTTAGATATTACTATTAAAGTCCTAGAGAGTAGTGAGGAAGATGATATAGAGAAGTATAGAAAATTGTCAGAAATGGAAATGTTCTCGTCTGAGGAGAAACAAAGGTTAAAGGATATCATGGTAGACGAGGCAGTACACGAAAAAGTTTTAGGGAATGTTGAAGCCAAGAGCGTAGGTGATTTTGTATATGGTATAAGTGACGGTCTAGTAGAGGTTCTGGCTGCAGTGTCGGGATTATCTGGGGCTATATCTTCACCGCTGTTTGTTGCCGTAGGAGGATTGATAGTAGGAGTATCTGGAACGCTTTCAATGGCAATAGGTGCGTACCTATCTACTAAGTCAGAAAAAGATGTAAAGATCCAAGAAAGAAAAAGATTAGAGTTAGAGAAGAATGTTGATCAGCACTCAGTTCAATTAAGGCTAGTTAATTTCTTCACAGAACTTGGAGTAAATCTAAATCTAGCTAAGAAGGTTTCGTTAAGTTTAGTAAACGTTGCTGAAGATATTCTATACCCGGAAGTTAAAGAAAATCCAGTTAAGAGCGCCTTGATTACCGGTTTGTCATATATTACTGGAGCCATAATACCCATATTGCCATATTTAATTGGTCTATCTGGGCTTACTGGTCTGATTACATCATATATAGTTGCAGGATTATCTACGTTTATAGTGGGTTCTATTATAGGAATATTAAGTGGAATAAGTCCATTTAAGAAAGGTATCCAAATGGCTTCTTTAGCACTGCTAGCAGCTTTAGGTACTCATGGTTTAGGATATTTAGCGTCAAGGTTTCTAAATGTTAGCATCTGATATGAAAGCCTTTAAATTTTATTATTTCTATTATTAGACGTGCCTAGCTTATTTGGAAAAAAAGTTAAGGTAATACACCACATAGATCAATTACATTCAACAATGAAATTAGCAATAAAGACTATATTAGATTCTTATTTGCCAGATGTTGTAAGAGGTTATGGTTTTAAGTACGCGGATCCAATATGGGGAGAACCCATTTTTATACCCTATGGATATCTAGATGGGGAATTTAAGGATACTATTGATGCATTTAAAAAAATCATGGAGGAGATTAATGAAAGAAAAGAAGATGGTTTAGCGAAATTTAAGGAATGGTATCCAGATGCAAAGTTCTTTGATATTTACAGATTTATTCAATATTCGATCCCTGGGACTGAGGAAGGTTACACTCCCGGTATTGCAGTAGACCCCTTAATGCCATATAATTATTTCAAGGATGGCTTAAATGAGGTCAAGGATGAGGTTAAAGGAGAAGTTGTTGTTGCATCTCCATCACTTTCATCCTTTACCGAGTTTAAGTTTTACGACCCAATAATAGGGAGAAGAAATGAAATAGTTGATGCATATATTTGGATTAATAAGTTATTCCATGAACAATATGATAAGGATAAGATGTATGATGAGAAATTAGGAAGACATTATATGAATACTATACTTGACTTTTTAGAAGGATATAGTAAAAAAGGAAGAGTTAATGAGATAGAGGGGGGCGATGTTTTATTGATTCCAATGTTTATATGGGGTAAGGACAAGCTTTTCAATGATAATAGTAACATAGTTTCAGCGTGGCAGAATTCTAAGTTGTTAACTAGTTCAATGTTCCACGAGATTGAAGCATTACCAGTTATACTTAATAAACAATATTTCGACTCCATAGTGAATAGATGTTCCCAGACTTTTACTAAAATCATTCTATTAAGTAATAAGAAACTCCCTCAAATTGATAAATGTAATGAATGTCCATCCTCCTTAAGACTACTAAAACTACAAAAAGAGGGTAATTTCTCAAAAGTATTTATAACGAAATGATTTTTTAGGCTAAAGCCTCGTTTATAGCGTTTGTTATTTGGCTTGAAGCATTAAGAATTTCATTGTAAGCTTGTAAGTACTGTCCAGAAGGCGTAGCTTTGTTTAGTATTATATTGTATAGTAATGTGGAATTTAACGTTGCTAATGTGGATGGACTGATTGAATTCGGATATCCCAAATCGACCCAAGTACCACCAGGTCCAGTTATTATTAATACTGTAATTATGTGGGGGTAATTACCAAAATATGCTGGGGCTACATTATTTAGTTGGGTGTATGTCTGATTTACTTCGTAATATACCACCAGATTATATGCCCAACTGGGTAATTCGCTTTTTAACTCTTTTAATCCAAAAGTTACATCATCAGTATTTATTAGCGTACCATTAGTTGTTTCATTTAAATATTGCCCATAAATGTAAATTGGGTGGAAATATACTCGAGAGTTTGGAAATGGCGTGTAGTTTAGGAATAGTAACCCTGGGATTTCCCCTCCAAAGTTACTCTCGTACACTGAAGAGTGTGGAACTACGCTTAGATTTCCATATTTAGAAAGTGCTAAATATAGGGGCCAAGATGTTGTAGCACCGTTTGGACAACCATACCAGCTTACGAAGTAGATTTCTACTGAATTGTTAGATGCGTAATTGGTATTACTGATTTTATATAAATTAAAGAGAGGAGTGTTTGCATTGGCTGTAATTAGTGAAGAGGAATGGCTAAAGTATGGAAACGCTACTAAGAATACAATTACCACAGCTAACACAACAAAAGGTATGTAAATCAACTTATTCTCATTTTGTTGTGATTTTTTCCTTTTAGCCATCATATATACAACTGAGCATTAAGTTAAATTTGTTTTGCATAGTGGAATATCTCCGACATAGACTATCTTATTTCCGATTAAGCTAAAAGTCTTTATGTAGACTTTTAATCCTTCCTTTATTGAATCCCAAAACTCAACAGAAAATTTGGGATCGGTTTTCTCATTAGGTAAGAAGCATTTAGCGTCGTTCCTCATTACTAGAATCAATAGTATTGCGTTAAATCCCTTTCTCATTAATTCTCTCAACTCTTTTAGGTGCTTTCTGCCTCTTTCGGTTGGAGCGTCTGGGAAATAAGCTATCTCGTTTTCCACCAATGTACAGCCTTTTACTTCCAAGTATGTATTATCATACTTGAAGTCAATTCTACTATTTCCTACCTTAACCTCCTTTTCGTAGATTTTTGGTATAAATTTAGAGGCTATAATGTTATGTAATCTACTATCTAATACTATAAATCTTGAGTTAGCGTAAGCTGCAGTTATTGAAAATTTTGTCTTATTACCTTTTGTTTCCCTTATTAGAACTAAGTTTCCAGGGTAAATTAATTCTTTTAATCTGCCAGGATCGTGTAAATGTACAAGGATTTCTTCCCCGTCAAGGGTTACTTTAACTAAGAATCTATTTATTCGTTCTATAACATATGCCTCAAATAATTTTTCAGTAAACTCGTATACGCTAAACCCCTCTTTAATATAAAAGGGCGAGACTCTAGTTAGATCTTGGGAGTTGCTTTCATTCATAAAATCTAATCAACAACAGTATATTGTATTTTAATAATATATAGGTTATACTGCTAATGGGGTTAATAGGGATGAACGGGGCAAAGATTCGCGACTTCGGTAAAGTCTAAGGGCTGAGTGTTGAGCACAAATTTATGAAATCCTATGAAGCCCAAACCTCTAAATTGGCAAGAAGGAAAAGCTTACATGTTGAAAGGTAGAGAATTATCACTAAAATATTACTAATAAAGAATACGCTTCTCATTTTTCCCTTAACGTATTTAAGTTTTTTAACCATTATATCTGTTAATCAACTGATGATGAATTTGCCGAGTGTTGATAATGTGAAATAAACTTAGTTTCTGACTAAGAAGGATTAACACATATTCTGGTGTTATACTCTTCTTGTATTTCATTACACTCCATTCTATCTGAACTTACGAGCAATTTTTCTAATTTCTTTAATTGTGAATCCACAAATGTTACCTTATATCCTGTAACTATGTACCAAATATTATTCTTATTTTGGATAACCACTAGTCTAGGAGAGAGTTCTAGTAACATTTTTTTGACATGTTCAGTATTGCTACCAGTTCCGCTGACTCTGAATTCCTTAACCACAACATCTCCTTGACTTCCCTCTATCTCATATCCATCTACGTAAATAGTTAATAGAGCCCCTAATCTCAGTATTGTTGAGAATTCTTTAGGTTCTAGTTCCATTTTATATTTTGAAATATATCTCAACCACCTTTCCCTTTTCCTTCCCCTAGTTTTCATTTTTATTAAGCCTTGTAAGCTCATAGAACTTAGTATATCATTTACTGTAAAAGTGATGAAGTCTGGATCCCTAAAGATTTCCATACCTTTGCATTTCATATCAGTGATGATTCCATTGCATAAGTAGGAGTATTCTTGCAATGGTGGGATAAACAAATCTTCAATACTAGTAATTTTAAGTCTCACATAACTCCTCTATACACACTATCGGATTTAAGTATTTAATATCAAAACATATCAGATAGCATTAGATCTTCTAATAACATCATATTTATAAGCGACATTGTAATAAGTAAGGGAATAATATCAACGTATTCTTCAGGTAACTTGGAAGGATCTAGTCTACCGCTCTGAAGTAATTCTTGTAATTTTATTGATTTTTCTTTTAAAGTTTCGTAAATCCTCTTCGCCTCCTCTAAACCAGCAGCGGTGAGATCATAAATAGTCTTTTTGAATATAATTCCTTTACTTCTCTTTATTACTAGACCGTCTCGTTCCAAGTATCTTAATGTCGCCTCAACTTCATATTTATCTTCCTTTAGTCCCTCTGATATCTTTTCCAGTGTGGAGTCTCTATTCTGATATAAATAAGCAAGGATCTTTTCTCTAAGGTTCATATAGATATTTTTATCTTTCCCTAGGATTTAAGTATTTTGGCCAGTCTAATTTGTCTTATTATATAGTCTTTATTATTTATTTATCTAAAAAAAGCGACATATAAAACTGATAGGTAAATTATGTAAAAAGGATTCCCGAACTAGTTAGGGATTATTTTAATTAATGATGTGGGTAATTTAAGTTCTTGGTGGAAAAATGGGTATAGATCCAAACTATAGGACGAATTTCCCAGTTTCGGGAGAGCATTCTGGGCATAAGGTATATGGCACAGTAGAACCACCAGGAAAGCTAGGCATCCATGGTACTATTGTTGGTGTGGATTTCGATCTATGTATTGCAGATGGTTCATGTATAAATGCGTGTCCAGTTAATGTCTTTCAGTGGTACGATACACCTGGTCATCCTGCATCAGAAAAGAAGGCAGATCCAGTGAATGAACAAGCTTGTATATTCTGTATGGCATGTGTTAATGTCTGTCCAGTAGCTGCAATAGATGTAAAACCGCCATAAATTTTTTATTAACATTTCCACTTCCTTTCTAGAATGAGATTTTATATAAATCCTAGGAACAAGTATATAGAGGTTTATGGAGAGGGAAGAGAGGGCATAATTATTTTTCCAACATGGGTTCCCGGTTCTTATGTTATTAGAGATACTGAGAGATATGTTGTAGAAATAGATGGGATTAGAATAGGGAAGAACAGATTCTTCGTTAAGGATAAGTTCAGATATTTAATTCAAGCTCTTAGTAAAGATCAAAGGGAAGCAATCTCAACGAGCGACTATTTATTTATAAATCCAGCATCAGTATTCCCATTTCAGACAATTGAAGAGGAGTACTGTGTTAAAATTAACGTTAGGTGGCCCATTCATACTACGCTA
Source organism: Saccharolobus solfataricus (assembly GCF_900079115.1). Taxonomy (NCBI): domain Archaea; kingdom Thermoproteati; phylum Thermoproteota; class Thermoprotei; order Sulfolobales; family Sulfolobaceae; genus Saccharolobus; species Saccharolobus solfataricus. The sequence goes on from NZ_LT549890.1 coordinate 2,418,510, forward strand.
AAAAAAGTCGGAGATTGGTTTTGTGCTGATAATTACAATGAATTTGCGGACTCACCGATTCAAGCTTCACCTAAATTAAAGTTGATCGAAATTGATAGAAATCATAAAATTTCTACTATTGATGAGCTTGATAAACCCATAGTAGAATCTCTAGGTAAATGTACATTTGAAATAGATCAGAATATATTTTCCGATTCCTCAACAAATGAGTACATATTCTTTTTTAGAAGATCCGATACCGATTTCGGCGGAATAGAGCATGAGAGATCTTCCTCCATTGTAATCTCATGGAACTATAAAGATCTTATTCGTTTGTTTATTCATGAGTATTTCCATAGATATAATGTAAAGAAGATTAGACCAAAAGATTTAAAGATAAATTACGAAAGTGAGACTTATACTGAATTACTGTGGGTTGCAGAGGGTCTTACAGAATATATTGCAGTAATAGTCCCTTTGAGAACAAAAGTAGTAAAAGTTGACGATACCTTAAATTACATTGCTAATACACTAGCATGGCTTACCTTCCCCGGAATAAGGAGAATGAGCTTAGCAGAGTCTTCCTATACTACATGGATAAAGTATTATCGCCGTGATAATAATTTCTTAAATGTAGGTATTTCTTATTATCAGCTAGGTCTTATAGTTGGTCTTATAATGGATCTAGAGATGATTGACAGCGGTAACTCAATATATAATTTCTTTAGAGAATTATATAAGATAAGGGAATATACGTATGGAAACGTTAGAGATATAGCAGAGGGGTTAGGAGTTCAAAATATAGACGAATTGGTGTTTTCAAGAAATCCACCTATATTTAACAGATTGTCGAAATTTTTTAAACTGAGTTTCGTGGACAAAGGTTTTCCATACTGTGGTTTAATGCTAGATAATAAGAAGGTAACTTTTGTTGAAGATGACTCACCAGCAGATAAAGCAGGGATTATTCCGGGAGATGAAATAGTTGGGATAAACGGAATATCTTCTAGTAATTTAAATTTAGAATGTAAGGATAAACTGGAGTTAGTTATTAATCGAGAAGGGAGGCTTATAGAGTTTACGATTATACCAGATGGAAATCCCGGACACAATTTGGTTATAAAAGGAAATGGAGAGATCTTCAAGAAATGGTCTGGTGGTATAGAATATGGAGAAGGAAAGTCAAATATAAGAATTATCTAGTAGGTGCTTTGTGGATTGCTTCAGAATTGTACAAAAAGTTTATAGATTATTCGTTAAGTATTACCTATGGGAAAGAGTAAGTACAAGAGGGACTGGAGCAAGTACGACGAGAACGTCATAACTAGATATAAGTTGATGTTCCCTTCTACGTATTCGAACATTGGTGGGACTTATTAGCAGAGGAGAACAGGAACGCTAGGACAAAGTATAAAGCTCCGAAGGAGTTCAACGAATTCCTAGCATTCTTACACATCTTCCTACCTTGCAATAGAAGGAGTATTAAGAGCCTTAGAACAATTGAAGATCATCCCCACAAGCCTCGAACAATATGGGAGAGAGTGAGGAACATGAACATAACCTTCCCCGAGACAAGTGATGAACTTGAAGTAATTGTAGACGCTACCGGCATTAGCACAAACACGGGAGGACAATACATTGTTGCCAAGTGGGGTAAGACTATGGATTCAAAATTCCTCAAGATCGAGATAGTAATGGACAATAACGAATTCAACGTGGTAAACGCTGAGGTCACTAGCAACGAGGTTGAAAGTGCTGTAAAAACAGTTAAGGATCTTCAAGATAAGGGAAAGAAGGTCAAGAAGTTTTATGGAGATAAGGCATATGACGTCAATGAGGTTTACAAGACCGGAGTTGAGGTTGTAGTTCCTCCCAAGAAGAACGCTTCTACTAAACGCCATCCTGCTAGACGTAAGGCTGTGAGTGAGTTTAGGAAGTTGGGTTATGATCGTTGGAGGGAGGAGAAGGGTTATGGCGTTAGGTGGCGGGTCGAGTCCTTGTTCTCTGCGGTGAAGCGTACTTTTGGGGAATCGGTTAGACAAGTTTTGCTGGGCAAGTAGTTGAGGCTAAGCTCAAGTTCTGGGCTTACGCGTGGATGGTTAACTTGGCGAATTCTGTAGTCGGTAGGGCTCCGGGCATTAGGGTGTAAGCTTGAGAAGAACGTTGAAATAAATATTAATTACTGAAAAAATTAGTGTTATACAATATCGTTTTAATGAGACAAATTAAACGAATCAACAAAGTATATTGCACCAAAATCCTTATAAACTCTTTCTAAGGAAGCCTATACTACATGGAGCCATTCTATTTCAAGTCCTATAATAGAACAGTAGGAATAGCTCATGATATAAATGAATTAGAGAAGGAGATAGAGAGACTAGGAAGGGATGATCCTGGTTGTGTTGAGTGGCATCTTAGGGAGGGGCATATTGTGGTTTGGTTGAACTATATTGGTGAGAGGGGTTTGGCTGAGATGTTGAGGGGGGTTGGTAACGTGAAGGAGGCGTTGGCTAGGATTAGGGAGTTTAAGGCATTGAAGAGTAGGCAGAGGAAGAGGACAAGATACTATAGCAAATAATCCATTTTTTACGGTTAACTAAACTTCCAACTTTTTCTCAAGTTAGTATTTATAGGAAAATCGTTACACTTTTACGTTACGTTAAAAATATATAATGAATCTTTCCTGGTTAGATGAAAAATGTTTATTGATAAGCTATAATATTAAGAAGTACAATGGAAGATATTTATAAATACATGGATAAATATTTTGACTTTTTATGATAAGGGAATTTCCTAAAACTACTATCAAGTCTGGTCTATCGGACATGTGCGATTCAAGTGTCTTTTGCGAATTGTAATTTGTAAATGATGCAGTTGTAAAAATGTTAACATTTGGTAATCATGTTTCTCTACTAATTAGTCGCCTTCATTTAGTTAATTTCATAGCAATCTTTAAAATAAAGTGAATTCGCAATGGATGTCTGAATCTCCCGGTCTATCGGACATAATTAAAAATCTGAAGTCTAAATTTTAAAAATCTTGAAAATTCGTCTTTGCCTTTAAAGGCTAGACTCTCAGTAGTGAGGAATTAAGACTATGAAAAGATTATCGAGTGAAGATTATCATTAAATTCTTCTAGGATTGATTAAAAATACAAGCTATGAGATTCTCTGTTCTGATATTAAGAAGTTAAACTTTATACCTATTGAGTTAAACTATTATTTATGATGGTCACAAAGGTACACAAAAAGGGAATAGTAGTTATCCCAAAGGAAATAAGGGAAAAGTTTAACATCAAGGAGAGGGATGAAGTAATTATTTACAGTGACGAATATGGGATTCACATATTACCAAAGAAGTCGCCAGAGGAATTATTTGGAATAGATAGAGGAAAAAGTTTGGAAGAGCTGGCTAAGGAACATATTAAAGAAAGGGAAACTGAACGTGCGAAAGTACATCCTTGATGCTAATATTATATTTCAATTCTTCTCTGGTTCACCTAATGTTAAGAAGTATCTATTAAATAATGACGAGAAGTTTGTTAACGCTGTAAATCTTTCAGAATTCGCATATCATTACGCAAGGAAATTCGGCCTTAGGGCCTCGAGCGTCAAATTGAACTACCTCTTGACCTTCATAAATCTTGTGGAAATCGATAAGACACTTGCGGAAATAGCTTCGAAAATAAGATTAAAATACAATCTATCCCTAGATGATTCCTTTCTCATCGCCACAGCAGAGGTAATTGAGGGAATAGTTGTCGCATCTGATCACGAGTTAGCAGAAAGAACGGCAAAAGATTATAATGTGGAATTTATACTCTAGAATAATTTTAATAAAATGAAGATACAACTTTATCCGCATAAAAAATCTTACAGTACTGCTTCAAATTTTAAATCTTAATTTTTCCCAATCAAGGTGTTTTTCGGTGTTATACACTTTTTCTTCAAGCTTCTGAGTGGGAAACGCATCGGGCTAATCTATTATAGCCCTATTGTAATAATAGGAAGGGATGATCCTGGTTGTGTTGAGTGGCATCTTAGGGAGGGGCATATTGTGGTTTGGTTGAACTATATTGGTGAGAGGGGTTTGGCTGAGATGTTGAGGGGGGTTGGTAACGTGAAGGAGGCGTTGGCTAGGATTAGGGAGTTTAAGGCATTGAAGAGTAGGCAGAGGAAGAGGACAAGATACTATAGCAAATACACTTTTTATAAAAATTCATATTTTGTTGTTATCATTATTTCTGCGTCCTTATCGTATTCTCTCTTAAACTTTAATGCTAAGTCCCTAGCTTCATCCATACTATCAACCACATTTACAAATATTCCAGCTTTATCATCTTCTATTTCAGTGAAAGCGTACTTAGCAAAGAAATTTTTCCCGTCTTCTACTTTAGATGTAAATACTGCAAATATAGATATTTCTGCCTTATTTAAATCTATAATAGGGATCAATCGGATGAATTTCTTGCTATATAAATATCTTAGATGCCTTCTGATCGTTTTAGACGATACACCCAATTCTTCGGCAAGCTCAATTGGTTTTATTAGAGGTTTCTCTTTGAGGATACTCACTACTTTCAAGTCGAACTTAGATGGGCTATAAGGCATCTGATTTGGTATATAAATCATTCTTGGTTCTCCTAACTTCTCGCTCATTTTTCGTATTTTTTCATCAAGTTCAACTCTACTCTTTGAATCGATTTCATAAACGTTAATTTCTTCTAAACACTCAATTTTAGCTATGTAATCTCCATCCCAATCGTATAAATTGTTAAAGGCCACGTAGCCATGGTATCTGCCTAGGAAATTCGGATTTACATAAACTGTAAATCTTTTGATTATATCCCCAAATAACTTTTCCATTCTGTAGCTTACTGCTGGTGGAGATATGCCTAACATGATTGCTATTTTTCTTTGTGGTGTTCTAGCGTCCTTTAGAAGTATCTTCAAAATTCCCTTATCTATTGAGTCCATAATTACCTATCCCATTTATGTTTTATATCCTTTTCTTACAATACTGTTTTAAAAGTTTTCACAATATTTCTTCTTTTTCACTTATCTTTTTGAGACCTTCGAATAAGGAGTTTGTATTTCTTTCATTAAAGGGTAGTTTTATTATAGTATACTCTCCAGAATATATCCCATACATAAAAAGTATTACATCTCTCTCGTACAAAAAAGTGTAAATAAGTGCTTGCATTAGGTCGACCTTCTTAAGTTCAGGTTTGCTCTTTATTTCTATCACAAGATCGTCAGAGCAAATATCGGCCTGCCCAACCAACTTGATATTTCCTATTCTCTCTATCCTCTTATCACAATAGTATAATTTCCTCTCATTAACTACCTCGTAAAGAAGCTCTAGAGCTTTATTCAAATTATAGTAAAATGGTAAATATTTCTCATTAATTCTGATAATGCCATTTATTAGATATTCTTGCAAATACTCATGAAGTAATTGACCTAGCTTTCCGTTACTGGGCATTCTCAACTCTAGTATATAATATTGGGAAAGTACTTCGTACTCTATATCCTTGTAGTTAATGAAATAGCCTAATTTCTTTTTTAGACTATTTTCCACCATTCTGCTTTTCTGATCGGAGTTTAAATAGATTTTTCCAAAAAACCAAGACATATCTAGTATGAATTTAGCTTGAATATTACCATAATTATAAACGTTTTAGGATCGATAGTGATTTAAGTTCTTCCTCTTCTCCAATCTGTCTTAGGTAGTATTACGTGTTTAAATGATTCTAGTCTATTCTTATAAGGAATCAAATCCTCTATTATGTTTCTTATCTCATTCTTCAAGTTCTTTTTAGGACTGAATCCCAAGGATGGCAATATTTTAGTTTCAACGTTATAATAGTGCTCTTCTTTCTCTACTCTAGGATTATTTACATTTTGTATCTTTACCGTTAACCCCATGGACTCGCCAACTTCTTTAACCATGTTTGCAATTTGACCAACACTATAGACTTCATGAATCTGATTAACGACTCTATATTCTCCTTGGCTAGGAGGATGTTCAAGTAAAATTGTTAATGCTTGCATACTATCTTCAAGTGAGATAAATCCTCTGGTTTGTCCTCCTTTTCCATAAGGTGTTAACGGAAGACCTAATACTGCTTCCACACAATACCTATTAACAACTGTTCCCCAAACTTCATCAAAATCAAACCTTGTCCTTAACTTCTCATCTATAATTTCCTCAGTTCTAGTACCATATACAGGACCTTGCATAATATCAGTGATAGTTAAGTTCCATACTTTATTTGCCCACATTAAGTTATAGCTGTCATAAACTTTACTCCAATGATACCAACTGCTCGCCCATTTAGGAAATGGAATCTTATCCTTTTTACCATTTATCTCGACTTCTACGAATGGTGACTCCAGTATATCGTAATTTGGAGTTCCGTACTCTCCCATTGTCCCCATCTTTAAGATATGAATACTAGGATCTACTTTAATGATCGAATAGATTAGATTTATTGTACTGGTCAGATTGTTTATTAGTGTATAATTAGCGTGGTTCACATCAATCATCGAGTAAGGAGCAGATCTTTGTTCGGCAAAATGTACTATTGCTTCCGGTTTATGCCTCTGAATAATTTCATGTAATTTATCGAAATCCTTAACATCAGCCCTATAAAAAGTTATATCAACGTCAAGTAATTTTCTTGCTGCTGAAATCCTTTCCTCAGGATCTGGTAATGGAAATGCGGAATCTGATCCTACTTCCCTTACCGCATCCCTGGTATATAAGTTATCTACTCCAATGACTTCATGTCCTCTTTTAGCTAATCGTAAGGCTAGAGCCCATCCTAAGTAACCATCAGCACCTAAAATAATTACTTTCATCAATAATGTGAAGGTTGTGGAAATAAAAAAGCTTATGGTAAGGGTAAGGCTAACTAACGAGAAAAGTTAAATCCGCATCCGTTAAATCGGAAATTATTGCTTAACAGTCTGTAATAGATGATCTAAATTCTCCTTATAAACTCTATAGAAGTCCTCAACAGACTTATTTAACCTTTGCCTATCACTCTCTGGTAATACACCCTCCAAACTCGGTCCTATTTCAGCTCCTACAACTATTGGAACACTTATGTGGATTATTTCACCTTGATAAGTTCTAGGGGTTGCGATACTCATTACTCTTCCCTCATTAAAGACTACTGATCTCACGATATCCTTTATTATAGTTGCAGGTCCCCATGTTGTTCCTCCCATTACCCTTATTATTTCCCCTGGTATTGACTTGACGTAATTTTCAACTTCCTCTTTAGTTAATCCCTTAGCTACTTCCTCAAAAGGTTTTCCATTAACCTTAACTGTGCTCCATAATACCACTGCATCTTCTCCATGCTCTCCTGCTACGTATCCAGTTACTTTGTTCGCTGGGACCTTGAGTTTCTTGGCTATGTATGATCTAAGTCTCATTGTCTCCACTGCATCGCCAGTACTTATTGTAAATTGTTTAGAGAATCTCATAAATACTGATGCCATCATGTCCACGGGATTTGCAACCATTATATATAGTGCCCCTGGATTTTTAGGTGGAAGCTGTTTTGCAAGGTCTATTTGTATTTTCGCATTGTCAATAAACAAGTCCCTTCTGCTCATTCCAGGTTTCCTGGGCTTACCTGCCATAATTAGTATGATATCAGCATTGGTCACATCATCAAGAGAGTTAGTACCAATAACTTCAGTGGAAAGACCTCGCGTAGCTATTGCGTGTCTTAACTCGTGTTCAAACTTTTCTGGTAATTCCGGTACAATATCATATAGTATAGCTTCACTAGCCAAGCCGTCAAAAATTACAGAATAAGCTATTGTCTGGCCTATTTTTCCTACTCCTATAAAAGCTATTTTTACCATATTATCACGAGTATAAATATGCATTCTAAAGTATATTAAGCTTTTTTCAATGTTCATTATAGTTCGACTTTTATACTCCCTTTAATTTTACTCTATTATGGAAATAGCTGAAAAGATTGCTGAATTTGTGAGTTCAGTAAATTATCAAAATTTAAGTGAAAAGGTTATACATGAGGCAAAAAGAAGAATAATTGATGCAATAGCAGTAGCTCGTGGAGCATTAAATTCCCCACCTCATTTAGTTAACAAAAACGTGGTAACATACTTTCTGGGTTCTGTACCTCTACTTTTTGGAGGAAATGCAACTCCAGATTTCGCAGCATTTTACAATACTTTCTTAATTAGATATCTCGATTTTAATGATACTTACCTTTCAAAGGAGCCCCTACATCCTAGTGACATGATAGGGGCTTTCTTATCCTTAGGTTCCCTATTTAATTTAGAAGGGAAGGATGTAATAGAAGCTGTTGCTATAGGATATGAGGTCGGTGTAAAGTTATGCGACGCAACATCATTGAGAAAGAAAGGTTTTGATCACGTGACTTTCCTTCAAGTTGGAGCTGCAGCAGGTTTAGCTAAGATGTTAAAATTGGACGAAAAATCTACTGTTAACGCTATTTCATTAACATTAGTACCAAATATTGCACTTAGAGAGACTAGATCTGGGGAATTATCGATGTGGAAGGCTGGTGCAGCAGCAGATGCCTCAAGGAAAGCGGTTTTTGGAGCGCTATTAGCTAAATTTGGAATGACGAGCCCTTCAAAGCCTTTCTCAGGTAGATTAGGTTTTGTAAACGTTGTGGCAAAAGATTTTGACTCTACGGTGTTTAATCGCCTAGAGGACGATGGTATACTTAAAACCAGCTTAAAGAAATATCCAGTGGAGTATCATGCTGAGGCAGTGGTAGAAGCTGGGAAGAGTTTTAACGTTAACGTTGATGATATAATTAAGATAGAAGTCGAAACCTATGAAGCAGCTAAGACAATAATAGCAGATGAGGAGAAATGGAATCCTACCAATAAGGAGACAGCAGATCATAGTCTGCCCTACATCCTGGCTTATACCTTAATTAAGAAGGATTTCTGGCTTGACGCATACGATAAAGAGATGATATTTAATGAAAAAATAAGAAATTTAATGAAAAAGATTACTGTTATTGAGGATGAAAAATATACTAGTATATATCCGAAGGAGCTACCCGTTAAGGTCACAATCTATACCACTAAGGGTAAAGATACGATCGAAGTTAGGAACCCTAGAGGATATTATAATAATCCAATGACTGATGCTGAAGTTGAAGAAAAATACTTAAGGCTGAAAGGTAGAAAGGAAGAGTTAAATATTTTGTGGAATATGGAAGAATTAAAGGTGAAGGAGATTGTCTCAAGTATTAAGGGAAGCTGATTTCTTAATGGTTCCGGGAGTTTTTAATCCTTTTACTGCAATTCTGGCAAAAAAGGTAGGTTTTAAGGCTGTATACTTATCAGGTGCTGCTCTTACATCATCTTACGGCTTACCAGACATAGGTTTAATAACATTAGATGAAGTTGCTGAGATGATAAGAAGAATTAAAGAAGTTGTTGATATCCCGATAATAGTTGATTCAGATACCGGGTTTGGTGAGGCAATGAACGTTTATAGAACTGTAAGAGTCCTAGAAAAAGCAGGTGCTGATGCTATTCAAATAGAGGATCAAAGAATGCCAAAGAAATGTGGGCACTTAGAGGGTAAAGAGGTCGTGGAGCCTTTAGAAATGGTTCAAAAGATAAAGGCTGCTTTAAAGGCTAGAAGAGATGCTTTAATAATAGCAAGAGTAGATTCTCGTGGTGTAATTGGTCTTGACGATGCAATAGAGAGGGCTAAGATTTATTTAGAGGCAGGAGCTGATATAATATTTCCAGAGGCTTTAACCAGTAAGGAGGAATTCACTAAGTTCGCTAAAGAGGTAAAAGCCCCGTTATTAGCTAATATGACTGAATTTGGTAAAACCCCTTACATTAAAGCTCAAGAGTTTAAGGAGATGGGTTACAAATATGTAATATTCCCTGTTACTATATTTAGGGTAGCAGCTAAGGCGATGAAGGATGCCTTAGAGGTTTTATTAAGAGAGGGAACACAAATCAACTTATTAGATAAAATGATTAATAGGCAACAGCAATATGAGATAATTGATTACTTCTTCTACGAGAGATTAGACAAGGAATTAGGTAGTATAAAACTCGTTAGAAAGCTTTAAATTTTTATATATGAAATTTAAATTATGGCAATAACTTCTAGAAGCTTAATTAAGAGATCTCCCGTGGTTGTTAAGGTAGGTACTAAGGCTATTGATGCTTGTAAGATTATGTATCAAAATAATATAGGATCTGTGGTAATTGTTAATGAAAAAGATTATCCAGTAGGAATATTTACAGAGAGAGATGTATTACGTGCAGTAGCGTGTGGAAAAGATTTGAATGATAAAGTGGAGAACCTAGGAACTTTTGGGAAGTTAGTAACAGTTAAATCTAACTCTTCAATTGGGGAGATAGCAGAGAAGATGGTTAAAAATAACATAAGACATATAGTTGTAGTAGATGATGAAGGTAAGCTTATTGGTGTTGTGTCTATAAAAGACATAGTAAATGAGAAACACGTTCTAGATTTTTTAGTTAGGTCTGAGTTAAATTGGGAAGGAGGGACTGATTAATGAGTGTCGTAAGTAAAGGTTTGGAGAATGTTATTATAAAGGTTACAAATTTAACATTCATAGATGGGGAGAAAGGAATACTGAGGTATAGAGGATATAATATTGAAGATCTAGTTAACTATGGCAGTTACGAAGAGACTATCTACTTAATGCTTTATGGAAAATTACCTACAAAGAAAGAATTAAACGATTTAAAGGCTAAACTTAATGAGGAATACGAGGTACCTCAGGAAGTTTTAGACACAATATACCTTATGCCGAAAGAAGCAGACGCAATAGGTCTTTTAGAAGTAGGAACAGCAGCATTAGCCTCTATTGATAAGAACTTTAAATGGAAGGAAAACGATAAAGAAAAAGCAATTAGCATTATTGCTAAAATGGCTACTCTAGTAGCAAATGTATATAGAAGAAAGGAGGGTAATAAGCCAAGAATTCCAGAGCCCTCAGATAGTTTTGCAAAAAGCTTTCTTTTAGCGAGTTTCGCTAGGGAACCTACTACAGATGAGATAAACGCAATGGATAAGGCGTTAATACTTTATACTGATCATGAAGTGCCAGCATCGACAACGGCAGCACTTGTTGCAGCATCCACTTTGTCGGATATGTATTCTTCCCTTACTGCAGCCTTAGCTGCGTTAAAAGGTCCATTACATGGTGGAGCAGCTGAAGAGGCTTTTAAGCAATTCATTGAAATAGGTGATCCAAATAGAGTACAAAACTGGTTTAATGATAAGGTAGTGAATCAGAAGAATAGACTAATGGGATTTGGTCATAGAGTTTACAAGACTTATGATCCCAGGGCAAAGATATTTAAGAAACTAGCCTTAACGCTAATTGAAAGGAATGCTGATGCAAGGAGATATTTTGAGATAGCTCAAAAACTTGAGGAGTTGGGAATTAAGCAATTTTCTAGCAAGGGAATCTATCCTAACACTGATTTCTATTCTGGAATAGTCTTCTACGCTTTAGGATTTCCAGTATACATGTTTACTGCCTTATTTGCCTTATCGAGAACTTTAGGTTGGTTAGCACATATAATAGAATATGTAGAGGAACAGCACAGACTTATTAGACCAAGAGCCTTATATGTTGGACCAGAATATCAAGAGTATGTTTCTATAGATAAACGATAAGTCTTTTTTATTCTTTTCTCTAAAATATACATAGATGCCTTTAATAGTAGGTCTAATAGGTTCTGTTATAGCCTTTATAGTAGCGTGGATAGTGGTTTCAATACCCACGTGGATAGCTGGAAAAATAGTTACACCAAGAACTGCCACGTTTGGTAGAGCAATGTTGGCAACGTTAATTGGAGTAATAGTTTATGCAATTTTCACTGCATTATTCTCACTTATATCTCCAATAATTGGAGTAATAATAGGATTTATAGCATTTCTAGGAGTATACAAGGTAGTCTTTAACACTGGCTGGTTACAAGCGTTAGGTATAGCAATTTTAGCAATAATAGTTGCATTCATAATACTATTTATCCTAGGGCTAATAGGGATTGCATTGCCTCATTTAGGTCCTTTCAAGTAGAACTCAAAGTAATTTTTTCTTTTTAGTTCAAAAGGAAATCTTTTAGATACCAGGTAAATAATCCCATCATCAGCTCTTATTTCCTCTGCGTATCCTAAATCGTAAGCCATAGCAGCCATTGCACACAATGCAGCATCCACATAATCCTTAATTTCATGTAAGTCTTTCCAATTCAAACCTACAATCTTCATGGAAGATGTTGGATGAGTCTCAATTACATTATATAATTTTTCCTTCAATTGGATAGCCCTTTGCACGAGGGTTTTCATGAAGGATGGAGGCAATACCCTCAGTTTTCTTTTTATCATTTCCTTATCTACATTTCTAAAACCGTTGTGATAAGAAAGAGGAGAATCTATGGCAGTAATTTTCGCTACCTTACAACTTTCAATAATTTCCTCGTTTGTTACTAGTTCGATGATTTTTATCTCGTTGTCTATGAGTATTGCTACTGCAGTCTTTCTTCTTACTGCCAGATCGATTCCACAATACATATTTATTTCCCTTATTATCTTCTTATTGTGAAACCTCCTATTATTATAATAAACTTTAAGGCATACGAGAACTCGTTTGGTGATAAAGCAGTAAATTTAGGTAAAAAAATAGAAAAAATAAGTAAAGAGTACTCAGTTGAAATCATATTGTCAACACCAGCCACCATGATATATAGAATGTCTCAGGAAGTAGATTTACCAATTTATGCTGAACATGTAGACCCAGTACCTTTAGGAGCATTTACTGGAGCGATATTACCAGAAATGGTAAAAGATGCAGGTGCTAAGGGTACTTTAATAAATCACAGTGAGAGACGTCTAAGAGCTGATGAAATAGATGATGTGCTAAAAAGGACCAAAAAATTAGGTTTAAAGAGTATATTATGTGTTGACAGATATGAATTGGTATATCCCTTTAGTTTGCTGAAACCTGACGCAATTTTAATAGAGCCCCCAGAATTGATAGGAACTGGTGTCTCAGTTTCGAAGGCTAAACCTGAGGTAATAACTAGAGCTGTAGATGAGATAAGAAAGTCCGAGGGAATATATCTAATAGCAGGGGCTGGAATTACTACTGGTGAGGATGTTTATAAGGCGTTGAAGCTTGGAGCTCATGGAATAGGTGTAGCAAGTGCTGTTATGAAGGCTAAAGAGCCTGAAAAGGTTGTTGAGGACTTTATTACAAGTGCATTGAGGGCGATCTCTTCGTAGCTATTTTCAATAGGTATATGTAAAGTTCTGGAAAATTATTTTTACAAATGTCCTTTATTTCATTGTTCTCAAATCTAATTAACGAGAAATATACGTAAAGATATATTGCTGCAGAAAACAGAGCGCAGTCTTTTATTTCCATGCACAATCCTTCCAATCTTATTACGTTTATTAGCAAGCTCTTATCAATTAGTTTCATCAATCTACTTCCGTCAAAGTCCGAATAGTATCTAACATCCAACTCCAATTCTTTATCATAGTTTTCTTTTACAAATTGCCTAATTTTATTTAAATAATATCTCATAGAGTTTATATATTGGTGATTCTTTTCCATACTCATTTCTAATTATTTCCTCCATTCTTTTTGTTCCAACTAAGCTGTATAAGGATGACAAAAGAAGAAATGCTGACACTATTTCACTTTGACCTGAAGCCTCATTTGCTATTTCATCATACTTTAACACATTTATGATTACTTTATTATCTTTATAAGTTGCGAGTCCATCTATATTTTCCAATACTATTTCTGTAATATTTTTTCCTATACCATATCTATTAAGGAGCGCATTTAACGTATCTTTAACACAAGACGTATCTTTACAACCTATCATTATTCTTAACCAACTTGTGATATCACTCTCTATGTTTATAACTTTTCCTTTCAAACTAGACTAATGGCTCCTCATTGCCATAATTATCGCTATAATACTTAAAATAATACCTAAAATCGATAAGGAGATTGCAATATAAGATATAAGTTGAACCTTATTCACTACATAAAAATTAGGTACTTTACTTAAAAATGCTTTCCTTTAGTATTATTGTTTAGTAAAGAGGAGGGTTTAGACTTCATAGGATTTCACGATATTTAATATCAATCCTCAGCTCTTGGACTTCACTGAAGTCATGGACAAACCTATATAGAACACCGCACATCTTTAGCATTTTCAGCACTAGCTCGTCGGGGTATTTGCCCCATTGGCTAGCGCTTCACTGTGAGAAGCTATCATGAAAAGCATATAAACTTTACAGTTTGTCTGAACTGATGACAGAAGAAAGGCAAGCCTCGCCCCTTCTAGAGGCAGGGAGGGGTCAGAATGGCGTTGAGTAAGATAATGCCCTTAACTAAGGGGTTTAGTAAATTTTATATTCTTAAAATACTATTGCATTCTGTGACCTACTGGTTAGTACCAATACAAGAGGACATGTGGGACGTAATTAGAGATAAAGGAATATATGGATACAAAGAAAACCTAGAGGAGTTCATAAAAGAAGGTGACTACATTATTATATACGTTAGTAAGTACTATGCGAAACGATATGGAGGAAAGATTGTCGGTATCGTAAAAGTGCTTTCAAACTGGTATGAGGATCAGACGCCAATATATCCAGAGGAGACAGTGAGAAATAAAGGAATATACATTTATAGGGTTAAAGTTGAGCCTGTGGTAATTGGAGAGTGTGATATGAAAAAAATTTTAGATAAGATTAGATTTATTGAAGATAAGGGACAAATAGCTAAATACCTTAGAAATGCTCCAGCAAACCTCAAGAGACCTATCCCAGAAAGTGATGCTAAAATAGTAGAAGAGTGTCTTAAGGAATCACTGCTCAATATCTAACATGGTTGCTTACTTCTTCTAATAACGTCTTTATAGATTCATAAAGTCTAGATACTAAAGTGTTAACTAGTATTTTGTAGATGAAGAATATTGCGTACCTTATGTTTATAATTAAGAGCAATCTTTTAGCTAATTTCTGTTGGTATTGAATCGCTCTTCTCAATCTCTTATCTAATATATTATTCTTTATATCTCTTACGAAGTTCAATAGTTCTTTTAATCCTTCTTTTAATGTTTTTAAATTTCTAGAGTTAAGTTTAGTTATAATATTTTGATAAGTTCTTTTAATAATCTCGTATTGTAGTATGTCATTAAATGTAATATTGTTACCACTTACATCAGTCATATTTATAATATTTAGTGGTATTATCTTAAAAACTGGGAGTGATGATATTTTCGGGGATTTAGATTGATGATATACTTTCAGCGGGCTGAGAATAGAACCTCTTCAACTGCCTTTACTCCTTCACCAAACCTTATAGGTTCACCTAATTTCCTTAGGGTTCTCTCAATGACACTTATTGCAATTATCGCATCGTTGGGCGTTACCCAGCCCATATGACCTATTCTGAAATATTTAAATGCAGGATGGACTCCAGGTGCAAATTCTACCCCCTCATTAACGGTCCCCGCGAGAACCTTTTGTGGGTCCGCAACCTTTAGGATTACTCCAGTTACAGTATTACTATAAGACTCTGGTCTTCTGGCTACTATCTCTAATCCTAAAGCTTCTAAGCCAGCCCTAATTGCGCTAGCTACCATTGTGTGTCTTTTTATTCTATTTTCTATACCTTCTTTCTCTATCAGTCTAAAGGCTTCGGCTAATTGTAAAATTACATGAACTGGAGGAGTAGCAAAATAAGCAGCCTTACCTTCTTCAGCCCCTCTCATAACTGGTAGCCAATTTCTTAAATCCAGATAATACCCGGCGATTGAATTTTGGGAATCCAATATTGATAAAGCCTTAGGAGAAAGTAATAGCAAGCCTAAACCAGCTGCCGAACCCAATGCCTTTTGACTGGCTGTCAGATAAACGTCGACATTCCATTCTTCAGCCTTAACTTCCTCAGCCCCAACGCTTGAAACACCGTCTACCACTATCAGCTCTACGTATTTTCTTATTTTATTTATCACATCCTTTACTGGCTCTCTAACTCCGGTGCTAGTCTCTACGTGAGTCAAGGCAACTAACTTATACTCACTCTTCCTAACTTCTTCCTCAACCTCCCCTGGTTTAACGTAATCGCCAGGAGAAGGTCTTAATACCTTTACATTAACTGGATATCTCTTGAATATTTGCTCCCATCTATCACCAAAAACTCCATTCGAAACTACTAGTATTTTATCATTAGGTTTGAGCAATGATGTAACACTTTCCATAGCAGATGTTCCACCTCCAGGGATTATTAATGGCTGATAGTTCTTACTTGCACCCATTACATATCTTAATCCCTTTAGCGAATATGCCAGTGCTTCTACGAATTCTTTAGAAGTAAAGCCAACGTTATTTTCAAGCCCCGCAACTAAAACATCTTCCTTGATAGTAGTAGGGCCTACATGAAGTAGCAGTTTATCCATAAAAGGTAAGTTAGTTACACTCCTTTATTTTTTTCTGTAGGAAAAGGAAACCTCTCTAATCTATACGCAGAGTCCCAAAACATGTATTCATATATAGATGCAGTTCTAAAATGAATCTTCATCTTGTTAAATTCCTCTTCACTAACTTTCAAGCTATTCACAATATCTAATACTGCTCTAACTCCCTTTTCATATTCTTCTCCACCGTACGTTTCTATCCACTTTTGATAATATTTATCTTTAGATCCTTGTTTAAGCAATTCCTTTCCTACCTTCATATATATCCAATAGCAAGGCAATACTGCAGATATTACCTCATTAAAAGGTCTTGAATAAGCTACTGCAAGCAAGTAAGATGTATAGGCTAGATTAGTTGGGCTCATCTCATAATCTTCTATATCTAAATTAAATTCCTTTATGTAAAATTTATGTAACGCCTTTTCTACCTTAATGGCATCTTGTATGTGCGTCGTAAACAACAATGTTTGTTCCTCATCTTCTGCCTTTGCCGCTAATAAAGCCAATGCCTTAGAGAATTCCCTTAAATACAGATAATCCTGGATTATATAGTACTTGAATTTATCTCTGCTTAGAATTCCTTCAACCAATTCAAGAATAAATGGGTGTCTAAGGATTGAAGAATAAATATCCGAAATAAAATTCCATAACTTTTCACTGTTTTCCATCATATAAGGAAATGAAACATGCCTGTTATTTAAATTTTAAGGCTTACAAGGTATTCTCAGTTAAGTTGAGGAGTTATCAACATATTTATTAAAAATCATCTTTAAATAGTTAATAAGTATGAGTGCAAAAGACGACATATTAAGGTCCATAAAGAATTCAAAATTAGCAAATGCGTTTATAAAGGTTAATAGGGAGGATTTTTTGCCACAATTACTGAAAAAATATGCATATGATCCTAATTATGTAGACAAGCCCTTTTACATAACGCCTAATGTGACGACAACTGCATTAAGTTTAGGCATGTATATGCTCGATATTCTTAATTTGGGAGAAACTCAGAAAGTTTTAGAGATAGGTACGGGCATAGGTTATTATACTGCGTTAATGGCTGAAGTTGTTGGCGATAATAACGTTATCTCATTAGAAATTGATGATACGATATTTGAATACGCTAAAAATATTCTTCTGCCGAAATATCCGCGAATCAAATTAATTAAGACTGATGGAAGTCTAGGATATGATAAGGAGGCTCCTTATGATAGGATCATAATATGGGCAGCTGCGCCAACAGTCCCTTGTAAACTGTACGATCAACTTAGGGAGAACGGTATTATGGTAGTACCGATAGGTAGTGAAAAAGCGCAAGGTCTCTATAGAATTACTAAAATTGGATATGAACCTAAGATAGAAAGACTTGGAGATGTAATATTTATGAAAATGAGAGGATTATTTGGATTTTATGAGGATGACGATCCGAATGAGAGGAGAATAAAGAAAATAGAGGAGAAGGTTAATAGATTACTGTCAAAATTTATGAGCCAGAGCTAGCTTGCAAGGTTAGATTAAAGGTTAATAATAAGGTGGTAAATTTATATTACATAATGCTCTTGAATGTTAGAAACCTTACAGTGAGATATGGTTCTTTTATCGCAGTTAATTCATTAAACTTCTCCGTTAACTCAGAAGTTTATTGCCTTTTAGGACCTAATGGTGCTGGGAAAAGTAGCACTTTAAAGGCTATAATGGATATGGTTCCTTTTGAGGGAAACATAGAAATCTTAGGGAAAAGTAATAAGGAGAAATTTGTGAAAAATTATGTTGGTTATGTACCCGAACAGCCGGCTCTCTATGAATACATGACACCGTCTGAGATAATAAGTTTCGTCGCAAGTTTAAGAGGTATCAACGATCTAAACAGAATAAATGCGTTAGTTAAGGCATTTTCGTTAGAGATGTTTATGAATACACCTATAGCTTCCTTATCTATGGGTAATAGACAAAAGGTTTCCATACTATTGTCTTTAATTCACGAGCCCAAATTACTAATTCTTGACGAACCTTTTAACGCATTAGATGTCCTATCAGTTAAAGTTCTTAAAGAGCTAATCCAGAGTCACGTTAAGAATGGAGGTGGAGTACTGTTCTCTACCCACATAATGGAGGTTGCAGAAAAAATATGTAATAGAATAGGTATAATGAATAAAGGAATTATGGTAATGGAAACTTCCTCAGATAACATTAGAGAAGCTGGAAGATCGCTTGAAGATGTTTTCCTCTCCGTTACTGGATTAGACGAGACTATAAAGGATATACTAAAGGGATTGGAATGAGCAACGTCAAGATTCACGATGTAGTTTATAAGCAAATAATCTATTTAATGTACACAAGTAGATCTTTCGGCTTATCACCAAAGCCTGATGCAATAAGTAAAATCAGAAGGAATGCAGTTACAATTAAGATAAGTAATATTATTGCATATACTATAGCCACAATAGTTTCGGCATCTATTTCACTAATAAATAAAGATGCCCCTTTTTCCTTTATATTTCTAGATTTAATTATACTTGCCAATATTTTCACTACTGGATTAAATGTAATTTTCTTTGTTACAAACTATGATTTAAAAACTTTCTTATTATCGCTTCCTCTATCTGAAAGAGATGTGAATAGAGCCGTATTTAGGGGTATATTTGAATTTTTCTACTACGGCTTTCTAGCATCAATAGTAATCGCTCCTATTTCCACTTACATGATAACGTCATCTGTTTTACAAGCCCTCATGGCTGAACTTGAAATAATATTTTTCTTTTCACTATCATTCGCGTTAGTAATGCTATTGGGAAAGAGAATAAGATTAGGAATAACTTCTGCACTATTTAGAATAGGAACATCACTGATTTGGATAGTATTTATAATGCTACCTTATGGTCTTACCTTCAAATATGTCACCATCCCCACTTATATCCTACCAATCTTTCCCTTTGGTTTCTTGAATATTGAAGGTCTTTTGATCTCCTTACTATACACGGGTCTTTCCGTATTCTTTGCCTATAAACAATCCTTAAAATTCTTATCGTTTAGACTTAATTCTCAATATTCAACAAAATATAGTATAAAGTTACGATCTCCACTAATAACATATCTTTATAAAGATATTAGGGGTCTTCTTAGGGTTCCTCAAGCCAGCTTCCTACTAACAATACCTGTATTTGCTCTTATTTTCTCATTTTTTGCACCCGTTTATGCCATCTTTTATACAATCTTTATGATAACGACATCCTCTATAATGCTGATATTACTTGAGGCTTCTGGAATGCAACTATTACTATCTCTACCAGCAGGGTTAAGGAGTTCCTATATTTCAAAACTATTAATTATTTTGATAATCTATCTGATAGATGTGCTAATCTTCTCATTTTTTAATCGAGCCTCGTTGAGCCTAATTATGTTACCATCAACAATTACCAGTGTTGAACTAAGTCTTTTCATATCTTACAATAACGTTATTAAGGGAAAAGGAATGAGGCTTGCGGATCCCCTATCGTTTATAATAAGGGAAATAGAAATAAACTCAATCATAGGTATTGCTTCCATTCTAACATTCTTTGCTAATATATACTATTCTCTACTTTTCTCAGTTCTTTCACTAATCATGATAAATATAGTGGTATATAAAAAAATAAAGTAGCTTAAAACTTTGGTCTGGACCTTCTTATCGTTAAGAACAATATTGCTATGATTATAATTGCTATTAGTATTATGACACTCCCTACAAAACTCCCATTTATGTTCTTTACGAAAGTTTCAGTTATTGGTTGATTTACGGTTATTGCTACACCATTACTAACGTTATAGGAGCCCTCCCACTTGCCTTGTTCATATATGGGCACGGATTGGGTTAACGTTATTACGCTTCCTCTTGGTAACCATTCTGAATTTCCATCTATTGTTACTAAATATTCTATTATTGGTTTAACATTAATACTAGTTGGTTGGGTTATATTTATTAAATACGAAGAAGTATTATAGAATATTCTTTCATTATTGCTTATATTTACGTATTTAGGTATTAATAAAGTTTGCCCAGCTGGTACCCAAATTTCACTAGTATTTAGGGTCCTATTTGCTATTGTAATCAGTATTGGCTCATTCACAGTAACCAGATACTCCTTTAACGTCGTTACTTTCACAGTTAAGCTTCTATTTACTGTAAAGTTAAATGGTAATATGGATAATATTATATATCTTGTATTGTTGGAGATATAATACGTCATGTTTATGAACGAAATAGGAGTTACCGCATTATACCATCCTGGACTAAAAGTAACTAAGGTTGAATTGATTAAGGCTTTTATTGGTATGTTGGAAATTAAGTTTATATAGTATTGTAGGACATAGTGCAGTTTTAACGAGACTGGCCCATTAACTATTATAACATTATTGGAAGTTGGCTTTCCATTTAGACTGATATTGACTAAGTTTTGTCTTTCAGTTTGATTAATATACCAAATTGTATATAATTCAATTTCAGTATCATTATTATACCATCCGTTACTTAAGGTGGTGTTTTTACCGTTGAAGAGTACATAGACTGGGTAGTTACTACTAACGTTTAAGAAATATTGAGGTAGTGTAATTATAGTTATATTAATTGGTTGGAGTAATGTAAAGTTTGAATATGGTAAAACTTTTTCCATGAGAAATCTTGCAGTACTATTTATATAGTATGTGATGTTCTCTATCTGTATTCTACTTCCAGCGTTGAACCAAGAGTATTTTTGTAACGTCTCGTTAGTACCATTGACTAGTGCGTAAACTGGTATCTTGGAATAGACAATCAGAGGGTATTGCTTTACCGTTATGATTGATATTGTGATTGGATTTTCAACCGTAATGTTTCTGGAAGGTAAAATATTAGATATTACATACCTATATTCGTTATTTTGTCCATAATATGTTATGTTTTCTATATTAATATTCGTACCTATATTATACCAATTACTGGTTAATGTACTATTAGTTCCATTAATAAGTGCATAAATGGGTATCTGTGATTTTACAATAATATAATATTGTATTAACTCATTTGCAGTTATTGTATAAGACATATTTACGAGGATTTTATTTGCGGGTAAGATCTTAGTAATTACCGCTCTAGTTTCATTGCTTTGATAAAACGTTATATTATAAATTTGTATAACCGTGTTCTTATTGTACCACCCAGAGGAAATTGATGCGTTTGTCCCATTTATTGATCCGAAAAGTGGAATTAATGAGTTAACGTGCACGTAGTATTGTAAAATATAAGTTATTGTGAGGTTAGTGGGGGTAATTAATGTAAATTCATTAGTTGGGTATGAAAATACCATTATTCTTGAATCATTGGGATAATATGTAAACGGGCTAATTACCACTTTTATAGAGGCGTTATACCATCCACTACTCAGAGTTGTATAAATTCCATTGATACTTGCGTTTACTGGAATGTTTATATTAATGAAATACTGAAGTTGATAATATACTGTTATGTTTCCACTCCTGTTTGCTAAAATTGGAGTAGAATTTAAGCTAACAATCCTGCTTAACCCGTTTAAGACAATAGATGGTAAACTTATATTAGAATTAGCATTCACGAAAATCAAGGAAGGCAATCTTGCGATCTCTTTAAGACCGTCGGAAAAATATGAAACGTTTATAGGTATATTAAAGCTTCCTCCAATTACCTTATAATTTAAGAATATTGGATATAAATTACCAGTTATAAAGTAATATCCATTTGAGGCTGTAAATGCTCCTATATAGGACAAATTATAGAAGGTGTAGTTATTTGAAACCGAATATGCAATCTCGTCAGTCGCTATACCTTGTGGAGGGGAGGTTAAATATATTTCATTAATACCTAAAGTGAAGCTAGTTGTTAAATATTGTAATCTATATATAACTCCCAGTTCTCCTCCAAAATATGCCTTAAGATGATACCATTCTGTCATTAATCCAGTTATGAAACCATGTAAAAAGTTAAGATCCGTAACGATACTGGATGCACCGTTAGCGTTAACAATTGCAATTGCTTTGGCACCAGTGCTATTATCATAAGCGGAAAGTATTATATTGCCATTTGATATTTCGATTTCTAGCATCATCTCATCCCCGCTATTCACAATTCCATTGAAGTTTAGCAGAACTGGTCCTATTACCGGATCCCCGCTACTATTCCAGACCATGTAGATCATATGAAATCCTGGGTCAAATGAACCATTTGTATAAGGCCAATTATAGGCTACACCAACTTGATACCACCAGTCATTATTGGTTATTGCATTTAACAAATACGCTGGACCGTAACCAGAATCACTAGTTTGTGCAATTACTTTTACATAAATTACTAAATTTGTACTAACTGGATATGCATTTAACGCCATGAATAGCTGCTCGTCGTAGAAAGTTATCCCTGGGTCATTAGAATTTAACGTGGATAATGGTAGTGGTTTAGTATTACTATGAGATACTGGGGTTAATGGAATAAGAGATATAATTAAAAGGATTGTTATAATAATTACTTTCCACTCCATATTTTTTGTCTTTATACAAAACCTTTTAAGCATTTTTCCAACTGAACTTTCTTCAGTAGTACTATATATTAAAATCATAATATTAGTCAATCATTTCCATTATCATAAGATATATATATTCCGCTTGAGAATAAAGAATGTGGTGTTGAATGATTTCACCAATAATATTTGTTAAGATTTCCTTCTTGGTTATAGCCTTAGTTATGGCGATCTTTGGGGTTACCTATGTTGGCTTGGCTTACTTTAATCTCTTTCCACGAGTTAGAAACGATTTATATATTATTGGTTCCACATTAGTTGCGATAGCTACAGCTTTTGTAATACTCACGATAATTTTACTCTGATGCTGAGAAGGGCTCGGCTTGATCTGTGATGAACCCGAGCCATGCTAACTGAGTTTAATAGAGTTACTTAATGTAATGCTTTTTTGGAGTCGTTGAATTTTGGGGCATTTTAGAGCCATTGTAAATCTGATTGTGATCCTGATAATAATTGAAATGCAAGATAATAGTAGTTTATGCTAAAAATATCCAATAGACCAACTAAGCATTAATGTAAGTAATATTTATATCACAATCCCACTAACATATATTATGAGAAGAATTCTAAGATGGTATCTAATATACAGATTGCTCAGAGCTCTATGGAGGATAAGAAGGTGATAAGTTATGATGAATGTGATAATGAGAGAAATAGGTAAAAAATTAGATGAACTGTCTAGAGAATTTTATGAATCAGTTATTCCGCCCATAGATATGTATGAAGAAGGGGGAGAGTTAGTAGTGGTAGCAGATCTAGCGGGTTTTAATAAAGATAAGATAAGTGTAAGGTTATCTGCACAGAACGAACTGATAATTAACGCTGAAAGGGAAATACAGTATATTGGTACTAAATACGCTACTCAGAGACCTCTTAAGATACATAAGGTAATTCGTTTACCGGTAAAGGTTAAGAGGGATTCTCAAGTTACAGCGAAATATGAAAATGGTGTATTGACTATAAGGATACCAGTGGAGGGTTCAGTCTCAATCAGAATAGAATAATTTTTTTTAAGTTATGTATTTTTTCTTCCACTTAGTGATATTGAGAATGCTAGAATAACCATAAGGAGGGTAATGATAATATCTTTTGTTATAGCATAAAATATTATGGTTATAACCAATATCATTTGAGGAATATAATTAGTTATTGCACTACCTTTCCTACTGCTTTGTATGTTTATCAGCTCTTGCTGTTGTGAATATGATAATAGAAAGCTCCTAAATCTATTCCAAATTCCATTAACTAGTTCTCTTACTTGTTCTATAACAACTTTCGTTGTATACCCTTCTTCTTCTAAAAAAGTTATAGATGATTTGACAAAGTCAAAATCTTTATCTATTTCTCTACATGTCCCATCTAAAACGTTAACCATTCTAAAAGGCAGAACAAGTTTAGATGGCATTCTAAGTGGAAACTTAAAGAATACTTGATCAGCCAGTTTCATAAAATCTTCCAGCTCTAATTCACTAACTTCTATTCCTTGCATTGCTTGCATGAAAAGCCTCAATCCCTTCGCTAATACCCTCCTATCCGCGAAAGGCTGTATTGCCCCTAACTCGTCTAGTACCCTTACTAGTGAATCTGCATCCATTCTAATCATTGCCACATATGCCCTAATCAATAGATTTCTAGTCTTTTCATCTATTTTTCCAGACATTCCAAAGTCGTAGAGTACCAAATTCCCTTGCTCGTCAACCGCTATATTACCAGGGTGAGGATCTGCATGAAAATAGTCCTTATTAAGCAACATATACATGAACAATCTAAATACTCTATATGCCAATATTCTGTTATCAACTATCTTTTTTGCCTCTTCGCTTGTAACTTTATACCCTTTAATATACTCCATCACTAAAACTCTTTTAGTAGCCTTTATTATTGAAGGTATTCTTAAGGACGGATAATCTGACAATTCCTCTTTGATCTTATTTAAATAAAAGGCTTCCTTAGTATAATCCATTTCTTCAAATATTCTTCTGGAAAATTCTTCTAGGAATACTTTTATTATTTCGATGAATGATTCATCAAATACAAATCTAAGGAGTGGCAACAATTTCTTTACTACTTGAATATCTTCATTTACAGTTTCCTTTATTCCAGGTCTATTTACCTTAATAGCAACGATCTTTCCATTATATTCTCCTAGATAGACTTGACCTAAAGACGCTGAAGACAGTTCTTTTAAAATTTTTACACTATTGCCGAGTTCCTCATCGATAATTTTACTTACTTGGCTAAATGGAGCAGGTGGGACTTCATCTTGTAATCTGGCTAATTCTTTAATATACGTTTCCGGCATAATGTCAGGTCTAACTGAAAGAATTTGTCCGAACTTGATGAATGTGGGACCTAGTTCAATTAGCGTGTCAACAAATTTCTTAGCCTCTTCTGCCATCTCTTTTTCATCGATTGGAATTTCCTTTAGGATTTTATTTCTAAACTCTCTATACGCTAGTACTCTAGGGGCCAATTTGAAAAACACTTCCAGTAATCTTCTAATCACAACTATAATATAGTAAAAAGGAAGTATTTGTACCTATTCTAAGTTGTTAGAGTGCAGTAATAAAGTTCTAAATAAATTTTTCTTAATAGTATTAAAGATTAGTTAGCTGTAAATAATGTAAGAATGTTGAACTTAGAGGGGCAGATAAAATCTTATTATCGTTCATTTTTACCGTCTATTTTAGGAAGAATTTAATAGTTTTGTTAGTTATAGATATACATGAAAATACTAATAATTGCCCCCTTAACTGAGGTATCGGAAGAAGAAAATGAGATCAGACCGATAGAAGTTACAAATTGGTCAAATTCACCAGTAGGAATTAGCTCCAAGTATTCTTTTTTAGCCGAAAAGAAGTTCCTTGAAGAAGAAAGGCATGAGGTTAAAATTTTAACTCTAGTCCCGACCGAAATAAGAAAGAATCTTAACGTTAAATTCAGTAACTATAATGAGCTAGTCAGTAATATTTTGGAGGCTCTAAAGTTCGGTAATGATAATATCGCAGTTGAGGTGATACCCTTTGAGGATTCAGTAAGTTTGGGTACTTCCCTATTCTTCTCTTATTTGAAAATTTATTATGCTATAAAGACTTTCTTACCTAGTTTAATAATTTTAGATGTATCACACTCTAGTTCTTCCTTTTCCACATTAGTTTTAACAGCGTTAGATATAGCGATAACTGATTCACTTCTCACCCAACAAGTTGAAAATTATATTTACGCAAAAGTAAGTAAAAGGAACGATTCTATACAATTAATTAGTCATATGTTTAAGAATATGTATAGTATTAAATTATCTGAATATTTCTTAAGGGAGATGAAGATAATGAAATCGGAAAACCAGGCTAATTTACCTCAGTTTGTAGGAAGGGCTGAATTTAGAAGGCTTGGTTTTTGTATAGAAAATTGTTACCCTCTAGTTGTTCTTCATGTTCTGGATGGAATGGACTTAGAGAAACTGGTTAGTGAGGAAAAGATTATGGAGATAGTTGTTAACAATTTAGAGATCAAGGATGGTAAATTAATACAGAATGTCGAGTTATTAGAGGGCGCGACGTATTATGTCCTTGCTACACACTTGGTAAAGAGGTATAAGGTTAAAAAACCATTTAGTGTTGATAATGTGAGGAATATTCTAAATTTAACTTCCCCAACTTGCAGGCGAATTTCCAATCAGATCATAGACGAAATGATGATAGAGTTGAACTACCTCCTAAGACATTTAGGATTGAGAGAAGGTGAGTATAGCTTAGAGCAAATATCTAATTTATTAAAACAACCTTTAACTGAGATTATACGAAAAGAAGAGAGCATTGGTGATATATTAAGTAGATATAAGCGTGAATGTGGAAGTATTAATTTAAGCGGAATTGGTTTAGACCCTGGTGCGACTATTATAAAGATAGATAGTGACAAGATTTACGTATATTACGCTGATGAATGTGAAGATAGTGTGTTAAGTAAAGTCAAAGATCAGATGGGCGATTAGCAGAAGTCCAATTTTACGCAAATTCTATCATTATCGCAACTTTCATCTAATTCGATTATTTGAAAGTTTTCCTTAAGAGTTTCCGTTATTATGCGAAGGAATTTAATTATATTTGGGTTAGTTGAGACATTGATCATCTCAAATTTTGTTTTTCCGTCTGCAACTAGTTTTATGTTATCCCCTAGAATATACGCTAGTCCTCTAAGGACATTCTCTAAAATTGATCTCTCTTTACAATTGCTTTCAAAACTCTCTAAAAGTAGTAAGCCTGTATCTTGCGCCTCATTAGTTATTATTGATAGCAACGAATTAGCTATTTCCTTGTAAATTTTTTCATCGTGGATACTTGAGATAAGATTATAGAATAGATTAGATGCTATAAGGTATTTAATTCCAAGTACTGCATTTCTCGTACTAGGATTAGTTATATCAATATCTTCCATTATGAGTTCAGATGCGCTCTGTATTATTTTGTCTGTGCAATTGTATGATTTCTTATTGTCTAGCTTTATACAAATCTCATCCAATTTCTCCCAAATATCACTTCTAATTCTCCAAGGTCGAGATTGTAAAGTCATGTGTTTAAATATGATATATAGAGTAATTATGGGTTTTGCATATCAGTTATGAGAATATTCTCTTAGTCATTCTTATTTTAAAGTAAAAACGATTATTTTTTTCTATTTCTGGTTCATCTAAAACATGTCTTATAAAACTAGAGAGGTTTTCATCGAAATCAGTTAAACCAGAAATAATAAATTCTTGATTATTTATCTTTATCAGCTTAATTCTAGGATCAATAAGAAGGGTAAAGATGTCAAGGTTCTTATTAATTATTTCCTTATCTATCAGTCTATAATTAATGTATTCAATTCCTCTTATATAAGGGTATAAAATATGGCCTGTTTTTCTAAGTTCCAGGAATAAGGTGTAGATATCATTTAATCTATCTAAAATATTATATAGGGGTAAATTATTTTTGAATAGAGTATCATATATTGTAAGCAGTTGATACATAGACCAATCGTTTATGAGTTTATCATATTTATCATTATTTTTGAGATTGTTATGAGTGAACTTGGTTATTATTTGGTTTCTCTTACTAATTACGCTACTTTCAACTCTTACTAAATGATGGTTTCGGTTTCCAAAATCTATAAGAGATTGATATGGTGCGATTATCTCTATATTATCTTTAGAACTATTTATCTTTCCTATGCCTAATACCGTAACAATATTTTCCAAAAAATTCTGGACATAATCTCTTAATTTTTTATTTATATTATTTAAACTGATTTTATAAATTAAAGTATTTCTATTCGTAACTACCAAGGGGGTATATGGAGATGGAATTAAATACTCCAGAAGATGTTTTAGATGTATTGGATTCATGAAGTTGAAGTACTTCTTAAATAGATATCCTATAATTTCATCACCAGAATACACATCAACTTTATCCTCTATATATGAAGAATGTATAAACGAGAAATTCTCATGAATTAGAATATAGGGTATAAGAAAGCAGAGATCGATTCCCAATAAGGAGTCATCCTTTTCCATCATGTTCATCATAGTCATGAGAGCATTGGTGTAGAAGTCTTTCTCATCCTCTATTCCATACATCCTCATAATGACCTCTGCTCTTTCTCTGAGACTTTCACTAATTGGCGTTAGTCTAATGTCGGCAGATCTTGGCACTATATAAAGTAAGAATAGAGGTTTATAAGGTTTCTAAGACCTTTCATATAATATTACGATACACTCGAGGAAACGTTTAATCATTAGAGTAAAATAAGGCGTTCTGAATTATGCAGTTGTCAGCTGTCTTCGATGAACTACCCCACCCTCATGACGGGGCATCCTCACCTCATGATTCTCCGCTTCTTAGAACAATCTCGATCCCCATAGCGGAGGTTCCATCAAACCATTCTGCAATGCCCCGTATGGAAGAGGGGTTATGGAGGGTTTGCTCTACATAGGCATTAAGGGGAGTCCCACGAACCCAGCACTTCCAGCCAAGGTCGGATTCATTTTATCACCTTTTTGATAATAAACTTTTCCGGGGTTATCCATCTCCTATCTGACGGAAGGAGGACTTTCGCTCCCTCAACCACGATAAGTTAAACTGTGAAATTTGTAAACCTAATAATACGTGGATTGTATAGTATATGCATCGAATGCGGACACTTACCCATAAATAAAGTGGTACTAAAAATAAGTAGGTGATTTTTCAGCACCAACGAGTAAGTGTTAATTGGTTTTTATTCATAGACGAAGAATGAACGGGTGTTCAGTAATAAATCTTATTATATAGGGTTGCCCGTAAAATCGATGAAACTTAAGTGCTAATGATTAGATATAGATTCATGAGAATTCAATGAAGCCAAACCCCTATTAGCTACATAGACTATTGTCATTAGGTAGTCCCTGAGTTCTCTAGTTATGAGGAAATTTCTCCTTATGTGTTCTCTGGCATTAGTACCAAGTCTCCTCCTTATCTCCTCATTCCTAATTAAGTATATTATGTAATGCGATGCGCCTTGTGGGCTATTAACTAAGAATCCAGTAATTCCATTTATCACTTGTAAGGGAATTCCTCCAGTGTTTCCACCTATTACTGGTTTTCTCTTCCACATGGCCTCACTAACAGTAAGTCCAAAGCCTTCCTTTATAGACTTCTGCATAACTACCGTTGATGCTGTTTGAAATACATTTATTTCCAAATCACTATAAGGCGGTAACATTAGTAAATGTATATCCTTATCTCCTTCAGAGGCCTTAACTACTTCACTATAAACCTTCTCACCTTCTGGATCATCGGTGGCTGGGCTTCCTACATATAATAATTGTATGTCAACATGCCTTTTCGCTAACTTATAAGCCTGTATGACACCTAAAGGATCTTTAGCGTAATCAAATCTGGACACTTGAGTTATTAATGGCTTTTCAAGATTAATACCAAACTTATATAATATTCTCAATATAGTAGTCTCAGACATATCCCTATTCTTTATACTTAATGGATCTATTGATGGTGGTATTACGAATTGCGGAATTTCGATATCATCTCTCCCAAACGAGGGAACAGAGATTATCATACTATCATATTTGGAGATATACTTCCGTAAGAAGTTCCACACTGGTGGATATGGATTTGAAATGTCAATGTGACATCGCCAAATCCACTTATTACTATTACCTTTTTTGAATTTTATAAGCCCCGCCGGTTGGGGATCATGTATAAACATTATATCGTAATCTAACGGAATTTCAGACAAGTTTATCTCTTGCCATTTATCATATATTTTAAAGTATTCATCTGGTATATTTCCAGTTCCATTTTGTAATGAATTGTGAAAGGATTTGGTTACGTTAAAGAACTCATTATCTCCTTTTATAACCTTCCAATCAACATTAAGACCTAACTCTTTCATTAATGGTAGCATTCTATTTAATATCTCAGCTACTCCACCTCCAGCCTTAGTAGAGTTTACATGAAGTATTGATAAATCCTTAATTTTCTCCGCTATCTTAAAGATAGCGTCAAGCTCATGCTCTCCTATAAATTCCACGTATTTCTCAATCATCTTAACAACCACCTTTCTAGTATTCTAATTATGTCCCTCCTAAGTACTTCCTCATAAACATAGGTTTGTGGATCAATTTTGCTTAAGTTCTCAGCTAATTCTGAGAGTCCAAAATTAGATTCTAACCATTCTGAAAAATCATTTCTCTTTGAAATTCCGAGTATTCTTTTGCTTACGAAATGCCACACCAATGCCCTATCGGGTATTATCTGTATTAAATCTAAGAACTCTGCGAGTGTGTTCGCAACATAATTTGTCTTGTATACTATTGGTGTACATGAGACAAACACAAACTCTCTTATTCCTCTTCTCTCATTTATTCTAGGTTCTAAGATTTCTATCAGATCATTTCTAATATCTTCTATGGTTCTAGGTTCAGCACCAGGTATGTCCGATACCAATTCTGCTAACTCTTTATCTCCTAGACTTTCAGCTATCCAATGAGCAAAATCATTAGAATATTCTTCAGGTATTAAATGGGAGCTAAAAATTGGGTGGAAAACGTGGTAAAATAACGTATACTTATCCGCTTTCCTAATACCTTCTACTAGTTCTCTCAAAGATATGGCTTTAAGTTTAGAATAGAGCGGTGGATAGTAAGCAGCGTAAAAGATAAAAGGTATTCCTTTACCTTTAGAGTCTAGATCCATCATTAAATATAATTACGTATCAAAAGCATATTAACTTATCCACAACATAATATTGTAATTTAACTAATGACCTCAGCAGTTATTGAAGGACTTATTATTATTTGCCCATTGGCGTAAGTTATGTGAGGAAAACTTATTAGTAGGGATTGTGAAGAACCCCCTTTTAGATCCATACCATTTATTATATGTATTTTGAATACTCCGCTAGGTATTTTTGCTGAAATATTAACGTTTCCAAGTTGAACTTGTGCGAAAGATATCTCAAGAAATACCTCGTTGTATTGCCCAGAAGGTATTCTAGAAGAAGCTAGAAATGTCATATTGGAAGTTAGTAGTATAGTAATTGTCTTATTGGAAATCGTTATCCAAGAGTCATTGCTAGCATTAACTTTATGTATCATTATGGAAGATATAGTTAAGTATATTTTAACTCCTTGACTAGTTGGAGGGTCCTGAATATACACATTTACAACTCCAGTAGTTAAGTAATAGAAACCATAATATACCCCACCAGCTAGTACTAATACCACTATGACGATGCCTAATATTGCCTTATTCATGTAGTTAATGTCGTTTAAATACCTTAAAAGGATTTTTGAGTTTATTTTCGTTCCACTTAGTGGTATTTCAGAATCTACAAGAGTAATCAGGAAAGTCTACGATAAGTTCTTCTTAATTTAGATGTTTTTAATGATCTTTTTTCAATTTCACCTTAAGGTGAAAGAATATAAATAATTAGGCAGACTTAATATGTACCATGTACGAGGATTTAGTAGAAAGGGTAACTCCATCAGTAGTCACTATAATAACGAAGCAGATAGCTTTAGACCAGTTTTTTATGCCACAAGTTGCTGAAGGCATAGGATCTGGTTACTCTATAGGGAAAAATATCCTAATAACATCTTATCATGTTATATCAAATGCTGAAGAGATACTGGTAATATCTGAAGATGGATTTAGAGAAGAAGCGCAAGTAATTGCAATAAATCCCTTTCATGATTTAGCAATGTTAAGAAGTACCATAGAATTGCCTAGTCTGAAACTAGCTAAAGAGTGCAAAACCGGAGAGGTAGTTTTAGCAGTAGGAAATCCTCTAGGTCTATATAGTGTAAGTATGGGTATAATTAGCAGTGAGGAAAGGGCCATAATGACACCTAATGGTCTTCCCATTTATGTGGTCCAGACAGATGCAGCTGTTAACCCCGGTAATAGTGGAGGGCCTCTTATAAATACCAGAGGTGAGGTTGTGGGTACTGTTACTGCGATGATAAGAGAAGCTCAGAATATAGGTTTTGCAATCCCTTCTAAACTTGTTGATAGTTTCGTAAAAAACGTCATGAAGTTTGGTAGATACATAAGACCGTATGTGGGAATTGGTGTAATAAAGTTAAACAAAGCTTTAGCGACATACTTGGGAGTGAGGAAACAAAATGGCTTGCTTGTTACGAACATAGATCCAAATGGAAGCGCTTACAAGTATGGAATAAGGAGAGGTGATATCATACTAAAGGTTAATAATCAAGAAGTTAAATCTCCTATAGATTTGCTAGCTGTATTAGAAGAGATGGTTGGTTCACAGATTAATGTAAAGATGTTAAGGGATTCTAAGGAGATAGAACTTTCGATACCAGTCCCTGGTTTATCTACTTAAATTTTTTAAAAGTCCTTTAGTGTTAAGCTTTTTACCTCTCTTTGCAAAATCTTTTGTATGGTAGAAATAGGGGAAAAAGCTCCAGAAATAGAGTTAGTAGATACAGATTTGAAAAAAGTTAAAATACCATCTGATTTCAAAGGTAAGGTAGTTGTTCTAGCGTTTTACCCTGCTGCGTTCACTTCAGTTTGTACTAAAGAGATGTGCACTTTTAGGGACTCCATGGCAAAATTTAACGAAGTTAATGCAGTAGTTATAGGAATCAGTGTAGATCCACCATTCAGTAATAAAGCGTTTAAAGAGCAGAATAAAATAAATTTCACTATTGTTAGTGACTTTAATAGGGAAGCTGTAAAGGCTTATGGGGTAGCTGGAGAGTTACCAATCTTAAAGGGATATGTACTAGCTAAGAGATCAGTATTTGTAATTGATAAAAATGGCATAGTAAGATATAAATGGGTTTCTGAAGATCCGACAAAGGAACCAAACTACGATGAGATAAAGGATGTCGTAACCAAATTATCTTAAATGATGTTATGGCTAGGCACTGATAATATGATGACTTAAGGGCGGGAACTCTGAATTTTTTCAAGAAATGTTTCTGGGTTTTTTATATCGTATAAGACTGTAATTTTACCGTTTTTTAAAATAATGTAAATTGAGCCACACTTTAATTTTTTTGCTATAGGCCCTTGTGAGATAAAAGTATCCTTAAAATTTTCCGCTTTAACTACTTTTTTACCTAATAATGATTTTATTATTATCCCACTCTCAGAGATGCAGTAAGTATAACTCTTGAACCACGCAATTATAAAAAGTAATATAGCATACCATATGCCAACGAAAATAAGATAATTAATTACGCTAGTTATCTCCAAGAATAAGGAAAAAATGGTAAGTATAATAGTCCCTTCAACGAGAAGCCTTCTTCCAGTTGGTTTCGTACAACCAACAAGCGACTTTTCTCCCATTTATTTCCACCAATGGTGGTTCCTTTTCCTTACATACTGACATAGCAAAAGGACATCTGGGATTGAATCTGCATCCGCTAGGCGGATTTATTAAGCTGGGCACTTCCCCGCTTGGTGGCTTAAGCTCCTTCTTTCCCAATTCTGGTACTGAGCTAAGCAGTGATTGAGTATATGGATGCATTGGTTCCGAAATAACTTCTTTTGTATTTCCTTCTTCAACAATTTTTCCCGCATACATAATTATGACTCTATCAGATATGTATCTAGCTACCGCGATGTTGTGGGTAATGAAGAGGTATGTAAGTTTTCTTTCCTTTTGTAGGTCTACAAGTAGATTAAGAATTTGTGCTTGTACTGATGCATCTAAAGCTGAAGTCGGTTCATCTAAAATTAAAAAATCCGGCTCTTTTGCAAGCGCTCTTGCTATTGCAACTCTCTGCGTTTGCCCTCCAGACAATTCTCTAGGATACTTATCTTTTACGTAATTATAATCAAGACCAACTTCCTCTAATAACTTCTTGACTCTTTCTTCCCTTTTCTCCTTCATGGCTTCTCTAACAATATCCTTGACTTTCATTCTTGGATTTATGGATGTCATAGGATTTTGGAAAACCATATGTATATGTTTTCTAACATGATTTATATTGCGATCATTTACCTCCATTCCCATAAAGATTAAATTTCCACCAGTAGGCTTTTCCAATGTAGCTAGTACCTTGCCTAATGTGGTTTTACCAGAACCACTTTCACCCACAACACCTAAAACTTCGCCTTTCCTTATCTCCACGGATACGTTATCTAATGCTCTAACATAAATTGGGGGCTCTCTCGCTAATGATTCCAGTATTCCCCTCTTCTTTGCAAGGTAGTATTTATTTATATTAATTGCCTTGTAAAGTATACTATCACTCATATAACCAACACCTTATTTTTCTTCCATTTTTCTCAATAATGCTTGGCTCTTTCTTTCTACAAATATCGAAAACTTTACTACATCTATTACTAAACTTACATCCAGTAGGTAATGCAAAAAACGATGGTGGATTACCTGGAATAGCAGTTAACTTTTGATTTTTATCCCCAGATGGTATACTCGCTACTAACCCTTGGGTGTATGGATGCATTGGTGATTTTAAAACTTCTTCAACTTTTCCGTCCTCCATAATTCTTCCTGCGTACATTACTACTATTCTATCTGATACTACGTAAGCTAAGGAAATATCATGGGTTATAAAAAGAATGCTTGTATTTATTTCCTTATTTAATTGTTTAAACAGATTAACCACTTGCGCTTGTATTGTAACGTCCAATGCAGATGTTGGTTCATCCGCTATGAGCAATTTGGGCTTTAATAATAAAGCCATAGAAATAACTATTCTTTGAACTTGTCCACCTGAAAGTTGGTGAGGGTAACGATCAATAATGGAATAAGGATCTGGAAGTCTTAAATCTTTTAGAACTTCAATAACATCTCTCATTAAACTTTCTTCTTCAGCCTTCTTTCCTTCTCTTTGATATCTTATTTTAACAGCTTCTAAGAGCTGAGAGCCTACCTTCTTTACTGGATTTAAGCTATTTAATGGATTTTGAAATATCATGAAAACCCATGTTCCTCTATATTTCTGCAGTTCGCTATCTTTTAACTTAGCTAAATTAACTCCATCTACTATGATATCGCCTTGAATTCTCGCATTCGGAGGTAAAATTCTGGATATTGCGTGGCCTAATGTAGATTTTCCAGAACCGCTTTCTCCAACAACTCCTACTATTTCCCCTTTTTCTACATCTAGGTTTACATCACTTAATACTTTAACCCAGCTAATTAGTGTATTATAGTAAACGTTCAAATTTCTAATCTGAAGCACTACCATATTATTCACCTAATAGACTATTCTTCCAGCTACTACATCTTGTAATCTGTCACCTAATAGTACAAAACCTACGACAATAATTAGAATAGTCAACCCTGGAAATAAGGCCCACCACCAGTATTGCGGTAAACCAGTAACACCATTTGCTGCCATTTCTCCTAATTCTGGGATTGGAGGCGTTATTCCTATTCCTAGAAACGCTAAGGTCGAATAAGTTAGTATTACGTTACCAAAATCCAATGCTGCATAGGCTAATACAGGGTCTATGGCGTTTAGAAAAATATATCTGTAGAACAGTGATATTCTAGATACGTTACTTAATTTTGCGGCAGAGATGTAGTCCATGTTCTTTATCCTTAACGTTTGTGCCCTATAGAATCTAGCATAGGTTGGCCACCACACTACCGCTAAGCCTAGTATAGTGGCGAAGAAGGTAGCCTTTAATGGTACAGTTATTGCGATAACTAATATTAATGCGGGCAAGGATAGAAAGGCGTCAGTAACTCTCATTAGGATTTCATCTACAATACCGCCTAGATAACCCGCAAGTATTCCTAATATTCCTCCTATGATTATAGCTGAAAACACTACCACTATTGCTACGAATGCATCTCTAGGTAATGCGTATAAAATTCTTGAAAGAATATCTTCCCCTTCTGCATTAGTACCTAAAAGGAAAGTAGATGAAGGAGGATGAAAAGCCAACTGTAAATTATATTGGAAGGGATTATGTGGAAGGAGTATATAACCTAAATATTGTTTTCTAAGATAACTTGACAATATCTCTAATATTCCTTGTATGAGAGACCATATTAGGAAAAGGCTTACTATAATTAATCCCAATAATCCAGCCTTATCTCTAATTAGCGCCTTTAACATAAATCTAATTCCGGAACTTTCACTCAACTATCCTCACCCTTGGATCTAGAACCCCGTAAAGTATATCTGCTATAAGATTCGCTATTATTATTGCAATTCCAACAATTATTGTTGTCCCCAAAATTGATGTGTAATCTAGACTTTCTATTGCTTGAGTAATGAAATACCCCATTCCATGATATTGGAATATATCCTCAATCACGACTGCCCCAGCTACTGAGTATCCGAAAAGCAAAGCAATCAATGTTACTAATGGTATCGATGCATTTCTTAAAACCACACCATATACAACTCTTCTTCTACTAAGCCCCTTCATGAGACTAAGTTTAGCGAAGTCAGATTCCATATAATCCAGCATTGAAGCTCTGGCTATTCTAGTCACTATTCCAAAACTGACCAACGCAATCGCTATAACAGGCAAGACCATATGGTGGACTAAACTAGAAAAATAAGGCCAATCCCCTGCTAACATCGCGTTAAGCAAAGGAAAAGGTGTTATAGACTTTGGCGGAGTAAGAACTGGGTTGACAGTACCGGTAGGGGGTAATAATCTGAGATAGTATGCTATAACTAGCTGTAATATAACAGCAATTAAAAATGGCGGAGATGCCCAAGTAACTAAGTAAACGCCACGGACCAGATAATCCAGCGGTTTATTTCTGTTTGATGCAGCTATGGCGCCAGTAAACAAACCAATAACTACGGAAAGTATTGTTGCTGGTATTACCAACTCTAGGGTTCTTGGTAAATATTTTCCAATCAGCGTAATCACCGGTACCTTATATGTTGGATCTATACCGAAATTTCCATGTAGTACATTAATTATGTAGTTAATTATTTGGATGTAAAGGGGTTGGTCAAGTCCATATTGTTTGGCTACCTGTTCTAACTCTGTGTAGGTCGCATGTGGCCCAGTGTATAGCCTTGCTAAGGCTAAGGGATTTGGTGCTATTATATGTATCATAATAAAAACCAATATAATTAGTAATATTAGGGTAATGAAAGCATTAATGATTCTTCTTATGATAAAGAAAACTATATTTATGGACATACCATGTCCATTTAAATAAAGTTTGAGGGTACTAATATATTTATTCTCACAAAGTAAACGAGGAAAGAAAAAGAAAAATAAAGATGACTTTAGAACCCTGGACCTCCTCTACCTCTTCCTCTTAAGAGGACTACTGCTACTACTATTATAATTATCACGATGACTATTCCTATTACTGCATAAATTAGTGTAGATGAGGAAGATGAAGTAGTTGTCGTCATACTGGTTACTGACGTAGTAATATTCGTAGCACCACCAAATACAATACTTGTTGTCGTAGTTTGAAGCGTAGTAGTTGTTGTAGAGGAGGTCGTGCTGGTTGAAGTTGATATAGTTATAGTGTATGGTTGATAATACATTAGGTTATAGTAATAGCCTATGAATGGGTTATATACAAATCCTTTCACATAGGGCTGGACAAAGTAATATACTACAGGGTTTGGTAACCAAGCGTATGGTGCTTGTTGATACAATATCTGATATACTTTAGCCACCTCTAAAGTTTGTTGTGTTTGATTTGTTAAGAAGGGTAAATTCTCGTATATTTGCTGTAATGTTGAAATATTAACCCACGCTAAATCTCCAGATATTCCACCGTATAATACATCAGTTTGTGCCATTAATTCTTGGAAAATCGGATCTGGCCAATCAGGGAACCAGCCTAAATCTATCAGAGCAGGTGTGCCACTTGGTGTTATCCAGTTGTCGGTTACGGAAGGTAGGACATACTGTATTGATGTTGAAATCCCTATCTTTTGTAAGCTTTCTTGAATTATTGTTAGTTGTTCTTGCTCTAACTCATTCACAGGTGCTAAAGCGTATATAGTTAATGTGCCTAATTGCTTACCATTAGTATCACCTATCGTAGTTCCGTTAGGCAATACAACATAGAAGTGCCCTTCATATCCAGCTTCATTCAAGTAGTGTAAGGCTAAGGATAGGTTGTAGGTGTAGGGGTGTAACTTATCTAATTGCATAACTTCGTTATAGAGTGGGAATACCGGAGATATTGGACCTAAATACTCTATTGCTAGCGTTTGATTTTGGAATTTGAATATATCTAATTCTGCGGTATAGTTTATAGCGTGAACTATTGCTTGCCTAAATGCAGTAATGTTAGTAGGGAAGATTTGCGTATTCATTGCAATGTAGAATACTGCTGCCTCATAACCTAAATTTGCAAATATTTGGTTAAAACTTACATATTTATTATACTGATATGCAGAGTACATTTGCTGTAAGAATGGTAAGCTAACGTATGAAATTTGTGCTTGATTCGTAGCAAAATCCTCAACTCTATTATTGTGGCTTAATCCGTATTTTATGTCAATAACTGGTATATGTCCCGGTTGAGCTACAAGTGGTATGTTAGATAAATTGGCAGCCCAATAATGTGGATTCTTCACTAATACGATCTCAGATAAACTAGGTCCCACACTCTTAATCACATAAGGACCAGTTCCTTCCATACCATTGTCATTAATATATGAGTTAGGAGTATTTGGCTGAACTCCACCATGTTCATCAATAAAGACTGGATTAACTATTGCTCCCCACCAGCTAGC
Source organism: Saccharolobus solfataricus (assembly GCF_900079115.1). NCBI lineage: Archaea > Thermoproteati > Thermoproteota > Thermoprotei > Sulfolobales > Sulfolobaceae > Saccharolobus > Saccharolobus solfataricus. The sequence goes on from NZ_LT549890.1 coordinate 2,457,800, forward strand.
TATATCTAATAGGAAGTACCTATAGGGTTCAAGTGTATTTATCTCGACCTCATAAGGACCCTTAACTACTACCGCTTGGTATGGGTATTCCATGATTTTCTGTATTGTAGTATTCGCAGCGTTGAAATGAGATAGTATTGATGCAAGTACATTCGCAGCTAGTGTTGCGTTCTTAGTAGTCGGTAATCCAGTAACGTTTTGTATTGCTGCTGCTACACCCCACGGTAAGGCATATCCAGTCTGTCCATATTGAGTTGAATTGAATAGTAGTTCAATATAGTTAGCTACACCAGGGCCTTGTCCCATTAGTATGGTCCTATAGAACGAGAACCAAACAGTACTAGCGTTTACTTGTACTCCATCTGGGAAGTATACTCCATGTCTTATGAAGAATGTCCAGTTCTCATAGTTTGTGGTTGACCAGTTCTGGGCTATAACTGGAACAACTTGTAAATAATTCGAACCGTTAAATTCCACTAGTTCTTGAAATATTGCTTGATATAACGGTCCATCTTGAACGTAAAATCCAGTAGCTGGGTCAAGTGCATCAGGAGGTGCTGTTTGGGAAACGTCAATAAGTATAGATGAGTTTGGCGGAGATATTGTTAGTGATGTTTGTGCTGAAGTTTGCAATAAAAATAGTGATGGTAGAATTATGCCTATTAACATTATTGATAAAAGCGCTAAACCCTTGAGGCTAGACATTTATAATCCCGAAAATGCTTATCACTTTACGTTTAAAAAATTTATGGAAATATACATCGATCATATGTAGACTTTTTTAAAATAGTAATGGCAAAATTTTACAAATTAAAATTTAGCCTATCTTCTAATGGAGAAATATCTGGACTATATCTTAACACTTTTATGTACTCCATCATCCATTAAGGCTACACAGTAACTTGCTATTCTAGCCAATTCCCTTGCCAGTTCTCTGCATTCTATCTTGCTTCCATACACTATCTTGTTTATTTCTTTCATACTTTCCCTTATACTCCTTACGTGATCTATATTTTCGTCGAAAAATACTTCTCGAGATTTCTCAAACATATTTACAATGATTTTAATTATGGAATTCAGTTCTTTATCGTTGGATGTGTTTCCACATTCTGTTATGGCTAGGGATGCGGTTTTTATATGAGATAGCATTCTTCCCATGTCACGCATTGCTATTGCATAGAGTATTAGATCTCTAGTTGGCAAGCCTTTTACTACAAATTCCTCCTCTTTCTGTGAGACTAGTGCTATTTCCCTTATTACTGAATTGTATAATTTGTTTAACTCTTCAGCACGGTTTTTCAAATCTATAGCCATCTCCTTACTAGGATTTTCAATTATCTTTTCCAGATCCTTTAGTAGTACTAGTAATTTACTAGAGAAAGTTTTCATTCTTTCGACCACGTTAGTATTAACATCATCTTGAACTTTGAACGTAATATAGTTAAAGCTTTCACTCTCAATTGTTAAACCTGGTAAATATAATTGCAAATTTTTTAGCTCATCCTTTATAGGTGCTGATATTACGGACTTCGATTTTATCTCTATTTCTGAAATCCCTTGCATATAGTATACCGTTATCAAGTATTTGGTAGTTTCTAGATCAATAAGATCAAGGTCAATTATCTTTCTAGTAATATAATCCCTTATAGGTTTTATTAATAGCTCTCCATTCTTTTCTATAACAAAAACCTCACTTTTAGCATCTAAGTTATTTCTCCTAACCCATTCTGGAGGTAATGTTATTATGTAACTGCCACCTTTAATTTTCTGAATTCTTCTCCTTAGATTCTTCTCCATTAATATATAAAAATTAAAGACCTAATAAAAAGGTTTGTGAATTCAGAATATTGAAGCTACTAAATCATCTTCCTTTAGTTCTATATCTTCATCCCCATTTATCCCAATCTCCGGCATTGAGGGAACCTTAACGTTAAATCTCTTAACATTACTAGCCACTCTGGCAACAGCTTCTCTCCAAATCCTCTCTCTTTCCTCAATCGTTGGCAATCCTAAACCAGCGTCAATTGCTAGCTCCTCCATTTTCTCGTGTACCTCTTTGTACCATGGAGGCAATTTCCAGAACTCCTTAGGGGGTTTATAGGTTATTAAAGATAGGAAGACAAAACCAGCTCTTATCTGTTTAGTTACAAACATCTTCTTCTCTTCATTCATTTTATTTAAGTTATCAGTTAATATTAAGTGTGTAAAAGCATAATGTCTAGTCTCATCTACAGTTAAATTTCTAAACGCGTCCTTAAATGTGGGTATTTTAGTCTTATCCTTCATTCCACTAAATACTGTTGTAGCCGCAGCTTCACCCATCATAAAAGATGTAAATAGAATATCCAGAGTGTATTTATTATAAGCTTCAATATAACCTTTCCAATACCTAGAACCGTTCCACCAAACCCACTCAACGTTTAGCTTAGCCTTCCTTTCCAAATCATCTTGTGGTTTAAAATTAAAGGGAAATCCTTTCATTGCCTTATCTATTGCAAATCCACACAGCACATTATGTCTATTCTCATCAAATGTTATCGTCGTTAGGAGGGCTTTTATGGTTACTGGTAATCTTTTTTCACTAGCTTTTACTAATGCGTAAGCGAAAACCGGTGTCGCGTTATCGAAGTTAGATAACAGAGCCCACCAATAGGCCAACGCTAATCTCTGTTTTCTATCAAGGCCAGATATTATTTCCTCGTATTTTTTCCAGTCTAAATCTTCCTCATCCCATTGCTCCTTTTTGGCCCTCCTATAAAGTCTCATAGCTTTCTCGTTATCAAACTCCCATGCGGGTGGATAGACATTATCCTCAGGATATATTGGATCATCATTATAATTTATATCCATGTATCCACCATATATATGTTATTGATTCAAATATATAAGCTTTTCCAGACACTTAAAAAAAATGAAGATTAAGTAAACTATAAGATAAGAATAGAAATTAGGTTCTCCTCTAATTATCCAGATGGTATACTAAAGCAGTAACGTAAGCCACGAGCTTTCCATCTTCATTTTTTACAATTATCCTATAAAGGGAAGTAGTTTTTCCGCTGCTTTCCTCAAATGCTTCTGCTATTACTTTCTCTCCTTCTTTTACCGGCCTTCTAAAATCGATATCCATATGTAAGGCTACTGAATCACGAGAGAAGTTACTAATGTATTCGAAAGCTGCATCAGCGATGGCGAAAATAAAAGAACCATGGGCGGTGTTATGTAAGTTTAAGAAATCTTTAGCCACAACTCCAGAAACCCTAGCGTAACCTTCCCTTATCTCCTCCAATTCTATGTTAAGAAATTTAAGAAAAGGACTCTCTTTCATTATTTAAACTCCCTTAAATTTAGGCTCTCTTTTCTCTTTGAATGATGATATACCTTCCTTAAAGTCCTCAGTTTTTCCTAAATAACCTTGTATGGCGGATTCGTACTCTAAAAACCTTTCTAGATCATTATACAATACTAAATTAGCCATTCTCTTTCCAGCAATATAAGACTGGAATGGACCATTTAGGATTTTATTAGCCATTTCCTCAGCGTCGTAAAGTGGATTTTCCGATATCTTCAACAATCCCCATCTCTCGGCATCCTCTGCAGTAAATTCCCCTCCTAGGACAGCAATCTCATAGGCTCTTTGATCTCTAGTCAGCTTCAAAAGGAAGTACGCTACTCCAGTGTCTGAAGCTAATCCAAGTCTTTGAAATGCAGTAACGAATTTGACTTCACGCTTAGCGAATTTGAAATCTGTAGATAAGCTTATCCCTATACAAGCTCCAGCTGTAACACCATTTATTGCAGCTATGTAAATTTTATCTGAAAAACGTATCTCCCTAATTATTGGATAAAACGTCTCCCGTAAGTCTATCGTAAAATCTGGGGCGAACTCATTTACGTCAGCCCCTACGCAGAATGCCCTTCCTTCACCAGTCAGTATTACAGTTCTAATTTTCGGATTAGCGTTAATTTCTTTAAGTTTTGATATCAGTTCATTTCTCATTTCCAAGTTCAACGCGTTTAATTTATCAGCTCTACTTATTGTAACTACTACGTACCCATCTTTATTATCTACTTTTATCATTCTCCCACCTAGGTTTTCTCTTCTCTAAAAACGCTCTCATACCTTCTTTAGCCTCTTTTGTATTTAAAGCCAAATAGAAATTCCTTCTTTCGAAGTCTAATCCTTGCTGTAGTAAAGTATCCCAGGCTCTAGCAACTGCCTCTTTAGCTAAAATTATAGATATTATTGGCTTTTCAGCTATTTCCCTCGCTAGTCTAATTGCCTCATCAATTAGTGAGTTATCTGGTACTACCTTATTTACTAGTCCATATCTTTCAGCTTCTTTAGAGTCTATTAATTTCCCAGTAAGCACTAGTTCCATTGCCTTATACTTTCCTAATACTCTAGTTAATCTCTGAGTACCTCCTGCTCCTGGCATAATACCTAAATTTATTTCTGGTTGACCCAGTTTTGCGGATTCTGAGGCAATTATAATATCACATGCCATTGCTAATTCTAGCCCTCCTCCGGCTGTGATACCGTTTAACGCAGCTATAACTGGTTTTTTAAACGTTCTCAACTTTTCCCATAAAGGCATATGACCCTTTTTCATTATTTCCTCAAGGGGCGTTTCTAGCATCTCTTTAACGTCTGCCCCTGCCGAAAACGCTTTTCCATTCCCAGTTATTATTACGACTTTAATCTTGTCATCATTATCTAACTTGTTCAAGACATCAACTAATTCATCAACCATTTGGAAGTTGATTGCATTTAACTTATCTGGTCTGTTAAGTTTTATAATTCCTATATTATCTATAACTTCTATTTGTATTGTACTATACATATATATGTAATTCACCTGCATATAGTACTATTCGCAAAAGTTTATATAGTTTAGTATTGTAAGAAATCATGGTTAATCCAATATGACAAGAAGGGTAGCTGTAATAGGAGTAGGTAATTCGAAGTTCGGGAGAAGAGATGACGTTTCTATTCAAGAGTTAGCCTGGGAATCTATTAAAGAAGCGTTGAATGATAGTGGTGTATCTCAAAGTGATATAGGACTAGTGGTTATAGGTAGCACTGCCTATAGAGGTATTGAATTATACCCTGCTCCAATCGTTGCTGAGTATTCTGGACTAACAGGCAAAGTTCCTCTACGCGTTGAGGCAATGTGCGCTACAGGATTAGCTGCAGCCTTATCCGCATATACTGCAGTAGCTTCAGGTTTAGTTGATATTGCTATGGCAGTAGGAGTTGATAAGATGACTGAAGTTGACACCTCAACATCGTTAGCAATAGGCGGAAGAGGGGGTAATTATCAGTGGGAATATCATTTCTATGGGACCACATTCCCAACTTATTACGCACTTTATGCAACAAGACATATGGCAGTTTTTGGCACAACTGAGGAGCAAATGGCTCTAGTTTCGGTAAAGGCGCATAAGTATGGTTCAATGAACCCTAAAGCTCACTTTCAAAAACCGGTTACCGTAGAAGAAGTTCTCAAGTCCAGAGTAATCTCTTGGCCAATAAAGTTACTTGACTCTTGTCCAATAAGTGATGGTTCCGCCACTGCAGTATTTGCATCGGAGGAGAAAGTGAAGGAGTTGAAGATTGATTCTCCAGTTTGGATAACTGGAATTGGTTATGCGAATGATTACGCTTATGTTGCAAGAAGAGGAGAATGGGTGGGATTTAAGGCAACTCAGTTAGCTGCAAGGCAAGCTTATGAGATGGCTAAGGTAACTCCTAATGATATAGAAGTAGCTACGGTACATGACGCGTTTACAATAGCTGAGATAATGGGATATGAGGATTTAGGTTTTACCGAAAAGGGAAAAGGAGGCAAGTTTATAGAAGAGGGGCAAAGCGAGAAAGGTGGAAAAGTAGGAGTAAATCTATTTGGTGGTCTAAAAGCTAAGGGGCATCCATTAGGAGCTACTGGACTTTCTATGATTTATGAGATAACTAAACAATTGAGAGATGAAGCTGACAAATTACAACAACCCCTTAAGAAGTATATTGGGCTTGTTCACAATGTAGGTGGCACAGGTCACTTTGCATATGTTATGATTCTAAGAAGGTGACCTTAGATGCAAATAGATGCAATACCGTTATCAATAAAATATAAGATCAAATACCCGGACGAATTTATTGAAGCAGTTAAGAGGGGAGAAATTGTAGCTACCAAATGTAAAAATTGTGGTTCCGTTTACTTTCCCCCTCAAAAGGATTGTTATAACTGTGGTAAGAATGAGATGGAGTGGATTAAAGTATCTAATGAGGGTGAAATAATGACTTATAGTGTAGTATCTCAGAAACCTCAAGGTTTCGAAAATTATGAAGACTACGTTATAGGGATAGTCAAGACAAAGGATGGGATAAATATAATGGCATGGATTAAAGGCCAACCTAAGGTCGGTAATAAAGTAAGACTGACTACAGATGGTATGAGGATAATTGGCGAGGTGATAAGATGAGCGTTAAGTTAACTTATAATGAGATAGATCCCAAGGCATTAACTAAGGAAGAGATTAAAGAGATCCAGCGATTTAGACTTAGGGGTTTAATTAAAAGAGTTTATGAGAGCTCACCCTACTATCATAAGGTGTTTAAAGAAAGGGGATTAACGCCAGATGATATAAGAACTCTAGAGGATTTAGTTAAACTTCCTTTCACCACTAAGGAAGATTTAAGGAGATACGCTTATCCACATGGTGGCGATTTCTTAGCAGTTCCCTTTGGAAATTTAGTAGGATGGCATATGACATCAGGAACGACAGGAGTTCCCACAGTAAACGCTTATACTTGGAGCGATATTGAAATATGGACAAGCCTCGTAGCAAGAAGTCTAGTCACTGCTGGAGTTACAAAGAATGATATTGTTATGAACATTTATGGGTACGGGTTATTCACTGGTGGGATTGGCTTACATCAAGGTATCCAGAGAATAGGGGCTAAGGTGATACCGTGGAGTACTGGCAGAACTGAAGCTTTAGCTCGGGCACTAAAGGACTTTAAAGCTACTGTAATAACTGGTACTCCATCTTACGAATTGCTAATAGCTGAAACTTTACGCAAACTAAACATAGATGCTGAGAAGGAATTGCAACTTAGATTAGCAATCCCCGGTGCTGAAGCAATGTCAAAAGAGATGTTGGAGAGAATTGAGCACGAATTAGGACTAAAGGCTAGAGAAGGAAGGGCATTAGAAATTTATGGTTTAACCGAGGCTTTAGGGCCAGGAGTTGCACAAGAGTGTCCAGACGATAATCACGAATGGCTACATATATGGACTGATCATTATTTGGTTGAGATTATTGATCCAGAGACCGGTGAGAGAATTTCTGAAGATGAAGAAGGGGAAATGGTTATAACTACTCTCAGTAAGGAAGGGATGCCGTTAATTAGATATAGAACGAGAGATATTACTAGACTTATTGAAAGTGATGATGAAATACCGTTTCCTAAAATAGGAATGTTAAAAGGGAGAGTAGATGATGTGATATTCTATAAAGGTGTGAAAGTATTCCCAACTGCTATATCGAATGTTTTAATGTCTTGCGAGGAGGTAAAAGAGTTTCAAATAGTAGTAGATAAGACTAATAGGGAGCATAGATTAATAGTTAGAGTAGAAACTGAAAAACCGTCAGAAAAATTAGCTGAAAAACTGATAGAAGAAATTAGAACAGTAGCATTTGTAACGCCTGAGGTGGAGTTTGTGAGTTTAGGCACACTGCCTAGATTTGAGGGTAAGTCTAAGAGGGTAGTTATTAAAGAGTAAATTTATAGTAAACAAGAATAGTTAATTTTTAAAACTAGTTAAGAGAAATAAGAAACATGGCTAAGCTTCTTTTCGTGATAATGGACGATCCAAACAATTTGTCTGAATCCATAAGAGCTGCTCACGCCTTACACTACGCAGTAGAGCTTAAGAAGGAAGGGCACGAGGTTTACGTTTATTTTGACGGGCTAGGTACCAAAATACCAATATCCGAAAGTCCTTATAAGGGATTACGACCAGCCTATGAGAGAGCATTAAAAGAGGAAATCATATTAGGTGCATGTGGTTATTGTGCATCTCCACCTCATTTGAATATTAGAGATAAACTAATTAATTCAATAAAACTAATTGGAGATGAGGAGCATCATTACGCTTTTATTGATTTAATTAACGGAGGTTTCCAGATTATAATTTCATGATGTAGTTTTGTGTATAATTATATACAGTATAGACATACTTTAATTTTAAAACATTTGTAATTTTAGGTATAACTAAATTAAGTAATAACATTCTTGAAAAAATATATTGTTGAAATAAACGTAATATTTATAAAGTATGAATGTAACATAGAATATAGGTGAGTAAAAAGTGAGTAGTCTTAAGATATATAAGGAATTGGATTTGACTAGTTCTTCGTGTGCTGGGCCTATTGGTGAGTTGTCCAGTGTTATTGATGAGTTGAGGGATGGCGAGGCTGTTAAGGTCATTTTGGGTGATGAGGCCACTAAGAAGGACATTACTTTGTGGAGTAAGAAGAAGGGCTTGAAAATAGTACAAGAGTCGCAAGAGGGAAGCAAGTACGTATTATTAATAAGCAAATAGGAGATGAGGTAAATGGCTAAAAGGGTTATAATAGCAGGAGGAAATATTGCGGGCACAATTGTAGCAAACAGGTTAGTTCAAAAGTTAGAACATGAGGTTAATAAAGGAGATGTTGAAATAGTAGCATTAAATAAGTCAGATGAACACATCTATCTACCGGGGCAGTTATTAGTTGGTTTTGGTCTTGAAACTCCAGGAGAATTAGTGAGGAAAGAAAGCGAACTGCTGGATCCTAGAATCAAATTCCTACATGGGCAGAAGGGTACGATTAGCAAAATAGATGTTGCTAATCACTCAGTTCAAACCGCGGATGGAGTTTCACATAGTTATGACTATCTAGTAATAACTACGGGTGTAGATTACACATGGGACGAAATACCCGGCTATAGGTCTGCTGCACATACAGTATACGAGTATGATGATGCTATTAAAATGAGGGAAGCTTTAGAGAAATTTGATGGCGGTACAATTGTCGTTAATACGGCTAAATTGCCTCATAGATGTCCAGTTGCTCCATTAGAAGTTACATTAATTCTAGACGATTATTTAAGAAAGAGAGGGATTAGGGATAAGACTAAGATAATTTACACCTATCCCGTTCAAGGAGTATTTGGAAGACCAATAACCAATAAGTTCATGCTGAGATTATTTGAACAAAGAGGAATAGAAGTTCACTCTCCATTTACGGTAACTAGTGTTGATCCCAACAATAAGGTTATAGAATCGCAAGAAGGTGAAAAGTTAAAGTTCGATATGTTAATTGGCATACCACCTAATATGGGCGCTAAGGTTATTGAGGATTCTGGAATAGGAGATAGAAGGAGATGGGTTCCAACAGACAAATTTACACTTAGAATGAAGGATCACTCTAATGTTTACGTAATGGGTGATGCTACTGACTTACCAGTCTCTAAGGCGGGCTCAACAGCTGATTTCGAATCTTATACTGTTGCCCACAATATCGCAAATGACATAAAGGGAAATCTTGGAGTTAAACATTATGGAGGAGACGTTCTATGCTATATAGCTACTGGTACTGATCAAGCTACTTATATAAGATTTAGCTATACTATGAACGAGAGTCCACCACCACCTTCATATGTACACTGGTGGGGCAAGATAATGTATAACAAGATGTACTGGACTGTTACAGCCAAAGCTGTGGTTTAACATGAAAACAGGGATTATAGTGGGTTCAAATGAGCGTTCAAGATTAACATATGCTGCGATGACTTCCGTTATAATATCATCTATGGGCGATGAAGTTTACGTTTTTTTGACAATGGACGCAGTTAAGGGATTTACTAAAAATCCAGAGGTAAAGAGTGAAGATATCTCCTCTAAAATTATGGTTGAGAAGAAGGAAGAAGATTATATGAGTTTATTCAGAAAAGCTAAAAAGAGTGGGAAGGTTAAGATATATGCTTGCTCTTATGCCAGTAAGTTATTTGGCTATGCCAAGGATGACTATAATGACATAGTTGATGAAATAGCTGGGATAACTACATTTAGTATGGATGTTGAAGGTGGGCAAATAATTTCGGTGTGGTAAACATGCAGACTATTAATCTTGAGAAGCTAGCTTCAAAAATCGATGAGAAGAAGATAGATGAATTAGCAGAATTAATGGACTTAACTCCAGCTCTTAATGAGGCTTTGAAAAAGGTTAATGAGCTTAAGGAATCAGGCGCATTAGATGCCATAGTGAATTCTGCTTATGTTGTTAAGACTTTTCGTGATATGTTGAACGATGAGGCCATACAAAGCCTAGGGAACATAGTTTCCTCACTTTTAGAGTTTGGCAAGGCTATCTCTAAGCCAAAAATCTTTGAAAATACTATGGCGATTATGGACAACTCAGATGTGTTGGCGGACTTCGTTAATAAACTGAAGATGTTAAAAGAAGATGGTACCTTAGACGTTTTAATTAACATGGCATATACAGCAAGAACGCTTCGTGATATGTTAAACGATGAGGCTATCCAGAACCTTGCCTCTACAGTTTCTTCTTCATTGGAGGTAATGAAACTTATAACCCAAAAGGCTGAGCCAGTAAAAGCGTTATTAGATAAATCAAGCGTTATTAACGATCTTTTAGTTAGATTGGAAGATATGAAAAACGATGGTACTTTAGATATTTTAATGAATTCTGCTTATGTTGTTAAGACTTTTCGTGATATGTTGAACGATGAGGCCATACAAAGCCTAGGTAGGTATATATCCAATTCTTTAGAGATAATGAGGGAAATTGATGATGAGACTTTAAAATCCATAAAGTCAACTATGAAGAAAATGAGGCTTATAGAAAACGTCTTAACTAAAGTAGAGGAACTAGATAAAAATGGTGCACTGGATGTAGCCTTTGATATGGCCTATGTAGCAAAGACCTTACGCGATATGTTGAACGATGAGGCCATTACTCATCTATCGAGTTATGTATCGCAGTTTTTGGAGGTTTATCCAAAGGCATTGGATTTCTTTGAAATAGCATTTAGTAATGTACCATATAGAATGATGAGAGCTATTGCTTCTGAAGAAGTAAAGAAGACTTTAGAATCACCACCAAAAGTCTCATTGGGAGGTATTGTTAGGCTATTATCTGATCCAGAAATTCAGAGAGGCCTAGGAGTTATCTTTACTGTGATTAGAGCTATAGGAAAGGAATTTAGTACTAAGTAGGTTTTTTTCCTAATTTTTCTAACTCTATTGATCACAAAATATTTAAGAAATGTTTTGAAATAGAGGCTTATGAGAATAGCTTTAACATATGATAAGTCCCAAGAATTAAAACCTTTAGATCAAGCGGAAATTATAGGGATAATTGATGAGGAGAAAAGGGAAGTTGAACAATATGAGAACCCTGGAATAGGTAGTAAGGAAGCTACGATGTCAGTAATTCTGGATTTAAATGCAGATGCAATAGTGGTAGGTCCAAAGTTCTTGTGTCCAGGTTCTTATATGATGTCATATGGTAGACTAAGATACATTCCTACAAAGTATGGGAATCTCAAGGATGTATTAGAGCATTTAGAGGAGATAAAGAAGAACATGAAGGAAGAATTGGAAGAAGAAATGTATGCAGAAGAAATGGAAGAGTTTTAATCGTTAAATAATTTGTAGCATTCGTCTATCTCATATACGGAGTATATTCTTTCTCGTGCATCATCTAAACAAGGTAATGTTTTTATTAGACCTTTTTCCCTAAGTATTCTTAGCGCGTATCTTAACGTGCGTGTTGGTAATTTAGTTTGATCTTGTAATTCTTTGAATCTAATCACCTTCTTTTCCAATATAACCTTCAATACAAGTTTTGCTGAGGGCGGGAGTTTTTCCACATTTTATCTTTTTACTCATATTTCTTAAGACTTTCGCTATGTGCAAATAAGTAGTTTTATCCCAAATTTTTGGTTAGTAACTTATACCACAATGTACCATTATCATCCATTCCTTTTTCAATTTCATAACCCATTATCATCCATAATTCTATTCCACCTAACATATTGTAGACTTTTACTTCTTTAAATAAAGAAGGTTCAGTATAAACAAGCCATGTGGATCTATTGGCGTGTTCGCATATAATTGCTACACCATTTTTAACTAAATTATTTTTGCTTAATACCAACGGAAATAACTCTTTAAAGTAGTCTAAAGGTAGTAATATTGACCCTGGTATATGATGGTCTTCGTATTCCCAAGGTTGCCTGACATCAATTAGCGTAATTGCCTTATTCTTGACTAGTTTCCTAATTACTGATGGTGGTACGTTTTGTATGTTTGGATAAAAAGGAGACCTTCTCTCGGTTATTAACATCATAATCTAAACCTTTTATTGAGAATTTAAATTTGTTGAAATTTTAGATCTTCAAAACTACTTTTATTTAAAATGAAATTTACAAAAAATGCATAAACATTATGATAGCTAACTTTTTATTTTCTTAGGAGAATATGCTAACTTGATGGCTATTGATAAGCTGATTGATAAATTTAGAGTTAATTTAGATAAGTACAAAAAAATGGGATTGAATCCGCTATCGCTTGCTACAGGATGTGCAGTAAAAGTAGATTTAATAGACACAGTTTACCCAGCTATACGGAAGATAAGAGACGAATTGGTGAAAAGAAATATAGAAATATTACCTAGAGAAGATGCTGACATTTTCGTAAGTAGAGAGAAGATTTACATAAAGAGAGTGATTAACGGCGGAGAGTTTGACGCAGATAGAGCCGTTAGCCTTATTCAGGTTAACCAAGAGACATCAGGGAATCCTGATAAGTTTGCTGAGTTCCTATTGAAAGTTTACACTTCGATAAAAACTACTAGAAAGCTCACAATAGGTAAAGGTCATTCAATAGTTACCTCAAATCCTAAGGGTGAAGTGGCAGTATTAGATCTATTCAGACTAGAAGGAGGAAAGGAGAGATCTTACACTGTTGCAAATAACGACACTATTCAAATAGTAGATCCTTTGGATGACCCTGGATCTCAGATGCAAGTTGATGTGGCTATTTCCAATTCTTTAAATGACCTTTTTACTAAGGGTGTTTTTCAAGATTTAAGGATGATTCCGGTCGTTGATGCTCCAATGGATGATCTAAAGGAACAATTGCTGAAAAACGCTGAAAATTATTCTAGGGAATATTCAATTGAATTATTAAGCGATGTTCAACCTAATTCCAAAACATTAATGATAGGAGCTACTGTAATAGGTAAGTCCGATCATGAATTACCAACATATTACAATAGGGTTAATGAAAACATGGAAATCCTAGTGACCAGACCAGTTGGTGAATTAACGCCAATAAATGTGTTTATGTGGATGCTGACTGTTCCCGAGTTAATAGAAGATATGGAAGCTAGGGGAATTACTATACAGAGAGTAGAAGAAGCTAAGAGAAAAGCCCTAATGTACATGAGGAAACCTAATAATGAAGTAGCTAAAATTATATACGATCATCTACCACCCTTTGGAGGCTCATTTGACGAAAATTCTCATATAGCCATGACTACTGATGTTACCGGTCCAGGATTATTTGTAATAAAGGAATTTGCTGAAAAGGCACAAGTAGATGTGGAGTTGTTTGATATCCCAGTAATAGATCCGGATATACATGAGTTCGCCACCGAGAATTTTATCATACCAAATTCTACTGCAGGGACAAACGGAGCCATAGTTATTTTCGCTCATAAGAGAGTTATAGATGAAATTTTCGATGAATTGAAAAGGAAGTCGCAAGAACCTTATATCATAGGTAAGGTTACTGGGAAAGGAAATGGTACCGTTATAGTCCCACCAACTATTACAAAGTACATTCATAGAAATAATGTGTTAAGACAGTTCAAAATAAGGTGAAATATTTCCTTATAAAAATATTTCATAGTAGCAGTATTTCGCCTTTTTATCTATGTTAATGTAAAATGTTCAATTATTAGTTTTTATATTAGAACTCTCCTCGTGATTTGAATGTAGAGAAATAATTAAACATTTTATTACCTAATATTCCTAGCTAAACATTTTTTACGTGATAAAATAAATAGCTAAGAGTGCAATATAATATGTGTATCCGCCAGATTTTACATATGTTAGGGTTAGTAGCTCTGAGGAAGCTACAAAATTTCTAGAATCCCACGACGATGCAAGGCCTCTAGCTGGAGGACAAAGTTTAATTCCAATGCTTAAACTTCGTGTAATATCGCCCAATTATATAGTTGACCTAAATCCTATAACGTCACTAAGTTATGTAAGAAGTTCCTTTAATTCAACTAAAATTGGTGCTCTAACTCGATATAATGAAATACTAAAGAATGATCTAGTAAGGGTAAACGTTCCATTACTTCATCAAGCAGTTAGGGTAGTAGGAGATATGCAAGTTAGAAACTTAGGTACTATTGGTGGTAGCGCTGCAAACGCTGATCCATCAGCTGATATCCCCACTGTACTTACTGCGTTAAACGCCGAAATTATTCTATCCTCAGCATCCGGCAATAGATCAGTTAATGCTCTAGATTTCTTTAAAGGCGCATTCGCCACAGATTTAAGAAAAGGTGAAATTATCTCTGAAATTGTTTTACCTAACTTGGAGGGATATAGAACAATTTACAAAAAGGTCGTAAGAAGAGCTGGAGATTTTGCACTTGTATCTCTAGCATTAGCGATAAAATTGAGGCAAAATGAGATAGAGGATATTAGATTAGCTTATGGTGGAGTTGGGGAGAGACCATTCAGAGCGTTAGAAGTTGAGAAAAGTGTAATGGGTAAAAGGCTAAATGATGAGTTAGTAGAGGAAATTGTAAGTAAGGTTTCAAGTCAAGTAAATCCCCCTTCCGATACTAGGGGGAGTTCTTGGTATAGGAGGGAGGTTATGAAGGTTATAACTAGAAAAGCCTTAAAGGAGGTGTCGGGTTAAATGTTAATGGTTAATCAAGGAGAGAAAATTAAAATAAAAGTTAAGGTAAATGGAGTATTGTATGAGAGATATGTAAGTCCAAGGATACTATTAGTTGACTTTTTAAGGGAAGAGTTAGGCTTAACGGGAACGAAAATTGGATGTGATACTACAACTTGTGGCGCATGCACAGTTCTATTAAATGGTAAATCAGTAAAATCTTGTACATTGTTTGCAGTGCAAGCTGATGGTGCAGAAATAACTACAATTGAGGGTCTCTCAGTAGATTCTAAGCTTCATCCAATTCAAGAGGCGTTTAAGGAAAATTTCGCCCTTCAGTGTGGTTTCTGTACGCCGGGAATGATAATGCAGGCATATTTCTTGCTGAAAGAAAATCCAAATCCTTCTGAAGAGGAGGTTAGAGATGGACTTCACGGTAACATTTGTAGGTGTACTGGATATCAAAATATTGTTAAGGCAGTTTTAGATGCTTCAAGGAGGTTGAGAGCATGAGCTACGTTGGCAAGCCAGTAAAAAGAATTTATGACGATAAATTCGTAACAGGTAGAAGCACTTATGTTGACGATATAAGGATACCAGCTCTATATGCCGGTTTTGTTAGAAGTACTTATCCCCATGCAATTATTAAGAGAATTGATGTTAGTGATGCGTTAAAGGTTAATGGTATAGTTGCAGTATTTACTGCAAAGGAAATTAACCCCTTATTAAAAGGTGGAATTAGACCTTGGCCTACGTATATAGATATACGATCATTTAGGTACAGTGAGAGGAAGGCATTTCCAGAAAATAAGGTCAAATATGTAGGTGAACCAGTAGCAATTGTGCTTGGCCAAGACAAGTATAGCGTTAGAGACGCCATAGATAAGGTAGTAGTTGAGTATGAACCCTTAAAACCAGTTATTAGAATGGAAGAAGCAGAAAAAGATCAAGTAATAATCCATGAGGAGTTAAAAACTAACATATCCTATAAGATTCCATTTAAAGCAGGAGAAGTTGACAAGGCATTCAGTGAATCTGATAAGGTAGTTAGAGTTGAGGCCATAAATGAAAGATTAATTCCAAATCCCATGGAACCTAGAGGAATTGTATCTAGGTTTGAAGCAGGAACACTATCAATATGGTACTCTACTCAAGTTCCTCATTATATGCGTTCAGAATTTGCCAGGATACTTGGTATACCCGAAAGTAAGATAAAAGTCAGTATGCCGGATGTGGGAGGTGCCTTTGGGGCTAAAGTTCATTTAATGCCAGAAGAGTTAGCAGTAGTAGCATCGTCAATCATTTTAGGGAGGCCAGTAAGATGGACAGCTACTAGAAGTGAGGAGATGTTAGCCAGTGAAGCGAGGCATAACGTTTTCACTGGTGAGGTAGCAGTTAAAAGAGATGGTACTATTCTAGGTATAAAGGGTAAACTATTGCTAGATCTAGGAGCCTATATAACAGTAACTGCCGGTATCCAACCATTAATAATACCAATGATGATACCCGGCCCCTACAAAATACGTAATCTGGATATCGAAAGCGTTGCAGTCTACACTAATACCCCACCAATTACTATGTACAGAGGAGCCAGTAGACCAGAGGCAACATATATAATTGAAAGGATAATGAGTACAGTGGCTGACGAGTTAGGGTTAGATGATGTAAGTATTAGGGAAAAGAATCTAGTCACTGAATTACCATATACAAATCCGTTTGGTTTAAGGTATGATAGTGGAGACTATGTTGGATTATTAAGAGAAGGCGTGAAGAGGTTAGGTTATTACGAACTTAAGAAGTGGGCTGAAGAGGAGAGAAAGAAGGGGCATAGGGTTGGAGTAGGGTTAGCGTATTATCTGGAAATATGTAGTTTTGGTCCATGGGAATACGCTGAAGTTAGAGTGGATGAGAGGGGTGATGTATTAGTCGTTACTGGTACAACACCTCATGGACAAGGTACAGAAACTGCAATAGCTCAAATAGTTGCAGACGCCTTACAAATAGATATAAGTAGAGTTAGGGTAATATGGGGAGATACTGATACTGTTGCAGCCAGTATGGGAACTTATGGTTCAAGATCTGTAACAATAGGTGGCTCTGCAGCAATTAAAGTTGCAGAAAAAATCTTAGATAAGATGAAGAGAATTGCAGCATCTACTTGGAATGTCGATGTTCAAGAAGTTCAATATGAGAAAGGAGAGTTTAAGTTAAAGAATGATCCAAGTAAGAAGATGAGTTGGGACGACGTTGCTAGCATAGCGTATAGAAGTCATGATCCTGGGCTAGTAGAGAAGATAATCTACGAGAACGATGTGACTTTCCCCTATGGAGTCCATATAGCGACAGTGGAGGTAGATGATACTGGAGTTGCTAGAGTTTTAGAATATAGGGCATACGATGATATTGGGAAGGTTGTAAATCCAGCATTAGCAGAAGCGCAGATTCATGGTGGAGGTGTCCAGGCTGTTGGACAAGCACTATATGAGCAAGCTTTACTCAATGAGAATGGACAGTTAATCGTAACTTATGCAGATTATTATGTCCCAACTGCTGTTGAGGCGCCTAAGTTTACGTCAGTCTTTGCTGATCAATATCATCCATCTAACTATCCAACTGGTAGTAAGGGTGTTGGAGAGGCAGCATTAATCGTAGGTCCTGCAGTGATAATTAGAGCATTGGAGGACGCTATTGGCACTAGATTCACTAAAACTCCAACTACTCCAGAGGAAATTTTAAGGGCTATCGCTAGTAAAAGATGATAGCATTTTTCTTAACTACTTTTTATAAATATAATTTATAAATAACTTTTAGATTTAGTGCAAAAAGTTATTATTTTGAAGGTAAAGTTTATTTATGGAAAATATCATATTTATATAATGAGATGATAGAAATGTTAGATAAAGTACCGGGTATAATTGCCGTATTTAGATTTCGTGAGGGTAAACTTGCAAAAATATACGGTCAAGATATCTCAATGGACCTAGATAAATTAAGTAACATTTTAGTAGAGAATATGAGAATTGGCGAAACTGAAGCTAAAGAGTTAAAGTTTCTTGAGCCGTTCAGAGGATTTGCTATGATATTAGATGATACGGGAGTTGTATTCGTAGATGACTATTTAGTAATAACTGATGCTAAGAAAACCAATTGGGACTTATTGGTTAAGTCTATTTTAAAAGGAGAGGTGATAAGAAGTGGGTAGTGTAAAGAAGTTGAAAGGATATGAGGGGCATGTGAAAATTGACGAGAATGGTGAAATTGAAGAAAGTTCAAATATAGAAAATCTCTCTAAACTAGTTGAATTAATAAAATTTAATTTAAAAAAGGGTAATGAAGAGGCGAAACAACTAGGTTTTAACAAGCTGAATGGTTTTGCAATGTTTGGTAGCAATAAGTCCTTAACCTTTATGAAAGGTTTAGCTATAGTTGTAGATAATGATAAAGCTGATTGGCAAGACTTATTCACATATTATACCTATAATAAGACATTTATAATAACTGGAGGGGTATTGGTTTTACTTTCAATACTATTATTCTATTATGGGCTGCTTACTCCTATGTTTAACTTTATGGCTCCAGAGCCTCGCATTTATATACCAACAATCCTATTATTAATAGGAGTAATATTTCTGATACTTTCCAAGTCTACCTTCTCTTACAGATTAGAATGACTCTTTTTTAAAATAAACTTGTAGATAGTAATGATAGAAACTTTTAAAAACTAGCAGTAATAAAGTAATATAACGTGAGAGAATGAAAGAGCTAAAAGGAACCAAAACTGCTGAAAACTTGAGGCATGCATTCTGCGGAGAAGCAATGGCTAACCGAAGGTATCTATATTTCGCTAAAAGAGCTGATGAGGAAGGATACCCTGAAATTGCTGGATTGTTAAGAAGCATAGCAGAAGGTGAAACTGCCCACGCATTTGGTCACTTAGATTTCATAAGGCAAGGAGGAATTGGCGATCCAGCTACTGATAAACCAATAGGAACATTAGAGCAAATGTTAGAATCAGCAGTAGCAGGAGAAACTTACGAATGGACGCAAATGTACCCAGGCTATGCTAAGGTAGCTAGAGAAGAAGGGTTTAATGAAATTGCAGAATGGTTTGAAACCTTGGCAAGAGCTGAGAAAAGCCATGCTGAGAAATTCACTGGAGTGCTTAACCAACTAAAGGGAGGCAAGTAATGTATTCTTTAAATCCAAGTAATTCTACTTTTTTTGACTCTAATAAATTATTATCAGAATTTATAAGGCAAGCGAGCGTTTGTCACGGTTGCAGATTATGTTTCAACTATTGCGATTCTTTTCCCCTTATGTTTACTTATACTGATAAGAAAGGCCCCAAAAACTTAACCTTAGATGACTTGTTTAATGTAGCCTCTAAGTGCTTTCACTGTAAGATGTGCTACGTCAATTGTCCCTATGTTCCTCCTCACGAATTTAACATGGACTTTCCAAGCCTAATGGAATGGGCGTGGCTATACTATAAGAAAAATCGAGGATTAACTGTAAGGGATTTTATCTTTGAAATGCTAGATGGTGTGAAGTTTGCAAGGCCCTTAGCTAAAGTAATTATGGAAAAGAACAAGGAGTTATTAGGTATTCACAAAGAAGCCCCCACGTTACCAGTAGCGGAGAAAGGTTTAAGGGAAAGAGTTAAGCCCAAACGTATCGATAGTCCCAAAGCAAGGGTTGCACTATTTCCCACTTGTTTAATTGAGAATTTCTTCCCAGAAATTGGCGAGGATTTAGTAGAAATATACAACGAATTAGGGATAGAAGTAATTATTCCTAATTTCGTTTGTTGTGGAGCTCCAATGTTGGATTCTGGTGACGTTGATAGGCTTAAGAAGAATGCTGAGTATAATATCAAAATAATTGAGGATTTAATAAAGGAAGGTTATGATGTAGTTTCGCCTATACCTACTTGTACGTTAATGATTAAGGAGTACAAGAAGGTTCTTGATAGAGAAGTACCTAAGGTTTATGATGCAATGGAGTATCTTTTAAAATTAAAGAATGAGGGCAAGATAGAGCTAAAGGGTAAGATTGAGAAGAGTGTGTATTATCATCCTCCATGCCACCTTAAGTTCTTACAATTAGGATTACCTGGGGTTAGATTATTAAGGTCAATGGGAGCGAAAGTCGATATTTCCAATAATGGTTGTTCCGGTATAGATGGGGGTTGGGGATTAAGAAATTATGACACTGCTAAAAGAGTAGGAAGTAAAATGATGGAAGCTTTTAAACAGAGTAAAGCTGATCTTTTTTCAACTGAATGCCCTCTGGCTGGGCTTCAGATAGAAAAATCTTCTGGTAGAAGGCCATTACATCCAATTCAATTGTTAAAGGAGGCGATGAAAAATGGTTAAAATAACCCTACAAGATATCTTACCTTGGAGAACATATGAAAAAGTTCGAATGGATAGAATAAGGAGGATTATTGAGGTAAAGAATAAGAGAAGAATAGAGCTAGGTGATAGATTAACATTATTGTTTGAAAATAGGGATACTGTTCTTCAGCAAATTCAAGAGATGGTTTACCTCGATAAAAAAGAGAAAAACGAAGACATACTAGAAGAAATAAAGATATACTCAACATTGCTTCCATGTGACGGTAAGATAAAAGCCTCTCTATATATACATTCCTATGACTTTAAGGATCTGGATTGGGTCTATGATAATTTGAAAGGCATATATAACTCAGTATTCTTAAGAGTAGGAAACAAACTAATTCAAGGAATTCCAGAGGGAGGAAGAGATCAAGGAAGAGAGTTCTCTACGGTCCAGTATTTGACATTTGATCTTGAGGGAGAGAAAAGTACCGATATGGAAGTTCATGTAATTCACGAGAAGTATAGATATTCAACTAAGATTGACAAAAGCTTAGCGGAGGATTTAATTAGAGAAGCGTATGATATTTGTGAATGATTTTTAAAACTTTTTATTGCAAAAATATTGTTATCATTAAGTTAAATAGTGTATTACGTTATAATGTTTGTATAGACTATACCAAGTGCAAAATGCATATAAACTTTAAAAACTCCAAGGCAGAGCTTAATATTAAAGTGGTAATTATGTTAGCTAATTCTGCCGATATTGATAACCTTGAAGATTTTATAATGACCGTAGCGAGAAGTAGAGATATCTTTAATCTTAAGAGCTATAGTTTAAAGATAATTTCTGATTATTCGAAATTCTTTAACATAATATTGCCTAAAGATGTAAGTGATATTTTAATCGTGTTGCCAATTAGTAGAGACGATTTAGGTAATACCATTAAAAATGAATTAACTAAGATAAGGACTAGTTGTTCAATATTAGTATTATATAGTTCTAAATTACAGAAAGATAGAATGGCTGTAGGATTTCGTGCTATTGTTAATAAGACGATTAGTGGTGAAGCCAATATGAATAAAAATAAAGTAATTAGTAAGCGCCTAGAGCCTCTAGGGTTAAAAACTCATCTAAATCTATACTCTCTCGGTATAACATTTTAACTCACGAGTAATCTTTCTTCTCAGAGCTTTTAAGGTATTGCAATACTGGTCAATAGTCATTTGTCTATTAGTATTCTCCTAGAGTACCTTTTTCTCTAGCTTTTTTGAATGCGTGATTATACGAAAATACACCTAGTGGTAATAGAACTATGTCAAATATAGTTAATATTATAATAAACGGAGCAATATCGGTTATTGGGGCCCCATTTAGAAAAGCCTCTCTTAACCCCTCTAGTGCCCACGTTAACGGGATTCCATAACTTATATATCTAACGTATAGTGGGAGTACTGTAACGGGAAATACGGTCCCTCCAAGTAGGTTTGTAAAGGTGTTGAAGAAGAATGAAATTGGATTTCCTTGTTTTGTTACCATTGTAACAGCACCAGCTATCATACCTATACCTAAAGTCGATAATATCAACAATACGATAATGACTATTGCACTGACTATATTGACATTGTAGTGTATATTTAATGCAAATCCTACGGCTAAAATTATAATCGCATTTATTGTATTTAGGGTAAGACCCCAAAGTGCAGAATATAGCAAAAATCCAAACGTTCCAGTCCTTGAGATAACATAATACTCTATGGTTCCGTAAAGTTGTTCATTACGTAATCTTTGACTTATGGTTGAAATTACTGAAGATACATACCCTTGAAAAGCTAATCCTATGGTGAAAAACGCTGTATAATTACTTACTCCAACTTCGTTCACTAATCTATTTCCTAATGCAGTCCCAGTGAAATAATATGTGAAAACTGGAAGAACCCAACCTAATACTGTTAGTACTGTTTGGGTTCTGTATGATACCCATACCTTAAATCCCCTTAAATATAAGAAAGAGTAAAGTTTTCCGCTTATCCCCATCTTCCTCCCCATCCTCCTCTCCTTACAGCTTCCAACCTTGCAGAATCCTCTACATCTCCTATTAAATATATATATACGTCTTCCAATGACGGCTCTTCTTCCTTAATTACTCTATAATCCTTTAGTTCATCAAGTTCCTTTTCTGGTATTCTCAAAATATAGTAGTTCGTGGAAGTCTGCACTACATATTTACCTAATGTTAATGGGTATTCATTGACCTCTACTTCTATAACTTTGCCCAAATAATTCTTTAAATTATCTTTGTTTCCCTCGGCTATTGCTTTACCCTTCTTTAATAGTATTATCTTCTCTGCCAACTCCTCAATATCTTTCATATAATGGGAGGTAAGGAGAATAGTTTTGTCTCTGCCAATTCTTCTAACTAAATCTCTAAACATTCTAGCTGATAGTGGATCTAAACCTAAGGTAGGTTCATCTAATAGCAGAACTGGTGGATCTGTTATTAACGCCCTAGCTAATGCCAATTTTCTCTGCATCCCAGTACTAAACTTCATGTAGGGTATGTTCCCCCACTCAGACAACCCCACAATTTCTAATACTTCCTTTGCTCTTTTCCTAGCATCAGATAGGGATAAGTTTTGCAAGCTGGCGAAGAATATTAAGTTTTCTAGGGCAGTTAGTCTATAATAAAATAACCTTTCACTTACGGTGACTAAACCTATTGATTCTCTAACCTTCTTTTCCTCTTTAGTTATGCTATAACCATTAACTAACGCATCACCAGAACTAGGTATAATGAGAGTCGAAAGCATTTTAATTATTGTAGTTTTTCCTGCTCCATTTGGCCCTACTAAAGCTCCAGTAGAATTTCTCTCTATTTCAAAGGACACGTCATCTACAGCCTTTATTTCCTTATTCTTTATTTTAAAAGTCTTCGAGATGTCAATTGTTTTGATCATTAGTTAAACTATTGACAATAATACTAAAAACTTTTTGGAGAAAGCTTAAGGATTTTTCTCTCTTAGCTAACTCTCTTTAATACTAAATTAGTATTGTTGATAAGATTAATAGGGTATAAATATTAGATACTTATAATAGAAAGGTTTAAAAACTATTAGGAGAATATATCATGTATGACTAATGAGAGTATAAAATATATAGCCATAAAGATGCTGGCTGATAAAGCATATGTAGTTGATGCCATATATAGTTATCTAGTAGAGGGAGAAAGGCCAAGTGTACTAGCGTATAAATATGGGATAACAAAGCACACAATTAGAGGAAACATAATGAGATTCGTAGAGAAGGCGGGTGGAGAGGGGAGGGCGAGAAAGTTAATAGCGCTAGTAAAGCAATCAAATGCCAAAGTAAGTCCTATAGTGTATAAATCAGACGGAATGTACACGTGCCTCCTTTGCAATGAGAAACTTGATGAAGGTAAATTAGAAAAGCACATTACAACTAAGCATAAGGCCGAGTTACAAAGAGCAATAAATTATATTATGTCTAAGGTTGAAGGTAAGAAGAAACAAGAAGAGGCTAATAAGAAAGAAGTTGTTGTCAACGCTTAATAAAAGAGAATATTTTTAATTGATAAATATAGTTAATATATGTCACGATTTTTAAGTTATACTCCAACTTCTTTTATGAATGCTAAATTGGGACTAGGGACCATAAACTCACTATCACACTACTAAATCCCATCGCAAGTGCAGCATATTCCGGTGGTAACGTTATGAATGGGTAAAATACTCCTGCTGCAATAGGTATTATTGCTGTATTATAGCCAAAGGCCCATGCCAAATTCTCCTTAATTTTTCTAACTGCCAATTCAGTTTGCTCAAATAACCCTATTATGTCATCTAATGAATTAACCACAACTTTACCAGCACTCTTAGCCAAATCAGTACCGCTAGAAATAGCTATACCTATGTCAGCTTCTCTCATAGCGATGGAATCATTTATTCCGTCACCTATAAACATTACTTTATTGCCATTTTCCCTTAATTCCTTCACCAACTCCGCTTTATCATCTGGAGTTAACTCCTTACGAACTTCAACACCTAACTCCTTCCCTATTTCATCAGCATAATTACTACTATCTCCAGTTGCTATTATTATCCTAATTCCCCTTCCTTTCAGATAGCTTATTACCTTTTTGGCATCATCCCTGAGCTTATCCCTTATGTTAACTATCCCTCCAGCATTTCCATTAATGCAAATAAAAATATCTCCTTCATCTTCGACATTCCAGTTACAATTGTCCCTCACGAAATCTTTACTCCCCACAATTACATCGTTACCATTTACTCTAGCATATATTCCTCTTCCAGGAAACTCCTCAAACTGCTCAATCTCTCCCGCTCTTACGTTCATTTTATGGAATGCTTTAGCGATAGGATGTATACTTCTACTTTCTGCAATTGCAGCCAAATTTAACGCTCCTTCAATGAACTCCTTCTTACTAACAATTACATATTCACCCTCAGTTACAGTACCAGTTTTGTCCAAGATTGCAACGTTGATATTTCTCATTTCCTCAAAAATACTACCATCCCTAATTATAATACCTCTTTTTAATGCTCTCCGAACACTAACTAACATTGCCATAGGCGATGCTAACCCTAGTGCACAAGGACACGCTGCAGCTAATACTGCTACACTGAAAAGTAGAGAAGAATAGAGGTTATAGTCCAAGACAAATTTCCAAACTAGGAACGTAAGTGCTGAGATGCTAATAACTATAGGCACAAATATTGAGGAAACTTTGTCCACTAGATTTTGGATGGAAACTCTTGTATTATAAGCCCCTCTTACACTCTCTGTTACTTGTACAATATAACTTCTATCCCAGTTTCTAGTAACGTATACTTCTAAGTAACCATTTACTAAAATACCACCAGCTAGGACGTTATCTCCTTTTTTCTTCAGTACTGGCTTCTGCTCTCCAGTAAGTATAGCCTCGTTTACTTCTCCTTCTCCATTCTCAATTATTCCATCAGCTGGTATTCTCTCTCCCGCCCTAACAATTACTACATCGCCTACTTTTAGTTCATTAGAGTTAACTACTCTTCCGTCTTTCAGAGTGGCTTTATAAGGTTCTATACGTATCTCTGCACTCATCTTAGCTTTAATATACGCTTCTAGTGTTTTACCCACAAGTATGAAGGTTATTAATAATGAAGCGTCGGCGTAAAATGTGTTGTGAAGGAAAATACTAGAGAGCCACAATATGTTTGATGCTAAGGAGACTAGTACATCCATATTAGTAGTTTTATTCTTTAATGCCCTATACGCACCTTTATGAAATCTTAATCCTGAGTAAAACTGTACTGCTATGGATACCAATATGCCAAAAAAGAATGGAAGTAGATATGTTAAAGGTGTAAATATTATACCTACTGCCAATC
This sequence comes from Saccharolobus solfataricus, assembly GCF_900079115.1. Classification (NCBI taxonomy): domain Archaea; kingdom Thermoproteati; phylum Thermoproteota; class Thermoprotei; order Sulfolobales; family Sulfolobaceae; genus Saccharolobus; species Saccharolobus solfataricus. The sequence goes on from NZ_LT549890.1 coordinate 2,483,535, forward strand.
TCCTTAATAAGTCATGGAAATCCTTATAGAGTATACTCTTTTCACTACGTTGTTCATTTACTATTTCCCCCTTAACTCCAGCTTCCTTTAATATCTCCTCTGGAGTAGTGGTCTCTGGATTGTACTCTACGCTCACTATTCCTAAACCTGGATTGGACTTTACATCAACTACCCCCTTAACGTTTTCGAATTTCCTCTCTATTTTAGGCATTTCCTCTGGGTTAACATTCAATTTTATAGTAAACTTCTCTGTTGCAACATCATATCCAGCTTTTCTCACGGCCTTTACTAATTCCTTTAATCTTACATTACCACTTAGGATTACTTTTGCGCTCCCAGTTGCTAGATTTACTTCGGCATCTTTTACACCACTAACTGACTTCAAAGATTTAGAGACAGTTGTTACGCATGTTGCACAATGCATCCCAACTATTCTTAGTTGTTCCTCATTATCTGTAATTCTTAGCTCTTCTTTCTTCTCAGTGGCCATGTGGCATTCCCTTAGGTCCATTCCTTAAATACTCTTCCGGATTTCTCTGAAACTCCCTTAGACAATGAGATGAGCAGAAATAGTAGATTTTTCCCTTATACATTGTCTTATATTGACTTTTCTCATCTACTTCCATTCCACAAACCGGATCGATTATCATAATACTAATTATTGCTTTTATTATAAAGAACCTTTTCTTCTGTAAATTTGTATCTATATATTGTTGATTACAGTCAAAATGACTCTAAAACTAATGTAAGTGCAAGCCATTGTTGCGTGCAAATTTTTCCTTTAATCCAGACAAGCAAGAATTGCAACAAGCATAATACGTTTTCCTTCCTACCTTATAGGTCAAGGGATTATCATATATTTCCTTACCGCAGTAATCACATTTAACTACAAAACTGCTCTTGCCTATGAAAACTAAATCCTTTTCTTTTACATTTTTTAACTTATTTTCTAAATCTTCTAAAGTGTTAGCTCTTATCATGTTAATAAATCTACCATCCAACAGTTTGTAACACTCGTCACTTTGACAAGATTCAGAAATGGCGAAGGCAATAAATGGCTCATTCTGAAATTTAATAGTGAATTTAACCCCTCTTCTTTTAAGGTTCCTCAAAAGTCTTGTGGCAGTGCTCCTACTGATATTAAGCCTTTTTGATAGTTCAGTGACACTTATCCTAGAATCTTCTCTTAAAATCTCCAGCGCTCTAAACTCTAAATCTGTCAACTTTTCCATAGAGTTCTTCTTTACTTAGGCCGTTTTAAATTTGTTTTTCTCATATTGCCAAGTATAAGGTTAACTACTCTATTATAAATTGTTGTAATTAACTTTTCTAGATTCGTCGCAGTTAAGGCTATTGCTATTCCTAATATCCATCCAACTAGTACATCTAAAGGCCAATGAACTCCTACATAAACTCTAGAGTAACTGGTAAGTAGAGCCTCTATAAATAATGGTATCGATATGTAATACGGTAACGTTAAGAGCACTATCACTGCACCCACAGCCACTATCAGAGCGTGTCCTGAAGGATAGGAATAATCAGTAGGTTCTGGAACTAGTAAATTTATATTATGCAGTATTAGAAATGGTCTTGGCTGAGCCATTACATATTTTGATACCTCTCCTAGAATTATAGCTATTATAAATCCGCCAACTAGTAGTAATGAACTTCTCCTAAACTTCCCACCCATAATGAATAAAATTGCAGTTACTGGTATCCAAATATACTCTCTGCCGTATTTGCTAAAAAATATCATGATAGGATTTAGTGCTGGAAGTTGTGAGTGATTGATTAAATAAAAGAAATATACGTTTCCAAGAAAATTAACTTCTCCTATAATTTTAACTACTATAGATATAATAATATATAATGCATAAATTATCGCTATATACTTCCATTTCATACCTAACAGTCAATCATAGAATTATTTAGTATATATAGTTAATCCAAAAGCGCGTTTTCAATGTTGTATATTTTTATATATTTCTGTTAAATCTATTTAACAAATATTCGGAAGTTATTTAACAATAACGACAGATGCGCCGCAATACAGATTATAATCTTTTACTTTAACTTCGATTACAAGCAAAAAGAAAATTTTAAAAATTTATAAACCTTTCATATCTTGTTTATCCCTTTAAAGAGTATTACGAATATAACGCTCGCTAAGATCATGTATAATGTTGCCATTATTACACTTGTAGGGTCAACTCCTATGTTTCGTGCTGAAATAAAGTTAAGAGGTAGGGAAAGTACTATAAAAAATAAAGCCATCATTCCAGCTATAATTCCAGCCATAGTATATCTTTTCATTTACCTCACCAGCATGGCAATGATTTTAACAGAGTCCCATAGCAAATTATATGCCATAAACCCAGCCATGAACGCTGTAGCTCCGAATATTAGAGCCAAAATTGCAATACCTAACTTATTCATTTATCCCACCCCACTATTTAACATAAATTTCATAATGATAAAGTTGAACTGCTATCCCCCATAGCATTAAGATTACGCCTAGGTCCATTCCAGCATACGTTGACTGCGGTCCTATACTCGGTAAGGTCCACATTAGGCCCAATAATAATAAGGAAACAATGAAAATTATTATAATTCCATAAAATGCGGCTTTCTTGCTCCAACTGGTCGCTATATTGTTACCTATAGCGGCTACTGGTTTTCTCCCAAGTATAAAAGCGGCGACTCTTCTTAACATGTATATTGTAAGTAATATAACTGGTATTAAAATGATTCCATTCACGACAGTAGGAAATTCTAAGAAGTTTACAAATGTTCCTGCCAAGGATAAGGAGGATACACTAGCTAACAGTATTTCCATAGGAGTAATGTTCATTTTAATTACTTTAGTCTCAGATTTTGAAACTGGGGTATTACCTTGTTTTACTGGCCATAAGTATACAATTATCCCTATAATAACTAACGGTAAACCTAAGTATTCTATCTCTTGTGAGAATGGAACTGGAACACCAGGTTCCAAGTATCCCCATACTGATAGTTCTATGAGATATATCGCCAAAGTAGAAACTATCCAAGTCCAGAACTTTCTTTTAGTAACACGTAAATCGTCACTGGGATCCAAGAAGGGAAGGAATATTAGAATTAGAAGACCTATAATGAGAACTGCTAAAACCAATATTGGAGTTATTGGCATTCCATTAGGTAGAAGGAAGTCAACAAACTTGTAGAGGAATAAGAAGAACCATGGGGGATATGGTTGTACACTGGTAGACTCTGGTGATCCCGCTTGTGGGGCCGGGTAAGGATTTATAACTATTGGTAATCCATTGATATTTGCTAGTAAGTTAGGAACAAATAGTATTATACCCCATGTTAATAATACGATTGATAACATATAAACAAAGTTTCTAGGCCACCATTCATTAAATCTCTGCTGTTCTTCTTTCGTGTAGTATGCGGGGACTTTAGGTTTATCCCTAGCTGAGGGTGTCATTCCATATCTCTCCGCTAACATGAAGTGAAATAGGAATAGAACTCCCAGTAGAAATACCAACAATATATGCCATCCTAACAATCTATCAAATAATTCGGATCTCACTAATGGATCTGATGATAATGCAGCACTTCCTCCAGGACCAAATAACCAACCTACTATGGTTGTTGCGCCAGGTATACCAGTACCAACTAATAACTGATCTCCAATATCTATCGCATTGACTCCAAGAACATCACTGACTAAGCTATATCCGAAGAATGATGCCCCTAGTGTTAACAATAATAGAATCACTCCAGTTATCCATTGTAATTCTCTTGGTTTTTTATAAGCCCCCTTATAGAAGTTTCTGAACATGTGTATATATGCCAAGATAATCATAATGTATGCTCCATATAAGTGACTAAATAATAAGACTGGGCCATACGGAACGCTGGAAATTATACTTTGTGTTGACTGGTACGCGTAGGCTGGTTGATAATACATTAAGAGGAATAGACCAGTTATAACAGTATATATGAAAGCCGCAGCTACCATTGCACCTAGCCAATAGGATATATTATACATGTAATCCGGTGTCTTAAATAATGGCGCTTCAGTTACACCTACTCTATCAATTATCGTATCTATAATACCTTTTTTTTCCTCACCCATTGTTTTTCACCCCATCTTTAGCCATTACGGGTAAATTAGAGGGAGAAGTTGAGGGAGAAGGAGATGAAAAAATACCTTGTTTAGAAGCATAAGCCAATGCATCGACAATTGCCACAAAGATTGTGACTAATAGTCCCGGAATCCCTATTTCAGCTAGCATTGATTCCAATAGGTTATAGGGTTGAAATACTGATGGATACGCTATCATTCTTCTCAGCATTCCTAGATAACCAATTACTGACATCGTATATCCTACACCTAAAAATGGTGCAGTCCACCATATCATCCCAATTCTCATCCATTTAGAGGCTTGCTCGCTAAAGTTGAACCCACCAAATGTGCTTTTTAGCATATCCAAAAATACTGTAGTGAAGCCCATTACTATTAAAGTCCATATCATTAAGTGGAAATGTCCTACTACATAATAGGTATTGTGGAATAGTGGATTTATTGAATTCTCTGGTAAAACGAGTGCTTGAACACCAGCTAATATGAATCCTACTAATGCAATTAGTCCTCCCATTCCTACTGGATCTTTCCAATTATATTTTTGAGAAAGAAGTATTGTGAGTCCCAAATTCAATACGGTAAGACCAGATCCCGAGGCTAAAATTAATGTGGATAAGTTTACCCATATTCTCAAGTCTATTGGTAATGGCCATGTTTGTAGGTGGTGAACCCATATAAGCATTGAGCCTATTGATAGCAAGTATATATTCCATCTAGCCCACTTTTCACTGAAGAGAGATCTTCCAGCATATTTCGGAATATAGTAGTATAATGCACCAAATAACGGGAATGGAACGTAATATACTACTGGATGCCCATAGAACCAAAATAGCAATGCCCACAGTAATGGGTTCACTGGAACTCCTGCAAAGAAATACAGTGTGTACCAAAGCGTTGATGCAGCAAGAGCGGGAAGCGTTATTGCAATAACTATTGCAAAGGCTACTCCATAAGCTCCAAAAATGTTTAGTCTTTCATTTTTTGGCTTTGTTGCATATGCATCTGCAATAAGTATTATGAACATTGCAGTCTGTAGTATGAAAGCTAAGGTTAAGGATAGATATGCCATCCCCATTAGAGCTGGTGTAGTATAGAATAGAAAAGCGTGGAAGTTACTACCAGACTCTATCGCCAATGGAGGGTACATATACCAACCCATATCTGGTGATCCAGCTAGTCCAATCGCTAAGAAGATATTAGACAACCAGAAGAAAATTGCCATTAACTTAGTGTGAACTATAGATAAGTTACTCTTATACATTGCAAATGCTATAACAGCAGCTGCAGCTAAAGGTACAAATCCGAACATACCAGCCCAGCCGTGAATGGTTAATGCACTGTAGTATAGTTCTCCCACGTTGGGGGAATTACTATTATATGTCAAGTACGTTCTCAGATTCATGGCTGCTATTCCCAGAACTCCTAGCCAGAATATAGAACCTATAGTGTAAAGCCAAACTACGTTTAACGTATTTTTAGGGATAACAGTATCCTTTATCTGATTTAAAAGTTGGCTCATGATACCACCTCCAAAGTTCCAGTCATGTATGATGAAGAGTAGCCATCATATTCCGCATTATACCATGTGTAATTCCCTGGCTGATTGGGAGTTACGAAATAAACGTAACTTGTAATTCCAGGCACATTATTAACGTTAATTAATCCATTTGGAAGTCTTAGGTAGAATCCAGTATCTACTTGAGGGGAATTTATTATTAATACTACTGGTTCACTTACATTAGCTATGATAACGTTGGGAATCCATCTGTATTGCACTGCAGTGAGATTTACTACTAGTGTACCGTTTATAACTTCAGAGTACTCACCAGAAGGTGGTGGGTGAGCTTCGAAATACTTTACTATTTCTTGAGCTTGTGGAGGTAATCCTGAAAACTCTGGTAAACCGTATCTTAAACTAAAGCTCTTTCCAGTCAAAATGTAATAGACATTCCAACTGAAGAATGTTGCAACCAAGATCAACATAATTATAAACCACACTTCTTCAGCGTGTTCCTTAATATCCATACTTTACACCTAATTCTTTTTTAGAGTATTGAGGCTTATAAATCTTTATTTGAAATCTTTCGAAGATTTAATAACTTAAACTCTGTTAAAGTTGAGTTAATTAAAACTAGAATTACATAACATAATATACTATAAGAAAAATTGTAGGTATTCGCATTCACTATTAATCGGAAACTGGTTTACTAACTCAATATTTTTACCTAAATATAAATATATATGTTATTTACTTTATCATATAATTTCTAACACGTAAAGGTTAGTGCTTATTTTTACTTATTTATTTAGTTAATTTCATTGCATAATAAATTACCTCGTAAAAGAGGGAGTGTTCTCATGTAGTCATCTTATTCGATAATTAGTAGTAAAATTCTATCAAGTTTTCTCTAATATACTGTACTCCCTTCAAGTATGCCTCGTTTAAGGGAGTTCTCCCCCTTGAGAAGATATGAGGATATATTACATTCAACAAGGCCAAACTGTATTCCGTCATCCTCATACTCCTAGTAACAGCTTTAGTATCCCTAGCCAGCCTCGCCAAATGAGACCTACACCAAGAATTATGACTCTCCACAAGATAAGTATACTTCTTACCCACTACACGATTATCGAGAACTTGATAAACACAGTAATAATCAGTATAGTTGACCTTACTCCTTGTGAATCTTGATATTATATGGAAACGAAGATAATAACAATTCAATTTGTAAATATTCAATATGCTAACAAAGCAGTTTGCAATGTAAAATTTTAATATAAAAATTTTTAAGGTATAGCTCACATTCTAAACTAGGTAATTAGTATGGCTAGGGGAATACCAATTATCAAGCGTGATGACCTTATATTTGCTATTAAACTCTTAAGAAGGATGAGAGATCCAAAAACTAGGTTTGATGAGAAAGAATTTATGAAAAGTGGAAGAGATTATTTGTACAACTACGCTGAGAAAAATGTAGGTCCCCTTGATCCTAGCAGAAGAGCTTTCCTAAAAGGTATACTCATAGGTATAGGAGCCGCAGCAGTATTAAGTGCAATTCCAGTCATTTCATATCTCAATCAACCAGAAATAAGTTTGAAACAATTTCCTTGGGTAATTATAGTCGACTCCAGTGGCAATCCAATTAAAGCTTCACAAATTCCCGTGAATGACCCAGAGATATTATTGTTCGAATATCCAATGCAAGGCGATATAACCTTCATCTTAAACTTAGGTGATGAGAACGATAATCCTATAAAAGTTCCTCCGACTACTGTTGTTATTCCGGAAAATGGTAAGACTTATACTTTTCCTGGTGGGGTTGGACCCAATAACTCAATAGTAGCTTTTTCAGCAATTTGCCAACATTTAGGTTGTACTCCACCTGAAATACACTTCTATCCTCCTAAGTATATGAAAGTTGGTTTGCCTACTCCCAATTTTTTACCACAAGTTGCACTTCAAGCAGCCCAACAAGCCAATGCCCCTGGAGTTATACACTGTGACTGTCACGGATCTACTTATGATCCTTATCATGGTGCCTCAGTCCTTACTGGACCCACAGTTAGACCGTTACCGTACGTACAGTTGTATTGGGATTCTAATACTGATTACTTGTACGCAATAGGTATGAACTTAAATGCTCCCACGATATTAGGACGTACTAACGATCTTTCAGGGTATGCGTATCTATCTTCATATGATGAATCAACTGGCTGTCCAAAAATGCTATTACAATCTGGTCAAACACCTAGTAATTGCTACACTGAGCTTGAGAGCGCTGGAAACACCTACCAATGAGGTGACAAGTTTGGGAGCTATAGAAATGATGTATGAGAAATATATCCAGATGAGCAAGATGATGTCTAGAATGAACTATATGCCGGCTATCGCTGCTGGTGAGATAACAATATTACTAATCCTTTACGCTGGGGGTATGCTACTTGCTGTGTATAATCTTTCTCTTCAAGGAGTGCCTTTAATAATGCACTTATACGGTGCAATTCTCGTTGCGATATTAAGTGTAGGTTTACTTGCTTCGGCAGTAAGTTATAAGGATAAGGGCGCAATTATGCTCTCATTTTTAAATGTTCTCTCGGTTCTTTTAGCAGCCTTTGCTGGGTCGTTTTATTTTGGAGGTGTAATAGACGTGAGCTATTTGCTCGAAATGGGAATGGGTTTTGTATTTGCACTTATAACCGCTTCTGGCTGTTTAGTATATAGTATTAGAAGAGGTGAGTAGATTGGCAGTTTCACAATCTAGAATAAGACCAAGTAGGTTGATGTTATATATATCACTAACTGAAACTATACTTTTAGCTGGATTATTTTATGCAGGATTAGCCACACTATTTTACGATAAATTCCCACTAAATGCCTACTCGGAAGCTTTGATATTATCAAGTCATATAACACTTGCCATGCTTGTAGGGTTTTTTGGGTCTGCTATGCTTGCTCAGTCTGTTAGAGAAGGTATAAGATCAGTATATCTATTTTCTTTACTAAATTTATTGTTTATAGGCATAGCAGCTGCCGGTGGATTAGCTTTTTATGGCTTGTTAATTCCAGACTATGCATACTTAATGGCACTAGGGTTCTTCGGCTCCCTATTTTGTACATCGTCGGTTTTATTTTACGCAATTTAAATTTTTTTGACATTATCAATTTTTAAAATATTTGGCAGAAGCTCTTCGATATTCGGTAACAAATCCTACGGTAGAATTTTAAGTATCAGCTACCATTGCCTATATAGCTCATCCTATTATTCCTTTTATATATCTAGCTATGACATATCCTAGAAATACGTTCATCGCTATGAACATAGCTACTCCAGCAATTGGGAGAGTTGATGGAGAATATGGAGAGAACTTATATACAATATTTGAATATAGGGGGCTCGACACTATAAATATAATTGCGAGTGCACTATCCCCTAACATCCAAAGTGCAAATAATGTAACTTTTAGGTAAAACTTCACGTATCTGATGGAGGAACCGACAAGGATTCCACCAGTAAGAAGCGTTATTTCTAGAATTGCTCTATATGTTATGAAAGCAGCTCCTATTGCAAAAAAATATGGTAAGTGCCAAAGGATAGGTGGTATTAACCCAAGGATTAGGGAAATTATATCCCCCTTAAAGTACTTATAACCAACAAATATTCCAGAGAAGTAAACGAGATAATGAGATATCATATAAATTGCCGGAGAATAAAATTCAAGACCTTCTGTGAAAGGATTAACAGCAATTGCAAGAAGGACTATTGGAAGAACTAATGGTCTAAATGTGATTTTTTCGTCCTTGACTAAACTTAATATCATATTATAAAATATCGTAATCGGTTTAAGAACTTTTATGAGATCGTGTAAGTTTTAACTTAGTTGTGTTAAATACTATTAAAAACTTTTAAAACTAGTTGTGAATTCAAATAATTGTTTTCGCCCATATTAAAGAAGTGCAATAATTATACCTGATATTGTAGGCATATATTAGGTCCTTGAAATTGTGAAATAAATTATCCATTTACTTATAGATAAGTACTCATAGCTATTGAAAACTATATAATAGCATAAAATATCTAAAAATTTATTTATTTAGGTTTAAGATAATTCATGTATGATAAAGCTAGATCTGAGCGGAAAAGTCTGCCTCATAACTGGTGGGACTTCTGGCATAGGTCTAAAGACTGCAGAACTCTTTAGCAAATTGGGCGCAAATGTCTACGTTATAGGTAGGAGAGAAGCTAACTTTCTATCTAAAAACATATATTTTAAAAAAGTTGATTTAACACGGAGAGAAGATGTTCTCTCATTTATTGAATGGTATGAGAAAAACGTGGGGACAATCCATGTATTGATAAATAACGCGTCTCAAAATTCAAGATATTCAGTGCTTGATATCCCAATAAAGGAGTGGGATGAGATGATAAGTCTGAACTTAACTGCACCTTTTCTCTTATCAAGAATGGCTGCAAAGTTGATGATTAAAAGAGGTATTAAGGGAAAAATAATTAATATCTCAGCAATCCAATCGAAGTTTCCATTAGAGAGATCCTTCGCCTATGTTACTACTAAAGGAGGATTAATATCTATGGGAAGGAGTCTTGCGGTGGATTTAGGAAAATACGGGATACAAGTAATTACTGTATTACCTGGGCCAATTTATTCAAAAGATGACGAACCTCCAGCAAGTTTAGATAAGAGAGCAGCTACTCTGTTGGGAAGAATGGGAAGGATGATCGAAATATCCCATTTATTAGCCTTTTTAGCTTCAGATTTGAATAGCTTCATCACCGGAACGGAAATTATAATTGATGGAGGTAGAATAATAAGCAGAAAACCGGATCCAGAAGAAATTACCAAGGGCGAGATATAACTAATAGTCTCTCCAAGTTCCTTTAACTACCCACACTGGTTCTTCTGGATTAAAGTACTCCTCACCTTTAACCTTTAAACTATCTAACATTTTCTCATTTACTTCAACTCCTAAACCCGGTCTTTCCGGTATTATAGCGTATCCGTTATCTATTGGAGTACCATTATATATTAGCTCCCTCTTCCAACTCGGGAACCAATCATAGAAAGACTCTTGTATTAAGAAGTTTGGTATAAATGCGTCAAACTGTAGTGTTACGGCGTTTAGTATTGGACCTTGAGCATTGTGAAAAGCCATCTGTACGTCAAAGGTCTCAGCAATCCCTACTACCTTCTTGGTCTCAGTAACTCCACCAATTCTGTATAGATCAGCTTGTAAGAAATCCACTAATCCCTCTTTCATAAAGTATAAGGCTTGCTGTTTATTAATTATCCTTTCACCTAACGCAATCCTTAAGCTCGTATTGTTCCTATATTTTCTAAGTCCTTCCACATCCTCAGGATGAATTGGTTCTTCCATGAACAATGGATTATACTTCTCTAGTCTTTTCGCTATCATAATAGCCGAATTCGCATTAAACCTACCGTGATGCTCTATTAAAATATCCACGTTGTCTCCAACTGCCTCTCTAACAGCCTTTACTCTCTCCTCAGCTATATCTAGTCCTTTCTTTGAAATATCGTTAAAGTACGGACCAAATGGGTCAAATTTCAAAGCCTTATATCCCATTTTTACGATCTCCTTAGCTTTTTCCGCAAAGTCCTCTGGCTTCACGCAGTTTTGATACCAACCATTAGCGTAGACAAGTACTTTATCTCTTGTTTTTCCTCCAAGCAGCTTATATAATGGAGCACCTAACTCTTTTCCGATTATGTCCCAAGAAGCTATATCTACTGCACTATAGGCTGTTGTAGACTCTAAGGAGATAGTCATATTGAAATCATGTTTATACCATTCTAGCCTGTTCTTTTCAACGTTAAACACGTCATTTCCTTTTAATACAGTATTTATCTTTTTTACAAAATTTGCCACAGCTTCTGCCCTTAAGGCACTTACAGTTTCTCCCCAGCCTACTCTACCATCGTTTGTGGTTACCCTTACCAGTACCATTAATGAAGCCCATTGAGCGCTTGTTACTTCCTTACCTAAAATGTACGCTTCGATTTCTGAAATCTTTGTCATGTATGTAAGTAAAGGTTTGGAAAAATAAAGTTTTTATCGGCTACACAATAGGGTATATACTGTATGAGAAGGAGGACAATTTTAGCAATCTCAATTACAATACTAGCTATAGGCTTGATAGACGTACTTTTCACTTACCTTTACTCATCTCTAGTGGTATATAGTCTTAGAGATAATTTTTCCTTAGCTGAAGAAGGAGCACAAAGTTTTCCAATTTTGGTTAAACAAAATGATAAAATAATAATCGAAGGGAATTCTTCGAAACCTATTGATATTTATATTATAGGGATCGTACCCCAAAAGGTTGCAAATAACGTGAGTTCGTTTAGTATATCATATGTTTCCCCAAATACTGGTGAGCTTTATATTCAATTTAGATCTCTTCCGTATTCTAACTTAACTACCATTTCATTTACTATAAAAGTTTTCAACTCTTGGTTCTCGGGTATTGGCTATTTATCTTCAGCAATTATACTATTTGTTGGACTTATACTTCTTGGTTACGCGGTTCAGTTAAAAGAGAGGCGAAGGAAATGAAACTGCTTCCATTTTATATGATTGGTAACAACATCTTTATAGACGCACATTTTCTTAGTAGTATATCGAAGCCTTATATTAGAATTTTATTAGTAAGGTCTAATCTTAAACTTGAACAAGAAGGAGAGAAATTAGAACCAATTCCACTGGATCATGTCATCAAGTTACTAGAAGATGGCTATGTGGACCTAAAAAGTCTGAGCGAGAAGAAAGAAAGACTTGATTCTTTAGATTATTTATTATCTAGCTTATATAATCCAGGGTGGTATTTCAGAAAAAGGGAGGCGGAGATTACCTCATCTTCTCTTCTGAGAATATACGATTTAGCATACAAACTAGTGTTAAAAAAATTGCGTGATTTAAGTCGTGTTGACGTTGTATTTGTTTCAATATCATTCTCTAATGATTCCATTTTGATCAATGGTAAAGAAGATAGAATATACACTACACTCTTTAAATCCGATTCCAACTTTAAGAAAGCTATTTTAAATTCTTTATCTGGATAATCGCATATACTATCATAAAGACTGATAGTATTAGTACAACTATCTGCGAAAATAAGGTGGTAGGACTCCTATAAATTAACAGTGAAAAAATGTCAAGGAGCAATAGCGTATAACCTATACTCATTAGGGTTCTATATGCTTCCATTATTCTTCACCTACTTTAGCTCTGGGATCTAGGAATGAATATGTTAGGTCTGCAATTAAATTACCCACAATTACTGCTACTATTATTATGATAAATACTCCCATTTCAGTGGGATAATCATTAGAGGTTATGGAGTTAATTAACAAGTTTCCTACTCCGGGATAGGAGAAGGTTTGCTCTACGAAAACCGATCCACTGAATGAGAACCCTATTGATATGATTAAGCTAGTATATAGGGGTAGTATCGCATTCTTTCCGATATACTTCTTTTCTATTATATCTTTTTTAACTCCAGAGATTTCAGCAAAGTTGACGAAGTCTTCACCCAGTACATATATTGTATTTGCTCTCATCTGTAAGATCCACCCAACTAAATTAACTATTGTTAATGTAAGTATTGGTAAAAATGCATGGTATAATACGCTAGCTATGAAAGGAAGATTAAATCCCGGTGTTACATGAATACTATAGGCTCCACCTGTGGGGAATATATGATATATAAATGCAAGTATATAAATTAGTAATACGGCGTAAATGTAAATCGGTACTGATCTCAGTATTGATAAAGAAACAGTAGCTACGGAATCCGTCTTTGTTCCCCTTAGGTATCCTAGTTTTTGACCAAGTCTTATACCAAGGAAGAAACTTATTAGAATGGATGTTACTACAATGAATAATGTCCACGGTAAGGCAACTGCAATTAGCTCAGCTACTGGTACATTGCTTATTATAGAGAAGCCAAGATTTCCATGTAATGTATTCCATATATAATTTACTGCATTGATCAAAGGGTTTCCATGCGGCCTAAGAGTGTTCAGATAATCTATGAGTGAAGCGTACAGTTCAGGTTTTTGAGCGAAATCTTGTGGATTTATGAATTGCATTATATAATTTGCAGGTGAATAAGGAGAAAATTCCAACAAGGCCCAGCTTATGACTATTGTAACAAATATTGCAATAATCACTGAAGCTAATCTTCTAATTAACCACTTATAGTTCATGCATTACTATTACTTTTTAATAAGATATAAGTGTTTCTGAGCTGTATCATTAGAGTTTTAACAAAGTTTATAAGCTAGACAATACAAAATAATATTTATGAGGAAGGAATTAGTATTAGAAGTAGGTGTAATATTCTCGATATCTGTAATGCTCTTTTCAATCAGTGGTATAATGATAGCCAACTCAGCATCTTCACCATTTCCGTCAACCCTTTACTTAGGATGGTATAATTCTAACGTCGAAGCTTATTCTTCATTTGCTACTTATAATCCCAATATATTTGCAGGAGGTTTAGGTGGATCTTTTTACGGATTGCTCTATGCATACTCTGCAATAATTAATGTTAGTAATTCTCAAGCGATTCCCGTGATAATAACTTCATGGAACTTCTCTCCAGCAAACTGGCAGCAGATTTGGCAGACAAAACCGGTTAATGTGACGCTGATTATACGCAATGATTCTGGTTGGAGTAATGGGCAACCTCTCACTGCTTACGATCTTATGGCCACATGCCTAATTTTAGATATGTTTGGTGCTCCGCCATTTCCTAATTATACTGTTATTAATAATTACACGCTAGTTGAGACTTGGCCTCCAGATACGTTATCACCGATATTGTTTACAGACACGCTAATTAATACGGTAGGCTTAGGGGAAGTTGCAATTATAATACCATACCAAGTTTGGAAGCCTATAATTAGTCAGATAATGGGCAATTGGACAACAATACAAAATACAAGCAATATGAAACTTGCGCAGCAGATTATTAAGAATATTAGGTCAGAAATCCTTCACTTTAGACCAAACCCTGCCACATATCCTTATAGTGGTCCGTTCTACCTATCACAGTTATCATCGAATGAAATAGTACTAAATAAGAATCCATATTATTATGACGCTAAATATATACCATTCAATCAAGTAATAATATATCAATACGGTCAGGCTGACTTAGCAGCAGCTGCAATAACGGGTGGTCAAGTTTCTATGGACTGGTCCGGTTTGACAGGATTATCACCAACGCAGCTAGAAAGTTTGCCGACCACACTTGAGGTAATTAATATACCTCAACCATTTGGCTGGGGTATAGCATTCAATCTGAAGAATCCATGGTTAAGAGAGTATCAAGTAAGGGCGGCAATTGCATATATTCTAAATAGGACTGCCATAGCTTCAGTGGGAGGTCCTTTAACAGCACCGGTTACTATTCCTAATGCAATACCCAATTTATCGTACTATTCATTCATGACATCTTCGCAATACTACTCATCTTTAAATCCGTATAATGTTAATTTAACAAAGGCAGCACAGCTGCTTAAGAGTGTAGGGTTTTACCAGAAGTCTGGAGTTTGGTATACTCCAAATGGTACACCGTTTACTTTAACAATAGGTGCTGGAAGTCCACCAACGCAAGCACTAGCAATGATGGAAGAAGTACAAAAAGAATTACAGCAATTTGGAATTAACGTACAATTACACATATATACTGTAGTTAGTCAGTGGCATCAAGCATGGCAAAATGGTACCGGCTATGATTTATGGTTTGAGAATTGGGGTAGTTCATACTCGCCGGGGACTGCACCATGGAGTTTGGTACTTTCTTATTTTGGAGGATATCCATGGAATGTTACACAGTGGAATGAGAATCTTACTTTACCTAATGGTACTATAATTGACTTCCATAAATTACTTGAGGAAACCGAGTCTCCTAATACCACACAACAGTTAATACAAGCTAATCAAGAGTTATCATATTATATGAACCAATACTTACTTCCAATCTTACCTCTAGTTGAGATCGAGAATTACGTCATTGTAAATCCCTCGCTACTTATTGCAGCTCCACCTGCTAATTCGTGGATATGGGAAGAGGCACAATACGGTATAGGTGGTACTGCTATGGTACAAGCTCTAATAGATTATTGGTACGCCCCATTATATGAGAGCACTATAATTACTACAACTACGACTTCTATTTCTACTACTATAACTACAACAACCACTTCCGCAACAACAGCTACCACGTCTGTAACTACGACTACGTCTGTAACTACGACTTCTATTTCTACTACTACAGTTACTGTGACTTCTACTTCAACTATTCCAATTATAATAGCAATAGTTATAGTTATTATTGTTATAATTGCTGCTGTGGCAATATTAATGAGAAGGAGATAAAAGGGTGTAAGTATTTTTAATGGGAAAAGGTAGTATAGTCTTTTTTAAAAATTTTTCTTCTTTTTTCCCTTTAATATCTTCTTATTCTTGGATTACTTATCTCATCAATTCCATAACTTAATAGTATTAGACCACTCATAAAACCAGCAACTACTATTGTGGGGAAGGCTAGATAATATATTGCCTTACCACCTGCTGCGGCACCATATGAAAGAGCTTGTTGGATCATTGCTCCCCAATTGTTAGGATTATAGGGTAATACTCCTAAGTAGTATAATCCTACCTCTGCATATACCGCAGCTTCCACATTAAATATATAGTGTATCGCAATGTATGAACCTAGGGTTGGTACCACCTCCCTAAATATTATATATTTTCTAGACAGTCCTAATACCCTTAACACTTCCACGGCAGGAGAGTTTCTAATTACTAGAACTTGAGATCTTACTGCTCTAGCTAATCCAGCCCAACTAGTTATACTTAATATCAAGGAGAGGAAAATTGGATTACTAGTTTTAAACGCGCTAACTATTATTATAATTAGTATCAAGCTAGGTAGAGTTAGGATAATATCAGTTATTCCCATGAGAATATTATCGATTATTCCACCCAGATATCCCGCAATTATACCTACAACTATTCCGATTAACGTTGCGAATAGTCCAGCCAAAAAACTTATTTCAATTACTGACTTGGCGCCTTGAATAATCTGTACTAATATGCTTTCTGCAAATGGACCAGTTCCAAAGATAAGGTAAAAGTTTGATAGTTGAGGAGGCATAAATATTGTAGTAGGGCTAGGAGGTAAAGAGTATGTCTTAGGGAATATAATTTGCCCAAATATTGCAATTAAGATGTAAAATACGGTTATTATTAATCCTACTCTAGACTTTTTGTTATCCCATAATAGTCTCAGATACTCGAAAAACTTGCCTTGCACCATAAATATAAATTCACTTCACACTCTTTTATTTTCTCGGGAGGAAAAATCTATAAGCAATGGATATGAGTATAAATGTGTAATGATTTTAGAAGTGCATAATCTGAATGTGATTTATGATGAGGGAAACAGTAGAATTATTAAAGCAGTTAATGATGTTAGTTTTGGAGTAGAAAAAGGTGAAATTCTTGGAATTATAGGTGAAAGCGGCTCTGGTAAAACTACACTCATAAGCGCTATACTAAGAGCCATAAGACCTCCCGGCAAAATAATCTCTGGAAAAGTAATTTTTAACGGAATGGACATATTTTCTATGACTATTGACGAGTTTAGAAAATTATTATGGAAAGATATTTCCTATGTTCCTCAAGCTAGCCAAAACGCCTTAAATCCGGTCTTGCCAATTAGTGAGATCTTCTATCATGAGGCAATTAGTCATGGAGAGGCCGATAAGAAAAGAGTAATTGAGAGAGCAAGTGAATTGTTAAAGTTAGTGGGTTTAGATCCAGCTCGCGTTCTTAAAATGTATCCTTTCCAATTATCTGGTGGTATGAAACAGAGGGTAATGATAGCACTAAGCCTCCTCTTAAATCCTAAATTAATATTAATGGATGAACCTACAAGTGCTTTAGATATGCTTAATCAAGAATTATTGCTTAAGTTAATAAAAAATATAAATCAAGAAATGGGAGTTACAATAGTTTATGTAACACATGATATACTTAATATAGCGCAAATAGCTAACAGATTATTGGTTATGTACAAAGGTTATGTCATGGAAGAGGGAAAAACTGAGGAAATAATTAAGAGTCCATTAAATCCATATACATCATTATTAGTATCCTCGATTCCTTCTTTAAAAGGAGAAGTAAAGGTAATTAATGTTCCTCTAGACGAGCCTTTAGTATCAAAAGAAAAAGGTTGTCCGTTTCTGGCTAGATGTTCTAAAGCTTTCGGTAGGTGCAAAGAGGAATTACCGGAGATTCGTTTAGTGTACGATAGAAAGGTAAGGTGTCACTTATATGGGTCTAATGGAGCTTAAGGGAGTTTCCGTAATTTTCGAGGATAAAGTTGGACTGTTTAAAAAGCGTAAATTCTATGCTTTAAAGGACGTTTCTTTAAGCATGAATCAAGGGGATCTACTTATAGTATTAGGTGAAAGCGGAGCCGGTAAGACCACTTTAGGGCGAGTAATTGTAGGTTTACAAAAGCCGACGTCTGGGGAGGTAGTTTACGATGGGTATAACATCTGGAAAAATAAAAGAAAAATATTTAAAAAATATAGAAAGGATGTACAATTAATTCCTCAAGATCCTTACTCTACACTTCCCTTTAACAAGACTGTGGAAGAGATCTTAGTGGCTCCTATATTACGTTGGGAAAAAATTAACAAAGATGAGTTAAGAAAGCGTCTGATTAACCTACTTGAATTGGTAAAATTGACACCAGCAGAGGAATTTTTAGGTAAATATCCCCATCAGCTCTCGGGAGGACAGAAGCAAAGGCTTAGCATAGCTAGAAGTCTTTCAGTAAATCCTAGGATAATAGTTGCTGATGAGCCTGTGACAATGGTGGACGCCTCGCTGAGGATTGGAATATTAAATACATTAGCTGAAATAAAGAATAGACTCAATCTTACGATGGTATTCATAACTCACGATATTCCAATAGCCAGATACTTTTATCATCTATTTGACAAGGGTAATACAATAGTTATGTTTGCGGGTAGGATAGTGGAGAGAGCCGATTTAGAGGAAATATTAAAGGATCCATTACATCCATATACTAATGATTTAATAAAGCTCACACCATCTATTGATAATCTATATAAAGAGATTAACGTTAAGATAAATTACGAGAGAGTAGAAAAGGGATGCCCATATAGGCTAAGATGTCCTTTTGCAATGGATATATGCAAAAATGAAGAGCCCAAATTATTTAAATACTCGCATGAAGTTGCGTGTTTCTTATACGGTAAGGTGGGTGAAAGTGAGTAAGTGTATCAGAGGACTAGAGATAATAACCCCATTAGAAAGTTTTAGGGATGACATAGTAATATCTGATGGTGAAATAAGGAAAATTGGAAGTGGAATCTGCAATGAGGAAATAAAAGTAGATAGAGGTAAATATGTAATACCTGGAATGATTGATATTCATACTCACGGTATAGGGGGAATTCTTGTAAATGACATTAGAAGTATTAATGACTATGAGAAAATGGTATCCTATTATTATTCACATGGTGTAACCACTTTCATTCCATCAACAATTTCTGAAAATGTTGAAAAATTAGTGAGTATAGCAAGGGTTTTAAATGAAGTTAAAAGTATTGGGATACACCTTGAGGGACCGTTAATAAATCCGAATAGAGCTGGTGCACATAAATTCTTTACTAGATTCGACGAACGAATTTTAGAAATTTCTAAACTCTTTAAAATAAAGAGAATTACTATAGCACCAGAGATTTTGAGTGATAAAGAATTAGAGAATTTAGCGGATAACTTTCAAGTTTCTTTAGGTCATACGGACGCTAATTCAGATGATACCAGAAGAGCTATAGGTTTTGGAGCATCATCAGTTACACATTTGTTCAATGCTATGAGGCCATTCCATCATAGAGATCCCGGAATAATTGGTGTTTCGTTAACTTCTCCGATATACGCTGAAGTAATATCAGATTTGGTACACATTAATGAGATTACACTAAGTATTGTAAGTAAGTTAAAGGGGGATAAGACAATTCTAGTGACTGATTCCTTACAAGCTGCGGGATTAGGCGAAGGAGAATTTTTACTATATGGAGAAAAAATTACTTGCGATAAGGCTTGTTTCGAGGCTAATAAAAGGCTTGTAGGTAGTAACATAACTTTGGATGAAGGCGTGAGACGTGTTAGTAAAATAATTGGATTAAGAGAAGCGATAAAATATGTAACGTATTCTCCAGCATCTCTACTTAACTTAGAAAAAATAGGACAGATATCTAGGGGTTATGTTGCAGATTTAGTTATATTGGATGAAAACCTCAATGTGCTCACAACGTTAAAAAGTGGTAGTATAGTCTTCTCCATCTTTAAAAATTCATCATAAAAACAAGGATAATTCATTACTCATATACAAATTCATAATAATATTCATGATATTCTTATTAAATAATTTTTAACGTATTTTGTCTAACGCTAATTTCAATAGCCAAACCGAAGTGCTTCCTATGTACGACATTAGCCCCACGTACTTTCCATCTATTGCATCTATTCTAGAGGATTGATCGAATGGGTTAAGCTCCTTTATCGTCTCCCATTCCCTTTTAGCTACTTCAATTCCCTCCTTAACCATTCCCCTTAATATCATATGTGCAGCTACTGCAAAGGAAACTCTAGGCCAACATGACCTAAGTTGGGCTGTTGAAGAATCCACACTGCCATCTTCCCTTACTGCATTAGTTAAACAGTATTTAGAAGCTTTGAAGTTTAGTTCATAAATACTTCTTAAGGCCGTATTTATTTTATCATGATCAGTTATAGGTGGTAATCCTAAAATATCACACCAGAATTGGCCTAACAATTGTGAGTTTAGACAAGACGTATTTTCCTCGTCATTTTTCTTCCATAAAATGAAATATTTGCCGTTCCATAATGAATTAAATGTCTTCTTTCCACACTCTAAAAATCTGTAATACTTATCATCAATCTTAACATCCAAGATTTCAGACATTTTGATAAATGCGGTCAATGCTGAAAGGAACATCGATGCTATATAGGATGAGGCTCCGTACATGTGAGTTCCGTCATAGGAGTTATCGTAACCACCCTTTGAGTCCGGTATACAATCGTTATCCATATCTTTTCTTATGAGCCAATCAATTATCTCCTTTATTTTATTATAGTTCTTCTCCAAAATTTCCCTATTAGAGGTAAACACGTAGTCTCTGTATAACATTAGGACTAAAGTAGGTCCCAAATCTGTCCACCAATATGGATATGACGCACCGTAAATTGGATCTTCAATACTTTCCTCTCCAACATCATGTGGCGTTTCCCCATAATTTACATAGTTCATAAAGTAATTATCAGCTGATATTACTAAATCTCTGTAAAGTTCTAAGAGAGTAAATCCGAGACCATCAAAGGTCATAGAACCAATCGTATTCATTAATTTAGTAACGAATGGATCTTCATATACAGCGAATCTTCCATCTTTAGTTAACCAAGTATTTGATGTTAGTATGTACAAGCTATTTACTAACGCATCTTTTAACCACTCCACTTTCTCTTCTATTCCTAAATCTGGTTCTAATTTGAGAGCGTATTCTGCAACATCTATAGAATCTTTAAAGAAATTTTCGTAGTAATGTCCATATGGATAGTGATAAGGTCTTCCGTTAAAATACCATGAAAGGATAAACGTTTCTTCTTCATCCACATCTTTATATACAATACCCCCTATTTCTTCTCTGGCATATGGTTTTATTACATATGTTTCATCATATTCTTCTAAATTATAAAAATATGTGATATCTTCAGTCATTCCGACCTTAGCTGGTTTATAGTAAGCGTAATTGGTTATAACCTTACAGCCAATACATCCAAGGAAAATTTCTCCATAAGCTGGATCAGAATTTAAGGCCTTCTCGTTTTTCATCACTACACCATTTAACTTTCCCTTATAGCTCTCATTTGCTCTACCAGCTCTCTTACTTCCAACTATATTCGGAAAAGAAATTGCAAATCTTCCTTTACCTTTTATTCTAAACTTTATTACTGGGAGGGATGAATTCTTAACGTCATTTTTCCGTAGGATTGAATACACTTCTATTTCAGCTAGAGGTGTCGAATATCTGATAACAGGGAACTCAACAAATGTCTCAATGTCTTTTACGTAAGTATATTGAGGAGGTGTTTCAACATTCTTGCCAGGATTAGTTTGAAGAAATATAGGTTTCTTATCTAGAAACGTTAATAGGTGGAAACCCCTTACTTTTCTAAGTGGATTTGACCAGTTGTTTAGAATAGTTATCTCGCCAATTGTGAGATCTGGGTAGAAGTTTATCTTTCCAGTACCTATTCCTCCTAAAGGTATACCAAAATTCTTCTCTATCTTCATCATTAATTTTTTATTTACACCCGAATTTATATAGGCATGCCTAACATCGAGAAATACGAAATTTTTCTGGATTTTAATGGGAATGAATATGAGGGTGTAGAGAAAATATACCTTAACTCAGAAGAAGAAAAATTAGAGCTTGATAGTGTGAATCTCGAAATAAGAAGTGTGAAATCTGATGGTAAGGATACAAAATTTGAATTGAAAGGTGAGAAATTAGTAATCTACGGAAAGATTGAAAGAGAACTTGAGATAAAGTTTAAAGGAAAAGCCTCTCGGGATTCAATTTTAGGGATTTACGTTGCTCCTTATGATGGTAAAGGAATGATTACAACGCAATTTGAGGCAGTATACGCTAGGAGATTTATCCCATGTTTTGATCATCCTGCAATGAAAGCTAGATTTAAACTAAGCGTTAGGGTACAAAAGGGACTAAAGGTAATATCTAATATGCCAGTTGAGAGAATAGAAGAGGATGTGGACGGTAAGGTAATTTATCGTTTTCAAGAAACTCCTAAAATGTCTACGTATCTATTATACTTGGGAATAGATGAATTTGAGGAGATTTCTGATAACTCTAAACAACCTACAGTAATATTAGCCACAGTACCCGGAAAATCAAAAAGAGGACTATTCGCAATTAACGTCGCCAGAAAGGTCATTGAGTTTTATGAAAAATACTTTGAAATACCTTATCAGTTACCAAAAGTTCATTTAATACAAGTTCCCGAGTTTGCTGCTGGCGCTATGGAGAATTGGGGTGCTATTACCTTTAGGGAGACTGCTTTGCTGGCTGATGATTCTTCTTCAATTTCTCAAAAGTTTAGAGTTGCTGAGGTTGTTGCTCATGAGTTGGCTCATCAGTGGTTTGGTAATTTGGTTACTTTGAAGTGGTGGGATGATTTGTGGTTAAACGAGAGCTTCGCAACATTCATGAGCTATAAGAGTATAAAGCATTTATTTCCCCAATGGGATAGTGAAGGTCATCTTATTTATGACGAATCTATAGGTGCTTTAGAGGATGACTCTCTTTCTACTACACATCCAATAGAGGCACATGTAAAAGATCCCCATGAAATTGAACAAATGTTTGATAATATTAGTTATGGTAAGGGGGCTAGTATTTTAAAGATGATTGAGGCTTATGTTGGTGAGGAGAATTTCAGAAGGGGGGTTGTCAATTACTTAAATTCTTTCAAATTCGGAAATGCAGAGGGTAAGGATTTGTGGAATTCTATTTCTAACGCAGCTGGGCAGAGTATTGGAGAAATTATGGCTGATTGGATTACAAAGCCTGGTTACCCTGTAATTTTTGTCAACGCATACGGTAATTCTATCAGGTTTTCTCAAAAAAGATTTACACTTCTTGATAGCGGTTTAAATGAGGTTTACAAGGTTCCAATTACATATGAGATTAATGATAAATTTGGCACTCTTCTTCTGGACAAGGAATCAGCTGAAATAAGGTTAGATGAAGGTTTGAAGAGTATTAAGGTTAATATAAATAGGACTGGATTTTATAGGGTCCTTTATGATTCTCTTAATCTAGCTTTCTCATCAAAGCTTAATGCTTATGAAGAGTTGGGATTGGTTAACGACTATTGGAATTTCCTATTGGCTGATCTAATAGATGCGAAGACGTACTTTGGCGTAATTGGTAGGTTTGTATATACTTCTAACTCTTTTGTATCAAGAGAGATAACCTCTCAACTCTTAACATTATATTATCTATTTAAGAAAAATTACGGGAAAGATTTCCTAGTTAATCAAGTTAAGATATTTAGAAAGGCTAATGACGACCTAGGCAAATTAGCGTATTCAACTGTTATCAGTGCCTTAGCTAGAATGGATGAAGAGTTTGCATTAGGATTATCAACTTTATTTGATCAATATGAAAATATAGACAGTAATATTAAAGAAGCTGTTGCAATAGCTTACGCAGTAACTAATAACGACTTCAATACTCTTCTAGAAAAGTACAAGAGGTATACAATAGATGAGGAGAAGAATAGAATATTAAGTGCAATTTCATCACTTCGTGATCCATCAATTGTAGTCAAGGTTTTCTCACTAATATTTGAAAGGAATATAAAGGCTCAAGATACTAGATTCGTTATATCTTCACTGCTACACAATCCTCATATAAGGGAGGAAGTATGTAGTTATCTTATGAACAATTTTGAGGAAGTTAAGAAATTCGTAAATACAGTTTATGGAGGTCCTTGGGGTTTAGGCTCTATAGTTAGGAGTATGTCATTCTGCGGTGTAGATAAGCCTAAAGACATTATTGACTTTCTTGAAAAGGTGAAGTTCAAGGAGATCGAAAGACCTATTAAAGAGTCTGAAGAGAGGATAAAAGTATATTCTCGATTAAAACAAAACCTACCATAAGAAATTAGGACTTTTGTATTATTTCGTCCAATTTTTTCATAAGTTCTGATTCAACATGCTCATTCCATAGCATTTCCGGCACATCAACTACTAAGAACAATTCTGATAGAAACAGTGTCTCTAATGCTGTTATTGCTAAATTCTTTTTCCAACTACCTATACCAGCAGTCACCTTAAGGCCTTGTGTTGTATTCTCAAAAGTAAATGTTAGGGCTCTATCTGCAGCAATTATGTCCCTTAGTATTCCACCTTTTTGGGCCTGAACTATTGCCTTATTTCCCTCAACTTTCTGTTGTACTTTCCATTTCTGAATATTTAGGTAAGACACAAACTCATTTACTACCTTGTTTAAATCTACTTGTTTAGGATATGTCTTTTCTTTTTTAAAAGGGTTCATACTATAAATGTAGTTACGTTGTATAAAAGGTTTTTGACAAGTCACATATAATTTTTTATTTTCAATATAAAGTAAGTGGAATATGCAAGATGAGTTAGTCATCTTATCCTCAATAGCATCAATAATGGTTGCAATAATAGTATTAATACTTTTCTACATAGAGAAGATAAGAACTTATGTAGGAGTTTTCTTCGTTTATTTTTCCCTCACAATGATGATAGCTATGTTCGTTGGGGCATCAATTTATTTACTCTATCCATCAAGAGTATCTTTGGCAATAGCCTTTGGAATAAACACTTTTATTATGATACCTCTAATCGCGTACTTTTTGCTGAAAATAGCGAAGTTAGCAAATACACCGTTTAGAGGAGAAAGGACTCATGTTGTTATTTTCTCGATTCTACTAGTACTAAATGAAATATTAATGGGAACGACTTTTGGTATTGCTCAATTTGGTTTTTCTAGATTTTCAAACCTATACTATAGTCTTTATTTTTCCATAAATAGCTATTGGTTTTTTTATCCCATGATGGCTGAGATGCTAGCACTCTATTTACTACATTATTTAAAGGGTTCAATAAATAGAGAACTTTTTCCTTTGATTGGGTTAGCGACTTTTCCGCCCACAGCGTTTGATTATCAAGAGTGGTTTTATTCAGCTCTAATATTTTCATTAGCATTTTCAATTCTAGGAAGTATTCTCTCAAAGCGTCTTTGGCGATATGTCTATCTAATGTTAATCTTATCTGAGCTAATTCTCCTTATAAATGCTATTCCATATGATATCGCAATAGCTATATCTATGATTCTATACTACTATCAAAGCCTTTTACCATTAAGGAGGTAAGTTTTCTCCTACTATTTTTCCATTAACTATAATAATAAAGTACGGTATGACTATTGGTTGTGCGTATCCATTAATGTTTAATATACTTTCATTTATTGGAATACTTATGTTCAGTTTGTAAGTGTAAAAAGTGTAATTAGGTAAATCTTGTGTTCCATTTAGCATAACTGTAAGAGATACGTTAGTTAAGGAGAAGTTCAGTAAGAATGGAGGAGAATAAGATGTTATATTATATGTTATATTCATTATGATAGGGAGATTCATTAGCTGTTGAGAGTTGTTATAGAGTATTTGGAATGAGGAAATATCCTTATTTAGTGAATTGCCCATTATATACACCGTAATGTTAATTGGTAAATAACCTAAGTAAATCGAAGAACCTCCAACTCTTATCGGATTAATATTATTACTATTTAAATAATTGAATGTAAAATTATAATACTCATAATACGAATAACTATATCCACTATAAGTAATATAGACCGGACTATTGTTATCCAATGGTTTAATCCACAATTGACTGTAGCTTCCCACAGTATAGAAACCTGAGTTTGAATTTGTAAGATTATATGTGTATACTATCATGCAAAGTGGTACGTAGCCAGAAAGACTAGTTACGTGGAAAGTGATTATGTAATCCTGAGCAAAGTTAATTGATCCGTATTTGTAGTAAATATACGAGGTATTGTAGGATATGTTAAAACTACCAACTGTTTTATTATAATGGTTGCCAATCGCGTAAACTTTTCCACTCCAGTAACCATAACCAGGATATATAATATATGAATTGTTATCCTTTAAATCCAGAGCTTTTATGAAAGTAACATTTTCGAAATAGGCTATACGAACTTGGTAATAATTAGCTTGGACTTTGCTAGGGCTATTAACCATTGGCTGAAGTGTGTAATTATATAGTGGTGGCGTGGAGTTGAATATCAGTTCAACACTTGTTATGTTTTGAGGTCCTATTAAATGATTATTTGTTGTCCTTATTGACAGAATGTTCTCATTCCCTAGACTAATAACAGTATAATTTTGGCTTGACTTATTTGGTAATAACGTTCTATCTGAAGGTGGAAGTAAAGCCAACGAGAACGCATTTCCAGTGTTGGTTACGAAACTTAATTGTCCGCTAGTTATATTCGGTCTTATAATTATTACATTCCCCGGACTCAAAATTACTCCATTCCTATTCAATGAACCATTGGTAAAGATTAGCAAATCTTTAACTGGAAATGTGTAAATTTCGCCGTTAAAAGTTGTTTCAACTACGCTTTGAATGTTATATACACCCTCGGTGTCTAGTATATATACATGAGGTATGAAGGAAATTGTTTTATTTTTTAATTCCTCTACGATCCAATAATAACCTACTTTAGCTTTACTTAATATTTCGCCATTTATATTACTCTGAATGTTGTAGAGTTGTGTAAAATTCTCATGATTTAAGATTATTATTCCAATTAAAATAGAAAATAGCAAAACGATCACTAGAGTTATTGCAAGTAATCCTAAACTATCTTGCATTAGTAAAAAATAGGAAAAGAGAAAATATAAACGTTTATATCGAGAAGAATTTCAAGATTATCGGTTCTATTACGCTGAAGAAGTGTATTGAGAGCACTGCTAGGGTTAATCCAATTGCTGGCATTATCATGTATTGTACAGTGCCATATAGTGCTTTAGTTACCAGTAATCCTATGGCAAAAGTTGACATTAAAATGAATATGAACATTTCAGCAAGTATCACCGGAGATAAAATAAATTGACTAATGATGTTTGGGAATTGTGGTAAACCTACGGTATTTGTCGGTAAAGTTACTATTGTGAATGAGTCAATAATCACAATAGCTATAAGTATTGTAGCTATTAGAAGGAGTGGTGTTAGAATTCCTAAAACTTGATAAGCTCTCATTCTTGAGAATGCCTCCTTCTTTGATTGTATAAAATTAAGTGTAAATTCAGTTAAATACTCCAGTAGATCTGGTCTTACAGCACCGCTTTCTATTAGTATCTGGACAGTGGTAAGAGAGAACTTACCCAACCAGCTTCTAGTATTTATCTTAGCTCTAGTTATTGGAATCCCCATGGAATCTTGTTTTGTTATTTCATTTAGTACCCTATTAAACTCCCTTCTATATCTCTTTTCCTCGGCCAATGTCTTAATAGCCCTACTTAGATCGTAACCTATCTTTCTGAACTCTGTAATATCTCTTAGAAATTGCGGTAACGAGTTTTCAACATCGTTAATTTCTCTTATTTGGTTATACATGAATATTGTTGATGCTAGAGAGAACGATAAGAGCCCTAAACCAATTGCGTAATATATTTCATCAAGAAATATTTCGATTACCCCTGCTGTTAATAATGCAGCGATAAATCCTATTAGTAACTGTAACTTGGTGAGACCTATACTATCCATATATCTAGGTCTATTATTAGCTGTAATTGTATATAATATTGTACCAAATAATATAGGTATTATGAGCAAAAATGATATAACTGCACCACTTGTGAAGAAGGCTAATGCAATTAAGAACATGGGGAAAATAAGGAATAAGATCACTATTAACTCTCCTAGGAACGAAGTCCTTTCAGAGTAAAACCTCCAACGGAATTGGAGCCAATTGAGAAACTCTCTAGCCTTTTGGAACAAATATGCTTCAATATCGCCACCACTTCTTATGATCGAAGAATAGCCAGCTAAAAACCAAGAGTAATCTCTATTTAGTGTTAATCGAGATCTATGCTCCAGAGCATCTAGCGGGGATTTTCCAAAGAATTCTATATCCCTTATAATGAGTAATGCCTCCTTTTTCATAGCTTTAAATATTGGAAATTGTAAAATTTTTCTCATTCCCTCATATATGGTTGTACCACTTGCATTAATGATAGTGATTAGAGTCACAAAGAAAGGTATCTCATCTTGAATATCGTCTCTTATTTCTCTAGCCCTACTCTTGTATTTCTGTTCTGGATAAAAGATAAAAGTTAACGGAAAAAATATTAATAGAAATGGTAGAGGAGAGAGTAATGCTATACTAAGTGCTAATGATACCGGTATTACGACAAGTAATGAGACTAAAAAATATGCAACGTATCTAACGCCAACCTCAGTAGGACTTTCCAAATCAGCACTCGCGTTAATATATCTCTTACTACGCTCACTTATCCAATTTGCTATGATACCTAATCTACTACTTGTAATTATCCTAGACCTTAGAATGGTTGATAATGGAACGCCCTCTTCATATTCACTCCTTATTCGCGTCAAATTTATTGTAAAGCTTATACTTAAAATAACTATTCCTCCAATAAATAGGCCTAGAAGTAATGCTTGAAGAACGAATATAAAACCCAACGCATCCCCAAGTGCTACCGAAGGGTTACTCACGATATATTGGAAAAAACTAGAAAGCACATATAGGAGACGTTCTCTAAATATTGTAATAATTAAGTTTAGTAAGCCTGATAGTAAAACTAGAAATAAGAAATCGTATGAGATTATACTAGCTAATTTAACTCTTCTCTCAGTCACTCTTATCACCATTTGTATAATACTTGACTAACTCTCTTGCTAATGTGTCATAGTCATAAACTCCCTTTTCGGCAAGCCCTCTTATTAGTAGTAATCTGTTTTCAATCTCCCTATACAACTTATCCCTACTCCAGCCTAATAGTTCTCTAGATCTTTCTAGCTGTATACTAGTAATTTCTTTTAAATTATCTGGAACAAAGTTCTTTCTTTCATAGTCATATCTAAATACTTCCCTAAATCCATTTCCATCATTTTCGACGATAGATATCATTTTCCTATTCATCTTTCTATCCTCAGTTTCAATTCTTTTTATGATTGCGATTACTGAAATTAGTTGTTTGAATTGTAATGAGAGCTCTGGACCTAATAATCCGCTAATTCTTGTTATTAGGTCAGTATGATTAGATCCGTGAAAGGTTGTAAGTCCACCATGACCACTGGCGACAGCTTGAACTAACCATTCTATTTCCTTACCTCTAACTTCCCCCACTATAATGTAATCTGGTCTGTATCTTAAGGAAAGTCTGACTAGCTCATAATAACTGATATCCTTACTTCCTTCATAGTTTGATGGCCTAGTATAGAATTGTATCCAATATTTATGTGGCAATTTTAGTTCTGGTGTATCCTCAATAGTTAAATATTTCGCTAACGGATTAAGTAGCATCAATAATGCGTTCAATGCCGTAGTCTTTCCACTACCAGTAGGGCCTACGAGAAATGTAAATAACTTAGCTTCTGCAATTATCCACAAGTAAACTGCCATTAAATCGCTTAATGTCCCATACTTATATATCAAATCAATTATCGTTAGAGGTTTTTCAGGGAATTTTCTTATATTAAATGTCGTTCCCCTACTTATTTCTTCACCGTAACTCACAGCGACCCTATGTCCCTCCGGTAACATGAAATCTTGTAGTGGTGTAGCTGTACTTACACTTCTCCCACCTAGCGATGCCAGCCTCTCTACTAATCTCCTTACCTTTAATTCGCTCCCTAAAACGATGTTAGTCTCCAATCTAGGCCATTCACTATGTCTACTATGTACTACTGAAATTGGTGTAGTCGGAGATACTAGTTCTATCTCTTCGACGAAAGGATCACTCATTGGTGCTTGTAATATCGAATATTTTATTTCTCTAGTGATATAGTACATATACTTCTTTAAGTTTCTCTTCACGTCGCCTATTACTCCTAATTTGGCTGAAATTTTTAATACATCTTCTTGTAGCTTTTCTAAGTCAATTTGTTTGTTCGATACGGCGGTTGATGCGGAGTATATCAAGCCATCGAGTATTGCTAATAAGATTTTGTTTTCTCTCTGATCAAGTTGTGGTTCATTTACTAAGTAGAAGCCAATTCCATCCTTTTCGGCAATGTAAATTTCAACGTCAAAGCTATTTAGTGTATAATGCTCTACGATATTTCGGTTATCTAGGCTAGCTTTAAGGGATATTATTCCAGATTCATCAAGTGATTGAAGATAATAGGATAATTCTTCAAATTTATTGTGTGATTTCTTTTTACCAATAAGTACCATATACCTATTTAAAAAAATAAAAATAAAATACTTTATTGTTACTTATTGGTCGATAACTTCCACTGATGTAGCATAGGTTTGCCCATTATCGTACTTAACAAGCACAGTAATAACATAATTATTGCCTTCTATTGCTTTAGGTACAGCTAGTGTAAAGGCATAAGAGTGACCGGGTGGTATATTTAAACTGGAATTGGTAAAGTTTGATATAACCGTAGCGTTATTTTGAGGACGCACTTGAATTGTTATGCTGGTTATATTACTAGCTCCTTGATTAATCAAATCCCCAGTTAAAATTCCTCCGACCATCTGGACATTACTTATACTTAATCCAGTAGTGATCATACTATGCCTAAGCACGCCGAAGAAGTAATAACTGATTAGGCTAACTGCTGCAATTGCTACTAATATTAGTAATACGGTAACTAAAGCATTCTCTAAACCCTTTCTATATTTTTGCATACAGATATTTCTCTTATTTCTCCTTTTTTACTTTTTCCCAGAAGATGGCGCAATATAGAAACTATTTCCATACGATGTTACAATAACGTATCCGTTAGCAGTCTTAACGTGTATTATAACGTTGGAATTGGGTGGTATTACAATGTTTTCCGGTACAATTGTCACATTGGTCTTATTTATTAATAATATAGCAACAATTGTAGTCACTACTGATCCAGCGTTATATATTGACAAGGAACTATTTACATATCCTATTAGTAAATTCTCTTTAGCCTTATTTGCAAGTATTTGGGAAACTTGTATATATTCCTTCTGTAAGTTTTCATACGAGACGCTGATATATAGTATTAAGCCTATTGTTGCAATTATCAAGAAGAAGATTACTACCATTGCAATTACTGAAGCTTGTCCCTTCATTTTCTAAGCCTCCAACTGTATCAAGTTATTATTGGAAGTTTGTATTATTATATTGGTAGTGTTATCGTAGACTTCAATCACGTAAACTACTTTCGGATACAATATCTTAATTTGGGTATTCGTATTATTATATATTATAAATTTTACAATAGTATGATTAACGTAAATATTAGTGATATTTATCGGTAAATTTCCAATATTTTCAACATAAAAATACGAATGATTATTTATTTGATGGTAATATACTACACTCAAAATTTGGCCACTATCAATATAGTAATTTTTAAGTTCTTGATACAAACCATATTGATTTGCGTTAACTATGTGTAGATAGTAGATAGTAACGATTGCAATTGCAATTAATGTAACTAAAATAAGAAATACTACAGTTATAGCCTCAGAAATACCTCTCATTAACAGTCACTTATAATAAAGTAATGATTTACCTTATTTATAACGATTTCTCAAGGTATTAATAAAATTAAAATTTTTACTTTCCACAAATTAGCTGATGTCTCTTACCATTAAATAGGTTAAAATTGAAGTATAAGGTATGGCGAATATATTTACTATTGGTATTAAGCTAAGTAACGATCCGATTAGTATAACTACTGCCCCGCCAGCATCTACACCAAACGCCCTTGAATACCAGTTTATTGTTTCAGACAAGCTCATTGGTCTATTTAAGATTGTTGCAGCTGAAACTATATATAGTAAGACTCCAACGAGTCCCATTATTATCCAGCCTAACCCTAGGGATCTGCTTAACCCTAATAGTATTCCTAATACTATTAGAATAGCAATTATAGGATATAATCTACTTAAGGTGTTCCTAGCATTTGTAAAAGCGTTATTCAAATTGAGTTGAGCTCCCATAACTGCATCTCTAGCCATGTAAGTGGTTGTATGAACTGTTATGCTGAAAATAATCGCATCTACAATCCCTATAATTATACTAAATATTAGAGCTGTAACTGTAAAGGCTACTGGTGAAATCAAACTTATTCCAGCAGTTATTGCACCGAAAAGCGCTAATAATATAACCTCTATTATTAACATTATTATCGGCGGAAATATAATTGAGAGGTTCTTTGTAAGGATATTGAACGAAGTAGATAGCCTATCTGGCTGTAAGGGATTAGGAGACGTAGGTGAAGGTGTTGAGGGAGGGTTCGTAGATATTATCGGCTGGTATTGAAGAGGATACCCACATTTACTGCAATAATTCGCGTCATCTGGATTAATATACCCGCACTTCGGACATTGTTTTGGCATTTGTAAGATAATTCTCTTCCCAGTTTATATCAGTTATGCGCCCGGCCATTCACCAATCATAATGGCGAAAAATCGCCATTCTCTTCATCCTATAAAAACTAAAAACTTCTTCCTTATATATAATCTTGTGAAAATTAAGGATGCGATAAATAGGGTTAGATGGAAATATAAGGAGAAGATTGACGATTACGTCATTGTGATAAAGGATAAGTTAACTGAGACTGGACTAAAAGAGATCCCCTTTACGGATATTTATACTGTAGATAACAATTATTTGTATCTTAAAGGAGAAGATACTATAATTCCACTCCATAGGGTACTTATGATTAGGAGAAAAAGTGATGATGCGTTGATTTGGAAACGTGGAGATTAAGCTTTTTAACGTCTAATTATTGAATAAAGTTTTTATTGATCTTTTCATAAACATATATTTATGAGCAGTAGGAAAATTATACCCACTAAGCTACCAGTAATTGGTAATGAAGACATTCTTCCGCTTTTACCTCGAGTTTCGTTATCAGAATACGACGAGGTCATGTTAAGATGTAAAGCGTGTAATCAAATATTACCAATTTCTAAAGCTCTAAATCACCAATTAATGCATAAAGAGAAGGGAGAGGATGCTTGCTTCATAGTTGAGATGAGTAAACCTAAGCACATATGGTACTCTAATGAGATAATTTAACTTGACCTTTCTCCTCTGCTAGAACATCACAAGATAAGATAGATTGGCTGTATTTTTTGACATGATTTATGGATAGTTTTATTAGTTCAATTATTTCCGGTGTTGATATTGAATAGTACGAAAACTTACCATCCTTTCTAACCTTAACTATTCCGCAATTTCTCAGACAAGCCATATGATGAGATATTAAAGATTGCGATTTCCCCAGCGATTTGCTTATTTCATCTACAGTAGCTTGTCCCTTGTCTAATAGAAAGAGCACTATTCTCAATCTCGTCCCATCTGCTAGGGCAGAGAATAGTGATTCCAATTCATTTGTAAGAGGCTCCACACTTTTATAATGTCAATAGGTGAAAATAAGTCTTTCTATGAACATATGTTCATATGAAAGATTTTTATATTAGTTGATAAGAATCATAAATAGGTGAACTAGATGGTTAATCTAAGGTTAAATTTGAAACAAGACGAGTTAAAATGCGAGAACTGCGGCGTTAAACTATCCGAAGATGAAATATATGTAAGGGAAATCAATGGTAAAGAACATTACTTCTGTTGCTCTCATTGTGCCGATAAATATGAGGCAAGATTTAAGGAAGGAGTATCATCGTGTTGCTAGAGAGGGATAGATAGTGGAAGATCTGGTGATCATAGGATACGGCGCAGCTGGATTTGCGGCGTTAATTAGGGCAAATGAACTCGGAATAAAGCCAGTGGTTGTAGGTTATGGAGAAATAGGCGGAACTTGCGTTAATGTAGGATGTGTTCCATCGAAGAGAATGTTGAGAATAGGTGAATTGTACAATTACTCTTCAAAAGTAATAGGAAAAAAGTTGTTTCCAGAATTTTTCCAAGCCTTTCAAGACAAGGCTGAAATCGTAAATTCCCTGCGAAAGGAAAAATACGAGGATGTGATAAATTCATATGATATCAAATTAAAAATTGGTAAAGCATATTTTACTTCACCTAATGCAGTTAAAGTAAATGGTGAGATAATAGAGGCTAAAAAGTTTATAATAGCCACAGGCTCTTCTCCCAATATACCTAACATAAAGGGTTTAACTGAAGTTGGATTTTGGACTAATGTGGAAGCCTTATCACCAGACAAGACAATATCATCCTTGGCTATTATAGGCGGAAGGGCATTGGCGTTAGAGTTCGCACAAATGTATAAGAGACTAGGAGTTGATACTACAATTCTTCAAAGGAGCGGAAGAATATTACCGGATTGGGAGCCTGAAATTTCCCTTTCCGTTAAAAACTATTTAGAGGAGAATGATAGTATTCCAATTTTTACAAATGTGAGAGTTAAGGAGGTTAGAAAAGGAAACGGGGGAAAGATAATAGTTACTGATAAGGGTGAAGTTGAGGCTGATGAAATTCTGTTAGCTACCGGAAGAAAGCCCAATGTAGATTTAAATTTAGATGCAGCAGGAATCGAATTAAACGATAAGGGAGGCATAAAAGTTAATGAAGAACTAAGAACCTCAAATCCTAATGTATTTGCCGCAGGAGATGTAATTGGCGGTCCTATGTTGGAAGCTCTAGCTGGCAGACAAGGTTCAATTGCGGCAGAGAACGCAATAATGAATGTGCATAGAAAGATTGATATGTTAAGTGTACCTCAAGTTGTGTTTATAGAGCCGAATGTAGCTAAAGTTGGTCTCACTGCACTTGAAGCAGTAAAAGAAGGCTATGATATAGACCAAAGGGTAGTAAAAATGGATAATATAGCTAAAGCGAGGATATTAAGGGAAAATTACGGATTAATAAAAATGGTTATAGATAAGAAGTTTAGGAACATTTTAGGTGTCCAGATGTTTGGTAAATACGCAGCTGAAGTGATAAATGAGGCAGCATTAGCACTTAGATTTAGGGCTACAATAGATGACTTGATCGATACAATACATGTCTTTCCCACAATGGGAGAAAGTTTAAGAATAGCAGCGTTAGCTTTTACCGGTGACGTTAGTAAAATGAGTTGTTGTGTATAGCTCGATTTCATTTCTTTTTATATAATTAGTTGTTCTATTGGTTAAGCGATAAAGAAAAATTCTCTGTATAGTAACGCGCTTATTTCTATGAAAGTTATGAAGGTAAAAGTTTAAATACTATAAACAGTATAAATACCACTATGCAAGAAGTTAAGAGATTATATGAAGATGAGGAAGTCGAGGAGATAGCACTCCGTATAACTGATGAAGAGATAGAAGTTGTTGACCGCAGAGGAGTTATTAAGGGGAAAATTTCATCTAAACAACTGGCTAAGAAAGCTTTAGAGAAGAAAACTTTAAAGTTTAGAATTACAGAGGCTATTGACACAAAAATTACAAAAGAAGATGAGAAAGCTTTACCAAATTTAATTGAGTTATACTTCGACCCTCATCTGCTAATATATGGAAAAAAGGCTGAAGAAGTAAAAGGTTCCGGTTACATATGCCCAATATGTGGAATTGAAATAGACGAATATGGCTATTGCGGCTGTGGTACTGGATCAAGTTAATCTATATATTTTTTTCTTATACAAAATGATCTATTTCTTTATATATGTCTTTTAAGTTTTCTTGTTATAAAGCACAATTGTTAAACATTGTTAATGATAAATAAAGTTTAAGTTGTAGAGAGAGAAAAATAATCTATGAAACTTAAAGATGTTTTCAATAATACTAGACCTATAAGAATTGCCCGACATACTAGTCTTTCCGAAGCATTAGAACGTATGGATAAACAAGGAGTCAAGTTTGCGCTTATAGTTGACGATAGTAAAGGAGAGGAGATCATAGGCATAGTAACTAGAAGTATAATTTTAAGTTCACTTGGGAAGGGGATCTCACAAAATGAGCCGGTATCAAAGGTTATGATAAAAAACGTTATTACTATAAATGGAGAGGAGGATTTGATAGATACTTTTATGTTTATGATGAAGAATAACATCACTCACTTATTAGCAATTAATGAAAACGGGAAAATAATAGGTGTAGTTACCTTGAGAGATGTTCTTTCAGCCATAAATAAGGAATGTGAAAGAGATATTGATTAGAGTAAATATTTACTAAACCATTCTAATTTAGTCTTCAATCTATCTATCATATTCTTAGGCTTCCCTCTTCTAGCGTGTTCATGACTATCACCTTGGTATCTTACCAACGTTGTAGGGACTCCTTGCATCTTCAATGCAACATAAAATTGTTCAGCTTGTTC
Source organism: Saccharolobus solfataricus (assembly GCF_900079115.1). Lineage (NCBI taxonomy): Archaea > Thermoproteati > Thermoproteota > Thermoprotei > Sulfolobales > Sulfolobaceae > Saccharolobus > Saccharolobus solfataricus. The sequence continues at coordinate 2,520,380 of NZ_LT549890.1, forward strand.
AATTGGGCATCTATAATCTTCCTCTCCGTGAATTAACATGGTAGGTGTTTTAACGTTTTTCACATAATAAATTGGCGACATTTTCATTAGTTTCTCAATGCCTTCAGTACTCCATGGATCTGCAATCCCGGATTCAATCGCATTAAACCAAAAACCTATATCACTAGTACCACACATACTAACTAGATTCGATATACTCCTTTCGCTAATTGCAGCCGAAAACATACTAGTCTTCGTTACTATCCAATTGGTCATAAAGCCTCCATAAGAACCACCAGTAATACCGAATTTACCTTTTAAACTATACCTTTCCTTAACGGTATTCACGAAGTTCATTAGATCTTCGAAATCCTTTCCACCCCAATCCCCCACACAAGCCTTGGCGAATTCCTCCCCATATCCTTGACTGCCTCTAGGATTTGCATATATTACGTTAAACCCATTATCTACGAAGAACTGGAATTCTATGAAATAACCATAACCATACGCCATATGCGGTCCCCCATGGATGAATAATATTGTTGGTGCGTTAGGATCTTTAATTATACTCCATCCCTCCACTTCTACTCCGTTAGAGTTTACTGTTATTCTCTCTGGAGTGTATCCTTTGATGTTAGGGTTCGGATCATATTCTATATCTCTATATTTTAATATTACAGGCTTTTCTGGAGTGGAATAGAAGTAAGCTAGTTCACTATTACTATAATCAAATCCTCTTACCATTATATTTCCACTAGTTACCTTATCTACCTTATTATCAGAGATTTGATAAATATGTGACGTACCTCCCTCTTGACCTAAGGAGAGTATTAGATCTTTTTCGAATACGATCCTATCCTTTACGCCATCAAATAAATCAGTTAACACTTTATTTCCGCAAGTCTTTCCACACATGTAACTCTTTCCTTCTTCTGGTAGCATTATTTCGAGAGAAGCCCATGGGGTTAGCCCTTTCCTATGCCCTAAAAACGCTATTTTCCCCTCGCTATTCATAGCTATTGCTTGTACAGTCCCATCCTCCTTCGTTATTCTGTTTAACTCCCCAGTTTCTATATTTACCTCATACAAATTTCCTAATCCATAATCATCTCCGTCCTTAGTTGCTGAAATTACGACCCTATTACCGTTTGTAGCTAAATCTGTAACGTCAAAGTTCCCTGTAACGAGCCTTCTCAGATCCTTACCATCAAATAGGTAAAGTGATTGCCTAGCTCTCAATAAACCTCTGCTATCAAACCTATACTTTATCTTCTCGGCTCTAAAAGGTAATGTCTTATCTGTGTTTTCCTCTGCTATCACTAATATTCCCTTATTATGGAACTCATATTTGGATATTTTGCCAGAAAATGTAAATATTACTTTAGGCTCGCCATAGAGTTGTGCTTCAAGTAAGGATGATTTAGCCTCTTCGTTTCTTATAAAGTAAAGCTTATCATTATTGAACTTAGGTGATGATTCATTTCCTTGAAAAGTTATCCTCTTGAGGTTCAAATAAATTGATGATTTGTATTTATCCTCTTCTATCCATGTCTCTACGTGAAATAGTTTTCCATTCTCTATTGTTATTTCTGGTACTAATTTAATCGAATAGTAGTAGTCTTCTGGTTTCATAATATTAGTATATTGCTCTAAGTAATAACTTTGATTATCTTATCGTTTTATAAACTTTTAGAGCGAGTAATATGTGTGCACTCTATAACCACGTATTGGTGGAAATATTATCTAGCATCCTTCTTCTCTATTTTAGTAATTGGTATAGTAATATCGTCCTTAAATATAAATATACCCTATTTCTTTCTAATCCAAATAGGGCTAGTATTTAGTCTCTGGTACCTCATTTCTCCAATTATAATGATCCTTGTATTTAAGATGAGAAGAGCTCCTCAAGATGTTACCTTTATGGTAGAAGATCTTTCAAAGAAATATAACGTTAAACTGTCCAAAGTTTACATTATAAATGATAATTTCCTTAACGCTTTTGCCTTTGGCAATATAATTTTTAGAGGAATAGCAGTTACTTCACCACTGTATGAAAGTCTAGTCCAAGAGGAGTTAGCGGCAGTTCTCTCTCATGAAATTGCCCATATAAAGAATTACGATCCAGAAGTTATGTTACTTACAATATTTTCCATTAATTCCATTTATGCAGCGCTTATTTATTATCTGCCTTTAGTTTCCCTATTTTTCCTAATAATATACTTTGTCATCTTATTGCCATCAGTCTTTTACGTGCATAGGAAAATAGAAAAGAGGGCTGATTTAACTGCAGTAAAGGTGAATCCTGATATAACTTATTGGTTGGAGAGTTCCCTAATAAAAATTGGATATTTAAGTAGAAGTATTCCGACTAACATGTTAAGATATGTCCCCCCAATACAGATATTCTTGGCTAAGGAGTTCATTGTAAATCACATTGTTGATGAAAAAAGCGTTCTCTCATTTAGAACGCATCCATCCCTAAAGGAAAGATTGTTATACTTATCTCAGTATGAGAAACAAAAAATGTATTATATTTGAGAATTACTTCCTTTCATGCGGATGGCCAATAGGTGGTGTGGTTTTAATAGCCCTTATCGCTTCATCAACAGAAATCGCTAAATAGGTCTTTGTCCTTACAGTGCCTCTACTATTCAATTCTATTAAGGCTTTAAGGAACGTTTCAACATTATCCACTTCTACTATGTTAATGAAATCTATATCACCAAATACTACATATTGCTCCTTTACTTTCGCCCCTATTTTAGCCAATTCCTCATTCACCTCTTTTATTCTTTCTGGCTTATCTGCTATAGTCTCAGCCCCCTTATCGGTAAGGTTAGAAAGAACTATGAATATTGCCATTATCATTATACTCTTTCTTAAAAAATATAAACATTTCTTATTAACAAGTACTATTGTTGTTTTTGCTCTAGAAATGAAGTTTATGTTCTCTTTATTGGAAGTTCAATTTTATATTTTAAATGTGGAATCTCACATGAATGGTTGCAATTATTGACGCAAGCATAACCCGATTCGGAAAGAGAAAGGAGAGCTTATTAGAGCTTGCTGGAGAGGTTGCATTACCATTAATAGGGAAATACGAAATTGATTTTGTAGTAGTTTCTAACAGCTATTCTGGGGAGTTTAACTCCTTATCTGGGATAAATAATTTAATTACAACTTATTTATCAGTAGATAAAGTACCATCAATTAGGGTCGATAATACTAGTGGAAGTGGGGGTTCTGCAATATTGGTAGCTAAATCACTACTTGATTCTAAAATTACTAAAACTGTATTAGTCTTAGGAGTCGAGAAGATGTCTGAGAAGAATACCAAACAAGTTACATCTGTCATAGCCTCATTATTATCACCGGAGGAAAAAATTGTCGGACTAACTCTACCTTCACTAGCAGGATTAATGACTAAGGAGTATATGAGGAGATATAACGCGTCCAGAGAAGCCTTTGCCTTAGTAGCAGTCAAAAATCACTATAACGGATCTTTAAATCCCTTTGCTCACATACAGAAGGTGGTGTCATTAGAGGAAGTTTTGAATTCCCCTATCATAGCAGATCCCTTAACCCTTTACGAATTTACCCCAATTAGTGATGGGGCTTCAGCAATAGTTATGGTAAGGGATGAGGACGCTTATAGTTTTACCAAGAAGCCTGTATTTATAAAAGGTATGGGTGCTTCTTCAGATACGTCATATTTATCTGAACGTGAGGATATATTAACAATGAATGCGGTGAGAATTGCTGGATTGACCGCTAGGAAAATGGCAAAGGTTGATAAGGTTGATTTCGCTGAGCTTCACGATATGGCCACAGTTCTGGAAATAGTTGAGGCTGAAGAGTTAGGCTTATTAAAGAAAGGAGAAGGATGGAAAGCATATTACGACGACTACACCAAAATTAATGGCGAAATGCCAATAAACACTAGTGGAGGGTTAAATTCTAAAGGTCATCCAATAGGGGCAAGTGGTATAGCCCAAGCAGTTGAGGCATTTTTACAAATTAGGAATCAAGCGGGAAGTAGGCAAGTTAGAAATGCTAGAGTTGGGCTATCCCTAAGTATGGCTGGTTTCGGAAATTCCGCAACTGTAATAATTTACGGTGATGAGCCTTGATCTATGTATGTAAAAATTGCGGTTATTCGTTTTGGGTTAAGAGGGCCAGATGTCCAAGGTGTTATTCAACTGAATTTAACATTAAGGATAATATAAGAGAGGGGGAACTACTAACATCGTGGAAATTGTCTGCTACTCCAGAGGGATTTGAAGATAAGTATTGGCTTTGTCTAGTCAAAGTCGATAATGTGAAAGTATTCTGTAGATCCTTAAGTGAGCCTAAAAATAAAATGGTGTTAAAAGAAAATGGCTTATGTGAACCATTAGCCTAACTCTTTAAAAGTCTCTATTCCAGCCTCATCGTTAAACTTAACGTAAAATTTATACTCCTTATTTCCACTTTTAGCTGAGCATGTCCTTCCTGTATAATAATTCCCATTGATTATTAATTCATCAATTTTACTCCAGTTTGTTCTTTTCTTGACCTCATTCACCATATTTACGAATTCTAACGCACATATATCGCAACAGAAGAACAACTTCTCTCCATCGATCTCCTCATAATAATCTCCCCAAGTTCCTCCGCATAGAGCACAACCTTTCTCCTTTGTACCAGCCTCCTTTCCATTAACAATAATCTTCATTTAATCACCCTCTTTAGTAAACTTGGTTCTATTTCGAATCCTCTCTCTAATCTGGCTAATAAATACTTTGAAAAAGCGTCAAACGACTTAAGAACAGTAATTTGCACTTGTTCCTTCATTTCCATTTCCTCTGTGTACTTCTCAACCATTTCTAGAGCTTCTCCCGCATGTGAAACATCAGCCTCATATCCTTCTCTTAGAAAGTCTTTAACAGCTTGGGGATACTCATCAGAAGAAAGTATTTCTGGATTAAAATAGGGTAATTTAGCTCCATATTTAACTAAACTTCTATCAGCCACTAATTCGAGACTATGCATTGATGCCATGGTCTCTAACCAAGTTTTACTTTCAGCAATTTTCCTCCATGTCTTTATAGCAGATTGTGTAGAGGGCAATGGTTGTGTTGATAATATTTTCTCTCTCGGCATTCCTAAGGCTTCTCCCATTCTTAATAATAACTCGTAGTGAGCTGGCCTACCATTATATCCTATAAACTCAACTGAGATATTCTCCAGTTCATATTGCAGAACGTCATCCTTATCAGTTTTGAATACTATTGATGATAATACCTTAACCCAATTCTTCAAAAAATGTTGATGTTCAATTACATAACCTAATAACACTCCTTTAGTAGGATTTTGCATTGCTACAATAAACGGATGAGGGTTGTCTCCATAAAATCTCTCTATAAATCTAGTCCTAATCCACATCGATAAGCTATTTGGTGTTGAGAAGAACCTTTCCAAGGCGTTTGCTAGTTCATTGACCTCCATTCTCTTCATAGATATATTCCTATTTAGCCACATTACATGAGATTTGTCACTATTGGTATTTGCAATTAAATCCATGTGCTTGGCTAGATCCTCCCACGAGTTAAATTTCATTTCACATGATGGGCATAATGGCATAAGTTAATACTCAATGTTTTCCTTATTAAGTTTAATTTAGCTAGAGACAGAAGATAAAACGAAAAATAGTTAAACTACTAAATTCTCTTGTAATATAGGTGATTTTTTGCAAGACGATTACGGCTATACTTTTCTTTTACTGTCAAGAATTTTAAGAAGCATTGGTATAATTTACATAACTCTCTCCTCTTCACTATATTTATCCGCAATTGGCGTGAAACCAGAAATTATAGGAATAATATTTCTAGGTGCAATAGGATTCTCATCAACTCTCAATTTAGCCCTAGGTATCATAGGTGATAGAATCGGTTACAAAAAAGTCTTGATCTTTGTGGAAATATTGGCCGCAATCGCGTCAATGCTACTTGCGCTTTCGATAAACCAAACGCTAATCTTTGCAGCTCTTATAATAGGGGGAGTTGGAGGAGCTGCGGGAGGTATAAGAGGGGTATTTTCACCGGGTTTAACTGCACTGGTAGCTAGTAATTGGAGTGAAGAAAAGGAAAGAGTGAGAAGATTAAGTTTCCTAATGTCAGCTTCATCCTTAGCTGGAATAGGAGGGAGTGTTCTCCTTTCAATAAGGTCCTATATAAGTAATTCCGTTGAGGGATATAGATTACTATATTTCCTATCATTTGCATTACTCTTAGCTTCGGCAATATCATTACTCCTTGTTAAAGAGGTTAAAAGGCCTAAAAAGACTTCAAAAGTTATGAAAAAATCTAGTATGAAATACATTTCAAAAGTCATAGTTTCAAACTCAATAACTGGATTCGGACTAGGTATAGCTATTCCGCTACTTCCATTATGGTATAAGTTAGCTTTTCACGCTAATTCCTTTGAAATAGGATTAATCTTTACGATATCTTATTTAACAACTGCGATAGGTTCACTGCTTTCAAATAAAATAATGTTTGACCCATTAAAAGTCGCTTCGATAACTAGGATACTGAATGGAGTGTTCCTAATCGCAATGGCCTTTTCGCCTTGGTTAGCTTTAGCGGCTGGATTATACATTGCAAGGGGATTGAACGCTGGGATTGGAGCACCAAATAGAAGTGCAGTTAATGTTAGAGGGGTATCTGCTGAAGATTTCGGTACTGCCTCAAGCTTCCAAGGTTTGGCGACAAGGCTATCCCAGATGAGCTCTGGTATTAGTGGTTACTTATTAGATATTTCATACTCATTACCATTGGAAATAGGGGGTTTGTTGCAAGCTGTGGGAGGTTATCTCTATATGAAACTATTGGCAATATCTACTGATAGAAAAGTCGATTCTTGAGTAGCGGAATTACGCCTATTATAATAATTATGATAATTTGTTCCAGAAGTAAGTAATAGGATGACAATTGCAATGAACTATAGAGACCATACGCAATTAATCCTAAACTTATGAAGCCTAGTAGTTTCAGTTCATTTCTAATTGAAAAGGTCATCGAGATAAAGAAGATTATTAGCGATATATAAAGTGCCGTCAAAGATGGGACAATCGTATAAATATAATACATATAGGGATTTATTAGGCTAGTAAGTGTAAATCCTAAGAATCCTAAAACGAGATATTTTCTACTCTTAATGCTGAATTTCGATAGAACGCTCTTCAATGAATAAAATTCTACTACAATTAACGAGAATGTACTAAATGATGAAATAAGATATATTATTTTAGGAATGTTAAAAAATGAGTCTAAAAACAGTATGGCTCCAGTTATTAAATACGCTAGAATTACACTATTAATTCCCTCTTTGCTACCATTTCCTATAAACGGTGTAAGTGTTATGCAGATGTATAAGAGAGAGGTAGAGAGAATGTTAGTAAAGCTTAGCTCATAAGGGTTCATGAATTTAAGATGCCAATTTATAGGGAGTATAAATAACATTTGTATGATTGCTGAGACAAATAGGAATTCTAACTCCCTATCTAGAAGTGTTATCATTGCGATAGATCCCGCTATTCCAATTGTAAGCAGTATAGCTGTAAATCCGTCCAGATTTAGTATATAATATACTATATAATCTACAGTATAACTTAAATAAAGGAAATATGAGAAAAACCAGAAGTATAGGAAGTAACTGGAGAGTTTTGGAGTAAATTTGACTACATAATCGTAAAGTCCACCTTTATCCCATACTTTATTCATAGAATAGTATACAAGAAAAGTTATGGGTGAAAATATGAGAACAGATAAGACTACTTCAAATGGGTTTACGTTTTCTAAGAATTGTCCAACTAATGCTAAAGGTCCACCTATGGAAGAAAAAGAAAAACCAAAAACAAGTAGCTTTCTGTTCAACCCCATACTGCTCCACTAGAACTTGATGTAGTAGTTGTAGTAGAAGATGATGTGCTAGGTGAAGTTGTAGATGTGTAGGTTGTCATATGGCTTGTTGAAGTCGCTGGTTGATGTGATGTGGCAGCCATTCCAAAAAATGCTCCACCGATTATCAGAATTAGTATAGAAATTCCTACTATTATAAGTCCTATTTTGCTGATTTTCATTGTTTCGCCAATATCCTCCTCTTTTCATATTAATTTAAATCTTTTCCCAAATAGTATTTTCAATCTAATTAAAGATTTGGGCAAAATCTTATTATTTATTGAATTACACAATGTCATATGCCTAGAGTTTCGATTTCCTTATTAGCCTTAGGAGTAGTTGCAGGGATAGCTAGTTTTGCATGGACTGCTGATCATTTGCCGTTATATAGTATAAGATTTCTACCATATAGTATTAGGGCATTCTTCCTTTTTGACTCAATCCTAGCTATTATTGCTGGCATACTATTCATACTTTCATTTAGACTCTTTACCTTGAAAATTATCTATCTCTTAGAAGTAATATACTGGTGGATAAATTATCTACTCCTTACTTTAACTAGAGTATTCCCAGCACCGCTTATAGGTAGACCATTACCGGTAACTACTGGGCCAGCTTTAATAGCTTTTGTTCTAGACATAATACTCATAATACTATCTACAACCATATACATTTTTCTAACTAGCAAACGGTAGGTAAATCATTATAAATTTATGATTTTTTAAAAAAGTATGATCGTTATTGGGCAAAAGTTTTAATAAATTAAAGTTAAGTCTTTAACTATATGGTTCAGTACAAGTGGATTGCATTGTCCAATACAAGTCTCGGTGCATTCATGGGATTTATGAACGCTAATGTAGTATTAATAGCATTACCAGCAATATTTAGAGGAATTAATATTAATCCGTTTAACTCTTTCCAATACTTATTATGGATCTTATTTGGTTATAGTATAGTATCAGCAATCTTAGTAGTGAATGTAGGTAGGATCTCAGATATCTTCGGAAGGGTGAGAATGTACAATTTAGGATTCCTAATTTTTACAATTGCATCTATACTATTATATTTAACCCCTGGCAAAGGAGATATAGCCGCAATTCAATTAATAATTTACAGGATACTTCAAGGTATAGGAGGATCATTCTTAATGGCTAATAGCGCTGCAATTTTATCTGAGGCATTTCCACCAAATGAGAGGGGATTTGCATTAGGATTAAATGGCGTAATAGGAATATTCGGTGGAGTAGCTGGAATAATCATCGGTGGAATTCTTGCTTCAATATACTGGCGTGACGTATTTTTAGTGAGCGTTCCTATAGGTATTTTAGGAACTATTTGGTCATATAAATCCTTAAGGCAATTAAATAAGCCTAATAGAAATCAAAGTATCGATATAGTTGGAAATATCCTTTATGCCGTTTCCCTTATATCAATACTGCTTGGGATAACGTATGGTATTTTACCATATGGTAATCAAGTTACTGGTTGGACAAATCCATTTGTGATATCGGGTATTGTAGCAGGTGTAGGAATGTTCATCGGATTCTTGTTCGTTGAGAGTAGAGTTAAAGACCCCATGTTTAGAATAGAACTATTTAAAATAAGGGCATTTACATCTTCAGCAGTATCAATAATCTTAGCACAGCTAGCATTTGGAGGTCTTCAATTGATGCTAGTATTATTACTTCAAGCCATATGGCTACCTTTACACGGTTATAGTTATGAAGTAACACCTTTCTGGGCCGGAGTATATCTTCTTCCACTATTAGCTGGATTTGGAATAATGGGGTCAATAGCGGGTAGACTAGCAGATCGTTATGGAGCGCGAAGCTTAGCCACTATTGGACTTTTAATCATGGGAATAGGAGTTTTGACACTAACAACATTGCCATATAATTTCAACTATATAGAATTTGCTGTGATAATATTTTTCATAGGTGTTGGAAATGGACTATTTGTATCGCCTAATATGACAGCCTTAATGAATGCCTCACCACCACAGCATAGAGGATCTGCTTCTGGAATAAGAGCTATGTTAACTAATACCGGTAGTACATTAAGTATTGGGATATTCTTTACTATAGTAATTGACACCTTATACATTTCATTACCTCCAGTATTAACTAATGCATTAACTGCTGCTGGAGCTCCTCAACTAGCCCCAATATTAAGTAAAATACCTCCAACTGCTGCGATATTTGCGAGTTTTCTAGGCTATAATCCTGTTTCGACGATACTTTCGCAACTACCGACCTCATTAGTTAACGCAATTCCTGCCTCTACAATAGCTACCATAACCGGTACATATTGGTTCCCTAACGTGATAGCATCACCCTTCATGGAAGCTCTAAGAATTGCATTTTACGTTTCAGCATCAATGGCATTTTTAGCTACTATAGCTTCAGCTTTAAGAGGAAAAACGGTGATTTATGAAAGAGATTTAATGAGACCTATGGCTGTAAACTCCTCAGATGATAAAAAGGATTAAAAGCTAATTATACTAAAATACTAAGGCATGGAGCCGAATTTAATTACCTTAAGTAATTACAAGGCGACTTTAGGAGAGGGCCCCGTTTACGATAAGGAGTTGAATAAACTTTTTTGGGTTGATATTGAGGGAAAGAGGATAATAGTTAACGATCTGAATACTGGTACTGAAGTATTCTATGAGATGCCTGATCTCATATCATCCTTATGTGTTATTGATGATAAGAGAGTGATTGCTACCATTAGACATGGATTTTATATAGTAAATTTAGACAGAGGAGAAATTCAGAAGATTGCTGAAGTGGAAACTGATATGGAATCTAATAGATTTAACGATGGGAAGTGTGATAAACTTGGGCGATATTGGGCGGGAACTATGAATATGAATGAAAGAAAACCAACTGGAAGTTTCTATAAACTTGATACTGGTAAGATAACTAAGATTTTAGAAGGTCTCACAGTATCAAATGGCTTAGGTTGGGATCCAGATAATACTCAAATGTTCCTCATTGATAGTCCAGTTAGAAAGGTCTTCGTATTTGATTTCGATCTGAATAAAGGGGAGATCTATAATAGAAGAGTTGCAGTAGATTTCGGAAATGAGCCGGGAAATCCTGACGGGATGGCAGTTGATGAGGAAGGATATATTTGGGTAGCTCATTGGGGTGGAGGAAAGGTTAGTAGATGGAATCCTAAAACCGGGAAGAAATTGTTTGAAATAAAAGTGCCCGCAACCTATGTAACCTCAGTAACTTTCGGTACTCAAGAACTAGACCAATTATTCATTACCACTGCTGGAAAAAGCCAAGACCCATTAGCTGGAAAAACGTTTACAACTAAAGCTAATGTAAGAGGATTGCAAAATTTTAGGTTTAAAATCTCGTAAGTTTTATATCCTTAAACGTTATTTTTCATTATGAATCCAGTTCACATTTTGGCTAAAAAGGGGGAAGTTGCAGAAAGAGTTCTAGTAGTCGGAGACCCAGGCAGAGCAAGACTATTATCGACATTATTGCAAAATCCTAAGTTAACCAATGAAAATAGGGGATTCCTTGTATATACAGGTAAATATAATGGTGAAACCGTAAGTATAGCGACTCATGGAATAGGAGGTCCTTCAATAGCTATAGTTCTAGAGGAATTGGCAATGTTAGGTGCAAATGTTTTCATTAGATATGGTACAACTGGAGCATTAGTGCCTTACATTAACTTAGGTGAGTATATAATAGTAACTGGTGCATCTTATAATCAAGGAGGCCTATTTTACCAATATCTAAGGGATAATGCATGTGTGGCTTCTACACCCGATTTTGAGCTAACTAACAAATTAGTAACGTCTTTCTCTAAAAGAAATCTGAAATATTACGTAGGAAATGTCTTTAGTAGCGATGCATTCTATGCTGAGGATGAGGAATTTGTAAAGAAGTGGAGTAGTAGGGGTAATATAGCAGTTGAGATGGAATGTGCAACTCTATTTACGTTAAGCAAGGTCAAGGGATGGAAGAGTGCAACAGTTCTAGTTGTTAGTGATAATTTAGCTAAAGGTGGTATCTGGATAACAAAGGAAGAATTAGAGAAAAGTGTTATGGATGGGGCAAAGGCTGTTCTAGACACCTTAACTAGCTAGATTCGAAATTTTTTAATGTATGTAAAAATTGGCTTCCTAGCAAATATTACTGAAGAGTAAATACTTGAAACGCTATTAAAAACTCTATTCGTATCTTGCAGATATAGAATTGCAATCTTACTACTTTCTATTATTCATTATAACTAGAAGTATAATTTACAGACCAAGTACAGAGATTTCATGTTGTAATTTACATCAATTATGAAATAACTTTAAAGATATGTTTCCAGAAGGGAAGTAAAAAAACAAATTAAATTTGTGGACCCGGTAATATGGCTAAATCGCCTGGACCTAATAGCAGTAATATTATTGCGCCAGCTAGGAATAGTATATCTAGATCCATTCCTGGATTCATTCCAGTGGCTAGTGGCTTTTTCATTCTATGACTTACCACTATAGTACCCAAGAAGAACAGGATCAATACCGCTGAAACTATTAGTGATATAGCCCCTATCATTACTAAAAGTCCACCTAAGATTTCAACTAACATGGAGAGATCTACAAATATTGGCGGTACTCCTAACTGTCTCATATAACCTTTAAATTGGGAATTGAGATTTTTATTTGCCTTAGCCGTACCATGTGGTATTAGGGCGATTCCATATAGTATTCTGAATATTAGTAGACCTATTGAGGCTATGGTCAGATCCATATTTGGTTCCTCCGAGGAAACTACTTTACTTAGCTAAGTTCATATAATTAACTTAACTTGCATTAAGCTAGTTACCATATGTAAAGTTAGAATTATATAAGGGTTATATACTTTTTTAAATATATTTTTATTTTTATTACCTTTTATCCAGCAACTACTTATGGAAAGCATTTGGTTACTTAACCTTTTAAATTTCCCAAGTATTTTATCACTTAATGCATTTAGGAAAGATAAATGAGGATGTATTTAACAAGGTAATCTATCCTCACCTTGGAGAGAGACGAAAGGAAGTAGTTGTCGGTCCTCAGCATGGAGTTGATACTGGAGCAATAGATCTTCAAGATGGTAGAGTCTTGGTAGTAAAGACTGATCCAGTATTCATCGTTCCTCAATTTGGGTTTAAAAAAGCTGCGTGGTTCGCAGTTCACATTTTAGCTAGCGATGTTATGACCTCTGGAATTCCACCCGAGTATGCTGTAATAGATCTAAATTTACCGCCCAGAATCAAAGATGAGGAATTTGAAGAGATGTGGATTGGGATTCACGAGGCGTTAAAGGAGATTGGAGTAATGGTAGTTGGAGGTCATACAGGTGTCTATGAGGGTACTGACTATCCAATGGTAGGAGGATTCACGATGTTCGGTATAGGAGAGAAGGAAAGGTTAGGAATGCCATCTAAGGTTAAGGTTGGAGATAGTGTGATAATGACTAAGGGTCCAGCGATAGAAGCTACCGGCCTTTTAACTAACCTTTACCCTGAGTATTTTAAGCAAAGATTGAGTAATGAGATTTTTAACGAAGCCTATAACATGTATTGGAAAATGAGTTGTTGGAAAGATGGTTTAATAGCGTCCAGAATTGGCATTCACATGATGCATGATGCTACTGAAGGTGGGGTATTTGGAGCATTAACAGAGGTAGCGAGAGCGAGTAGTAAAGGAATGCGGATATATGAGGAAAGGTTTTTCATCAATAGGGCTGTTAGGGAGGTGACTAAGTTAGTTAATATAGATCCATGGATATCCATAAGTGAAGGTACTATGATCATAGTTACTGATAAGGGAGAAGAAGTGAGGAACACGTTGATAAGGGAAGGAATTGAAGCTGAAATAATTGGGGAAATAGTAGACCAAAGCGGAGAGGTAACTATGGTAAAGAAAGACGGAAGTAGAGTTAAGATTGAACATCCTTTAGAGGATCCTTTCTGGAGAGCGTTTTTCGATTTAGCTAGCAAAACTTAGTAATTACTTTCTCGATAACTTCTTTAGTTTTTTCCTTAAATTTTCCCTCTCTGATCTCTTCGCAAACAATTTCTCTGAATTCCTCCATCTCTTCTAAATATTCTGTTAAAACTTTTATGGCTTCTTTCTCATTAGTTTCAGTTAGGATCTCTACTTCAGTTAGTTTAATGTAAGGATTATCTGGATCAATTTCTAAAGCTCTCTTTATTGTATTATAAGCCTCGTTTGTCCTTCCCATAAAAAGTAATGTCTCAGCTTTACCTTGATAGTAATATGGATCTTCAGGGTTTGCACTAATAGCCTTATTGAAATACTCAAGAGCTTGATCATATTTTCCCATTGTGAAATATGTGTAAGCTATTGCGTAGAGGTTTTTGTCATCGTTCAAGTTAGTCTTATATTCCTCAATCGCCTCATTGTATTTCTTCAATTGAAATAAAATATCACCTCTTAACTTATGAACTTCCGAAGAGTCGTCAATTTCTAAAGCTTTATTAACTTTTTCCAAAGCCTTTTCGTAGTCCTCCAGTTCATATAAGATGTTAGCCATATAGTAATAATATTTCTTTTCCTTATTTGGTAAATCCTTATCCATCTCCAATGAAAGTTGAAGTTCCTTTAATGCCCTCCTTATTAGTTTTTCATCACTAATATTATATCCTTCCATATATAGCGAATAGCCTAAAAGACAGTGATATTTTGCCTCATCCTTCTTAAGCCTTATTGCTTTTCTTAAGTTGTCTATTGCCCTTCTATATTTTCCAATCTTAAAATACACTAACCCCATTAGATAGTATAATTCAGGGTCATCTTTCTTTTGCTCTATTTCTTCTTTTATCCTCTTTAAGGCTTCATTATACTTTCCTCTATTTATTAGCTCTAATATTTCACTCATCTCCTCTTCATTAACTTCCCTTATTTAATAACGTTTTCTTTTGTTCACTAGTTTTATGTCTTCAATTTCTATATTAATATTAAGATAACCATTTATTTTTCAAATTCCACCCTACATGTATGGAAATTAACGTTGATCAGATTAATCTAATGACGAAGAAGGGTTTAAGAGGTGATTTGAAAAACTTTGAGAGTGTATTAGACTTTCTGGAGAAATACGGAAATGCAACCATAGTAAAATATGGTATGTATTCTTTAGTATTTCAAATTGCAATGAATAAGTTCATAGATATTTCGAAAGAATGTGAGGAGTGTGGAGGGAAGTGTTGTCAAATTGGTTATCCCGTACCCGTCTATGGATTTGATTATGAGGAGTTAAGAAATAAACTAAGTATGGAGGATTTGAAAAAATTGGAAAAAGTAGATAGTAACTTATTTTTGTTAAGAAGACCTTGTAAATTTCAAAAAGGATGGTATTGTAGTATTCATAAATTTAAACCATATGCGTGTCTCTCATATCCATTTGCGACGGAAGATGAGCAGAGGGACGCAATTAATTCATACGATGGAAAGGGTATTCCAGATTTTAAAGTACCTGAATATTGTAAAGCAGGGATGCGAGTAAAGCATATTATGAACCAAATTATTACTGATTTAACTAACAAATTGGGCAGACCACCTACTCCGAGAGAGCTATATAATGAGTTAAAATCAAGATATTATAAAAATGAGGAAACCACCAGTAAATGAACTGATGATTAAACCTTCAGTGGGCTGATTTTAACTAGGATATTTTTAAAAGTAGAAATTCACTATATTTAGTAGATATGAAAGCCCTTTCAACTCTTGCAATGGCTGTAATAATAATAGTTGTAATAGCTGTAGTGGCTGCTGCAGCATATCTGATTACCTCAAGTAGTCATCATCCCTCTATTTCAACGACAACTACACCGATTATAGCTACCAACACAACCGCACCAATTACATTAACAGTAGTCACATTTAGTGGGCAGTCTGCAAACTTTATCCAATACGCTGGTAACTTATTCCATCAACTACACCCAAATGTTCAAGTTGAAGTTATCCAATATCCATTTAGCGAGTACATTCAGAAAGAACTTACGGCACTTGAAGCTCATTCCTCCCAATATGATATTATAGGCTTCACTTCAACTTCTGCTCTAGATGTCGCATCATATTTGTTGCCTATAAACGAGTCAGTTTTCAATTTCTCCGACATAATATACCCTCAAGAAGATTTTGGAGGATTGTATTATAACGTATCCACTAATAAAACTGAAGTGATAGGTATCGCATATGAAACTGCAGTTTACTTAATGGCATATAATGCTACAATATTTAATAATCAAACCTTGGCACAAGAATTTGAACAAGAGTATCATATGAATTTTTCACCAATTACATATAAGAACTGGAGTGTAGTTTTAGATGTTGATCAATTCCTAACTTCACACCATATCACAAAATACGGTTTCCTAATAGACGATCATGTCGCACACGGAATTATTGACGCATTTCCTGCAGTATTTGGCTGGTATTATTTTAGAAATAATTCATTAAATATGGGTAATCCAGCAGGTTTACCTAACTATAACATAATGTTTGAGGGTAGAATATTACCAGGTTTTAATTATCCTCTACCATCGTTTAATTCTTCCTCTGGCGTGCAAGCTCTAATTACCTATAGGGAATTAGTAAGTTATGAGCCCAGTCCTTCACAGATTCAAATATCGTATGATAACCTACCAGCATTCTTCTCTCAAGGAGCTGGCGCATTTCTATTCACATCTCAATTAAGTTATATAAATAACTCTAAAGATGTACTACTCGCACCATTACCTGGGGGATATGCGGAAACCGGAACTGACTTTTTAGGAATTAGTAAGTACTCATCACATCCTCAATTAGCTCTAGAATTCTTGCAATTTTTAGTATCCCCTAAGGTGCAAGAGATTGCATTCCTAAAATATGGTAAATTCCCGATCTCTAAACAAGCGTTTCTTTCACTAATAAGCAACTCGTCACTTCCTTCTTATAAAAGGGAATGGCTGCAAGAGACTTATTACGCAGCGTTAAATGCCACAGCAAATCCACCAAATATTCCACAAACATATCCTGCATTAATTCCAAGCTTTAATAATGAGGCATTTCAGTTCTTAACTTCACCTCAATATAATGAGACATATGCTATGAACGTATTACAACAAGCTGCAAATGCATGGATTAAGGCACTTTCTTCATAGTAAAAGCTAATATTTTTTATTTTTATATCTTATTGATAGTTCGTGATTACGCTAAAGGAAGTTACGAAGTTTTTTGGGAGTTTTAAGGTTATAGACAGCATTAGCCTTAATGTGGAGAAAGGAGAATTTTTCGTAATTTTAGGTAAATCCGGTTCTGGCAAAACTACCTTGTTAAGACTAATTGCGGGTTTAGAAAAAGTTAGTAGTGGGAAAATACTTATTAGTAACGAAGACGTCACTGATTTACCACCCTCCAAGAGAGATATTGGGATGGTTTTTCAGAGTTATGCGTTATATCCAAATAAAAAAGTCTTTGAGAACTTGATGATTGCATTGGAAAATTCGGAAATTAACAAGAAGGATAAGGAGGAGAGAATTATAGAAATCTCGAAGCAACTCGAAATATATCATTTAATGGATAAATATCCAGCTCAACTCTCTGGAGGACAACAACAGAGAGTCGCTATAGCTAAAGCACTAGTGAAGAGACCAAAAGTATTATTGATGGACGAACCCTTATCTAACCTCGACGTACAGCTAAGGTATTCAGCGAGGAAATTAATCAAGAAAGTTCAAAAGGAGTTTAATATCACAACAATATATGTTACGCATGATTCAAATGAAGCCTTAGCAATTGCAGATAGAATTGGTGTAATTGATAAAGGTAGACTATTGCAAGTGGGAATACCTGAAGATATCTATAATAATCCATTAAGTAAAGAGGTAGCGTCTTTAGTTGGTAATCCTCCAATGAGTTTCGTTAAAATTGATGGGAAGATAATTGGCGTTAGACCAGATAACATCATTATAAAGGATAATGGAACGTATGAGGGAATTGTGAGTAATTGTGAATTTTGGGGTTCATACTATTTAATTTACATAGATTTCATCGATAATGAAGTTAAAGCTATAAGTAAGGAAAGGATTAAGGAGGGTTCTAAGGTTAAATTCGACTTCATTAGTTATAAGGTGTTTAGTAATGATTAAGTATTCTGTCCCTTATTTGGTATATATTGCAGTTTTTGGTATAATACCATTAATTCTAACCTTTGTTATCGTAGGCATTAATTTCTCAGGTGCAATAAAGTCTTCCTTTAGTGTTGCTCCTCCACCGGAAATAATATATAATACGTTTTTCTTCTCGTTATTCACAGCGGTGGTATCAACATTATTAGGATATATTCTAGCCATCACAGTTGATATATACCCTAAAAAATTACTAATTCTTTTAATATTACTACCATTTACAATACCATTTACGGCATCAGCATTGATATGGGTTATAAGTTTTTACGGAGGTTATGGATGGTTCACATACTTTTTGGGTATAAATTATGATCCATTATACTTTTCCAAAAGTGCATTATTTGCGGTAAGTCTAGTAAGTGCGTGGAGTTCTGTCCCCTTAGCCTTCCTTTTAATTTTGGCATCATTAAAGAGTATTCCAAAGGAGATCAAAGAGTCTTCTCAGATAGACGGTTTAACATTATCTCAGTATTATTTTAAAGTAGCATTTCCGTACTCATTAAAGGGGATCCTATTAGCCTTTTTGATAACCTTTGTCCTATCCATGGGTAACTTTGATTTACCTTATGTTATGACTCAAGGAGGTCCTGGGTTCTCTACAACAACATTACCTCTAATTGTATATTTTATGATGTTTCAGTACGATAACTTTTCCGGTGGAGCACTTTTCGCGTCTATTTTAGCGTTAATAGCTTCGATACCGGCAATCGGTGTAGCGTTATTAGTGAAAAGCAAGGGCTTCAGATTTTCTCTTCCAGCAATAAAAATTCCGGATAAAATATTTAAAATAATAGCGTTACTGATTTCTTTAATTATTATAATATTCTTAGACTTTCCTGTATATTGGATGGTATTAGTAGCTACCAGACCAAATACCTTAGATTTCTTAAAACCTCCAGTTTTAATTCCCAAGGAGTTTACTCTTTCATACCTAGTTTCGTCCTTAGAATCATCTGTTCCATACATTATATCTTCCATTATTGTATCATTAATCGTAGGTGTCCTTACAATACTTCTATCTAGTCTAGGAGCTTATGAGGGAGCAAGAAAGTTCTGGTTCTGGTTATTATTGTTATCAATTTACCTCTATGCCTTACCATCGACCTCTTACATTATTCCAGTATATTTAATGACGTCTGATTTACATTTAATAAACACTTGGATAGGACTGGCATTACCTTCGGCAATATTCACCGCCTCATTTGCCTTTTGGACGATGTTTAACTTTTACATAGATTTTCCAAAAGTGTACGAGGAAGCCGCTGAAATTGACGGCATGAAGAACAAAATACTAAAATTAATATTGCCGCTCTCAAGACCATTTCTAATTGCGACGTTTGTAATATCATTTACATTTGCATGGCACCTTCTATTCTATCCTTTAGTTCTGAGTGAGACTCCCTATCAAATGAACTTTCCACCAACTGGGAGTGAGACTGCAACAATTTTCGCTCTAAATGCCATAAGTCAAGGGTCAGTTAATTGGGCCTTATTAGCCTCATCAGCTCTAGTAGCATCATTACCTGTCGTAATAGTATCATATGTGGCGCAAGATTACATGTTAAGGGGCTTATACTCTGGTGGTGTTAAGGGAGCATGATAATTGATCAACTCGTTAACAATTACCGGGTTTACCGTTTATTAAGCAAACTTTTTAAGGTCTAATGTACCAGTTTTAGACACGATGAATACTAACTCTATCCTGATTGTATTAACTCTAGGATCTCTAATGGCTGCAGTGGATACTACAATAGTATTATTAGCACTTCCTACTATTACATCGAGCTTACATACCGACTTATTGTCGTCAATATGGGTGCTTTTAGCTTACATGATAGTTATTTCAGTTTTATCAACACAAGCTGGCAGAATAGGGGATTTATTTGGAAAAGGAAAGATCTATAATTTAGGATTTGTAATATTTACAGCAGCGTCAGCCTTATGTGGTATTTCAAGTAATATAGATATGCTGATTGTATTTAGAATTATACAAGCTATTGGTGGGTCAATGTTGGTGGCTAACAGTTCATCCATAGTGGCTGATGTTTTTCCACCTAATAGAAGAGGTAAGGCTTATGGAATAACTAGTTTAGGTTGGAACATAGGGGCGTTAGTGGGTATTGTTTTAGGTGGAGTTTTGACTACTTTCTTTGGCTGGCAATACATATTTTACATTAATGTACCGATTGGAATAGTCGCAGTCCTTTTAGGAGTAATGAACATTAAGGATATCAATAAGGTTAATACGAAACTGGATATGCTTGGAGCAATCCTTTTGGGCATTTCATTAGCATTAATATCGTTATCATTAATGTTTATTGCGGCATCTGGAATTTCTACTGATAATATTATAGAGTTAGCTTTAGGTGTAGCGTTAATACCATTTTTCCTATTAAATGAAACTAGGAGTAAATATCCTATATTAAATTTGAAAATATTTAAAATAAGGCTTTTAACGTATTCAATCTTAGCTAATTTCCTCCAAGGGATTGGAGGGCTTTCCTTGAGTTTCTTACTTATAATGTATCTTCAAGGCGTTAGAGGACTTAGCCCTTTAGATAGTTCCTTATTATTGACACCAGGTTATGTTATTGCTAGCATTTTAGCTCCATTTATGGGAAGAGTAGCGGATAGGGGAAAGCCGGGTATTGTAGCTGGTATAGGTTTGATGTTCATTTTCATTACCATGATTCTGTACTTCTTCTTACTAACACCGACTACTGACTATTATTTAATTGTAGGAATTAGTGCAATTACTGGTATAGGCTCTGCGATGTTTTGGCCGTCCAACTCAACTGCTATAATGTTTCATGCACCTAAAGAATATTACGGTTCGGTCTCGGGTTTATCCAGAACGTTAGGGAATATAGGTACTATTCTAAGTTACGTTTTAAGTATAGTAGTTGCAACTTTAAGTATACCCAGAAGTGTTGCCTTTGAGATATTCATAGGAACTACCACGTTGAATGGGGACGTCAGTGTAACGTTTGTTAATGGATTACATTTTGCTTTTCTCATATCTTCGATTATAATAGTAGTAGCTATGATATTCTCTTTTATGAGTGGGAAAACTCAAGAAAGTGCCATCAAATAGAATCCATTTTTATTAGTACTTTTATGTTAGGTAGTTCTATTACATATTTTCTGAACCACTCGTTAATATTGTCTATATAACCTACCTTATCCACTATTTTGTTAAATTTTTCTTGATTTTCACTAACTATCTTTATGGAATTTAAAAAATCATCTTTACTATATATTATTGAACCTCTAATTATTACTTCATTTCTAACTATAATATCTCTATTTAAACTGATCTGTTCATTATCTAATCCGGTAATTATTAACTCAGATCTAGCTATAGAATTTTTGAGAATTGACTGGGCTAGTACCATACTCTCTTGATTATTTATAGTATCTATCACTGCAACTCTGTCATCAAATTTTAATTCCTTAGTTGTTCTAAAGCCCTTCTCCTTAAGGATTTCTTCCTTTCTACTATCCTTCTCTATAACGAAAGTTTCTAATCCATTTATTTCAGCTACTATTGAAACCAGAGTTCCAGTGCTACCGCCTCCTATTATTATTACCTTCTCTATCTCTTTGTCTATCTTATTTAACGCAGCAACAGCAACTGCCGTAGGTTCTACTAAAGCTCCTAATTTCAAATCTAAGGTGTAGGGTATTCTAAACACGAAATCTTTAGGTACGTTGATATATTCCGCCATTCCGCCATCAGCATTAACTCCAATTGATATTTTATTTTTACAACTGTTATAAAATCCTCTTCTACAATTATTACAGTAACCGCACCAATAATTTGGGAAAATAGCTACCTTCTCCCCTTTTTCAGTTATCCCGGATATTTCATGTCCTAAGACAAGTGGTTCCTTAACTGGCTTTTTACCTAAATAAATATTCTTATCAGTACCACATATTCCTATGTATTTAGGAAAAACCTTTACTTCATTCGGTTTAGGAAGCTCATCTCTAACATTTTCTTTAACGAAATTTCCATTAATAAAAAATACCTTCCACAATCTTAGCTCACCTTTATTTGCCTATAGTTAGTTATTATTACTGTTCCGATGAAGTATATAAGACCTATCCCAATTAAGATTTCCATTCCTAAGAGATATGCTTTGGTGACTTCCACAGTAGCACCAAATACTATTGGTACTATTATACCCCATAGAGTTTCCCAAAAGCCAATATGACCACCAAATTGACCAGCTAATTCAGTAGAAACTAGAAAGGATGGTGCTGCCCATTGTATCCCCGACCATCTTAGGAAGAAGAAAGTTACCATTAGTATTTCAACTGCTTCTATCGGTGAAGAAATGAGAGTAGCAGCTGCAAGACCTATAGTTACTGCCAAAGAGCTAACCGCAAATCCTACTTTGAAACCTAAATTGGGATTTCTCTTAATTAATTTGTCAACGACATAACCTCCTACTAACTCTCCTATGAAGCCAAAGCTCCAAATCAATGCAGTGTATTCTAATGTAAACGATAGAGAAAGATGTCTAGCGTAAAAAAGATATAAAGGCAACCAAGTAAATAGACCGAAGAATATCCCAGCTTGCGCACCCAAACCTTGCATATAACCCCAGTAATTTTTACTTCTTAACCAATATGACAATGGAAGCTTAGTTTTCACGCCAACCTTTTCTCTGCCTGACAAAATGTAGTCTAATTCTTCCTTAGAAATCTTCGGATGCTGTTCTGGTAAATCATACAAAAGGCGACCTAATATGATAGCTAGAATTATAGCCAAAAGACCACTAACTAAAAATCCCAACCTCCACGCTAATTCTTGGTTAGGAATTATTGCAAACAATCCCAACATAAATAAGGAACCGAAAACTATCCCTAAATTCACCCCAGAATCTGAAATGGTACCACCTCTAGCCTTTTCGTCTTTTCTAAGCCAATTTGCGACTATCTTTGTAACTCCTGGGAAACCTACTGCTTCTCCAATTCCCAATAATACTCTAGTTACTATAAAGTAAAAAGTTGAGAAAGCAAATACATTAATAGCTTGTACAGCCCCCCAAAGGATTGCAAATCTACTAAAAACCCTTTTAGGTCCGTACTTGTCCAAAAAATAACCAACTAAAGGGTTCATTATAAGATATCCAAAAGTGAAACCATCTCCAATTATTCCAGCTTCAAAAGAACTTATGTGGAATTCACTTTTTAGTACTGGTAGTGCAGTATTGATTAGCCCCCTATCTATGTAGTCTACTATAATTAATGCAAATATAATCAGAACGATCTTCCATCTTAGATTTCCTTTCATTAGTGAAGAATATAATTAGATATATATAAGTTATTACGTTTACAAGTTTATTAAAAAGACTGAATGATAGTAAATAGTTTAAATTTACGATATATACTTAACTTGAAAAGTTATTTTCGAATTCTTATGACTTAATACCTCATCACATTTAATCCTATCTAAACCGTTTAACCAGTCGATAAACCTCTTCACATTTTTAAGAAATAGGATTCCATTTAACTATGGCTCTAATCACACTAATTATCTTGAGACCCTAGAGAGGAAGGGATTAGTTATCTTAAAGAAATAAGGTTTTACCGATCTCCTTAAATAGCATCGTTAAGGATTTTTAACCTATAGCTAATATATTATTTAATGAATCCAGAAAGGTTTTTGACAACTTTCCATTCGTTAACTAATATAGGTTGGACTGAGGACGGAGTACTGAGGCTTGCTTTAAATGAATATGATATAAAAGTAAGAGAGGAACTAATAAAAATTCTATCGAGTATAGGTGTTCACATAATGGTCGATGATGCCGGAAATATAATTGGAGAATTAGGTGGTAAACTAAGTGATGCTATTGCGATTGGATCACATATGGATTCCGTGCCTTATGGAGGAAAATACGACGGTTTTTATGGCGTTATGGCGGGACTTGAAGTATTACGAAGTATTAAAGAGAGAGGCATATCTAATCATTCTATTAAACTTATAGATTTTACGAATGAAGAGGGTTCTAGATTTCAACCCTCACTTCTAGGCTCGGGATTAACCACAGGTATCTTCGATAAAAACTACGTCTACTCAAGGAGAGATAAGGATAATATAAGTTTTGAGGAAGCGTTAAGGGTTTCCGGATTTATGGGAGATGAAAGCAATAGACTAATGCATATGAAGCCTAACTACTATCTAGAGCTTCACATAGAACAAGGTCCAATTTTAGAGGAAGAGGGGTATCAAATTGGAATACCTTTAGGAATTGCTGGTTTAAGCGTATATGAATTCACATTTAAGGGTCAGTCTAGTCAAACCGGACCTACACCAATGGATAGGAGAAGGGATGCCCTAGTAGGCGCATCTAAATTCGTAGTTAGCGTTAGGGATCACGCAAAGAAGCAGGAAAACTTAAGGGCCACTGTTGGTATACTTAATGTTAAACCAAATGTATACAACGCTATACCTAGGGAAGTCAGACTCACTGTTGACGTTAGGAGTATTGAGAGGAATAGAATAGATCACACTATAAATGAATTTGTTAATATTGCAAAAAGTATTGCCGACGACGAGAAACTAGAAGTTGAATATAGGCATCTGTGGACAGCTAATCCTGTGAGTTTTTCCGACGAAGTCATTAGTGTTATAGAAAGAGCGTGTAAAGAGTTAAGCATGAGATATAAGTTTATGTATAGTTGGGCAGGGCATGATGCACAGTATATGACGAAGATTTCTAAAGTCGGCATGATATTTATTCCATCTCATTTAGGCATTAGTCACGCAAAGGAAGAATACTCCTCAGATGAGGATATGTTAAACGGGCTAAGAGTACTAGAGAAAGCTGTAGAACTTTTAAACAGTTGATGATTATATTCAATTTTTGTACTAATTTTAATCATCTGTGTAAAAAGCTTATAACCCTTGCTTATAAAAATAAGATAGAATATGGGAGAAATAGAAGATAAGAAAATTATTAGGGATCATACTTTCAAAACGTGGAGTAAACAAAAGGGATGGGATCCCATAATCGTATCAAGTGCAAAGGGAGTCTACTTTTATGATGTGGAGGGAAAGAAATATTTAGACTTTTCATCGCAATTCGTTAATGTAAATTTGGGATATGGAAATGAAAGGGTTATAAACAGTATAAAGGAACAGCTTGATAGGTTACAGTATATTAATCCCTCATTCGGTGCGGATATTAGAGTTAAGGCTACAAAAGCTTTACTTAAGGTTATGCCTAGGAATATTAGTAAGTTTTTTTACTCTACCTCTGGCACTGAGGCTAATGAAGCTGCAATTAAGATATCTAGGTTTTACAAGAAGCCGAGATATAAGATTCTGGCTAGATATAGGTCATACCATGGATCCACTGAGGGATCCATATCTTTAACTGGGGATTATAGAAGGTGGTTTGTTGAACCCAACACTATGAATGGAGTAGTGCGAATACCAGAACCTTACTGCTTTAGGTGTCCACTTAAGCTAAAATACCCTGATTGTGGAATAGCATGTGCGACCTATGTTGATTACGTTATTAGGCAAGAAAAGAACGTCGCTGCTATGATTATTGAACCAATAACCGGTACCAATGGTGTTATAGTACCTCCTAAAGAATATATGCCTTTAATAAGGAAGATAGCTAAGGAAAATGACGTTTTGTTTATAGCGGATGAAGTTATGACTGGCTGGGGAAGAGTAGGGGAGTGGTTCGCTGTAAACTTATGGGATATTCACCCTGACATTTTAACTACTGCCAAGGGTGCTTCTGCATCTTACGTCCCAATTGGAATAACTGGAGTAAGTAAAGAGATAGGAGAGTTTTTTGAAGACGAGGTTTTTGCGCATGGACATACTTTTGAGGCTCATCCAGTTTCACTGTCAGCTATCCCAGCGGTAATAGAAGAGTATGAAAGATTGAACATTCTTTCTCATGTGAAAGTAATGGGGGATTATTTGGGTAAGAGGCTTCAAGAGTTAAAGGAGAGGCACAGAAGTATCGGCGATGTGAGAGGAGTTGGGTTATTCTGGGCAATTGAGTTGGTAAAGGATAAAAATAATACTCCATTTGGTGGGTATGATGATAAATATGAGGGTTATACTACATTTGTTGACGTTTTAGCTAGGAGACTCCTAATAGAGAAAAATACTTATGTCTATAACGGTCCCTCATGGTTTATAATCTCACCTCCTTTAATAATAAATAAAGAGGAAATAGACGAGGGCGTAGATGCTATAGATGATATACTAAAGGAGGCTGATAAAGAATTTAATAATTAGTAATAATAGAACTACTATAGTTAATATGAAAGCAGTTCCTCAAATTAATAATTTTTTATCTTAATGGGGGTTAAGGGGGCAGAAGACTAATCCGTAACGGTAGACCAAAAATCATTTTACAAAAATAATTCTGGTTGAGTAATATCAGATTCTGGAAAAATAATAGAAATTATAGCTTTGTCAAGAATTCAACAACTGAAGAAAGGTTTAAGGTGAGGAAGCCGGCATTATCACGTGGTGAATTTAAGGTGGTAACACCGGGTCTTCCCCACTAAAATAATCTTCAACAAATAGCACATAAATTACTTTCCATGTTGAACTTCAAGGGAAAGAAGGCAGAGGAAGTAGCGAGAGTTCTGGTCTCCGCGTGCTTGTGGAACGACTCTGTAGAGGGCAGATCCAAAGGGTACAACGTATCACCACAAACCGTGAGGAACTACGTTAGTATTTTGGAAAAGTTCTTAGACTATGATCTAGTGGTATATCCTTTGTCTAAAGCTATAAACTTTCTGAAAGCACTAGTGAAAGAGCAGGGAAATGGGGTAATCGAGAAACTCCTGGAGTCCATGAGAAGAATTTCCATGGAGATGCTCAAGGGAGTGAAGGAAGTAGACATCTCCATAGACTGGACAACCAAGACGTGGTACGGTAAGCCGGTGAAGGGACTAGGTAGTTCGGCCAAGGGGAACTCGTATAACTACGCCACTGCCACCACGAAGTACAAGGGAATGGTGCTCTTCCTGGTCTTCGTTCCCCAAGTTAACGGGATGACCAAGGACGAGATCGTGAAGTTCCTCATGGAGTAAATTACGGGAATGGGCTTCAAGGTGAGGCTCGTAACCCTGGACACGGGCTTCTACACTGTAGAAGTCCTCAAGTTTATATCGCAGTTCAAGTACGTGATCGGAGTTCCCGTGGAGGACGTGAAGGCGTTCAGTAATAAATCTTTCGGTCGAATTTTGAGCATAGTATCAGCTACTATTGCCACGCGGACTCTTTCAATCCGCGTGATAGGGGAGGGTCACGTCACCTCATAAGGTTTATTATTATACCAAACACTCCACACAATCCTAGCCAACTTCCTAGCTAAGGCAGTGTACAGTTTCCTACCCTTCAGTTTATCCTTGTGAGCTTCGTGGAACTTAAGGAGAGTAGGGTTACGCGAATATTGAGTCTCGGCAAGGAAATAAAACAAGCTACCCAAATACTTGTTACCCCTCTTGGAGATACCCTTTCTAACCTCAATCCTACCACTCCTCTCAACCACCGGGTCTAAACCGCAATAAGCAACGAAGGATTCAGGTCTTGGGAAGCGCTTAATATCACCCACAATCCCAATTATAATCCCAGCTGCCAGTTTCCCTATTCCGGGAATCGTGAGTAACACGTGGTCTTGAGGCACATTACCCTCTATCATTTTCCTCACCTCCTTCAACTCTTCTCGTGTTTGAAGTAGTGTCCTCGCTAGGACTTGAATCTCACGTAGTACTGTACCAGTGTATTCCAGTTGATACAGTTTTACGTCAGAGAAGTCTCCCTTAGAGAACTTCTCCAATCTCTCCTCGCTCAACTTCTCCTCGTCGCTCACGAGGAAGAGAGCTCTCCTTAACCTGTTCTCTTGTTTCGTTTGCACATCATTCATGAAGAGGTAGAGTGATACTAACTCTTTCAAGGGGTTGTTAACGTATTCTCTAGCCTTATTTACCATGTTTTCAAGTTTTTCTGCGTCGTAAAAATCTGTTTTCTTTCCCCTTACGTCCTTTTCTTTCCATAGCAAGGCTGACTAGTAGGACTTTCACTCCTCTTTCTTTGAAGTATTGGCAAGGTCTCGTTGAGTATACTCCGGTGGGTTCTATTACGATGATGTTTGGCTTCATGGTTAGTATTTCTTCGTAGCCCTTCTCGTTGTTTGTGAACTTTCTCACCCTCCCCTTACTTGTTACCAAGTGTTCTTTTGATACGTCTATTCCAATTACCCCTACCCTTGTGTCACACCTATATTCGTGAATATTTTCACAATGTTCAGTCCGACTGTAGGGGCTCGTCACGCCTTCACCCGAAGACTTGGCTTCAGTTACGAGGTCGACCATTTTTCCCCAGCTGAGGAGAATATTACTCTCCCCAGCTAATTAACCTATATATAAGTCTACGAGGAGTTCGACGGAGAGTACACTACCAACAGCAAGAGACATAAGAAGGAAGAGCAGGTTAATTTCAGACTTCTGGTATATGGTAAGGAAATCGTTAAGAAGAAGAGGAAGGCCGTGATGTATTTCGCAAGAGCAACCAACCTCGACTTGACCAAGAGGGAAGTGCTGGAGCTTTACAACAAGGTTAGGGGTCCCATTGAGACGTCTTACAAGAATATCAAGACCTTCCTTCCCTTCACGAGCTCCACCAAGTTCGTCTTTCGCGAGTTGATCTTCGTACTGGCCATGGTCTTCTACTCGCTTTACACCGTGTTCAAGGACGTCATGAGAAGAGAGGAGTTTAGATTGCTTTCATCCTCTGTTTTCTAGATGATCTATCGGATCTTGAGGATTTTCTAGTTAAACTTGAGAAGACACTTAATAACAAGATAGATTTATTTTTACGGAGGTGATTTTGGGTCTACCGGTTACGGTAGACCCAAAATCATTTTACAAAAAATAATTTTGGTTGGGTAATATCAGATTCTGAAAAATAATAGAATTTATAGCTTTGACAAGAACGCAATTAATTGAAGAAAGATTTAAGGTGAGGAAGCCGGTATTATCACGTGGTGAAGACAAGGTGATAACACCTGGTCTTCCTCACCAAAATAATCTACAACAAGTAGGGTATAAATTACTTTCCATGTTGAGCTTCAAGGGAAGAAAGGCGGAGGAGGTATCGAGAGTTCTGGTCTCCGCGTGCTTGTGGAACGACTCCGTGGAAAGCAAGTCCAAAGGGTATAACGTGTCACCACAGACCGTGAGGAACTACGTGGAGGAGCAGGGAACTGAGGTGATCGAGAAGCTATTAGAGTCCATGAGGAGGATTTCCATGGAGATACTCAAGGGAGTGAAGGAAGTCGACATCTCCATAGACTGGACAACCAAGACGTGGTATGGTAAGCCGGTGGAGGGACTGGGTAGTTCAGCCAAGGGGAACTCGTGGAACTACGCTACCGCGACCACGAAGTATCAGAATATGGTGCTCCTCCTAGCTTTCGTTCCCCAAGTTAACGGGATGAGCAAGGATGAGATCGTGAAGCTTCTCATGGAGCAAATTGTGGGAATGGGCTTCAAGGTGGGGCTCGTAACCTTGGACGCGGGATTCTACACCGTGGAAGTCCTCAAGTTCATATCGCAGTTCAAGTTCGTGATAGGAGTCCCTGTGGGGGACGTGAAGATCTACGAGGAGTTCGACGGAGAGTACACGACAAACAGTAAGAGGCATAAGAAGGAAGAGCAGGTCAAGTTCAGACTCCTGGTGTATGGTAAGGAAATCGTTAAGAAGAGGAAGAAGACCGTGGTGTACTTCGCGAGGGCGACCAACCTCGACCTACCCAAGAGGGAAGTGCTGAAGTTGTACAACAAGGTTAGGAGTCCCATTGAGACGTCTTACAGGAACATCAAGGCCTTCCTTCCCTTCACGAGCTCCACCAAGTTCATCTTCCGCGAGTTGATCTTCGTGCTGGCCATGATCTTCTACTCGCTTTACACCGTGTTTAAGAACGTCATGACAAGAGAGGAGTTTAGATTGCTGCTCATCCTCTGCTTTCTAGACGATTTATCTGATCTAAAGGATTTTATATTTAATCTTGAGGAAACACTTATTAATACTATAGATTTATTTTTATGGAGGTGATTTTGGGTCTACCGGTTAGGGCAGGGTAGTTCACTTGATGTGCAAAAGGAATTATCCTATAACAAACTGATGTGTTTTTACCTTATTGTCTTCTAAGATTATATAGGCCGCATGGAGCATTCCCAAATTGTATTCACTACCAGGGTTAATAATGATAGTCTTATTTATCTTATCGAAAGCTCTTGACTCATGAATATGTCCGTGAATACCTAATAATGGTTGAAACTCCTCTTCTAACTTTCTTATTGACATTGAACCTACGTGAGTCATTACTATTTCGCCGTTTTTCACTACTGGTTTTAATGTTTTATCCAATAGAGGAGCGTTATCTAAATTTGTACCATATGGGGGAGCGTGTAAGTTGAAAATTGTCTTAGCGGGATTCCCGACTTTCTCTATTATCCGCTTTAGGTTAGAGTATATTTGATCTTCTGTCATTTCCCTTGGAGTGTTCCATGGTGTTGGATTAACATAACCGAAAGTGATCATTTCGTATCCGTTTATATTGACAATTTCTCCCTCACACTTTACCATTCTTTCACTTTTGGTTATAACATCAAACATGTATAATGGATCATCATTGCCTAAATTAGTGTAAATTTTTAGGTTTGTTCCTTTCAGCTTCTCTTCAGCTATTCTATCCCATTCTTGTAATCTTTCTAATATTACTCTCTTAAACTCTTCATCTAATGATTTCCGATTCTCATTTAGTTCTGTAAGACCTTTTTGGTCGACTATCGTATAGTAAACCCCAGAAGATTTATATTTCTTGATAATTTCATCTACACCCTCTTTTCCCACAATTTTATCTTCTATCTTAAACTTGCTATTTCCTATATCTATTATTGGGACTAATGATTTACCTGCTAGATCTCCTCCTATAATTAACGTATCGGCTTTCGTCATTAAAGCAGCATTAAGGAATTTTCTGAAAGCGGTTTCAGAACCGTGAAGGTCACTTGTAAACAATATCTTAAGGCCTCCTATCTTGTTTGAATCTGGATTATTCCTTTTAAATAGTCCCACAAGTGTTAGACTCTGATTAACTTGTATTTAAAATTAAATATCAAAAAAGAAGATGAAAAAGATAAAGAAAAGAGTTAACTTATTCCGGCGGTATTTCCTCAAAAATTAAGTTCATATGTATCCCTCTTTTCTTATTAATGATGTAAGAGATAGCGTAAATCATAATTCCGCTTGTATATATTATTACTAATGAAAGTATTGTGGGGAAGTTTATTGGTAGCAATACAGGGTTTCCCCAAGTTTGATATAACGCAAAAAGAAGGAATCCAAACTCAGGAAATCCTATCAGAGATACTAGGGGGATTCCACTTATATTTTTGATATGCACGACCTTGTTGAAGAAGTTCTTCTTCACGAAAGGTGATAATGCAGTAGTTAGGGCGAAGATTCCATAGCTTATTTCGAATATTACTGTTACATCTACAATTGATATTACTGTTACATATGCGTAAAGTAGTACTCCTATTAAACCAACAATTACAGTAATTATGGTTGAAATTAGTGGTATATGGAACTTTTCATTTACATCAGCTAACCTCTCTGGCATTATCCTATCAAACGCCCATGCAAACAGATATCTGGTTAAGGAGATAACTAAGGGTGGATTGCTGTAGAAATTAGGTAACCAGAAGGCTATCCACATTACAATGTATAATAATATACTATGGTTTACTAATAAGGCGAAAAAAGGGGTGAATGTACCCATACTACTTAGATCATTATAAACTGTGCTATTTAACGAATTTGTGGAAATGTATGACCAAGACGTTAAGAATCTCTCACCAAAGGCATGAAGATTAAGGGAGGTAAATAGAATATAATAGACTCCTATGAATAGTACTGCAATGATTATACCTAGTAGTGAATTATACTTTACTTTCTTCATCTCTCCGCTCCAAGATGCTGGTAAATTATACCATACGTAATAATACCATACTACTGGAATTGCTAGTAATGCTCCATAAAATGGAGATACAAAATTTAAGCCGTTTGAAGTAGCAGTGGATATCACTTCGTTATACGCATTACTTACCCCAGTAAAAGATGATAACGCATCAGAGAATTGTGAAGGAGTTATTAACGCTAAAGCCACGAATGTTACTATTGTTGAGAGTATTGATACAATACCAGTTATAAATACAAAACTCCAACCATATTTTCCTATTGAGGCTATAATTGCTCCAATAATCAATATTATTATGCCTATTATTACACTTCCTAGAGTTGTGGTAAAAAATGAGCCTAAGTTTATTAATGTTTGGTTATTGTAAAAGACCCCTAAACCACTAAATAAATAAGCAAACCATTGTGCTCCTAAATAACTATATAGCCCTAAGGATAGTGCAAAGGCCACCCATAAGGCCCAATAATTGACAAACGCCACCAATGGATGTGACGATCTAGCTTGAAATACGTAATCCCCACCTGACCTAGGGGTGGAGACAGACGCTAAGTAAAAAAGAAATGCCATTCCTAAGGTCGGTAATAGTGATATTAAATATGATAAGGTCCAATTTGCACCCGGCGCAAGATATAACCATGAAACTATTAATATAGGTATTCCACCCGTTACTAGTCCAAATGTAGCGAAAAAGGACGCCCAAGGACTAACTTCCCTTACTAAACCAGAAGATTGTCTTATGAAAACAGATTGGCTCTTATCTGGCATTTTAAGTAATGTGGTATATAAAAGTGCTTAAAAATCTTACTACTATCAAATTTTTAGAATATTTAAATTCACGAGCACTTGGTTATCTTTTTTCAATGAGGATACATAACTTAGCAAATGGAAAACTTAAATTACTATCTTCAGTTTTTATTTAATATTCTTCACGATTACTATATTTTCACTAATAACGATTGTACTAGTTTAAACTGTATCTGTTTTAGAAATTATTACAACTTTATAGATTCTTGTCAAGAAGAGCGCTTAGACTGTAACACATTTGCATAACTTTTAAATACTTTTAATCATTTCACAATATGATCTTTATTATGATTATGTTTATATATTATTTCCTCTACATTATAAATTGATGAACTCCATACTGATGACGGGCTATGCTCACGAGGTATTGGGGGCGACAAATACGGATGGGAGGGTAGTGGTGTTTCCCTCGACTAGCCCCAATGAGTTGAGGGTGAGTGTGTATGAGCCCTCAAGAGGGGTGCCCGTGGCGGAATTAGAAGTGGTTAAAAGTAAGCAGAAGTTACGCCACGGGTAAACACTAAATATCGGTAGCTGATCATTTTTAAACAGTGCTAGATAAGTTAGTATATGGAAGAAAATTTAGACAGTAGTGTATTGGAAGCTCCAATAATTAACGTAACTCCACCAGGTTCTAAATCACTTAAGTTGTTAAAAGACCAAGAAGAGTATGAAACTTCAGCTATAAACTACCCTAAGTACTTTAAGATAGCAATAGATAAGGCTCAAGGTTCAACAGTAACTGATGTTGATGGTAATGTGTATATAGATCTGGTTACCGGTATATCTGTTGTCAATCTAGGTCATAATAATCCCTTTGTGAGGAAGAGAGTTCAAGAACAGTTAGAAAAGGTTTGGCACACATTAGAGGTACCTACGGAAATTAGGGTTAACTTTAGTAAAAAATTATTATCAACTCTAGGAATGAGAGCTAAATTATTATTTACTACAACTGGGGCAGATGCGGTGGAAGCTGCAGTAAAGATAGCTAGATTCATAACTGGAAAGAAGACTATAATTGCATTTGAGGGGTCTTATCATGGAATAACTGCCGGTACTTTGGGTCTCACCGGTGCTAATAGATTTAAGGAATTTCAGCCATTTTTTGATGATAGAGTAGTAAAGTTTCCATATCCATATCCTTATAGGTGCCCATTCAAAGACTGTCTGAACGAGACATTAAGCTTACTAGACTATGCAATGTCAAATCCGGGTTATTTAGGAGGAGATGTAGCTGGTATATTAGTGGAGCCAATACAAGGAGAAGGTGGCTATGTAGTTCCACCTAAGGGTTTCCTTAAAGGCCTAAAAGAACTAGCTGAAAAGTATTCAGTACCACTAATAGTAGATGAAGTACAGACTGGTGTGGGAAGGACTGGAAAAATGTGGGCTTATCAGTGGGAAAATATTGAACCGGATATAGTGACAATTTCCAAAGCAATAGGTGAGGGAATACCAGTTTCAATGGTAGCATATAGGGAAGACTTTGATAAACTACCAACTGGGTTTCACCTCGGTACCTACAGAGGAAATCCCTTAGGACTTGCAGCCGGGTTAGCTTCTTTAGAATTCATAGAGAGTCATAACATCCTTTCCAGAGTTGAGAGATTGGGTAGGAAAGCCTTAGAATTATTGAAAGAAGTTCAAAATCCACATGTAGGCGATATAAGGGGTTTGGGCTTTATGATAGGAATAGAGTTAGTTAAGGACAGTAAGGAACCATGGAGCGAAGGAACAAAGGTAGTTATAGAACGAGCGTTAAAGAGAGGGTTGTTGGTTTATAAGGCAGGTAGATGGGACAACGTAATAAGGTTAATGCCACCATTAACTATCCCAGAGTCATTACTTGATAGGGCAATAGAAATTTTAAAGATAATACTTAACACACTTTAGCATTTTTTTAAAAAATGTATAATTGTTTGTGTGTTAAAGCTTATTATTCTTATTTAACTCTAGATACATGGATGCTTGATGGAGAAGTCTAAAAAGGGAGCATTCTTAAGGGAATCATCTGGATTAGTAAGAGAATTTGGTATCCTAGACGCCCTATGGTTTAATATAGCTTTACTTGGTTTGCTATTTTCAACATATTACGTTGCCTCCACTGGACCTCTAGTTGGTGGAAATCCTTTATTAGGTTTACTACTACCTATAGTTGGATTTTTCCTAGTGGGAATTATATTTTCATACGTTGGCTCTAAGGTTCCTAGAGTTGCAGCTGATTATGTTTATGTGAGTAGAAATTTGCATCCCGCACTAGGTTTCGTAGGTAACGCTGGATACTTTTTGGCTACTGTACCCTTATTTATGGGAATAACTGGAATAACACTACAAACATTTGGTCTAATACCCTTACTAACAATCTTAGGCTACTATACTCATAATCCTTCTCTGATAGTAGTAGGCTCGCAAATAGATAGTAATCCATATTTGATAATGGTGATAGGTGCAGTTGAGATAGTTATCATGTCCTTAATTCCGATCTTTGGAAATAAAGTATATAGAGCTTTCCAATGGATAGCAATACCTTTAGCTTTAATAGCTGCTATAGGAATGATAATAGTAGAGGCATCAGTTCCGCACTCTTTAGCAATAGCTAGATTAAACAACTTTGCGTCGGTTTATGCAAATGTATCAAACCTATATGCAAATGTAACGTCATCTAATGCTCCAGTTCCCGCTTATTATAATATCTATAACATTATTTCATTAAATCCAGTTTACGTAGTAGGATTCTCCTATATAATTAACACTATCTATGTAGCAGGTGAAGTAAGGAATCCAAAAAGAAGTATGCCAATAAGTATCTTAGGAACACTGATTATAACTGGGTTCATATTTACGGCTGCGTTAGCCCTTGAATATAACCAGTTTGGATACGACTTTACCACTAAAATGATGTATCTAAGTATAGTTCAAGGTACTCTGCCAATACCGACTCCATATCTAGATTTACTGGAGGGCATAGCAAGTGGGAACATCGTATTGGGTGTACTCTTTGCCTTAGCTAGTATAGTACAACTACTAATGTACTTATCTGCAGCGTCTTTCGTAGGAAGTAGATTACTATTCTCTTACGCTATGGATAGAATTATGCCAGATTTTGTAGGCGATGTTAGCGAAAAAAGGCATGTTCCCATTAAGGCAATAATCCTTTCAATGATAGCTGGACTCATTGGGTTAACAGTGTTTACATTACCTGTCACCTCAGCGGGAGCGTTTTTACTCTCTAGTGTTGCCGTTGCAATACTAATGCTATTTCCGATGGCAATATTATCAATAGCAGTACTGAAGACGGAGAAGAATGAAAACAAGATAAGAATTATTGCTGCGTTATCTATAATTTATCTAATTTACACATTTTATCAGTATCTAACCGTCCCCGCTATAGGTGCAGATTCCATAGTAGGCTATGGCATACTCGCTGGTTCAATAGTAATATTGTTTATAATATTCTATGTGGCTAAATTTATAAGAGCTCGTCAAGGAATTGATTTCAACCTAATTTTCAAGGAGATTCCTCCTGAGTGAACTAGTATGGCTAAAGATATTAAATTAATGTTTGTTACTGACATTCACGGTTCTGATATTGTTTTTAGAAAAGCCATAAACGCAGCACATATGTTTAAAGTTAATTATCTTGTTTTTGGAGGTGATCTAGTAGGTAAAGGAGTTGTCTTATTAAATAAAAAGGTAGATGAGTATCTCACCCTTGACAATAAATTAATAACTAAGGAAGAGGTAGAAGAAATAAAGAGAAATGGTTATTATATATACATATTGGAAAATAGAAAAGGAATGGAAGATTTTAATGAGGTCACTATAAACAGAATTTACGTTGATTTAGTAAGTCAACAACTAAATAGCTGGTTTAAGATAGTTAGAGAAAGATTAGAAGAAACCAAGGTCATTTGGAATTTGGGGAACGATGACCCTTTTTTCGTTGATGATATTTTTAAAAATAACGATATCGAAATTAAGGAGATAATTGAGATTGATACTTCAAGTTCTCCCTTATTTATGCTTAATTACGCACACACTAATGAAACACCATATAAATCCTACAGAGTAGCACCAGAATACATCATATATAATAAGGGACACGAAATGTTAAAAAAGATTAACGAAACAAAAAATGTAATATTTAATTTTCATGCTCCGCCATATAATACAAGATTGGATAACGCATATGTTAATGGTCAGTGGATTCATGTAGGCTCTAGATCGGTTAGGGAATTAGAAGAGAAATTCCAACCATTATTGGGATTACATGGGCACATACACGAGTCCTCAGCCATTGATAAAATTGGTAAAACACTGGTAATAAACCCTGGAAGTATGTATAGTGAAGGAGTGCTCAAATACGCGATAATTACGATAAGCAAGGAAGTTAAAGGAATATCCGTAGGATATAGGATAAAAGGTTACGTTTTATCTCAAGGTTGACTCACCAAGTATTTTATTAGAATTGGATCAACTATTCTATAAATTCCCCTTCCTTCCTTTTCAACTAAGCCATAATTCATTAATTGTTTTAGACCCCTAGTTACAGTCAATAAATCCAGACCTAAGTCTTTAGGACTTCCAGCTCCTCCTAAGCTGGCCAAATTCTTTAAGACAGCTCTTGCCGTTGGGGATAATCTCTTCAAGTCATTCTCTAACGCTGTTACTAAGTTTATGTCTTTGACTAACGAATTTATGACTTCATTAGCACTTCTTTTTTCAGTTACAATTTTTATTCCAACCAAGTTGAGCCATGCAGGAAATCCATCCACTTGATCTACAATTAGCTCTATTTCCTCGCTCTTTACGTCCAAATTATTCACCTCAAATCCTTTTCTTAAGAATTCTATTGATGTCTTCCTATCAAATGGGTTTACTTTCATTAAGTAGAAGAATTGATAGAAAGGTTGATTTCTTGAGCTTAATAATTCCATCATCATTCCAATAAGAGAACCAGAAATTACGTATGTTACATTTTTATGGAACTGCCATTTACTTCGCATTATGTGGAATATCCCAGGTATTGATTGTTTGGCTAAGCGTAAATATTGAAATTCATCAATTGCAATAACGACTCTTTGCAAACCAAATTTCTCTGAAAGTATTTGAGGTAGATCTAGCGCGTCACGGAATTCTTTTTCTAAATACTTTTTCTTCTCTGCCTTATCTAAAGTCAACTCTATTGTAGAATAGAGTTCTGGTATGTTGAAAGTTACCTTTACTTGTCCCAGTAAATCCCTTAACTGCTTCAGATAGCTTTTTCCTTTTTCCAATATTATCTTATAATTAGCTTTAGAGTAAATCGTACTCGTAACACTAGTGATATAAGCTGAAAGAAATTCCGCAAAGTCAAATCCCTTTTCTCCTCTAACGAATTCCTCTGCCGAAATCAAGGAATATGGAAATGACGAGTGTTCAAGGGATGCCAAAAGAAGTGAAGTTTTACCTATTCTTCTTGGTCCTATTAAACCTACGGGTTGGCCTAATTTATACAATCCTAATAAAGATTCTATTTCCTTTTCTCTACCGAATGGATTATTTGTTGGTCTCCCGTAAATGAACCACAATTTACTGGTACCAGTAATTTACTGGTACCAGTAATTTAAAGATTTAATGAAAGTACGCTCATTCCTTCATAGATGATATTTGCGGCCAACATTGCTGTAATTTCGCTCATATCATATGGTGGCGCAACCTCTACAACATCAAATCCAACTAGCTTATCAAATCTTAACTTTCTAACTATTTCAATAATTTCAAAACTGGTGAGGCCTCCAACTTCAGGTGTACCAGTCCCGGGAGCAAATGCCGGATCTACAACATCTATATCAATTGAGACGTGTGTTGGACCAGATAGGGAATTTATCTCTCTAATTACAGTGTCTAAATTATACTTTAAATCTCTAATTGTAAAGCTCCTAATTCCCAATCTTTCCTTATCCCTCAGATCTTCCTTTGAGAAAGTTGAGGCTCTAATCCCTCCTTGTACCGCTTCTTTAATTAGGCCTTCCTCGATTGCTCTCCTCAACCACGTGCCATGTGTATATTTCTTTCCCCAATAGGAATCCCAGAAATCGTAATGAGAATCAAAGTGTACGATATTTATTTTCCCAAACTTTTTATATAAGGTCCTTAAAATGGGTAACGTAATCGAATGATCTCCACCAGCAATAAAAGGTACTAGATTTTTCGATGATATTATTTCGTAGAGGCTAGTTTGTATTGCGTTCATTGTGTCTTCAATATACCCTGGAATAACATTTATATCTCCCATATCACAAGCGTTAAGCTTATCAAAAGGATAAGTATCTAAGAATTGATTATAGGGTCTTAACAATCTAGATCCTTGCCTTATTCCCATAGGTCCAAATCTGGCTCCAGGTCTGTAAGTTACAGCGTCATCAAAAGGTATTCCTAAAAATGCAGCCTTTATCTCCTCATTTTTTTCACAAATTGGTAACCTACCAAAGGTAGAAATTTGTGTGAAACGTGGAGATTTTAACGCGTCTAATTGTCTCATGATTACTATATTTTATTCTGCTCATACTTGAAGTTAACGTTGAAAGATGGACTAACTCACGCTTTGTGGTCTTATTGGATTTTCACAAAGACTTAAGAGGTATTGCAAAGCTAATGGGCATGGGTTACAATTCTGTTATTTTAGTATAAATCGTATAAAGTATTCGTTTATTTCCAAATTCAACATATGATTTAGATTTTGAAAAAAAGAAGATGCCGCAATTCCTTAGTCTTTTCCCAAAAATTTGGTTACGCAATTGAAACATTTGACGAAAGTGAATTAGAGGAATTTAAACTGAGTTTCGAATGAATGAAATTATGCTTATATTCAGCTAAATTGAAATAAAAACTATAATATAATAGTTTAGTGTAAAGTTACTTAATAGACCAATTAAGTAGTTTGTTTATCTAATTTTAAGAAGTGTGCGGAGGGAAAAATTTTATCTTAACGGGGGTTAAGGGATCTTCCGCCCCCTTCCTCAAGGGGATGGATAGCCCCCTTATATAAAAGTTTTTTAACTAATCTAAATCATATATTTCTTACATGATAGTTACCAATGGAGTAAGCGTCACCGAGACGCCTTGGTTAAAGCGAGGGTCAATGAGGTACGCCTCTGCTCCAGACAGTAGCCCCAAAGGCGGTAACAGTGTCATGGTTAATGAGTTTCGTTCGGGGTCGGAACGACCCTTAGTGTGGAGCTCTGCCCTCTACCGCTGGCAAGGTGGGGGTATGAGGCAGGAAGCCTTGTAGGGCAGGGTAGTTCACTCGTATGTCTTGCCCTTAATAACGGTAATTTTCACCTCACATGGTATGTCTTTCGTAATTTGTGTATTGTCAGTACCTCTTGGTAGATAGCTTAATCTCGTTGAAGCTCGTATCTGACTTCCTACGATGTTGGAATTCATATCTGCTATAGAAGTTTTCTACTAAACTGTAGTATTATATGTCCAAATATTTTTCCATATAGAAGATTATCCAGATTAATCTATTAGAATTTGATTAATTTTACACTATTATTATTTACACTATTATTAGGTAATTTTTACTTCTTGGTGTTAACTAACATCTTAGCAGTATTGAATATTTCAATCAGCATATTTATAGTTAATCTGCCGGTCTTCATGTTCCTCGGACTTGGATGATAACTTCCTACTAACCATATTATTGACATATCTGGTTTTACAACCTTCACTAAAGCACCGTGATAAAATCTAACGTTAGGAACATTATAGCCAATTTTCTTAAAAACGTAAATGAGGGAATCCCACGCAATTTTACCCAATGCTATATAGACCTTTGTGTTTTTTAGTATTCTTACCTCCTCTTCCAAGAATACTGAACAGTTAATTATCTCGTCCTTATTGGGTTTATTTTGTGGAGGTGCACATTTCACTGCAGAGGTTATATAAACGTTAAACAGTTTCAAGCCATCATCTTTGGATACTGAAAATGGTTGATTTGAAAGTCCAACTGCATATAATGCGTTGGCTAGATTGTTTGAACTTTCATCCCCGGTAAACATTCTTCCAGTCCTATTTCCTCCGTTTCCTGCAGGAGCTAAACCTACAATTACTATTTCTGCATCAATTTGACCGTTTGGTGGAACAGGCTTTTTCCAATAGTTGTCGGGAAAGGATTTTCTATACTGTGTGAGTCTAGGGCATTTGTCACACGCAATTAGTCTAGATATGAAGTTTTCCACTAGTGTCTTTTATAATAAAAGGATTTTAAGCTTATATTTATAATTTAGACGTAACATACTTGATTATTGTTTTCTTTATAAAATTAACAATTATTAGAGAATTACTATTATCGTCAACTACCTCGCATTCACCATTATCCTTATTACATGTTACCCAATAGTTGTCAATCCTTATACCATTTTGTTTGACGTCATTTATAACAGTATTAAATCCGTTATCCTTTCTAATAGTTTCTACTTTGAATCCGAAAATCTCAGGTCTCTCTACGATATACTTTATGTCAGATATTGAAACTCCCATTAATAAATAGAAACTACATAGGAAAATATAAGCTCTATTCAATCTGATAAAAGAGATTCATTAACGTTATATGCATAAATACTATCACTAACTTTTATCACTTTTATGTTATTATCGCTTATAGGTATTTCATAGGTTACACTATTATTATTTCCTTTTTCACCAAATATTATTGAGTTTTCATTAACCTCTCCGCAGTAGACCTTTGTTTGGGTGTCGCAAATTGCCACAAATACGAATTTTCCATTGTTACAAATGCTTAGAAAGGATTGGCACTCTCTTTTATCTTTAGTTAAGGTGCCTAGTATTGCAGAATAATCCATAAATTAGTATTTTTAATAAGATTTAAAAAGCATTATCACTAATAATACCAGTAACAAACAATAAGTATAGATTGCTCTTATAGGACATAGTTAGTTTAATCTTGTGTATTACCGTTTAAATGTTTAATAGATATTTTCTTAATAAACGTTTAAATTTATTAATGTCTATATTTACTGTGATGAGGTTAGTTGTTTCTTGCATGGATAGGAGATTAAATTCCTATATCAAGAAAAAATACCAGGATGCAATAGTTCTTAGAAATGCTGGGGCTAACGTTAATTCACTCTTAATGTCACTAGAAAAGTTCAACAATAAAGTTGATGAAGTCATTCTCTTGCCCCATACTGATTGTGGGGCAATGAAAGTCGTTTATTCCTCCTTAAAAGAAGGAAAGAAGATAACGTCGCTTGTCGAGGAGAAGTTAGTAAGTCAATTTAGCTCAAAGAAATTTAGTTCCCTTTCAGAATTAGAAAGATTAAATATGGAGATTCAAGAGGAAAATCTGAAAAGAATATTTGGAGATAAAGTAAGAGCTGAGTTAGTAGATGTGAACAAGATAGAAATACCTCCTTCTAATGATCCTTACATGGTTTATGTGACTGTTCCTTCTCAGTTAGTAAGGCTGAGTTCAAATATTTATCATATTTCAGCTGAGGATAAAGAAATCTGGGATAGTTTAGATATAGCGGTTTATGCTATGAATATAACTAAAATTATAAGCCAGAACGACAAATTGGCTGAAAAGATAAGAAACATGTATCCTTCAGTTACCGTCTCTACTGCTTCTTTCTAATGTAGTTAAAAGATTCTATTACTACTGAAGCAGGATCCTCAAACGCCGATAACGATAAGTGAAAATCATCTACAAGTGAAGCGGAGTAAAGAATTGATTCAATTACTGCCTCTTTGGGTATATTAAGCTCCTCAGCCACTTGTGAAATTTCCTTTCCCTCATAAAGCTTATTTAGAACATCCACTACTTTCGTGCTAGAATTTTTTATTTTAGGATCATATTTACTACTATTATTGTCATCATCCTTATCTATGAAAGTGTAGTTTGTAGGTCCTAATTTTCTCTTTAATCGTCTAGGAACTTTTGGCTTAACTTTCTTATAATATTTTAATATTTTCATTACGTCGATGGCGTATTTTATGCACTCCCTAATTTGTTTAAAGTTTATTTGATTGTAAAACGCCTTTGAAACTTCATCAAATGTTTTATCTTTTGCAAGTTCATATAGTACGTTCTCTGGTCTAATTAACGTTCCCGCTATAAAAGGTCTCCCAAAATGGATATCCTTATATACTATGATATAATCATAACCTGGAAGCTCCACATGAAATCTTTTGCTTTCTCGTTTATTAAGATTTATATTATAGTATTGGGTATAATTTTAGAAATTCCTCGGTATGTTTTATAGCTTTATAATAGTCATCTATCTTAATGTTTTCATTGGGTGCATGAGCATTTGAGTAATATCCTCCAGCACCTATTGCGCTAACTGCATCCCTTATCCCTAGCTTATACACAAACAACCCCATGGGTTGAGTGCCGGCTGAATTAGGAATTACTTGTGGTTCAGTACCATATACTTTTTTAGCGGATTCTATCATTGCTTTGACTACTGTAGAGTTAACCGAAGTTCTAACAGGATATTCAAAGCCATGTGCTAATATCTCCCCATTGAAACCAGCCTTTTGAAGGTGTTTTTTCAGTAACTCGAAAACTTTATATGGATCTTGATTAGGTACTAGCCTAAAATCTAATTTTGCAAATGCTCTATGTGGTACGATAGTTTTGCTACCCTTTCCAGTATACCCGCATTCGAACCCATCAACATTACATGTTGGGTAAGTTAGTAATGCCTCAGCAATCTTTTCCTTTTCATTATACTTTAATTCCTTAAACCCTAACGCCTTCTTTAATTCCTCTACATCGATATCGTATTTCTTTATTAGCTCTCTTTCCTCTTCTGTTAATTCTCTCACGTCATCATAAAACCCTTCAATTAACACTCTTCCTCCCATGTCTACCAATGTAGATATTATCTTAGCTAGATCTATGCATGGATTTCTGACTAATGGTGCATTAGAAGAGTGTAGATCTTTAGTTCCATAGTCAAGAACTAGTTCAACGTATAATAATCCTTTTACCCCTAGTACTATTTGTGGCCTTCCTTTGGGGTCTAAGCCAGCTCCCTCCATTATGACTGAGTCTGCCTTCAGTTTATTTGTATTCTTTTCGATATAGTCCTCCAAATTCACACTACCTATTTCCTCTTCTCCCTCGTAAAGTAACTTCACGTTAACATTTAATTCGTTCTTATCTAGTAAGTGTTTAATAGCAAATAGTCTTGCCATTAATGTTCCTTT
Organism: Saccharolobus solfataricus; assembly: GCF_900079115.1. Taxonomy (NCBI): domain Archaea; kingdom Thermoproteati; phylum Thermoproteota; class Thermoprotei; order Sulfolobales; family Sulfolobaceae; genus Saccharolobus; species Saccharolobus solfataricus. The sequence goes on from NZ_LT549890.1 coordinate 2,564,556, forward strand.
ATTGTCAGAGGCTCCCCTAGCGTAAATTCTATCATTTTCAATTGTTGCTGAAAAGGGCGCTCTTTTCCACTCACTTATTGGATCCACCGGTTGGACATCATAATGGTTGTAAATAAGTAGTGTCTTTTTGGCATTAACGTTAATTTCAGCGTATACTACGGGATGACCTTTAGTCTTCTCAAGATTCGCCTTTACACCTAATAACTTCTCAACAGTTTCCTTAAGATAGTTTGCTGTTTCATCTATTCCCTCTCCAGTTGCAGATATGGAGGGTTTCTTTAGAAATTCAATTAAAGTATAAAGTTCCTCGTCCACTATAAACTAATATATTCTGCCTTTTTAAGTGTGTTGGTTAGAATTTTGAAATGGTTAGTCATAAAGTTTTTATAATTATATTTATTGGCATATATATAACTTTATAAACCAGCTCTGCTACTATATAATATGGTTCTAAGAACTGGGGAAGAGTACGTTAATGCAATTAGGCATAGAAATAAGGTTGAAATTTACGTTATGGGGAAGGAAGTAAAGGATGTAACAGAGCATCCTTTCTTAAAGCCTTCAGTACTTGCATTTAAAGCAACTTATGATGCAGCCCATGAAGAGGATAGTGAATCTTTAGCTAGAGCATGGAGTTCCTTCATTAATGAAGAGGTAAATAGATTCACCCATATCCATAGATCTCCAGAGGATTTGGCAGCTAAGGTTAAACTTCTGAGAAAGATCAGTCATAAAACGGGAGCGTGTTTCCAAAGGTGTGTAGGGTGGGACGCTCTAAATGCAATATACGTTACCTCTAGACTAATGGCGGAAAGGGGTAAAAAGGAGTATTATGAGAGATTTGTGGAATATTTGAAATATGTACAAAAGAATGATGTAGCGTTAGCTGGAGCCATGACCGATGTTAAAGGTATAAGAACGTTGAGACCTCATGAGCAACCTCATGCTTATTTAAGAGTAACCCAGGTTACTAAAGACGGTATTTACGTTTCTGGTGCTAAGGCGAATATAACTGGAATAGGAGCTGCTGAAGAAATTGTGGTTATGCCAACTAGAGCGATGAGTGAGAAAGATATGGATTTTGCGGTAGCTTTTTCTATACCATTAGATACTGAGGGTATTAAAGTTATAATAGGAAGGCAAGTTAATGATGGGAGAAGGTTAGAAGAAGGGGAGATAGATGGATTACCCTACCGTACCAATCATGAGGGCTTGGTAATATTTGATAACGTCTTCGTTCCAATGGAAAGAGTGTTTATGTTAGGGGATTGGCAGATGAGCGGAATCCTAGTTGAAATTTTCAGCTCTTATCATAGGCAAGGTTATGGAGGTTGTAAGTCGGGATTGGGGGATGTGATAATTGGTGCAGCATATAATTTAGCTAAGCAAATTGGAGTCGAAAAAGCTCCACATATTCAGAATAAGCTAAATGAAATGGTTTTATTGAATGAGAACATGTATGGAAGTGGCATTGCTGCCAGTCTAGATGCAGTTAAGTTATGTGAAGATGGCTGCTGGTGGGTTAATCCCATGTTTGCAAACGTTACTAAGCAATTAGTCACGAGATTTCCTTATGAAATTACTAAGTTTTCAACTGATATTGCAGGAGGTATAATAGGTACTGCTCCAAGTGAGTGGGATTTGAAAAACCCTAAACTTAAACCATATATTGAGAAGTACCTACAAGGTATGATGGACTATAGTACGGAAGATAGGCTAAGAATGGTAAGATTATTAGAAAATGTAGGCTTTAGTGTGGCGTTTCTAATTGAATCGGTTCATGGAGCAGGTAGCCCAGAAGCTCAGAGAATTGCCATAAATAGGGTCTACGACTATGAATATGCTGAGAAGATTGCTAAATACTTGTCGCAAATAGAGAAGAGAATTGACTTTAAAGAAAATGCAGAGCCTTGGAGGAAGACAGACACGGAGAAGATAGCTAGTAGTGGCTGAATCCTTTTTCATGTTAATAGAGATCTTTTTATTTCCATTTTTCTTATTATTTTTTAGTGATTCCAATCCAATAGAGGCGATGCACGAAGGGTTGGTTGATGTTAAGCAGAGATCTGAGTCCAGTGCAGTTAGGTTTGAAAGAGTCTCATGACTCACCTTTAGGGCTAAGTCCCTATACTCGATTGAACATAAAATGATTGGAATGAAAGTGAAGGGACAAACTGATCAAAAATAAATAAGTAAAAACGTTTTTATGCTATATTTATGTACGCATACATAAGGTCTCTTTCAGTAACTATTCCTACCAATTTTTGATTTTCCATAACTAGTAGTGTACCTATTCTCTTTTCTATCATTAATTTAGCCGCATTCAGTATACTATAATATCTGTTTATAGTTATTGGATTTTTAGTTCCAGCATCTAGAACTTTTCCTATATTTTTATTTTTAGCTAGATATTTGACTATATCAGCTGCAGTAATTATACCAACGAGCCTGTTATCTTTGCTAAACACTGGCAGTCTCCTCACGTTATTCATCACCATTAGTTTGGCAGCATCCATTATTGTGTTCTCCTCACCTATGGATATTATGTTACTTGACATTACGGAATCTACTAATCCAGAGAACATTGAGGACGCTATCAGTTTCAAAATCTCTCTTTCGGTAAAAATACCCACGATAACGTTATTATCAACTACTGGAATTCCTCCAATATTGTTCATTAACATTATCCTAACTACATGATTGACATCATCATTAGGCGAGACAATAACTAAATCTTTACTCATTATATCCTTTACCTTTAAATCATATATATTAGTCCCATATTCGCTGAAAGAAGCAACAACATCCCTAGTAGAAACAATTCCAATAGGCTTTTCCTCCTTTAAAACAACAATTCTACCAGATGGATTATTGGAAAGTATATCGATAGCCTCCTTTAAGGAGGATTCTGGGAAAATAGTTATTACAATAGGGTTAGCTATATCAATCACTTTCATATGTAATATATTGTCATGATAGTTAAAAAACTTTCAAATAACAACTCTTGTGCTTTTCCCTACCTTCTCCACATTTCTCAATAATTCCCTATAATCGCTTACAAAGGTAAAATTGTGCAATTTCATGTTTATCTCATAATAACCCTCTCTATCCTTAGCCTTGATCATCAGCCTATCGTTCCTATAACTTACACTATAGTAGAGTGAGCTTGAGGACAACGTTACTTCACTATCCCCATATTTTGAAATTGGGTTTTCTACTAAAATAATAGATCTTATTTCAAAAAGTGTTTTCGATAATATTAGTTCCACAAAGCCTTCGATGTCCTCCTTTTCAGAAACGAATATTGCTATGGAACTAGTAGCTGAGAGAAACGGATCATTTCTCAACGCGTAATCCAAATTCTCGAATAAGTGAATGCTATTTAAGCCGTCTAATGGGAAGTTCCACAACTCCTCATAACTAGCCATATAAGGTCTTCCATTAACTATAGCCCTTATTTTGAAATTATATGATGAGCATACAACATTAGCTGGTATCCTTTTCCTATCGTCAAGACAGTACATCTTTAATCATAATATTTCTTATCTACTTATATCTTAAATAATGATTATAGTCTAGTTGCCTTATTTAGATAATGACTTATATAGCTGTTTAACCTTTCTTGTTAGTTATGAAAACACTTGGATTCATCTCAAATCAGATAACATCAGCCCTAATTGATTTATCTTCAATTGTTTGGTTTCCAGTTCCTAAGTTCGACTCCCCGTCAGTGTTCACTAGGTTGTTAGATGAAGATGGAGGAGAGTTTTCTATATTACCAGAAGGACAAGAAATAATAGCTGTTAAACAAGAATATGTTTATCCATTAGTATTAATGACTGCCATACGTACTAAACAAGGCGAAATAAGTATTACTGATCTCATACCATTGGGTGAAACAGTAATTATAAGAAAGGTTGAATCGGAAATTCCTTTTAAGGTCGTGTTTAAACCTAGATTCTATTATTCTCTATACAAGCCCATAATCGATGGTAATAGATTTGTAAATCCAAGAGGAAGGGATTGTATGGCGTTTCTTTACGACTTTTCGGGCGAGGTCAAAAGATCTGGAAATTATGTTTGGAATTTTAGTAATGGGAAAGGATATTTAATAGCCAACTATGCCTCTGACGTTAAACATGGGGTTTTCAGTGAAAGGGGTTCAACGTTAAATGCCATATATGAAAGATCGTTTGAAAATACGATAAACTATTGGAAAAGTATTGATGTGAAAGACGCTAAATCATTTAATGACCTTTATAAGGCATCCATATATACAATGCTAGGCTCTATTTATGCGCCTTCTGGAGGAGTAATTGCAGCTCCTACAACTTCTTTACCAGAAGTTGAAGGTGGAAAGAGAAATTGGGATTATAGATTTGCATGGGTAAGAGATTCTTCGATCATAGCTGAAGCCTTGTTAGAAGCTGGATCCATTGTAGAAGCTAGAAGAATAATAAACTTCTTACTTTCGCTCATAAATTTCTCGTCAAAGCCATTTTACTATCCCCTATATACGATAGAGGGCACAATTCCTCCCCCTGAGAGGGAATTACGATGGCTATCTGGATACAAGAACTCTAAACCAGTAAGAATAGGAAACGGAGCTTCTTCTCAGATTCAATTAGATATTGAAGGATTTTTCATTTCGGCTCTTTATAAATATGTAAAGATGACTAATGATCAAGTGTTTCTGAAAGACGTTTTTAGTAAAGTGAAGTACATTGGGGATTGGATATCAGAGAATTGGAGCTTAAAAGATTCTGGTATTTGGGAGGATAGGGGGAGTCCTCAACACTATACTCACTCTAAAATTATGATGTGGATAGCACTAGATAAAATAGGGAAACTAGCAAACTTAATCGGATATGCGGACATTTGGGCTAAAGAGAGGGAAAAGCTTAGAAACTGGATATTCACTAACTGTGTAAAGAACAATTATTTTATCAGATATTGTGGGAATACTGATGACGTAGATTCATCATTATTATCAGCACCATTGTATGGGTTCATTGAAGTTAGTGATAGTACATTTATTAATACACTAACGAAAATCGAAAACGATCTAAAAACCGACGTATTTGTGAAAAGATACAAAACTGATTTCATGGGAGAAGCTAAACACCCATTTTTGTTGACTACAGTGTGGCTTGCTAGAGTTTATATGAGATTAGGAAAAATAGATAGTGCTATAGAAATCTTGAATAAGATCAATAAGGTTTCAAGAGAACTACATTTAGTAGGTGAACACGTTGATGTGGAAAAAGGGGAGTTTACGGGTAACTTTCCTCAGATTTTTGTTCATGCGCAATTGGTAATTGCAATAAAAGAGCTTAACGACACGTTAACTGATAAAAATATTATATAGATAAGAGAGTAAGATTAAATTAGTGATAAGGCCAGAGTTATGCATAAGATGTAGAGGGGCAAAGTATCTTTGCGGTCTTTCATACTGTCCAATCATAGTTAATACTAAAACGGTAAGAGTAAATTTCAAGGAGGTATATGGTTCTTCCCCACCATCCGTCTTTGTAGGTAGATTTAGTTATCCCAAAATTACAGTTTATCCCTCTGCCCCACCAATTTTAGGGGATACGAGTAAGTTTGAAGATTCCAAATATTGGCTCAATGCTGACTTAAGTGAGTTCTTATCAATGAGGCTTTCCTTAGTGAGAGGTGGTGTCAAATATCACAAAGATGATGCAAGACTACCAGATAGGTTTTTACTAGATATTCAGAGTATAACAATATCATCGAGACCAGTTGAATTGGATTTAAGGCTGAAGAGAATACCTTCTGGAGGTATTTTAGATGAAAGTCTGCCACCTCTAGGTCCTTCAGCACCATTGGAAAAGCTTGAGATAGCCACATTGCCTCCTCCCTTAGCAGTAGTAGAGAAGGTTTATGTTGATAACGATATGAGGGCAAAAGATGGTATAATGAAATTATATAATGCAGGGATTGACGTAGAAAAAATATCCAGGATATTAAGTATTGGTGGAATTGGAAAGGAAAGAAAATTAGTACCTACTAGATGGAGTATAACAGCAGTGGATAAGGCTATTTCCGATACTCTAATTGAGAATATAAAGAATTATGACACGATAGACAAGGTTGAAGTTTATTTCAGAAAATATAATAAGAATCTTTTCATCGCAATTCTTCTTCCTAGAGATTGGAGCTTTGAATGGGGAGAAGCCTGGTATCCTGGAAGTACCTGGAATAAGTTTGGCAACTATGTTGATATAGAAGTGGATAACGAAAGGTATCATGGTAGATCTGATTATCCAGAAATAGGCGGTTGTTATTATGCTTCTAGATTAGGTGTGACGGAATTCTTGGCAAGCAGAAAGAGACAAGCCACTGCAATATTATGGAGGGAGATATATGAAGGATTTAACTTGCCAGTAGGTGTTTGGTTTGTTAGGGAAAACGTTAAGGAAATGTTTAAAGGTAAGCCAGTAGTATTTGACGACATAAGTACTGCCTTAAATTTCGTTAAAAGATTATTAAGATCTGATTTAAAGCAGTGGTTAAGTAAGTCATTACTCTCCTTTAATACCATTGATAAGTGGTTAAAATGATTGTAAAGTCCATTAGGGTGAAATCTGCTTTAAGTAAATCTGGATTGAAAGAGTTAAACTATAGTCTAAATCCTTATTTAGGTTGTGTATTTTCTTGCCCCTATTGTTATGCCCCCAATTTCACTCCAGATAGGGAGGCTTCAGAAAATTGGGGGAAAGTTGTAGCCGTTAAGGAGAACTTGCTTGAGGTTTTAGAGAGAGAAGTGAAAATCTATAAGAGGGGAGTAGTTGGGATATCTACAATAACTGATGCTTATCAACCGATAGAGGCTTTAAGAAAGCTTACTAGGGAAAGCCTAAAGATATTATTAAAGAATGGTTTCAGAGTTTCAATTCAGACTAAGTCACCCTTAGTTTTAAGGGATATTGACGTACTCTTAGAATACAAGGATAGAGTTGATGTTGGATTTACAGTTACTAGTTTAAATAATAAGTTAGAACCTAACGCACCTCCAGCTAAAGGTAGATTAAGAGCCTTAGAGGAACTCAGTAATGAAGGGCTGGAAACTTGGATTTTCCTAGGACCTATTATTCAAGGTGTAAATGATACTGAGGTAGAGAATATAATTCGTGAAATTTCAAATATCAAAGCAAGGGTAATTTTCGATAGTTTTCATTACTATAGGGGGTTAAAATTTAAGGAGGGTTCTATACATTGGTGGGTTAATTTGAAGAATAAAATATTAGAGAATTGTAAGAGGTACAGTATAGAGTGCCATGAACAAAGTGAGGACTGGATTTATGAAAAAAAGAGATATTATAAAACCTTTTAGCCTTATATTCCGGCTACTTCTCTTAATGTTTTGAATATTTGATTGAAATCTGCCTCAGCAAGTTTAACAAACACTCCATAATTTCCCATTACGCATACTGCATACTCTCCTGCAGCTACAGCCCACCCTAAAAACGGAGTCCATCTCATTCCAGAAATTTTCGTGAAAGACTCTGCTTCCACAGTTCCCATTAAAGTGTTAGCTGCCACCATCTTTGCTACCATCTCAGCAATCTCTTTAGACATCGGTCCCTTATACTCTACAAGTTTCCCATCCGGTGTATATTGTCCAGCTGCTATTGCTCCTTTTAATTGCATTAGTTTATCGAGCTTTTCACTCATTTTTTATACCTCTACTAAATATTAGATAAATCATTTTAATAAATTTTATGATTAAACATTATAAAAAATCATAATATATCAAGTTTTATCTTATTTATTTTCTCTAGGGTTTAACTAAATAGCATATGAAGTCGTCCTAAAAGTCACATCGATAAAATATCATAAAGTTTAAATATTAGTTTATTTTTACTAAAAATTAAGATAAAATCATCCTTCCTCTAGATATCTAAATATCCACGAAGCAAATAAGAGTATTATCCCCGCTGTTATAAAATCTATACCGTAGCTGATATAGTGCGTGATATAACCTGACAAAAGCGATCCTAGAAATAACGATATCCCTACTACAGTACTGTAAACTCCGAGCCCAGTTCCTTGTCTCCTCTCCCCAACAATTTTGAATATTAAGGTAGTAGATGAGGAGTAGAAAATTGCATAGGCAATTCCAGCTGCCAACGGATAAAATATTAACCCAGATATAAATATTGGTATACCTAAAAATAATTGAGCAAATATACCAAGTACAACATAAGATACTCCTCTTAGGATAAGTGAAATGTGTGCTAATCCTTTTTCATCTTTACTTTCAAGTAGCATTGAGGATATTCTAAATCCTAAAATTTGAAATACCATACCGACGCTTATTACAGCCAACACCTCAGATTTATTTAACCCTTTCACGTACAAGCCAGCTGGATAAACTGTATTGAATATTCCACTACTTATGTAAAATAACACTATTCCTAGATACAGTAAAGGAACGTAATTAATGGGTTTCCTAAATAATCTAGTCATGGAGAACATTTTGAAGTGATGAATATTAGGTAAATGAAGGAACATCATTGGCAAGTGTCTCATTCTAGTTAAAAATGACTCTTTATGGTGTATGATAGCAGTCCTTTCAAAAGTAATTATAGGTTTAGGTAGTATCTTTATGCTTGCTATTAACGTAGCTAATACTGAAAATCCCAATATTTCCTCTATTTGGTCAATTCTTAAGAGAATTACCAGAAAAGTCGAAATAACTAATCCCAGCAAGACACCTATGGAGGAGAATAAGGAGAACCTTGAGAAAAGAGAACCCCAGTGTTTTTTCTCAACGGACTCCATTATTAATAAATTGAACGGTGTAGCTGACGCAGTACTCATAAATGTGATTAAAGCGTAGTTTAAGGTGACTAGTGAGATACTGTTCATGAATGGCATAAAGACAAGTGGGATTGAAACCCCAGCTAGGCTTAACAATATTTGTTTCTTTCTATCCATCCTGTCAGCCATAAATCCCCATAATATTGAAGCTGGAATTAGAACAGCGTTACTTAGGGATATGGCGTATGCTACGTTAATCGCATTTCCTCCAAGCGAGAGAATCTGTAACGTTACTAATGTTGACAATGGTCCCGTTGAAGCGTTATAGGGTATTATTAGATACATCCATCTGGTATCCTTATACTTAATCATTACTTGTTTTAGCCACAATGTAATGTTTAAAAATTTTATTGTAAAGTTTAACGAGCAATATATCCTTGGTTAAGTTTAAATTTTTTAAATATAGGAAACAAGAGAATGCTCAGAGACAGAAAATAAATTTAATCCCAGTCCGAATGTGAAAGTGTATGAAAATAAAAAAGGGAGATACTGAAGCTGAAATTTTAACAAAAGGTGCCTATCTTTATTCGTTTAAAATTGGAAATAGGGACATGATATTAAGAGGAGATTTGGAGAGACCTACAAGGGGTGGTATGGCAATCCTAATACCATTTGCAAATAGAGTGAAAAATGCCGAATATGTATTTGAAGGAGTAAAATACACTTTACCTCAAAATAGAGAGGGAAACGCAATACATGGATTAGTCATGGACAAGGAGTTCAACGTTATAGGAAAAAGTGAGGATAGTATCAGCTTGCAATATATTCTAGAACATGAAGGATATCCTTCCAAGCTCGATTGTGTTATAACCTACAAGGTTTTCAAATACGGACTTAGGATAAAGATAGTTGTAAGAAACGTAGGAAATAAAAGAGCACCATTAACGGTTGGTGCACATCCATACTTTATTACGGCAGATGATTGGAGAATAGTAGTGGAAAAGGAGGAAAGTATAAAGAAGTGCATAAGTTTCAATAAAATTCCTACTGGGGAATTGGTAAAGACTAAACTTGAACACACTGATTACGATGACTGTTTCTTGATAAGTGGAGGTATTCAGCTACATTCATCCTATTCAAAAGTGAGAATTACAAGAAGAAACATGCCATTTGTACAAATATATACTGGCGTAAGAGGCTCAATTGCGATAGAACCCATGAGCGGTGCCCCAGATGCATATCATAATGGTTTAGGACTTAAAATATTAGAACCAAATGAGAGCTCATATTTTGCGTTTGCGTTTCGTTTCCATTGAATATATTTATACATCGGTAATCTTCTATATAAATCAATAAGGTTTATATTTTAAAATTATATAGTAGATTTATGCCCTATGCAGAAGAAATGGAAGTGAAAGCTAGTAGATCTCAATTACTGTCATTCTTTATAGACCCAGTGAGATTTGCTGGAATATTAGGTCACCTGATGATTGTGAATATATTTGATAAGGCCGAAAGTAAATTCGTAACAATGGGTAGTCTAAAAAAGCCTGAAAATAAGTTCAAAGTTCTTTATTTAATCGGAGATCCAGAATCACGATTAATAACGTTTTCAGGTATAATGGAGGGACCTACACTTACGTTTAATACCATTACATATAAGGGAGAAGGAGATAATGGGAAATTAACGTGGAGGATAGATCTTATCTTAACAGAATTAGGTAAACTAACAAGAATGAAAGTTGCTGCAGATGTTAAGCAAAGCTATGGTTTTCTAGATAGAGTCAGAATAGGAGATTTTGATTTTGCAACGCATTTAGTAAAAGAGCATGTAATACCATTTGTTAAATTTTATTTTAAGCCCTCTATCTTGGAAGAAACTCCAGTCCTCAATGAGGTATTTAGATTTAGAGGGAGTGTTGAAGAGGTTATATTGAAATTAAGAGAGGTTATAGTAAATATTAAACAAGGAGGTATAATTATTCTTGGAGATGATTATAATATAATAACATCCATAGTCAATGGAGAAGTCTCTCATGCTCAGATAAATAATATGGATGTACCTGGAAGTGAGGTTTTTGCATATCTACTTAAGGCGAGCGGAAATGTAGAATTAATAGCCTATGATATTTCCTTAGATGACTTGATATTTAAGAACTTAAAAAGAAGATTGGAGGAAGTGAAAGCTAAATCATGATGTTTTTTGCGTAATTACGCAAGAAGCAGCGCTACTAATTAATCTAGGTGCAATTTGCTCAGTGATCAAATATACCTCATAGTCCTTTTCTTTGGACAAGTACTCGACGTTAAGGTCAGAGAACACTAATATGTCAAATCCCTGCTTACTGATGACGTAAATTTCATCATTACTAACTATGTCCGTAGGTACTACATTCCCTATTTCCTTTATCATTTCAATTTCGTAGGTGCCACTTCTATCAACCACCCTGAAGGTTTTAGAGTAGTTTAAGCTAGACATTAGTATGTAAACGTCTTTACCGAATCCTTCTCGAGTTAAATTTTCATACGCTCTTAGAACATCGAGTAGTATATTTCCAGCGACATTCCAGTCAGAACCTGTAATTTTCAAGCCGATTTTTAGAGGAGATAACGGATGATTTTTTAATAATAAATAATTCTCCATCTTAGCAAAAGATTTTCCAGCTAATACGGCTGTTCTTCTCGAATCGCTCTTCTGACCCAAATAAAATTTTACTTGAGAATTAATTAACGGAACTTCATAGAGTGATGCACTTTTGCTTTGAATTATATCTCCGGAATCCTCTTTTATTTCTGATAAAGGTATGGTGGTAAACTCATATTTTATTGTATTTCCTATATTCCTCATTATTCTACTCGACACAATTCCCTCAGTTATCCAGCTCACTATATGGTCTTTGGAAATCTCCTTACTACTAGTTGGAATTAAAGGAAAATCCTTGGTTTCACCAATCAGTTTTGAAGCTTCTTCCCATCCCTTTTTAAAATAACTGAAATCCTCTGGAGAAACTTGATATAGTAGTCTTAGGAATTCTCCAAAATGAGTCATTTCCTCTTTAGTTATGTCTTCATGTACTTTTCTTAATTTCTCGTCATCAATATATTTATTTTGTTGTAGATAAAAATTTATAGCATCTATTTCTGCAGCTATTGCATTTCTTATAGCTCTGACTGATTCCTCTTTATCAAATTTTTCTTTTCTAGTTAAAGTTGAGGGATCATTAGAGAACAAAACTTAGCACCCATTACTCTATAAGCGTTTACGTATAAAAGTTATAAAGTCTCTTTGGCTTTATCTACAATTGCACTCATTAGCTAGTTTGTAGATTTTTATCAGATATTTAAGAATCATTACTAACTTAAATTGTACACTTTAACATTGACCGAAATGGAGATAATATAGTGATCTAGTGTAAAAATATTCAATAGGTAAATCAAGCAAATACTCACTCTCTTTTCCCTTATATTAAAGGGCGAGGTTTTCTGTCTCATTCCTTGTAGGTGTTTGATATTGATCGAAAAGGATCTTTAATCTCTCTTCTAATAGGAAGACGTCACCATTCAATATTTTCACAACTTCTAGCGTAGGGATATTTAGTGTGTAAATGTTATTAATATTAGTAGCGGTGTTTGTTATTACGAATCTTCCCCTAACCTTATATACTTTCTTATCATGTTCCACTTCCTCAATTTTGCTTAACAATTTCAATTCCTCATAGTTATATAAGCTTCCGTCATTTGAAAATACTACATCTCCCAAGTATACTTGATCATCCACAATGAAGAATAAGCCTACTACAATAGACTTTCCGTCAACTTCAATTCTCTTTCCTCTTGGATGAACATAGCTTATTCCAAACTCTTTACTAATATTGGATAGTAACTCTCTAACCTTCTTTTCAAATTCCTTAGCGTCAACTTCTGGATTCCTTAGACTTGTATATTTTCTCAATTCACTTCTAATACAATCTATGTTATTTTTCTCACAAACTTTTTCTACCTTATCCATCTCATTTCGTATGAACTGTAATATTGAACTGACATTAGTTATCTCTTTACTATTCCATAGTGTTATAATTATTGGTAGAATGTCCTCTGTTAGATCTTTACAATAGGCTTCTACAATTTCCTTTATGTCCTCACTTGTTAACGCGTCATCTAGAGGAATTCTGCTCTCCTCTATTCTCCTTCTTATTGCTAAATCAGAAACCTTGCTGTAAACCTCAGTAGGCATTGCCATAATTATCGGTATATCAAGTCCTGCGTTAATTAGCCTGTGTATTAGACTTAAGTGATAATCCCTTATTTCATCAATTAAAAGTACTAGCTTACTCAAATTCTTCATATCTCTTAACGCATTAATCATTCCGTCGAAGTTTCTTTCATAGCTCAAACAATAAACCCTTAGAAAGGGATTATTATATTTATTGCAAATTTTTAGCAACCAATCCTCAAATTTAACTCCCATCAATCTTTTCCAAAAAGAATATCCAAGCTTACCCTTTATCTTCTGCAGTTCAAGTAAAGCCTTTTCCCTCAATTCGAATTGAGTAGTCTTAGTCCAGAATTCCTCATCTATACTTTGTTTATTAGCTAAGTCTAAGTAAATTGATAAGTTATCAGTTTTTGTTATTTCCTCTATTTTCTTAAGTAACGTAGTCTTTCCCATACCAGGTTGTCCAACAACTGATGCCACTTCGTTATTTCTTACTATTTCTAGTGTCTTTTCTAAATATTTTCTATATGTTGGACCTACCAGTATAATGCTTCTAGATGACCATGTAGTTACAGTTACTCTTGGTATCTCACAAACCATATTTATCTCCTCCTCTTAACTATTCCGTAAGTAACGCCTCTTCTCGTAAATCCCTCATCACCTCCAGCTATTAAATCGTAATTTTCCTCTACATATTTTCTAAATTTTGAGTAAAACTCTTCCTTAGAAAGTCCTAGTTCTATCCTTATTCTCTCCAATGGCGCATATCCTAAAGAATCCCTTATCCTATCATAAGCCTCATCAAAATCCTTAGATGAAAAACTCTTTGATTCAACGAATTTCTGTAATAGGTCAAGCATTTTATGAATCTCATCCCTTAGTATTTTCAACTCGTCTTCTATGTTTATACTATCTAGCGGTTCAAAAGTGATTTTACTCCCATTTTCAACTCTTCTTATTTTTCCCTCCTTCTCTAACTCCTCGAGTACATGTATGAGGTTTCTATCCTTAAACTTCCTCTTAATCTTAGATAATGAGACCGGTTTCTGTGAATCCTTATATTCACTCAATATAAGAGCAAAGACGTCATCCTTGCCAATCATGTTAAAGGTTTTGGTTCTAAAATGTTCATAAGGCTTACAGCCCTTAATACTGACTTTAGGAGTTTAAAAGAAGTCACGCAATTAGAACGTATTCATAATTATTTTATTTGATTCATAAGACTTCCTAGTTACTTTTTGTAACTTATCTAATGATTGGCTATGAAGAATATATGTATATATGAAGAGAGAATCTACATAATATATCTATATTAGTATTAAAAATGAAACAAGATTTTCTTAATAAACTAAAGCCTTAATTGTGGCACCAATTTCTGTTGACGAACTTAATCTAATCCAAGTTGTAGGCTTATCGATAATATTTATTCCACGCTTTAATACCACGCTATCGCTAACTTCATCATTAATATCAGCCTTTAATTGTAATTCAGCTTCTCCGTTAACTGATACGATTAGTCTATTGGCATTAGGAACATAATACCACTTACTCTCCCTTCCCTTGAATTTCCCTCTTAGCTCACCATAACTCCTAGGATCAAAGATAAAAGTATCAACGTATTCTACCCAAATTTCATGTGTATAGCCCTCTTTCCCAGTATCGATCCTAGTGGTATAGGTATCTCTGAAGGATACAAAAAACAATTTTGGTTTTCCGTCTGGTTCGGTAGTGTAATGAGGATGTCCAACTTGAACGAATGAGTCATCTAAACCTAGAAGTGGCATTAGTGAACCTTGAAGAAAACTAACTTTGTTAACATCTTCTGTCACATAAAGCTCATCTAAATTAGGTCCAATGAACGATTGTAACATCCATTTTGAAACAGTATTCATTTCAATGAAGATTTGAAACCTAGGGATAAGTGTGAAGTCTAATACATCATTACTCCTAGCCCAAGCTCCAATATCCCCTAAATCCTCAACTCTCACCTTTTCCAAATCGTCGACGCTTCTTACCATATATAACTTAACACCAGAAGAATCAGCATTAGGAGCTACTGCAAATGCGTCATGCATATTTCTATATGCTCCGGTTGGTCTTATAGGAAAGCCAGAGTCCTTCTTTAAGTCCTTAATTAAAAGTTTATATCCCTTTAGTTTCCACTCTTGATCGAATGCAAAGAAATAGACATCATTTCCATGTGTAGAAGTGATGTAGAACTCGTCTCTAGCCTCATTGTAAAATCCCCTTATTCCATTGTTACTATAGTCAACTTGCATTGGGAAATCAGATGGTAAAATCTTCTTAATACCACTAAAGTCAACGTTTAGACTCCTATCTATTGGCGCTACGAATCCTTCACGTTTTAACCCTTTTAGATCACTCCAACCAGTGAAGAGGAACCAGTGCTTGTCTCTTTTACTATCATAGATTACGTATGGGGTTCCTACTCCACCTTTAATATCGCTAAAGGGAGATTTTGGGGGAAGAATTATTGGTCTGATCATACTGAAAAATAACCTTTAAAGAATAAAATTTTTTTATTATATATGTTATAACTCTTCTATTTATCATTGCCCAAAAGATGTCTTCTTACAAATATTCTAATATCCTTAACCTTTTTGAGAGATTTCAAATTCGTTACAATACTATCAACTTTTGCATTATCCTTTTCTCTAATATTTATACTCTCAGCCTCACTTCTCCCTAACTGATTTAAATAATACAATCTTTCTTTTTTTAGAATTAGACTCTTTTTTGATAAGGTATGTAAACGAGAATCTATTCTTGGACTATATACAAAATATCTTTTATTCCACTTAATTGAAAAAATCGGGTTTTGTATATTGTAATATCTGGATAAATAGTCGTAAAGTAAAAATGAGAGTACGAAAAGTCTAGTCTTGTCAATCCCTCCCCCATACTTATATATTGTAAACAACGTTAGGGAGTCAACGGTCATGTGATAAGCTACTTCTTGTTCTTTACATAACTTTTCTACGTTACTTTCTGCTAATAACTTAAGAATATAATAGAGAGAAACCCAAGACCCATATATTTCGATTTCGTCCAAAGCCTCCTTTAAGAGTTGTTGTAATCTATTCATTAAACTAACCTCTCTTCTAGTTCCACTATTGCCACTATTAATCCTGCATGGGGAAATGCTTGAGGAAAGTTACCCCTAGGTTCGCAAGTGTTCTGATCTAAGTGTTCAGCGAGTAATAATGATGATGTAGAACAGTTAATTAGCTTCTCAATTACTTTTTTCGCTCTGTCTACTTCTCCTAATCTAATATAAACCCGGCTTAACCATGTCGAGACTAGGGCAAAAGGATGTTTTACATTTCCCATAAAGTCATCCTTATATCTTAGTAATAAACCATCTGAAATCATTAAATCCCTCTCGATCTTCTCAAATGTCCTCAAAAATCTAGGATCTTTAGCATCTATAAAGCCGTATAGCGGTAAGGTAAGTAAAGCAGAATCTACTGAATTACTCCCGTAATATCTCGTAAAATAACCTAACTTTTCTGAATATCCGTTATCAAAAACGTCCTTTTTAATTTCTTCAGCAACATTAATCCATTCCTCAGCTTCATTTTTATATCCCAATTCATTTGCAAGTTTGCTAGCCCTATCGAGAGCTACCCAATCCATAACCTTAGTGTGCGTGAAATGCTCCTCTACTCCTCTTTGTTCCCATAAATCAGTACTCTTCCATTTCCAACTCTTCTTAGTCCATTCCGCTATTGCCTCTATGGCCCACCATATTTCACTAATATATTCTGAATCTTTACTTGCATTATAATATTCGTATAGTGCATTCATATAAGCACCTTCAACATCCATTTGTATTTGCATATACGCTGCATTTCCAACTCTTACCGGAAACGATTTTTTATGACCTTTTAGCCAATCTAGGATTTCCTCTGCTGGTGGCGCTGTTCCATCTATTGTATAAAGTGGATGATCAAAACTTTTAGACGAAGGATCTATCATAGCAGTTAGGAATCCTATTATATCCCTGGCCTTTACCAATAATCCTGCTTTTATTAACGCTTCTGCAGAGTACGAAGCATCTCTAACCCATACATATCTATAATCCCAATTTCTCGACCCGCCGATTATCTCTGGAAGAGAAGTAGTTGGAGCTGCTATAATTCCTCCTGATGGTTCATAAATTAAGCCAAGAAGTACTAACAAAGATCTATAATATGCATCTACATACATGTTAACCTTTTTAGCGTTCTCTAACCTTCTTCTCCAATATCTTATAGCCTTATTTAAGGCTTCATACGGTTCAGAATAAACAAAGCCCTTATTACTGAACAGACCATATCTCAAATCCTTCGAGTAAAGCAAGTATATATAACCTTTACCCTTTTTCAAAACGAATTCAGTATCATCAATAGGTATGTATTCCCCACCTATTAGTATTTCCACGCCCTCTTTGGATTTAGGATTTCTAAATATCAAGCCTCTTCTAGCTTTAATTATAGCTGGTGTTATAAGGCCGTATTCAAAGAATGGCTTTATCTCTACTTTCAGATCTATTTCACTTTCATAAATTCGTATAATCCCTGCTAACGATAAAGGTAAGAAGTCCGTTACTTCAGCTTTACCCTCCTCGCTTTTGAAGATAGTTCTTAGAATCAATGTATTTTCAATATAATCTTCATGAATTACCTCATATTTTTCATCTACCGGACTTATACTGAAATACCCTCCTCTTTCTTCATCCAGAATTTTTGTGAAAATTGATGAAGAATCAAATCTAGGTAATGGTAACCATTCAACACTGCCATTTTTTATTAAAGCTGAGGTGATACCGTTCGAAAGAAATTCGTAATATCTTGTCACGTGAGTAGTAAGGAATTTACCCTAAAAAATTTAGTCTTAATTGTTGAAAGTTAAATTAATCTGGAGAAGCCCATGACTAAACTAGTGTTTGCTATATAGATGAGAGGAAGTTTTCAGAAAATAACCTATGGAGGAGAGTTAATATAAGCTAGTATATTTGCACTAGTGTGGTTTTTGAGAGAATTACTACTATATTGCAATTGTGGAGTTTATACGTCAATTTCTTTCCACTGCTTATCAAATGAGAGTTGGAGAATCAATGACGAGAGAAGGATGAATTGATTTAGAATAGAACCTCATTGGTAGGTGAGGAGATACGTTTTTCAAGATAAATATATTATGAATAAACGCGAAATGAAATAGTATGATTAGCGTTGCTATTAATACCCAAACACCACCAATAAGATTTTCATTAACCTATAGAGATTTACTGGAAAAATATGGCTACTTAGAGCCTCCAATAGATCTTAACCTACTAAGTAATGATGATTATCACATTTCAGTTGGTGGAGTAGCTAAGATGATGCTAAGTCTCATAAAAACTAGAGCCTTCTCGAAATCCAGATGGGTCTCATTGGGACCAGGTTATCCTCCATCAGTGAAAATGGAAGAAGCAGAAGTTTATTTTGTTGACCTAGATGCTAAATCATTGGCAAACTATACCAGATTTAAAGAGGGACTTTATAACGAAAGCCATGGATTAAGTAAGTACAATCTTGTTGGAGAAGAATATATAGCCTATGCAAATTATAACTGGCTTTCAGCTCAAAAATTGCTGGAATTTTATAACGATACGGATATTTATTTTATAAATGATTTCCAGCAACTGTTGGTAGGAGGGATAATAGGACCTTCAGCCCCAGCAGTTCTATGGTATCATATACCCTTTGTACCAGAAAACCTAAGTAGAAAATTAAAGGAATTTCTAATTAAAGCATTTGAGAGCTTCGATTTGGTAATCTTAAGTACTAAAAGGGACTTGGAGGGTCTTGTAAGAACTGGAGCTAAGGTTAAAGTTAAACAAATTTACCCGTTCATTGACCCCTCCAGCTATAAGACAGTGGGAAGAAAAGAAATTCAATACATCGAGGATAAGTATCAACTGAAAAGCGATGATAAGGTAATTTTAGTTGTAGCAAGAATGGATCCAATGAAAAGCCAAGACTTAGCGATTTCAGCCATAAAAAATGTTGATGCCAAATTGGTACTGGCAGGAGATGGTAGTTTTACTAGTAAGACGCTAGGACACGATAAGGGAAGTATGTGGGTTAGTAGGCTAAAGGAGTTAGCTAGGAGCTTAGGAGTAGAAAATAAGGTAGTATTCACTGGATATGTACCAGATGAAGAATTATTCGCGCTTTATCAGAGGGCTAACGTAGTTCTTTTACCCTCCAGAATAGAAGGATTCGGACTAGCAGTATGTGAGGGTTGGGTTTATGGGAAGCCTGCTGTTGTAAGTAGTGGTGCCGGTATAAGTGAGCTTATTATAGAGGGAGGTAACGGCTTTGTATTCAAGTCCGGAAACATTGATGAATTAGCTGAAAAACTTAAGTTAGCGCTGAAAGATGAAAAGGTAGGTTCATTGGGAAAAGAGACCGTTAAGAAGTGTTCAGTAAGTAATGCTTTAAATGAACTGAAGGAAGGGTTTGAGATAGCATCAGAAGAATATAAGAAATAGTTTTTAGGGATTATTGAGCATGGATTTTAGCTTTTCCCACAAGTTGTCTATATATTGTTCTAAAATTTTTATTTGCTCATCAGTTAATTTCTTAAATCTTCCTTGTATGCTTAGAAAGTCTCTTATAGGTCTTCTAGTCCTCCTATCAAGACAATGTAAACTTTCTGAACTAATGTTTAACTTTCCATTATAATACTCAAATAGAGGCCAGTAGCAAGTTTGCACTGCTAATTTTGCAACCTCAACGGTCTTTGAAGGATCAAATAGCCAACCATAAGGGTCTGGAGTTAAAACATGAACGTATCTAAAACCTTCGACTTGCCTAGCCTTTTTTAACTTCTCTATATAATCATGCGGATATCCTACAGATGCAGTAGCCACATAGGGTACATTATGCGCTATCATCAATAGTGGTAGATTTTTCTTATTTTCCTTTTTTCCCTCTGGAGTTGTTGTGGTTATTGCACCAAACGGAGTTGATCCACTTCTCTGCCCTCCACTATTCATATATGCCTCGTTGTCCACAGTAAGGTAGAGTATATTGTCATTTCTCTCAGCAGCACCACTTAGTGAGGCGAATCCTATATCAGCACTTCCTCCATCTCCAGCCCAAACCACTATAGTGACGTTTTTACCTTTTTGTTTATACGCCCTAGCCAAACCAGCTGCTGTAGCTGGACCAGCTGCAAAAGCAACGTTAACTGTAGGGAAGTTGTAAGCATTATAAGGCGCATTTCCTTGTATTACCGAGGAACATCCAGCAACTACTACTAGAACTACATCTTTACCTAATCCCATTCCTAGCATTCTCATTGCCATATTTTCTGGACAACCAGGACAAGCAGAAGTTCCTGATAAGATACCGTTATGCTTATTCAATATCTCTCGGAGTCCTAAGCTCAATTTTCCCTACCTCCTTTGGATAATACCAAATTACGTCATCCTTTAGGCCTTCTACAAACTTGTTAAATATATATACGAGATCGTTTTTGTTAACTGTAACACCACCCAATCCACTTACTACACCTTTTATTTGTGGTACAACATTCGAGATTGTAGACTTTATTTCAACATAAAGCGGACCTCCACCTCTGCCAAAGCTCGTACTCCTATCTAACACTAGGACCGCCTTTTTATCCTTTAATGTATTTCTTATCTCTTTCTCACTCCAAGGTCTAAGATACCTTATTCTTAACATACCTATTTTTATTCCCTTCTCCCTTAATGTGTCCACAGCCTCCATTGCATCTCCTGCCCATGCTCCCATTAAAACTACTGCGTAATCAGCATCTTCTAGTTTATACGATACGTTTAGAGTGGAATAATCTCCCAGTGGATTAATCTTCTTATTGTATTCTCTTCCTATTTCCTTTATTACATCCTCTGAGTTTCTCAGCGCTAGATCTATTGATTCCCTTAATCTCATATAGCCCTCAGGAGGAAATATATTACCCATACCTACCGGATCTTCTGGATCTATCACATACGGTTGCCTTCTTGGAGGTAAGAAGTCATCAACTTGATCCT
Source organism: Saccharolobus solfataricus (assembly GCF_900079115.1). Lineage (NCBI taxonomy): Archaea > Thermoproteati > Thermoproteota > Thermoprotei > Sulfolobales > Sulfolobaceae > Saccharolobus > Saccharolobus solfataricus. Next base: position 2,585,624 of record NZ_LT549890.1, read on the forward strand.
GATCGGGTATTAGCACATTAGTCTTAGTATGTGAAAGGATAAATCCATCCATACCGATCATCATTGGTAGGAACACTCTTTCGTCTTCTGAGATCCTAAATGCTTGTAAAGTCAGATCTAATGCTTCTTGTGGATTACTCGCAAATGCCATTATCCATCCACTATCTCTCTCGCTCGTAAAGTCCGTGTGCTCATTCCATATGTTCCATGGAGCTCCTACGGCTCTAGTACCTACAACCATCACTACTGGTACTCTACTCCCAGCAACCCACCACACCATTTCGTGCATGTAAAGTAGACCCTGGGATGCGGTAGCAGTAAAGGCCCTAACACCGCCTAAGGCAGCACCAAACGTTGCAGCCATTGCAGAATGTTCACTCTCGACTCTCACTATTTCGGTTTCAATTTCACCTTTAGCTCTCATCTCTGCCAATTTCTCAATTATTGTGGTTTGTGGTGTTATTGGGTATATTCCAGTAACTCCTACTCTCGCTAGTTTTACGCCTAAGGCTACAGCCTCATTTCCGGAAATAATTTTTCTAATCATTGTTCACTCACCATACTTATAGCCTTCACTGGACATACATTCGCACAAACTCCACAACCTTTACAATACTCGTAATCAACTCTTACTTTACCGTTGCTTGGCACTATTGTAGATTCTGGGCAGAACATAAAACACGCTTTACAGCCTATGCATTTACTATAGTCAACTACAGGCTTTACTATCCTCCATGCTCCGGTTCTTCCTCCAGCACCCTTATTAGGTCTAGTTATTGGAAAGTACTGATATTCAAGCAGTGACATACTCGACACCAACTTGTCCATAGGCTAATCTTGCACCTTTTATGTTGAGTTGAGCTACTTTACCATCAAATTCCTCTTCTATTGCTTTCTCAAGTGAAGACAGTTTAGGCATTCCCATTACCCTTATTAGGGCTCCCAAGATAATTACGTTCACCATGGGCCATCCTGATTTCACCAAACCTAAATCTGTCGCAATTTTGGTTGCATTAACGTAAAAAGTTCTCCACCTAAGATCTGGTTTAGAAGGTGAATTTAATAATATTGTGGAAGTATCTTTTAGTCCTCTGAATAAACTCCTTGATATTTGGATAAGGGAATTGTCTATTACTACTAAGTAATCTGGTTCTTCAACTGGAGAAGTTACCCTAATAGGCGTATCGGATATTCTACAATAAGCCTCTATCTCTGCGCCTCTCCTTTCTGCTCCATAAATGGGAAAAGAAGAAGTATAAAGATTTTCATACCCTGCAGCTTCAGCTAATAGCTGGGAAGCCGTTACAACACCTTGTCCACCCCTACCGTGGAATCTTATTTCGAGCAATAAATGACCACCTATTAGAACTGTATACTCTTCATCATTTAAAAAACTTACTATAAAAAATGTTTAAACTTTAGGTAAGCCGTAATATACAACTTTTTCATAAAACTCTCTCCTATGCGTTACTTCAGAAACAATATTTATAATTTCAGTTATGATGATAATTTCGGGGAAAACAATAGAAATTAGTGATATAACTATTGAAGCGACATTAAGGCTCATTCTAACGTTTGACCTTCTATTATTAGAAATTATTTCTATTACAAGAGTTATTATTAATGGAATAATAGTTGTTAAATTGTGACTGAAAAAGTACACAATTGGGAGAGACATCGTAAAGATACTCCCTATGAACGAAACTGGAGTATCAACATTATACCATGATGGTCTACTTTTCAACATATAGATCATAATACTGGAAATTACTCCAACAGTCAGAAATAATATGGCAGGGTAATAAAATAGAGGTTCGGCAATACTCAAAATATAGAATAATATTGCTATCGATGAAAATAATACCTCTCTGCTTAACCAAGAGGTTTTCAAGTTATAAATAACTCTATAAAACCTATCAGTTTTCCTAGCGTGATTTACAGATAAAAGCAATGAGGCTACTAGTAAGATAACACTCACAATACTCCAGAGAGGTAATTTAAAAAGGGAATAACCTAACGCGAATTCACTTCCAATCGTAAAGGCTAATAGTCCTAAATAATTCTCCTCTTTCTTAGTATGCAACACACTTGCATTGAGAGTTTCCTTTGATTCTGGTTGTTTTATAACAATTCTAGGTTTAGTTATTTCCGAGGGTGGAAGATAATTTACTTCTGCTTCTCCTTTTTCTATCCAACCGAATGCTAACGCACCAGTAGGACATGCCTCAACACAGTATGGTATTCCCTTTCCCTCCGCTAAACGGTCATAACAAAAGTGACATTTGCTCATGACTCCCTCATTATTGAATTTTAACGCTTCATATGGGCACGCCCATGTACAAAATCCACACCCTATACATTTATCATCCCTTATTCTGACTATCCCCATTTCGTTCTTCTCAATCGCATTGGCGGGGCATACTTGCATACATGTCGGATTATCGCAATGATTGCAAGCAATAGAAAGTGCTGTTTTACTCTCACCATGGGTCATTACTATTAGACTTCTCCAGTTAAGGTCCCCGTAAGCTTTATTACAAGCATCTACACAAGCGTTACAAATTATGCACTTATTGTGATCAAATATAAATCCCAGTTTCCTTTCCATATGATAATATCTCGTAAGATAGGTTAATAACATTAGCTTTATATCGATATAAATTGATCAAATTTTATGGAAACACCATTTTACAAATACGCACTAATGAGGAATTTCATAAGAGAGGCAATTGAACACGAACCTATAGAGAATTTTGTAAAGGAAAAATTAGCTAGCGACTTGGAAATGAAAAGTAGATTTTGTAATGAAGATGATAATACTTTAAAACAATTAATAAGTGAAGTTATCGAATATGTCACTTTAGGTAAGGGGAAGGGAAAAGAGGATGAAATACTTAACGCAATAATTAGCTCATGTCATTAATTAGCTGCAATACATACTCAGGGGTTATTGGTATTTCAACCCTATTGATAGGTTTCTTCACTATATCCTCTAAGGCATTAATAATTGCAGCTGGAGGTACAGTTGCTCCTCCTTCAGCAACGCCTTTGGTCCCTAGTGGTGTGAAAGGTGAGGGGTTTATCATATGCTGTATCTCGAAATTAGGTACCTCTTCTGCTGAAGGAATCCAATAATCTGCAAAAGAGGTTTGCTTTGGAATTCCGTTTTCATCGTATTCCACTTTTTCTAAGAGTGATGCTCCTATCCCCATGGTAGTACCTCCCATTAATTGCCCATCGACTATCATGGGGTTTATCATAGTTCCGCAATCACTTAATATCACGTACTTGAGGATTTTTATAAACCCTGTATCCTTATCGACCCTAATTACTATACCGTGCGCATTGACACCATAGGTTGTAGAGAAATTCACTCTTCTCTTCTCGTCTGCAATATTCACGTTATATGAATTGATAGTGACCGAAACATCTAATCCGATCTCATCTCCTATCAAATACGATCTGTTATATATCATATTAACGGCTTCCTTAACATTAATTGATCTGTTACCTATTTTTACTGTTCCATTATCTATTTTTACATCATCCTTTTCTACGTTAAACATCTTGGCTAAATACTCTCTCATTTTTTCCTTTAATTTTAGGGAAGCAATGTAAACAGCTGAAATACCTACTACAGAGAACCTACTACCGTAAAATCCAGTACCTGGCGGACCGGCAGTATCACCTAAGATGACCTTTACATCCTCAATTGGTATACCTAGAACATCAGCAACCACTTGGGATATTGCAGTCTCATGTCCAGTACCCATAGTATTAGTTGAAAGAAACACCGTAACATCACCTCCGCTATCTATCCTCATGTAAACTCCTTCATAATAGGGTGTTCTAGGCTTGTTAACTACTAGTGTTTGGAATGCTAATGAAGATCCAGGTTCTAAGGCGAATGCTATTCCAACTCCCGTGTACTTATCCTTATCCTTAACTTCTAGTTGGCTTATGAGTTTCTTTAATGCCTCTCTGTAATTCCCACTGTCGTATATTGCACCGGTTATGTGTTCATAAGGAAGTTTATCGATGAAATTCTTCGTTCTTAATTCTATCTCATCAATGCCATTTACTTTGGAAATACTTTTCACAAGGTTTTCTAAAACTAGCACTGCCGGTGGGATTCCCAATCCCCTATATGCCCCAGTCGGAGGTTTATTCGTAACTACTCCAGATACTCTAAACTTGAGGTATTTCATCTTATACGGTCCTACTAGTTGGTATATTTGTCTGAGAATCGGTAAGGGTTGGTAGGTATGTAAATACGCTCCAAAGTCTTCCACTAGGTCAACTATTGCTCCCAATATTTCATCCCCCTTAAATAGAATCTTGGCAGTGTAATGTCTATCTGGCCCGTGGATTGCAGAAATTACATGCTCATATCTAGTCTCTATATACTTTACTGGTCTTCCAGTTAATATCGAAGCTAGGGCGGTCATAGCTAGAGGTTTCAGGAAAATTTTTCCACCAAATCCCCCTCCAGAATCTGGGACGATAATTCTGACTTTAGATCTAGGAATATTGAAGATAATGCTTAGGGCTGTCTTAAAGACTTGCGGAACTTGCGTATTTGCATATATTGTCAAGTTTCCGCTAACCTTATCGAAGTCAGCTATAACCCCATTGGTTTCAAGAGGCGCCGGCAAAATCCTATTATATCTAAACGTCTTTTCTACGTAGTGGTAATCCTTTGGTTCCTCTCCATATTCGAAAATATCACTATACACAATGTTAGAGCCAAGTTCCTTATGAAGAATAAGTGAATTAGGTTCTATCGCCTTGAATGGATCAGTTATTGGTTCTATAGGTTCATAATCCACATCAACCAGTTCTAAGGCATCGTAAACCTCATATCTATCCCTACCTAGCACTAACGCTATTGGTTCGCCAAAATACTTAGCCTCTTCCTTGGCTAAAATATATTCCTTAGGTGCTCTCTTAGGATCAGGTATGAAAAAATTAGGTAATGGCGAAAATTCCTTCGTATCTTCAAATGTTATTACGTTAAATCCTCTTTCCTCGGCTCTTTTGGGATCAAGCTTAAATTTAGCCCAAGCGTAATTCGACCTTAATACTGCCATGTATTGCATATTTGGTAAGTAAATGTCGTCTATGTATCTACCTTTTCCAGTTAAAAATCGTAAATCTTCAACTCTCTTAACTGAACTACCAATATACACGGTCACACCTTATATCCAATGAATTTATTATAGAGGAACCTTGCCGCGCTTATTCTTTGAATATCGTTTGTCCCTTCATATGTTTTCATAATTTGTAAATCTCTTAACATTCTCTCCAGTCCGGTAGATGTAGTAACACCGTAACCCCCATATACACTCATAGCCCTTAATATAATCCTCTCAGCAGATTCCGTGGATATAAATTTAGCCAATGAAGCAGCAACAGTGTATTCGTTTTCTTTCCCATTTCTAAACAGCGTCCCAGCCCAATATGTTATTAGCCTAGCTACCTCCAAATCTGCTAATGATTCAGAAACTTTAGTCTGTACTAATTGAAATTCTGCTAGTTTCTTTTCGAATGCAGATCTTTGAAGTGAATAATTAATCATTTTCTCCAAAGCGGCTTGTCCAATCCCTAATGCTTGTGAAGCAACTATGGTTCTAGCAAAATCAAAAGAACTTACTGCATATTTAAATCCATTACCTTCCTCTCCAAGTAGATTTTCAGTCTGTACTTTTACATCTTCCAATAAAATCTCGGCAGTATGCGAAGATCTTAGCCCAGTAGTTTCAATTCTACTCACTGGTTTTACAGCATCCTTCTCTACAACAAACATCGAAATTCCTTTCCATCTAGCCTTAGGATCTGGAGGTGAAGTTCTAGCGGCTATTAAGTAATAATCCGCAATATCGCCATTGGTTATGAAAATCTTCCTGCCATTTATTACATATTCGCCATCTAATTTCTTTGCAGTTGTCTTTATACCAGCTACATCTGAACCAGCTACTGGTTCAGTAACAGCAAATGCTGCTACTTTATCTCCATTGGCAACTGGTATTACATATTTTTTCTTTAGTTCTTCATTTCCAAATCTGGATAACGCATAAATAAACATCCAATTTATTAATAGAAATGTGCTGAAAGAGGGCCAAATTCTAGCTATTTCCTCTGTTGCTGTAAGTAAGGACAAATAGTCCGCACCTTGTCCCCCTAAATCTTGGCTTGCAAATAATCCATATAGACCTATTTCCTTAGCCTTTTGCTTAGCCTCTAAGGGGATATCTAATTCTTTTTCACCTCTTTCCACATACTTCGCCAATACATTTTCAGCAAAATCCCTAACTGCACTTCTTAATAATTCATGATCTTGGGTTATTTCTACTTTAAAATCCTCCAAGGACTTAAAAGGAAATACCATTAAAATAAAATCGTTTTTATCATTATTATTTTTTCCCTAGCTTACTCAACATAGCTTTACAGAAATCAATCGCGTTGCCTACAACCAAGTAATCTGCATTTTCAAGTATTGGGGCGTTTTTATCAATATTAACAGCAACTATAATTTTCGAATCCCTTATACCAGCTATATGCTGAGGCTGACCAGATATTCCCAAGGCTATATACAATTTTGGCCTAATTCTTAAACCGGATAAACCTATTTGTCTATCTTCTGAAACCCAATTGAGCTCGGCAGCCACTGGTCTGCTTCCACCAACTGCTCCACCTAATGCCTTTGCCAATTCTTCAGCATATTTTACGTTTTCCTTAGATCCAATTCCTCTTCCCACACCAACTACAATATCTGCAGTAGCTAAATTAACTCCAGAGGAAGTTGATTTCCTACCGACAATTTTAACCCTACCCTCTTTCAATTGAACCTTCTCTACACTGGGCTGAAGTTCCTTAGGTTGTAATTGCGTATTTGCAATAGTTATGACAATTGGTAACTCGCTCTCTAGAGTAACTAACCCCATTCCACTATAGGCTACTCTATTTAACGTGACCTTTTTATCTTCAACCTTTAGTGAGACTACATCAGTAGCAATAGGTAACTTTAACCTCCCCGCTACTCTTCCAGCTATTGCCCTATCCCTTCTCACATTTCCAGTTAGTATTACATCTGGAGATAGTGAAGATATTAAATCCACAATACCATCTTCATCTATTTTATCAATAATGTATAGTTTATTTACGAACTTAACATTCTCATTGTCGGATATTCCTATTACTTCTCCCCCGAAGCTTTGAGCTACAGCTGCCGCCATTCTCAAGAATACCGGACTTTCCGAGAACACTACAGTTTTCATATTAGATCACCCCATCAGACTTTAAATATTCAATTAATTTATCAACAGCTTTATTAATATCGCTCTCTTCAATAACTATTCTCTTTCTATTCACAATCATTGGTTTAATTTCCCTTATTCTAACCTTAGATTGTGCGTCGAATTTAACTTCTTTAACTGGTTTCTTAGACGATTCCATGATTTGCTTAACGCTGGGAATTCTGGGAGTATTTATTTCGCCACCAACACTAACAATTATAGGCAAACTTGATTCTACAGTCTCAAGATAGCTTACCATTCCCCTATCTGCCACAACCTTGTTTCCCTCGATTTTTAGTGATTTTACGTTAGAAATATAAGGTAGGCCAAGGAGTTCGGAAACATAAGCTGGTAAGGCCGAAGTTCCGCTATCAGTTGTCATTTCTGAAAACAATATTATATCTGGATTTAGGGTCTTCACATTTTCAGCTATCGCCATAGCGGTAACGTAAACGTCCGGATCTTTAACTAATATTGCTATTACTTCATCAACTCCCATAGCTAAAGCTTCCCTAATGCTCTTTCTATCGTTATTGCCTACTGTAATACCAGTAACCTTACCTCCGAACTTTTCCTTTAACCGTATAGCCTCTTCAATAGCGTTCTTATCATAAGTGCTTACCTTCAATGGAGCGTCAGTATTTAGTTTATCTCCCACAACCTTAATCATTTGATCGTCCGGAACTATCTTAAAACCAACAATAATGTTCATATTTTAATTTCAGATTGACTATTTATAAAACTAGTCACAATTTCTGATATTTTAAGCAAAACTTTTTAGCGTTAAAAAGAAATATAATGTGAGATTATGACCTTGCTTCCAATAATAATTACAATTACTATGCTTCTGGCAATGTTTTACGTAATTTACGAAGTGGAAAAGTGGATATCAATAAGGAGAGTGCTATTAGCGCTGTACGTTGAAGGAATGATGTTAATAATGAATATAGGCGCTTACCTTTATCTACTCAGTAATAATCCCTTCTACTTTTTGATAACCAATTCCGCATATATGATTTTCGGACTATATCCATTACTTAACATAAAAGAAGTGAAAAAGAGACAGTTTATATATGGTATATTTGCATTATTTATGGTAATTTCTGAAATAACAATGGGAGCATTAATATATACTTTAGAAACCTCAACCCCAGCTAATATAGATACGTCGATTGAGAATATATATTTCGTGAGTGTAATGGTAGTTGAAATGGTGTTTACGCTAATTCTATCCTTTAGAAATATTAACAAGACATTAAGGAACTATTTAATAGGTTTATTACTTTTAATGCCCTGGTTTCCTCAAATATTTCCATCAGTAAATTTACCAATATGGCTTTCCGCTATTATAATGATAGGAGATACAATATTAATTTACGATTCTCTTTATAGTCAGAGATTAAGGGCATCCCAAGAGACGTTTACAACAATTGAACTAATAATTATTTTCACTTTAATGATGATAGGGGAGTTCTTCTTCTTCCTCTATAATACCTTACTAGTTTTCGATATATCAATGATAATAGGAATGATATGGTTCATTTATAGAGCTCTGGCTGGACCAAACTCAAGAAAAGGGAATTACACTAAGAATCCTATATTGGCGTTTACAATAATCTTCCTTACATTCGTTATGGAATTCTTCATGGGCGGGGTATTAGATTTTGTTGAGGGAATCTTTTCACCTGGAGTTTCTGGATTTATAAATAGTCTAACACTGCCATGGGAACCCTTAACAAATCCGATAAACACATTATGGAATTTCATAAACATAGTTGGATCTGTTCTAGGTTCGATGTGGTTTTTGATAATGATGGGAATAGAAATGGGATTCCTAGCGTTTAAAAAGATGTTAGAAATGAGGGTTAGGGAAGTAAGGATTAGGATGAGTTTAATGATCCTAGCATACGCGTTATATACGATTTACATACCAATGTTTAGCCCAATTTCAGATCACTTACCCTATTTACCTTATATGTGGTCAATGGGGATTGGAACTTTAGGAGGAGTTTCAAATTCCGTACTCTTAGGACTTATAGGAACTTATGTAGTTTACGCACTTCTCTCTTTCTTATTTGGATCTAGAAATTTATGTGCCATAAGTTGTACTGCACCCTTAATGTATCAAGGTACCTTTTATGACTCACTTAAGGTTTATAATAGGACGTCGAAGCTAGGAAGAAAAATGATGACGTCAAGACTATCAAACTGGTTCAAAATTGTAACGCTCAGCATTTCAATATTGGTATTAGTGGCTTCCATTATATCTTATCTTAATTCGTTAGGCATAATTAATTTTACAATATTCGGCGCTGATATTACAGTTCTAATATATTTCATTTGGTTTGATATAATCTGGTATCTCCTATTCATTTCTATACCATTCTTAGGTACATTTGCGTGCATTAATACTGGATATTGTTATTGGGGCGTGTTTAATCAAGCCGTTAGTAGTATAGGTTTATTTAGACTAAAGGTTAAGGATCCAATGATATGCGTTAATTGTAAAACAGTAGATTGTGCATCTGCTTGTCCAGTTGGGATTACAGATATGAGAGGATGGTTTATAAAGAAGGGAGAGTTTAAGTCGTTTAAGTGTGTTGGATTAGGGGAATGCGTGAACGCCTGTCCATATGACAACATTTTCTTTTACGATGTGAGGCACTGGATAAAGGAGCGGTTTAAACACTAAGTAGATTTTTTATTCATACTTAACTTTTTTACAGACTATCAAAAGATAACTTTTTATTATATAAAGTATAAAAGAGATATAGTATGCCGTTAAAGACATATGATACAATAATAGTTGGGGCAGGGATTGCTGGATTAAGTGCGGCATTATATTCTTCAAGACAAAAACTATCAACGTTAGTACTTTCAAAAGATCTTGGTGGACAATTAACGTTAACTGATTTAATAGAAAATTATCCAGGGATAGAGTCAACCGGAGGGTTAACTCTAGCGCAAAAGATTGAGAAACAAGCTAAGAAGTTCGGAGCGGAATTCATTTATGGAGAGGAAGTTAAAGAGATCGCACAAGAGTCGGATTTATTCATAATAAAGGGTATTAAAGGTGAATATGCTGGAAGGGCTCTAATTTTAGCGTTTGGTAAAACTCCAAGGGAAATTAATGTACCAGGTGAGCAAGAGTTTAAAGGGAAAGGGGTATCATACTGTGCAATATGTGATGCAGCATTCTTCAAGGGTAAGCCAGCGGCTGTAATAGGCGAAGGTGAACCTGGAATAGAAGCTATAGAATTGTTATCAAATTACGCAAACCCAGCATATTATATTACCTCATCTTCTTATCTAGCAGGTGAGGAGGAGATTGTAAAAAATGTAGTGAATAAACCCACAGTTAAAATATTAACATCTTCAAGAGTCTTAGAAATAAGAGGGAATAGTAAGGTTGAAGAGTTAGTGATAAAGAGAGGGGATGAAATATTACAATTGAAAGTAGATGGTGTGATAATAGAGATGGGCTATACTCTTAAAACGGAGTTTCTAAAAGGATTTGTTGAGTTAAATGAGAAAGGCGAGATAATTGTGGATGAGTTAGGAAGAACGAGTAGGGAGGGAGTATTTGCAGCTGGTGATGTTACTCAAACACCGTATAAGCAAGCAGTTGTAGCTGCTGCTGAGGGAGTTAAGGCTGCATTGTCAGCCTATAACTATATTAGAAGTAAAAGAGGTCTTCCGCCAGTTACCGTAGACTGGAAAGCAGAAAAGAAGAAGGTTAGCTTTAGACTCTAACTTTTTATCTTTATCTTTTAAATATTATTGATGCAAACGTACTTTGTTCCTTTAGCTGTTGATCAGAATTATAATGAGATAAATTTTCATAAACAAATTGCAATCTCCTTGTTGAATTTAGACCTTGAGAAGAAGGAGAAAGTAGTAAGGGCATCAATTATAGGATGGCCTCTGTTAATAAAAAAGACTGAACAAGGATTTCTAGTCTTAGATCAAACTTTGAGAGTTTCCTCAAGAATATTAAAGTATATCTACCCACCATTCAACGATGTTGCTTCAGAATTTTCCTCGATGAATGATTACACAACATTCGTTTCTAATTTGAAGAAGATAAATTTGAAGCGTGTAAGCTCCAATGAAATAACATTAATTGGTTTGCTAAATATCGAAATTGACAAATTACTTAAAGTCGCAAAGAATAGTGTAAACGCAAATTATCAATTATTTATGTTAGATTCCAAACTTAGCGACCATGATGTAAAGGTGATTAAGGATACCTTGATTAGCTTAAAGGCTGAAGCTATATTTACAATAACGTCGTTAGAAAGCCTGGTGAAGGAAGTGGATGATGTTAGGGTAAGGATAAAAAAGGGCTATGCCAGTAAGTTAGAGGCGACTACGAAAAAATATAATGAGTTAATTGAAAATAAGAAAAAGGAGATTGATAACGAGGTTCAGAAAGCCAATAGTGAGATATACAATGAAACAAACAGTGAGATTAGCTCTAGAATCTCAAGACTTACTGATATTACAACAAGGCATATTGTTGTGAGTTTGAAGTATGAAGGGGGAATTGTAGGGAGAGATGAATTCGAGAATTCCAAGAACGAGTTTGAAAATCTTTTGAATGAATTTAGGCAAATAAAAGATTCAGTTGCTGGGAAATATTTGGAGAAGATTAAAAATTTAAGAAAAGAACTTGATTCCTTGTATTCCGAAAGGAATTCAGAGATAGAGAATATAAATAAATTAATGAAAGATCTGGACAACGTGACAAATGATTTTAAGAATGATGCGAATAAGGTTAAAGAGAACATTGAGAATTTCATAAAGTATATAGAGTCTTTCTATAATACTAAGTTAGATATGGCTGAGGACAGTACTTTAGTCATACCATTCCTAATAGCTAAAACAAATACTGGAAATACTTTGGTTGTGCAACCTCAAGTTTATAAGGGAAAGACTAGGGGCATTTTAGGCAAGGTTTTCAAGAAGTCTGATTTATCGGAGCCGTTATTAAACCTTCAAGTATTTACCGAGTATTTAAAGACTATCGATATAATTGATAATGTTAAGATACATTCTATACAAATAAATAATGCATTAAAGGAAATTAATGATGAAGGTTGGAGGAGCCTTGATTCCCTCGAGGAGATTTACGCATGAGCTGCTCTTGGCGATAAGATTAAAATGCGTCTAATTACTAATAAGTAGTAAAATATTATCAACAATGCTACATATATGGCAAGATCAATATAGAAAGGTAAGGGAATAAGATAAACTAGTATCAATAACAATGGAATAAAATAGAATAACCCCCTATATTTTGAAACCCTAGAAGTTCTGTACTTGGGATATGATATTACATTGATGAAATTTGAGAGTACTACCAAATATATTAAGATAATGTATGGATCATAGGCGTCATTAAGATATCCCTCTAAACCATCTTGAACTCTCTTTATTTCGCCGACTTCAGTGTTACTATTAGTAAAGATTTTTACGATATTTTCATATCCTCTCTTGAAAGCGACTAGTTGTGGTCTGCTTACAACAAAATTAAATATACTATACTGAAGATTAAAATTTTTAATCTCGCCTATCTTAGAATTGTACTGATAGATCTCATAAGAATCTAACCCTTCACGTTTCAGCAGAAAGTTATAGTTACCCTCAACTCTTATCTGATTTCTTTCAACTTTAACAGTACACAGTGTTAAACCTTCTGAACTTATTGTGCCATTAGAGTATTTAAATATCATTAAAAATCTACTAACTGTGCTAGAATATTAGCTTTCTCCTCTTCCTTGCGTAATTTAGGACATATTTTCTAGACAATAAGAACTTCTTACTCTTAAAATAAAAATAATACGCCTTGTAGACTTTTGGTAACCTAACATGGTAAAGACGAGATTTATAACCCATGTAATAAAATAGCATTCTAGGATAATAAGGATTAGTTAGCATTGTGAGGATGACTATTTTTCCTATTTTAGACTGCTTTGTTGTTAAATTGAATACTTTTATATTAAATACTAATATATTTATTTCGATAGATGATCAGATATTTAATTTAGATCTGTAATAATCCTTAAATCCTTATAAAAATTCGATAAATCTACAAAGTAACTTTAAACATAAACAATATAAACGATTATCCAAAAGGTAATACTATGGCTTTAAACGAAAGAAGAGTAATAGCACTCATCTTAACTGTAGTATTAGCTGGAATAGCACTCGGCGGTGGTGTTTTCGTACTATCCAGCGTATTTAAGATAATACCTGCTGATTATCTACTCTATATTTACGCTGCAATTTGGTTTATAGTTGCGGTTATTGTTTCGTACTTTATAGGCTCTCTTATTAGGAATAGATTAGGAGATGTAATAGGTTACGATAACGCTAGCAGTATTTCATTTGTAGTTAGACTAATTGGATATATCATAGCATTCGTAGGATTCTTTGTACTAATTAGGGTAAGTTTGGGTACTGCGTTAGCTGCTGGTGGTTTCGCGGGATTAGTGTTAGGTTTAGCTGCCCAAGACGTTCTTGCCAACATATTCGGCGGGATAATGATAGTGATTTCTAGGCCATATAAGGTAGGAGACAGAGTGACGGTATCAACGTGGCAATATGGTTTATTAGCTCCAACCTATCCTCCAAAGTTCTTCTCTAATGATTTTTTGATCCCAGGTTACACCGGTACAGTAACAGACATTTCATTACTTTATACTACAATATTTACAGACGACCAGATTCCAGTAAAGATACCTAATAGTATAATGATTCAAGCTGCAATTTTCATTCATAATGGGGAGGAGAAAAGGAAGGTCAGAACTAAGTATGAAGTCTCCAAGGATATAGATCCAGATGTTTTAATTAACGTTCTTAAGGAAAAAATAAAGAAACTGGATTTCGTAATCGAAGAACCTTCAATTAAAGTGCTTGAAACTACATTAAACACATACATTTTAGGAATAGATACGATCTGTAAAACTATATATGAAGAACCTCCAAGAAGCGAAATACAAAAAATAGTTATGAGGACAGTAAGAGAACTTCAAACTAAGACCGCAGCTGCCAGTGACTATAATAGATAAAAGGGCTCTACTTAATATTTTACCAAATGTTTACGATAAGAAATGCAAAACTGCTAGATGGAAGGATTGTAGATGTTGGAATAGAAGGCGAGAAGATAGTTTGTCTAGGGGAATGTGAAGATAATGACGAATTAATAGATGCTGAAAATAAATTAGTAATCCCACCATACTTTAACATGCACTTCCATTTAGATAGTGCTTTTACTAAAGCTGTAAATAAAAGCGGTACATTATGGGAAGGAATAAGGATATGGCAAGATATAAGGAATAAGATAAGCGAGGATGAGGTAGTTAGAAACGCGCTAACTGCGGTAAAACTATTCGTGGCATACGGTACTCTTTGGATAAGGTCACACGTTGACATTACTGAGAGATCCTTCAAACTATTAAGAGCTATAAATAGGGTTAAGGATGAGAGTAGGGATATAGCTGATATACAAATTACCGCATTCCCCCAAGACGGGATATTTACCGAAAAGGGGAATGACGAACTTCTTAGAAAGGCTTTAGAAAATGGCGCAGACAATGTTGGGTTAATTCCTCACAATGAAATTACTAGAGAGGATGGTTTCAAGTCAATTAAATATGCATTTGAGCTAGCCAAGGAATATAATAAGGACGTTGATGGACATATCGATGAAACCGATGATCCCAATTCAAGATATTTAGAAGTGTTGGCAAAGGAAACAATAAATAATGAATGGTACGGAAGAGTTACCGCTGGTCATGTTACTGCGATGCATAGTTGGGATTCAGCATATAGGTTCAGAATTTTACCGTACGTTGCGAGGGCTGGAATAACTGTAGTGCCAAATCCTTTGATAAACGTTGTTCTCCAAGGGAGATTTGATGGGTATCCTAAAAGGAGAGGAATGGCTCCCATAAAGGAAATGCTATATGCAAACGTTAACGTTACATTAGGTCATGATTGTATTATGGACCCTTGGTATCCCTTAGGAATAGGAAATATGTTACAAGTTCTCTTTATGGCTATCCATTTGGATCAAATGATGGGTATTAACGAGTTGGTTTCCTCAATCAACTTGATAACTTTTAATGGAGCTAAAGCTTGGAGAGTAAAGAACTATGGGATTGAAGTTGGTAATGAGGCGAATTTGCTAGTAACTGATGCTGATGACGTTATAGATTTGATTCGTTTCATGTGGCCTCCTAGATTTGTGATAAGGAAGGGAAAGGTGATAGCTAAGGAAGGTAAGTACGTCCTATTCAAAGGCAAATGGGAGAGGATAAAAGGTTGAGTTATAGTTTTATTAACTTACTTTCATAATTCGGATTATGGATGTGAGTGTATTCCTTGCCGCATTAGGAATATCCCTTCTTGAACTAACTGAAGCTGGTGCAATAGCTGCAATATATCATAATATTTACAAGAACAATTTACCATTTATTTACGCCGTATTGGGTGTTGCTATCGTTCTCATACCAACGTTTACTTTAGGTAAGTTAATTTATTTGGTTCCCTTAAATTACGTACTTTTAGCATCAGCGGTGATTCTATTCTATTTTGGTTATAGACTGATAAGGAGTGCAAGGAGATCTTTTAAAGGGATTAAGAAGAAGGGAGGAGAAGAAAAGGAAGAGGGATTATCTGTGGTATTTACAGTTTCTGCGATTGAAGGACTGGAAGCATCATTAGTCATTTTAGCCCTTATACCTCAAAGTTATTCATCAGCAGTAATGGGTGCAATACTAGCTTCAGTTTTAGTGGTTATCTTAACGGCAATACTAAAATCGCAAGTGGCTAGAATTAGATTACCTCATTTGAAATTCGTTCTCTCTGCGTTACTCTTTAGCTTAGGTACCTTATGGATAAGTGAAGTTGTCTTTGACATACCAGATCTTATACTACCATTATTCTTCCTAGCCTATTTGGGAATAAATTACGTTATAATAAAGATTTAATAATTTTATTCTTCTTTTACTAAATAATTCCTTAACACTCCTATCTTGCTTATCTCCGCCTCAATTGTATCGCCCGGTTTCAAGAATTTTCCAGTAGCTAATCCAACTCCAGGCGGAGTTCCAGTAGATATTATATCTCCAGGTTTTAATGTTATACCATTTGACAAATACTCGATTATCTCATCAATCTTAAATATCATGTCCTCAGCGTAAGCGTCTTGCCTAACTTCCCCGTTAACTCTTAAAGTCAACCTCAATTCATAAGGGTTTGGAATTTCATCCTTGGTAACTATCCACGGTCCCATTGGTGCTCCAGTGTCCATACCCTTACCGTGAACCCACCTCATACCATAGGGCATTTCTGATGGAAATTGTCTATCCCTATAACTAATATCGTTGAACACTGTATAACCAAATACGTAATCAAACGCTCTTTCTCTCTTTACATACTTCCCTTGTTTCCCAATTATAACTCCTAGCTCAATTTCGTAATCAACCTTATTTGATGCTTTCGGATACAGTATAGGTTGATTATGACCGATTAACGCGTTTGAGAACTTAGTAAAAATGTAAGGTTCCTTTGGAGGTTCATTATTAGTCTCCTTGCCGTGAGCCTTGTAATTAACAGCCAAGAGGAAAATCTTCTCTGGATTAGTAATAGGTGGATAATAGAAAATCTTCTCTGGATCATAAGACACTTTGTCCTCCTTACCCCTTAAACTATCCAAAACACTCTTTATCAGTAAGATTGAGCCATTTCCACCTTCAATTAAATCCTTAGTATCGTAAAACCAATTTGGGGGCTTAGCGTCATATAATAGTTCATAAGCCTTTACTAGGTCAATGACCCTACCGTTCTCATAAACACCAACTCTCTTAAATTCGTTAGGATTTGGAGAGAATAATAGGATTTTAACCATAGGTAAAACTCCTTATTTTTAATATAAATAACTATCTTTTCATTAACAATCTAGAAGGTATACTATTAGGGCTAACGTGAACTCTTAGAACTGTTGGACTCTTGAGAGATAATCCAACGGCCTCTTCTACACTTTTCTTAAGGTCTTTCCTATCCTTAACCTCAATTACGTTAACCCCAATCCCTTCCACAACCTTAGTGTAATCTATTTGAAATACATCAGTTGTAAAAGTATTTCCATATCTCATTTTCTGATTTAACCTTAGGAAGTGCTGTACACCATCCTCTACTAAAACTGTTAAGAAGTTGATCTTATACTGTGCTGCAGTAATTAGTTCATTAAAACATCCTTGAAATCCTAGATCTCCTATAATACTCACTATTTGCCTCTCTGGAGATGCAATTTTACCCCCTATGCTAGCTGGAATAGCAGATCCCATTGCGTTAAAGATAAGCGAATTAAAGTATGAGTTCGGTTTATACACTTTTATATCCATTGCCATAACTTGATTTGTCCCTGCATCAGAGATGATAACCCTATCTTCACTTAACGTCTCATCTAAAACTTTAGCTAAGTAATCATGAGTTATTTCACTTGTGTTATCAACTATATCGCTGTTCTTTTCCTCCACTTTATAACTCCATTTAGGCAAATTAACCTTCTCAACGATCTCCTCTAGAAAAGCTTCGGCACTTGCTTTTATAGTAACTTCTGCATTTATTGAGGTGTTAAATACGTTAACGTCCGGATCCACGTGAAGTATCCTATCCGGCAATTTAATGCTCCATCTACTAGTTTCGAGATCGTTAAATG
This sequence comes from Saccharolobus solfataricus, assembly GCF_900079115.1. Classification (NCBI taxonomy): domain Archaea; kingdom Thermoproteati; phylum Thermoproteota; class Thermoprotei; order Sulfolobales; family Sulfolobaceae; genus Saccharolobus; species Saccharolobus solfataricus. The sequence continues at coordinate 2,603,648 of NZ_LT549890.1, forward strand.
ATGTCCCTAGTGCTATGAGGCAATCCCCTGGTATCTCCTTGAGGTTAAATATTGTTCCAGCATATAAGGGATGATTCTCCGGAATGCTTCCCTTACCCCTTATTGTGGTGAATACGGGAATCCCTAATTTTTCAATGTAGTTCAAGATGTTCGATCTAGACGCACCATAACCTAATAGTAGAATTGGTTTAGAACACTCACTCAAGAAATTTAACGCTTCCCTTACTTCCTCTTTCGTAGGATAAATTAATGTTCTATTAACCTTCTTAATCTTATAATTCTCAAAATCACCTTTCTCTTCCAATACATCGACCGGAACCTCAATGTAAACCGGTCCCATCTTATCTTCGAGAGCTATTTTAAAAGCCCTTTCCATTATAATTGGCACATCTTCTGGAGAGTAAATTCTAAATGATGCCTTAGTTGCTTGTCTGGCCATTTCTAACTGTAAGTCGTAATAGCCAGAATCGTGAAGTTGTCTCCTATGTCTATATTTAAATTCCTTATTGAGGGAGATAAGGACAAGAGGAGAACCTTCAGAATAAGCGCCGACCAGAGCAGTTAAAGAATTAGTAAAGCCAGGACCATTTACTGATAAGAAAACTCCCACATTTCCCTTTAATCTAGCATAATAGTCTGCCATTATTGCCCCTCCGTATTCTAATCTAGGCATATAGTATCTAATTTCCCCTCTACTTACCCTTTTTCTGAGCTCCTCGTATAATGATAAACCATGGGTTCCAGGTATCCCGAATACGTCGGTAACTTGAGAAGAAATCGTATCAATTAGAAGCTCGGACGTAGTTTTGCCCATAAATTATTTTTATAATCCCTATAAATTAATCTAATGCTTTTCGAATCAAGTAATTATAATATTTCTCAGAACTCTTGTCCCAATCATAATTTAAAGACTCTTCATAACTACTTTTCCATAGTTCCTTAATCCTTTTCTCATCCTCTATTAACTCATTTATGATCTTACTCATCGCTTCAATATCCTTATAATTTACTATATACCCATTTACACCATTCTTTATGATTTCCGGCAAAGATCCCTTATTATAGGCAATTACCGGGGTTCCACATGCATTAGCCTCGACTGTAACCATACTCCAACCCTCTATGAATGAGGTTACTATTACAATCCACGCTGACTGATATAGTCTTATCTTATCCTCCTCACTAACCCTCCCAAGATATTCACCATTAATAGTCTTGATTTTCTGCACTACTTCATTTTCTAGATCTCCTCCCCCAGCCATAACCAGTTTAGCCTTGACTCTCTTAGCAACGTCGATTGCATCTAATGGGTTCTTATATTTCTTTAATCTTCCTATCCAAAGTATAGTTGGCTCGCTTGCTTTCTTGCCCGGTCTGTAAATGTTATGATCAATTCCATTATGAATAACCTCTATCCTATCCTCTTTAGCCTTCAGCCTCTCCACCAAATCCCTTTTAGTGGTGTTAGAAACTGCAATAATACTCTTATAATTGCTTACACTCCGCTCAGAAAAAGCTACAGCCCTAGCCATGATTGGGTTTAACTCGTATTTTACTACATCTTGATGGACGTGATGGACTAATGCAATTGCATTCTTATTTACTAGATATGAATAGAACGGTACAGCATGGGCAACACTGTCAATTACAATCTCATGTCTCCTTGCTTCTATTGGTGCATAAAGATGTAAGGTAATTGAATTTCCTCTCCTTATTATTCTGATATTTTCAATTTCCTCCTCCTTAGGTAATCCCTTTATCTCTTCAGAAAGCCACGTCACGCTAACTCCTTTCTTAACCAATCTCCTAGATATCTCGTAAATTACTTGTTCAGCTCCTCCAGCCTTCCTGTGCCTTAGATCTCTGTGATTAGTTATTAATAAATCCACATTTGAAAATCAAAAACCTATCCATATTTATAGCTTATACCTCCTTCTGGGAAATGAAACTTTATTGCACCATATGGGCAAGCTACTAATGCCGCACCGCATTCTAAGCATCTCTCATAGTGTACCACAATTCTTCCATCGGGAGAAGGCTCATACGTTCCAGCAGGGCAAACTTTAGTGCAAGGCTTATCTTTGCAAGTTAAACATATATCAGTATTTACCTCTATATGGGTGGTCTTATCTACATTATACTTATTTAAAGACAACCTTTTCAGAAGATCCATCATATAAATAACCTCATGATATCAGTTAGCATTTTCGTAGTATTTACGTTTTCGCTTTTACTTTCTTTAATTAAGACGTTTATAGGCCTCTCCTTTCCATCACTTGTTACTGTAAACAATTGGCCCAGCACATTACAAATGACCTTAGGATATTTAGTGAAAATCTCCTCCTCATTTAATACGCTAAAAGACCTTAAGGCGGTCTTCATATCCTTTAGTACGAAAGATTCTTTGAGCATCTCGTAATAGATATCAGTTCTACTATAATCGTTAAGCTCCTTAATCTTCTTAGCTGACTTTCCAGCAATAATTCCAGAGCCCATTGCTAAATCCATTCCTCTAATGTTGAATCCGTCGTTTATTAGAAATCCAGCTGCATCGCCTACTAAAATTAAATTCTTATCGTAGATTTTACCTATCTTATCATAACCGTAATATGGAATCAAGTGTGCAGAGTATTCTAGGATACTCCCGCTTAAGCCCAACGACTCTCTAAATCTCTCTACAATTTCATGCGAAGGTATATTAGAATTATATAACGACTCAACTTTTATCGTAACGCCTACGGATAATGTATCTTTATTAGTGTAAACGAAACCTCCTCCTTTCAAATTTCCTATCAATCCCACTATGGTTCTAGCCTCACCCTCATCATCATCCATATCGGGTTTAATGTCTAATACCTCTTTAACTCCTAACATTAACGTCTTGGGCTCTAATTTTTTAACTCCTAAGAATCTGGAGACTGGAGCTGTAATTCCACCAGCATCTATAACTAAAGGTGCCTTAAGTTCACCTCTATTAGTCTCTATTACCACATAATCGTTTTCCCGCCTAGCATTAGTAACCAGTGTTGAATAAGATATTAAAACTCCCTCATTTTCAGCCTCTTTAGCTAGCCATTGGTCAAATTTAGCCCTCAATACAGTATAGCTATTTCTAGTTTTATGCCGGAACGAAAAAGTAATCTTTTTTTCTTCTTCACAATAGATCTCGTAAGTTTCATTAGTTACCGGTCTCTCTAATGGTGCTCTCTCCAGTGCATCGGGAAATAATTGTAATAATGCGTGAGTGTACATTCTTCCTCCAGAAACGTTCTTACTTCCAGAATATTCTCCTCTTTCTAATACAATAGTTGATAATCCCTCTCTGTTTGCAGTAATAGCAGCGGAAAGCCCAGCTAGTCCTCCACCTACTATTATAACATCAGCGTCGAAGCTCACAATATTATATTTTGAAAGGTCATATATATGTGTTTGGCTTTCCTATATTTACTTTTTTTATCATGTTTAATAATATTTCATTTCCGTTACTAATTATGTATAGGGTATGGAGTATTAACGCTTTTAATTTGTTTTCCCTACATATTCTCATTTCTTCCATACTTCTCTTAACCATGTCCATAAATGGCGAATCGTCTCTGTGTAAAAAATCGTTACTACTTTTAAATTCCTTTATTTCTTTCTCTATTTCAGCTAACAAGTCTATTATCTTATCTTGGTCCTCATAGTCCTTTGCTATTAATAATAACTCATTACCAGCTTCAATCACATTACCTTCATTAAGTTTATCAATAACCGCTACCAGCTTTCCAAACATAAAAAATAACTCGAATTCGTTCCTTATTTACTTAACTACTACTACGGGAACCTTAGACTCCTGGACAATTTTATTCGATACACTACCTAGGAATATGCGTTGAACCTTTGATAACCCTCTACTCCCAATTACTATTACGTCAATTTGGTTATCTGTAGCAAACTGTAAAATGGAATTTGCAGGATCTCCTTCTACCGTTATACCTTCAGCGTTGACGCCTTTACTTTTAGCTTTTTCTATCGCTCTTTTAACGTCCTTTTTAGCCCTTTCCTCCAAGCTCTTAGTAGCTTCCAATGGTGGTAGTATCCCAGTGTTATAAAATAATGTAAGGTCTATCACTTCTACTACAAAAAGCCTAGCGGAAAACTTGCTAGCTAATTCTATCGCAAAATCTAAAGCCCTTTCTGCGTTTTCCGAACCATCATAACCTACTAAGATTCTCTTCATAGATACTTATTTGATTATATAATTTTAAAATTAACTAAGACCAAGGTCTCATCGATTTCAAAGACGATACAAACTTATCTAGAAAATAACTCTTCTCTCTAAAATGCTCATCTATTGCCCTCCAATCCTCTTCTGACAATCTCCAACCCATTGCACCAGCATTTTCCTCTATATGGGGTATTTTAGAGGCTTTCACTATTGGTATCAAACTGTTTTTACCAGTAATATACCAATTTAAGGCTACTTGAGTTGCAGTCTTATTGTACTTCTTACCTATATTAGCTAAGAACTCATTCCTAGCTAATATTCCATTTTCCAATGGTGTATACGCCATATACATCAGTCCATTTTTCTCCGCGTAAGCTAAAGCCCTCCTCTCATCACTTCTACTTAGCAAACTATAGTGATTTTGAATTGCGACAATTTCATACTTACTGACACACTCTCTGGCGCTCTCTATTTGGTCCACATCGAAGTTACTGAGCCCAAAAAACCTTATTACACCATCATCTACCAGTTTCTCAAATGCCCTTATAGTCTTGCAAATCGGTACTCTTGATGGAGCGTGAAGTAAATAAAGATCTATGTATGTGCCTAGTCTTCTTGAACTATTTTTAGCTGACTTTATTACATTATCATAGTCAGCATGACTAGGCCAAACCTTAGACACTATAAACAATTCTTCTCTGCTAAATTCCTTGATCGCTTCACCTACCAATTCCTCAGCGTGACCATTACCGTACATTTCAGCAGTGTCGATAACTCTTAGTCCTAGTTCTATTGCCCTACGAATCGCACCTACCCATTCATTGTCTCTGTCATGAGAGGAGTACCAATAACCTCCCCCAATCCTCCAGGTTCCAAAAGCTAGAGGTGATACTGTAAAGTATTTAAATTTCTTAACGTCTTCCATAAATATACCTTAAATTCGTTCCTTTTAAAAATTGTCTTCTAATGCATATCTTGTCTATACTTTCTGAGACTTTAAAGGACAAACTCTCTTCCTAATATACGGAAAGGTCTTTATGTAATTTTGGAAACGTTGTTGCCCTTTAGACTATAAGCAAATATAATATTTGAAGAAAGGGGGATAAAAACAAGCAATTTAACTTAGCTAAATATTATTATAAAACCTAAACCTTTAACTGACTATCAAGTGGTGATGAAGAGGAAGTGATTCAAGTCTCCTTTGCGAATTGCAATTTGTAAATAATACTGTTGTAAAAATGTTAATATTGGTAGTCATGCATCTCCGCCAGTTAGTCGTCTTCAATTAGTTAATTTCGTAGTAATCTTTAAAATAAACTGAATTCACAATGGCTAACTGAATCTCCCTAAAAAGCTTCTAATGTAGTGTTATCGGGAGGCTATAGATAAAAATCCGAAAAATAATAATTACGCACTAATTTTAAAATTTTCCAGTACAGTATTATAGTAGGAAAATGGAAATTTCTAATTAAGTAGGTTTCCCTATATTATGATATTCCACTGGTGTGAGCAAGCTGTTAATAGAAGTAGAAGGATGATGGACTACTGTTTAGACTGTAACACATTTGCATAACTTTTAAATACTTTTAATCATTTCACAATATGATCTTTATTATGATTATGTTTATATATTATTTCCTCTACATTATAAATTGATGAACCCCATACTGATGACGGGCTATGCTCACGAGGTATTGGGGGCGACAAATACGGATGGGAGGGTAGTGGTGTTTCCCTCGACTAGCCCCAATGAGTTGAGGGTGAGTGTGTATGAGCCCTCAAGAGGGGTGCCCGTGGCGGAATTAGAAGTAGTTAAAAGTAAGCAGAAGTTACGCCACGGGTAAACACTCGCTAAATGTAATGTATCTTTACTTCAAGAAAGGAAACACATTTGTATAGTAGCTTCTGATTTTTTAAGAAGATTTTACTTATTCCTTTTCTCTTCATATAACTTCTTTGCATATTCCAATATTTCCTCAGCAATTTTAATTGATTGTTGACCATCATAAGCTGAATAGAGTAGTTCAGGAGGAGTATTAGTTTCTTCATCACCATACATTGATAGTTCCCTTTCTTTCCTTAGGGATCTCGAGTATGAGGCAAAAATATCTATCTTTTCTTTAAACCATTGTGGAAATTTGTCTGTATTATTTTTTAATATTGGACCTACATCATGAAATTTGGGTGGTTCTATATTAACCAATCTAAGACATGCTTTAAGAGAGAGCTCTACAGCTTCTTGACAAAGTCTTACTACAATGTTATATTTCTTTCTTTCATATTCTGTTTTAGCTAAATCTAATCTTTCTTCAGCTTGTGTAATATATGAAAATGCTAAGGAATCAAAGTTCAACCGTTTCACCAAACCCTGAATCCTTTTTAAGTATCCAATACCATCTCTTACCCATCCTTACTCTCTCAGCACCTAATTCCATAAGCCTCCCCTTTAATTTTTGCAATATCTTAGTGAAGAATTGGTCCTTATCGTAGAGAATTACAGCGTCATATACCATATCTAGATAAAGAGGTGAAATCTTTCCCGCTTCCTCGGGAGTTTTAAGAATGGGAGAAAGTGATATGTAATAACCCTTACTCCAATACTCATCTAAATTTAACTTATCCTCGACCTTGGTCTCAAACAATCTAATTCTTTTAAGTATACCGTCCATAGGTAAATTATCTATAACTATCAATAAATCTACATCACTATCGTTTCTATTATCTCCCCTAGCAACGCTCCCATAAAGTACTACCGATATCAGATCATCTTTAAATTCCTCTCTCATTATTTTGACCATGTCATTGAGCAACTTAGCATAAGGCTCCTTAATCATATGATATATAAATCCTAAAAATCTAATAAACATGTCGTTTTATACTTAAAACGAAATCATAGTGGGATTATATTTATGGTTATTCAGTTAGCCATTGTGAATTCAGTTTATTTTAAAGATTACTACGAAATTAACTAATTGAAGACGACTAACTGGCGGAGATGCATGACTACCAATATTAACATTTTTACAACAGTATTATTTACAAATTGCAATTCGCAAAGGAGACTTGAATTGTCCTATAGTTATAAATTCACTTTTCCTTTTTATTTCGCCTAACCCTTAAATTTTTCTCGATATTAATCTATATGATTTATCTCAAATTCAAAATTATCTGTGGGCGATTCATGTTTCCATTGCGAATTGTAATATTCTCTATGAATTAGGCTAATTCTAAAATAGATAATAGTAGTTTTCTGAAAATGATCCCTAATAAATGATGTTAAAAGTTTGTTCCATTTAGGATATATAATATTTAGACTATACCCTTTTAATATTTATAATTATTAGAATCTTCTTGAAGAGAATCTACGTAAACATTTAAGGCAAAAGGCATTCAAGATAACTTTACCTAAAAATACTATAGATTAAGAAACACTCCTCAATAGCTGATAAGTCAGAAATACTTTTATAATCCTTGTTTTCTTTATGTTTATGATGCCGCGGTAGCTCAGCCTGGCCAGAGCGCTGCCCTGGTAAGGCAGAGGTCCCGGGTTCAAATCCCGGCCGCGGCTCTTGTTACTAAAGAAAGGATAGCCACAAAATTTATCTCTACTAGTTTTTGGGTGGCGAATAATCTCACTGGTAAGAGATAAATAGCTAGTTATAAAAGAATTTTTACATATCAGTGGGAGATTTCATTTATAACAGACGGGGGTTCAAAGGGGGCGGAAAACTTCTCTTTGAGATGAATCCCTTTGTAGAAAAGTTAAAAATAGGAAAATAACGAAATACACATCAATACCCACCTTAGGGTTTCGCTTCCGTGCATACACTGACGAACAAACCCTTAGGGCGTTAAAGGCCCAGTTGAAGTTAGCGTGCGAAATCTACAACACCTTAAGGTGGGCAGACATATACTTTTACCAAAGGGATGGGAAAGGACTAACACAAACTGAGTTAAGACAGTTGGCTCTAGATCTGAGAAAACAAGATGATGAGTATAAGCAAGTCTACTCGCAAGTAGTTCAACAAATAGCTGACCGTTACTACGAAGCTAGACAGAGGTTTTTCGAAGGTTTAGCACGTTTCCCGAAAGAAAAGAAACCTCACAAATACTACTCCCTAGTCTATCCCCAGTATGGTTGGAAAATACTTCAAGTTAGAGAAATAAGAAAAGGCAAGAAGAAAACTAATAACGCTTAAACTATCAAATCTTGGTACGTTCAAGGTAATAGTTCACCGAGACTTTCCCCTTGACAAAGTAAAGAGGGTAGTAGTGAAGCTAACAAGATCTGAGAGGATTTACATCACTTTCGTAGTAGAAGGTTACGAATTCCCCAAGTTACCTAACACTGGTAAGGTAGTGGCGATAGATGTTGGTGTAGAAAAGTTGTTAGTAACGCCGGATGGTGAATATTTTCCTAATTTGAGACCTCTTGAAAAGGCGTTATGGAAAGTGAAGCATCTACACAGAGAACTTTCAAGGAAGAAGTTCCTCTCTAATAATTGGTTTAAGGCTAAGGTTAAGCTTGCTAGGGCTTATGAGCATTTGAAGAACCTGAGGAGTGATCTTTACATGAAGTTGGGTAAGTGGTTTGCTGAGCATTATGACGTTGTGGTGATGGAGGGTATTCACGCTAAACAACTTGTGGGTAAGTCCTTGAGGTCTCTGAGGAGGAGGCTGAGTGATGTGGGATTTGGTGAGTTGAGGGATGTGCTGAAGTATCAGCTGGAAAAATACGGAAAGAAACTCATCCTAGTTAATCCTGCATACACTTCCAAAACTTGTGCTAGGTGCGGGTATGTGAAAAATGACTTGTCTCTATCTGATCGTGTTTTCGTTTGTCCCAACTGTGGTTGGATTGCAGATCGTGACTATAATGCTTCTCTTAACATTTTGAAGGGTGCGGGGTCGGAGCGATCCTTAGTGCCTGTGGAACTCCGCCCTCTACCAGTACCAGCACTTCGGTACTGGCATGGCAGAGCTGTGAAGCAGGAAGCTCCCTCATTTATGAGGGGGTAGCTCACCAGTAGGAATAACTACTACGTTAGGCTTTTTAATAGCGCTATTTGCGGCTAATGTGAGTCTGCTATTTATATTAAGAAAAAATAATAGCTTAAGCTTGTGGAATATTCTTCTTACTTTAGCAATAAACCTAATATTAATATTTGTGATATTCGCAAACATTATAACGACATCAGTTAACACTCCCGTTTTAATAGGAGTCTTATCATTTGTGGTATGGATGATAGTTGGTGCAATTTATAAAATATTGACAATAAATGAGAAATTAAGTAAAACTTAAGACTTTGTAACGTTTAAACTTTAGTTGATATTTCTACAAAGAATTGAAAGGCTTTTGGTGTCTGTGATTGTATGAATATTAGATAATTATCATTATTATTTATTCCTACGAAGTAGTAAACACTACCATACTGGCTAATGAAGCTCAAATTAAAGTACTTCATGCCATTTATGCTTGATACTGTGACATTCTGTCCAGTGCTTTTCAACAAATAAGTAAATAGTGAAGATATGTTTGAGGAATTTGCTATATCTATTGAGATATATGAGTTATTATACATTATTGTTTCAAAATAAATGGTATAGTTTTTAGTTATAGCGTTACCAAACTCCAACAGCGAAACACTTTGATTAGCCGGAAATAATAGTGGATTGAGTGTAGGCATTAGACCATTTCCGCTCTTTAAAGTCTCTATTTCTAGGTTTACTATGTTACTCAAGTCGAATTTACTCGAGTTTCCGGTTATATTTGCGGAAACCAGATACTTTCCAAGCTTAATTCCTTTTAATGTAGTACTTGTGGAATTTAATTGGATTACATTGAGCGTGATAGTTTGATTTGCCCTTTGAATATACTCCTGGTATAATGCTGAGCCTCCGGGGTATTGCTGATTAACTGCGCTACTGTAATTCTCTTCAAATAAACCAGTTATGTTCCACCCATTTCCTAAAATTGAGGAAATCTGGGCTTGGGTTGGAAATACTACCTTTGTCACATTAATTTGCTGTTGTGAAGTATTATGAACTAGAATAACAATACCGGATATTACTAATATAACGGCTACGACTATGATTAAAATTTGATACCACTTCATGCTAATTAATCTATGTTGAATATAATAAAGTTACTTTTATAAGAGATTTAGAAACCGTAGTTAGCAGTTCCTGTTATATCAAGAAATTAATAACAGTTGTAATAAGGTATATGACTTACAGCCAACAGAGGAGATATCTTGCATAATTGACGTAACATGGTAGGTCTTTAAACGTGGGAAATCCGTATTAGGTATCAGCACAGAGTGGCCTAACGAGGTCAATCAACCCCTTATATTAAATGTTAAAGATCTGATAAAAAATTATGAAAGTTCACTGAAGTTCAGAATCCCTTATGGGGCGGAGAAAGTTGCTAGGTTAACGTTCAATTCTCTTTCTGTTAATCTCATTTCTCCATAAACTTCATCCTCGTAAAACCTCATTTTAAAGCCGAGTTTCCTACCAATTTTTATCATTGGAGTATTTTCTGGTAAGGTGTAAAATTTTACTGTGCTTAAACCAGATTTTTTAGCCTCTTCAATAAGAGTTTTAACTAGTAAAGTCCCTATCCCTAGTGTTCTGTAATTTCTATGTACAACTAATGAGAACTCCCCATCCTTATGTAGCGATGCTTCTCCAACTACTTTTCCATCTACTTCTGCCAAAAACGTAACGTGGTCCTCGTTAGACGCTATTTTCTTTGCGTCTTCTTCAGTTATTCTATAAAGGTGGAAGAATCTTAAATATAGATCCTCATCGCTCAAAGAATTATATAGCTGATAAATTTTCTCCCAATCCTCTTTAGTAGCCTTCCTTATCTTTATCTGGTCATTCATTCTATTTATACTTTAGAGCACTGGTTTAAATAGCTTACTGTAATGTTTAAGCATTATAACAAAAGCATATATCTTTGAAATATTTTATTAATAATAAAGATGGAAATGAACACTTTTTATCATCTATGTAAATCTGCACGTCTTGCAATATGGAAATACGCGGTTTAATACTTTAACTAAACATTCTTCTTTAGTAATATTGTTACACTCAAACAGTTTATAGTTCATCTTAACTGCTTCAATAATTTTGCTTCGGTCGGTCTGTTTAACTATAAGGATGTCAATTTTCTTGGGAATAGTGTTCCTCTTAACTATTAACCCATCATCACTTATCAAATAGAAAGCATTCTCTTCATCTTCGAATTTTACAGCTACCTCTCTGTTCATTATGAATAATATGTAGAAATAGCTTAATAAAGATAGCACAGAAAAACTACGTTAATTTTTTTTTAGTTCATTAAATTCATGTCACTTTTAAAATTATAGATTATTTTAAAAACTACGTTATTGCTTTCACAGAAACTATAATTATCCATGTTATTTAGGTGTATAACTCACGTAGGTAATTTAGATTTTTCTCACCCACTTAGATCGTATGTTGAAAAGTTTATTTATGAAGAGTGTGTGTATAAATTCTTAAATTATTATCAGATTTATATAATATAATAAATTCCCTCACTAGTCTTTTTAAACATTAGGAACTAAGTTCATATTTTTAGTAGGGATACTCTTATTTACCATTATATCTATAATTATATACTGATAACTCATGCGAATAAGCTGGATGATAGGTGGAGCCCAAGGTTCTGGTGTCGATACTTCCGCTAACATATTTGGCAATGCCGTGGCCGCTAGCGGTTATTACATATATGGAAATAGAGAGTATTATTCCAATATAAAGGGGAGACATTCTTATTTTAATCTAACTATTAGCGATAAACCACCAAGAAGCATAGCCCAACAAATCGAGATATTAACTAGCTTTGATGCGGAAACTATATTTCAACACTTCAATGAAGTAAAAGACGTATTAATATATAGTACGGAAGTTGAGAATACCAAGGCTGAACAAGTCCAGAGCATGGAACCGGAAATCACTGAACACGTAGTTAAATTCTTGAAGGAAAAAGGTTATGGGACTACAGTAAAGGACGTAATAAATTATTTGAAGAAAGAGAAAGGAGTTAAAGTAATACCAATCGATTACATGGAGATTTTAAAGAAGGTTGCAGACCAGGCTAAAGTACAGTTAAGTGTAGCTGATAGGGCAAGGAATACCATAGCTATAGCAGCCTCTTACAAATTACTAGGATTAAAGGAACAATATCTGATAAACTCTATTACCAGAACATTTAGACAAGAAGTTTTCGCTAAGATAAATACCATAGCTGCACAGTTAGCAATGCAACAAATTCAACCGATGTATAATTTACCAGAATTACCCAACAACGAAGAGAAAATCAATCTAGATGGTAATACTGCAGCGGCAATAGGCAAGATTTATGGTGGATTAAGGTTCCAGTCGTACTATCCAATAACTCCAGCAAGCGATGAAAGTGTCTTCATAGAGGCACATCAAACTGTATTTACTGTAGATCCTAAAACTGGAGAGAAGAGAAAATCTACAATTGTAGTTGTTCAAGCAGAGGATGAGTTAGCGGCAATAAATATGGCTTCTGGTGCCGCCTTAACTGGGGTGAGAGCAGCTACAGCTACATCTGGCCCAGGTTTCTCCTTAATGGTTGAGGGAATGGGATGGGCTGGAATGAATGAGGTACCTGTTGTAATTACCTACTATATCAGAGGAGGACCCTCAACTGGCCAGCCAACTAGAACGTCTCAAGCCGATCTAATGTTCGCTCTAAATGCAGGACATGGTGAATTCCCCAGAATAGTTATAGCCTCAGGTGATCACGTTGAGGCTTTTCACGATGGTACTTGGGCACTTAACCTAGCTCAAAAATATCAAACCCCAGTAATACATTTGGTAGATAAGGCACTAGCTAACTCCTATTCAATTATTCCTAAGAAAACGTTAGGAATGGAGAATATAAGGATAGAAAAAGGTAAGATTGTAATTAATACAAATACGCCAGAATTGAAGAGATTTGAGATAACTGAAGATGGTATATCCCCATTTGCTCCATTGGGCACAGCTAGGGTTCATTATACTGGAGACGAGCACGATGAGTATGGTTTCATAGCAGAAGCTAGTGAGAATAGGGAGAAAATGTATGAAAAGAGGATAAAGAAGTTAATGACGGCAGACAAGGAAATACCCGAGGAAAGTAGGGTCAACGTTTACGGAAATACTGATTCAAAAGTTGCCATAATAACATGGGGATCTCCTAAGGGAGCCATATTGGATGCAATGGAAGAGTTAGAGAATGAAGGAATTAAGCCGATGTTAATTCAGATACGAATGTTTAGCCCATTCCCCAAGAATCTAATGAGGAAGCTGTTAAATGGGAAAGAATTTATAATTGATGTAGAGAGTAATTACTTTGGGCAAGCTGGAGAAGTGTTAAAATTGAATACCGGAATTGAGCCTACACATTACATACTAAAGTGGAACGGTAGACCAATGATGAGAGATGAAGTAAAGGAAGGTATAAAGGCAGTTGTTCAAAAAGGAGAAAGGAGGGTGGTTTTACATGGCGGGGCTTAAGGTAGAGTGGAACGATTGGTGCCCTGGTTGTGGCAACTTCGGAATATTAAGTGCTGAGCAACAAGCAATTCAAGAACTTGGTTTAGATCCAAAGAAGGTAGTGCTGGTTAGTGGTATAGGTTGCTCTGGGAAAATCCCTCACTTTATTAGGTTACCAGCTAGTGGAGTGCATACATTGCACGGCAGAGCATTAACTTTCGCCATTGGAATAAAACTTGCTAATCCCTCTTTAGAGGTTATTGTGAATGGTGGGGATGGAGATCAATTAGGTATTGGTGTTGGACATTTCGTAAGTGCTGGAAGGAGGAATGTAGATTTAACTGTAATAGTTCATAATAATGGTGTTTATGGATTAACTAAGGGTCAAGCTTCACCTACGTTAAAATTAGGTGTTAAGACTAAGAGTTTACCAAAACCCAATATTAATTCAGATATTAATCCGATAGCTCTTGCAATTAGTTCTGGATACACTTTCGTAGCTAGGGGTTATGCTTATGACGTGAAACATTTGAAGGAGATAATAAAGAAGGCTATTAAGCATAAGGGACTAGCAATGATTGATGTATTACAACCTTGTCCAACTTATAACGATATTCACACCAAAGAGTATTATGATAAGAGGGTTTACAAGTTAGATGAAGATCCAAGTTGGGATCCTATAGTTAAGAAGCCAGAGGAAATGGATGATAAGATGAGTAAGGCTATACTGAAGAGTATGGAATGGGGAGATAGAATACCAATTGGCATATTCTATCAAAATGAATTAGTATCAACTTACGAGCAAAGAATTGCTGAAAGATCCCCATCATATTTGGATAACCCACCGGCTCATGATGTAATAGAATTCGAAGGGAAACCAACTACTGATGTTGAAGATATTTTGAAGGAAAGAAGAGTAACATAAGATATAATATCACTTTTTTCTTTTTTATCTCTTTCACAATTTTTATCTTGGTTTAATAAACCCTTTCAACAAAGGGACTAGTTTATACTTTCTACTTAAGGACTTTAAATTACATCCTTTTTTGTGAAATCTTAAAAACTATCAAGAACATTCATTATAGAGGTAGAATTGCCGGAACTCAAAGTTGTTGTTTCAATAAAGCAAGTTCCAGATGTGGATGAATTAAGGATTGACCCGGTAACTAATAATTTGGTAAGGGAAGGAGTACCAGCTGTTATTAATCCTCCAGATTTACATGCAATAGAAGAAGCTGTTAGATTAAAGGAGAGATATGGAGCTAAAACTATAGTTATAACAATGGGTCCACCACAAGCTGATTCAGCACTTAGGGAGGCCCTAGCTATGGGAATTGATGAAGCTTATCTCATAAGTGATAGGGCTATGGCTGGAGCAGATACTTGGGCAACTTCCTATACGATATCTAAGGCGGTTCAAAAATTGGGTGGGGCGGATCTAATACTCTTTGGAAGAAGAGCTGTTGATGGAGAGACTGAGCAAGTCGGACCTCAAACTGGAAAATGGCTTGGACTTCCAGTTATAGGCTATGTCAGTGAGATAAAGAGCTTAGAGAAGGATAAAATAGTGGTAACTAGAACTACTGAATTTGATGAAGAGGTTATTGAGGCTCCCGTTCCCGTAGTATTAACTATATTGGAAGTTGCGAATAAGCCGAGACAACCTGATATACTAAGCCTAATTAAAGCTAAAACGGCTAAAGTTACGGTTTGGAATAAGGATGACATTAAGGCTGAGCCAAACAAAATTGGCTTAGCTGGATCACCTACTAAGGTAATAAAAGTTCAACCTCCACCTAAAACTAGAAAGGCTGAAATAATAGATGGTAAAAAGGATGTTGAAAAGGCCGCAAAATGGTTCTTAGATAAGATTTTTGAGTCGTTAAAGGAAGATGAGAGTACGTTAAAGGAGTACGTGAAGCCTAAACCAAAGGTTAAAGTAAATGGTGAAATCTGGGTATATATAGATCATATAGGAGAAAAACCAAACAGAGCGTCTTTTGAGATTATGGGAGAAGCGAGAAGGATTGCCGACCTAATGGATACAAGTCTTTCTGCAGTAATGGTTGGGGGAGAGGCTACGAAATCCTTAATAGAAGAGACTTTTGAATATGGGGCAGATAAAGTATATTTTGTGGAAACTAAGGGATTCGATAGATACGATAACGAAGTGTACACTAGAGCATTAGCCAAGGTAATAAAGAAATATAAGCCAGAAGCAGTCTTCTTCCCAGGGACTAAAAATGCCAGAGAACTTGCATCAACGACTGCAATTGAAGTAGATACTGGATTAATAGCTGATTGTACTAACTTTGACGTGGACGATAAAGGAGTTTTACTTTCAACAAGACCTGACTTTGGAGGTAAAGAAATGTCCACCATAATATGTCCTAGACATAGACCAGTAATGGTTACAGTTAGAGCTGGTGTATTCATGCCGTTACCCAGAGTCCCTGGGAGAAAGGGTGAATTAGCAAGAGAGGAAATTGATGACCTATTCACTAGACTTAAAGTATTAGACTATAGAGTTATAGAAAAGAGAAATATCTTAGCGGAGGCAGATATAGTGATAGGTGTAGGTAGGGGTATTAGAAGCCCAGAAAATATAAAGATGGCTGAGGAATTAGCCTCATTATTAGGCGGAGTAGTTGGCGTTTCTAAACCATTGGCAGATATGGGTTGGTATCCTAAGGATAGACAAGTCGGTCAAACTGGTACAACAATAAGGCCTAAGGTTTACATAGCATTAGGGATTTCTGGTGCAGTACAACACTTAGTTGGTATACTATCTTCCAGAAAGATAGGGGCCATAAACTTGGATCCAAGTGCACCAATCTTTGAGAATTGCGATTTCGGAGTAGTCGGTGATATCTTCGAGATATTACCTAAAATGATGGAATTGCTTAAGAAAAAGGAGGTAAGCTAGGAATGAAATTCGATATTGTTGTAGTTGGAGCTGGACCCGCTGGTTCATCTGCAGCTATAACTGCAGCTAGAGGGGGAGCTAAAGTCCTATTATTAGAAAGGGGTCCAGAGCCAGGTTCCAAGAACGTTTCTGGAGCAATGATAAGGTTAGAGGATTTCTCTTCAGTTTATGACATAGCTTCTATTCCAATAGAGAGAAAAGTAAAGAATGTTGATTTGATCTTACTAAGTGACTCAAATAGAACAAGAATAAGTGTAAATGTTGAATCAAATTTAGCAACTGTCGCAAGGTTGAAACTAGATAAATGGATGGCTCAACAAGCGGAAAAAGCTGGAGCACTACTGATAACAAAAACAACTGTATTAGGAGTTGAAAGGGAAGGAAACGAATATAAAATATCAACTGATAGGGGTGAAATAACTGCTGATAGAGTAGTATTAGCTGAGGGTGTGAATGCCTTAGTTTCAATGAAGGCTAATATAAGGCCAGATTTAACTCCGGATCATGCAGCGCAAACAGTTAAAGAGGTTTATAGTTTAAATAAGGATGAGATCAATAAGAGATTTGGATTTAAGGCTGACGACGAAGGCATAAGTTGGAGAATATTAGGGACAGACCCAGTTCCCTATGCTGGTTTCCTTTACGTATATAAGGATGCCGTGGCAATAGGTGCCGGAATTCCCATGAAGATACTTATAAAGAGAAAAATAACTCCTTATACTGTATTAGACGAGGTCAAGGAGAGACTGAACTTTAACGAGTTAGTTAAGGGAGCGTCACTAAGAGAATATTCGGCAAAGGTTATACCAGAATATGGTTTTCCTTCATGGAAAGCTTGTTCAGGTAAGGTTTATTTAGCTGGAGATGCAATAGGTCTTGTGGATCCATTGACATTTAATGGGATTGGTCCTGCAGTGGCTTCCGGAGTGGTTGCAGGAAAGGCTGCTTTAGAATCTTATGAATGTAACAAATATGAATACGAATTAATGAAAAATAAGGAAGTTAGAAGAGTTGTGAATGCCAGACCACTAGTAAAGGAGTTAATAGAAGAAGAAAACTTCAAATATTATGTGAAAACTATTAATGATCTCCTACACGGTTGGGTTTACAGTGACTTTTCTAAAGTTAAGTTAGACACGTCTAAACTACTTAAACACTTATTATTAGGTATGGGGGTGTTAAAGTCATGAGAATAGAGGAAAAACTTTACACTCTAAGATATAAGAAGGACGAACAACCCCATCTAGCCATTATTGATCCAAACAAATGTCTCAGATGTGAACAAGTTAATGGGGTTCCACAACCATGCATTGCAGTCTGCCCTGCAAATGTTTATTCATGGATCGATCAAAGAATTGTGATATCTTATGAGAATTGTGTTGAGTGTGGCGCTTGTAGAATTGCTTGTCCCTATTCTAACATCTTATGGAAGTATCCAAGATATGGGTTAGGCATAGCATTAAGGTATGGTTAAAATTCGGGATACAATCGCCTTATTCCTCTAACTTCCAATAAGTACACTTTTTTGTCCTCTATTGCCCACTCAATGTTTATATTTCTCTTGAAAATACTTTCTATGGCTATAGCCATGTTTGCAATTCTTATAGCATCATTATCACTTAAGCTCTCAGCCAATGCTTCTTCCTTACTTAGTTCAATGCTCTTTATCTTTTTCTCGGCGAAATCATAAGTTAATTTCATGACTTTTTCAGAAATTCTTTTACTTACTAATGATCTTGTAGCCTTACTTACTACGTATTGATCTGGAGTAACCATACCTTTAGTTACGCTTTCTCCAAGACCAAAAGATGACTCTATGACTACGTAATCTGGTTCTTCGGTTATGGGGTGTATTGAGAATGCTGTACCTGCACTAACTGGGTTTATCATTGTTTGGACAAGAATTGCCATCCCTGCTTCATTATGAGTTAAGATCCTATAAGCTATCGCTCTGGGATTAAAATACGACGCGATAACTCTCTTAATACTTGGAATGAGATTTTCCTGAGTAACAAATAAGTCTGTTTCGTATTCACCAGCAAAACTAGCACCACTTAAGGGGGATGTAGCTGTTGCCCTTACAGCAACGTATTTTGAACCTAATTGAGAGAACCTTTCATATATTTCTTTTTCCATTTCGTTTGGTAATTTCGATGCTATAATCATGCTTTTTATCATTTCGCTTCTCTTTTCCAGATCCGTCGTATCGTTTAAATTTACGGAGGATAGTATTCCTCTTATTTCGTCATCAAGATCTTTAATCGCTTCATTTACTCCTCTTGATGATATTATGAACCCTTTAGGGATGTTAAATCCCATCTTATATAATTCGCCTAGATAAGCGCTTTTTCTACCCACAATCGAGACCATTGACAAACTAACTTCGTCTAGTAAGTATGTATAGTTCATAAATTACATTTTGTTAAATAGGCTTAAAATACTACCTATTATTTATGTTGTAAAAGTTAATCTAATATATCCTTTCACTATGAGTGTAAATGTTTAAACTTTTTCCTCGGAGAAAACCTATAAGAGTTAATCCAGCTTCTTCGGCAATTTCAATAGCTAGACTAGTGGGGGCTGAAATTCCACAGATTATCGGTATTCCCGCTTTTATCCCTTTGCTAACGATCTCATATCCTAATCTACCGCTAACTTGCATAATATAATTACTTGCTGGGATCTTATCCTCCAGCAATAATCTACCAACTACCTTATCAACAGCGTTATGTCTCCCCACGTCCTCATATATAAATAATAATTCTCCTTGAGGGTTAAATAATGCAGTTGCATGAAGACCTCCGCTAATGTTGAAGACACTTTGTTTTTCCCTTAATTTTTCTGGAAATGAAAAAATGACCTCTCTTTTGACTTTTAAATCAGATTTAAGTATATTTAATGTGTAGAGGAAAGCCCTACCGCAAACTCCACAGCTTGAATTTACAATTAACTCTCTTATTCTTATTCCAATAGGTTTATTTAATTTAACCTCTATAACGTTATTCTCTACTTGCTTAATATCCTCAACGTCATGAATAGAGTTTATAACACCTTCTGAGTATAAAAAACCTAGCGAAAGTTCTTTATCATCTCCCGGTGTTCTCATTATTATCGCGAAGTCTTCACACTTCTCAAAACAAGTCCTTATATTTAATGGTTCTTCTACTGCAACAAAATCACTATCCTTATATGCCTCACTATCCTTAACCCTTACTAAGTCAAACCTCTTTACTCGCACTCCCAATCGCCTTAAGTATCTTTAGTAACAAATATAATCCTCTCTTCACATCTGGGTCGTTAAGCTGTTTAGTTAATTCAGTTAAACTGATATCCTTAGCTTCTTCTTTACCACTTAGTATACTATATATTATATTAATATTCCTTATCAAAACTGCGTTTTGTTCAGCTAGAAAGGCTAAATTTTGATCGAAAGTATTCATCATTCCTACTAACAAAGGCAAGATCCCAGTCTTTTGTAGAGTGTTGATTAGTTTCAAAAAGTTCTCTAGAGCCTCTCTACTCTCAATTAGCTGTTCAATTAACCCGTCAATGGCTTGAACTCCTCCCTCTTCCATTTTTTCTCCACCTCTATACCTATTTGTCTCCTCCTTTCATTGACATGAAATCTCCAGTTATCTAAAGGTAAAGGACTCTCACCTTTACCCTCCTCTATTTTCTCAATAACAACTGGAGTATCCTTATACCCTGGGGTACCACTAGCCTTATCTATTACTAACCCTGTTAAGTTATTTACACCCTTGGAAGGATCTGATGCATATAGTGGTATAAAGATCTCTTCACCTTCTACTCTATCACTAACTATAGCCCTTGCTTTAATCTCTCCACCAAATTTAGACTTAACAAGCACAAGATCACCGTTTTTGATTGAGTATTTAGAGGCTAACTCTTTAGAAACCTCTACAAATGTTTCTGGAACCTTTCTCCTTAACCCCTCAACTCTCCTAGTCATATTACCTACATGGAAATGCTCTAAGACCCTTCCAGTATTTACAGTTACTTTGTGAACTTCATCCTTAAGTTCTGGTGGTTTCCAGCTTAATGGGTAAAGTATTGCCTTGCCATCTTTAGTAGCAAATGCGTTTGTATAGAGCAATGGCGTATCACTCCCATCTTCATTAACTGGCCACAGTAGGCTATTAAATCCTTCTAATCTCGAATAATTGACGCCAGCAAATATTGGGCCTAGTTTAGCAATCTCGTTCATTATTTCTGCCGGATGATTATAACTCCAATTCGCTCCTAGTGCGTTTGCAACCATTTGTATTATTTCCCAGTCAGGTTTAGAATCACCAATTGGTTCCATAGCCTTGTAGAACCTTTGTATCCTCCTTTCAGTATTCACAAAAGTACCATCTTTCTCTAGGCTAGCAGCAGCTGGTAATATTACGTCAGCTAACTTCGCAGTCTCAGTTATAAACATGTCTTGTACCACTAGGAAGTCGACTTTCTCTAATGCTTGTCTAGTTAAAGGAGTCCCACAATCAACCATCACAGTATCTTCACCGACTATATATAATGCGTGGATTTTCCCTTCCAATACACCTTCTATCATTTGGGGTATCTGTAGTCCAGGATTTCTATTTAATTTCACACCCCAAGCTTCTTCGAATTTCGCTATTACATTTTCATCCTCTAGTTTTTGATACCCTGGTAAATAATTGGGTAAGCAACCGAAATCGCTAACTCCTTGGACGTTATTATGACCTCTCATTGGGAAAGCTCCACTACCGGGTTTCCCATAATTCCCAGTTATAAGCAATAGGTCTGAAATTATCGTTGAAGTATCAGCTCCACCCAAATGTTGAGTTACTCCCATTCCCCATAATACCGCCACACTATTAGCATTATGGATCATTTCAGCAAGTTTAATTATTTGATCTCTAGGGACACCAGTTATATCTTCAACGTAATCTAATGTAAATCCCTTTATAGATTCCTTAAACTCTTCAAAACCATTAACCCTCTTATCAATGAACTCTTTATCAATCCACCCCTGGTCAATAAGGTATTTAGCAACACCAGCTAAAACTGCTGCATCAGTTCCAGGCTTAGGTTTGATAAACAGGTCAGCCTTTTCAGCAATCTCATGTTTTCTAACGTCAATTACCACGATCTTTGAACCGTTTATCTTTTTAGCTCTCTTTACCTTGCTTCCTATTACTGGATGACTCTCAGTTGTGTTGTGACCAACAATTACAATCAAATTAGCGTTTTCGATATCCCTAATTGTTCCTGAATCTGCACCTATACCGACAGTTCTCCATAACCCAACAGTTGCTGGAGATTGGCAATACCTTGCTGAATTATCTACATTATTAGTACCTATTATAGCTCTTGCTAGTTTCTGTAGTAAGTACGCCTCTTCATTGCTCATCTTATCTGAGGCTATGAAACCTATGGAATCTGGACCATATCTCTCCTTGATCTCCTTCAATCTTTTAGCTATGTACGAGATTGCCTCATCCCAACTAGCTTCCCTAAACTTATCACCCTCCCTTATTAAGGGCTTAGTAATTCTTTCCGAGCTATTTACAAAATCCCAGCCGAATTTACCCTTTACGCAAGTTAGAATACCATTGGCTGGTGACTCAGGTTTTGGCTCAATTTTTAATATTTTCCTACCCTTAGTCCAAATCTCAAATGAACAACCAACACCACAGTATATACAGACTGTTTTAGTTTTCTTTATTTGTGATTCCCTAGCCTTAGCCTCTATCTCGCTAAAGGTCATTAATAAGCTAAAGTTATCCTCAGCTTTCCCTATAGCCTCTATTGCTTTTTTCTTTAAATCCTTATTAATCCAAGTGAGATAGCCAGCCTCTCCCAACATTGATTTTTCCATTAATGCGTTGACTGGACAAACAGTAACGCACGTACCACAATTTACGCATGAGGAGTTGCCTATGGGATTTCCGTTATCCCAAACTACTCTTGGAGGATTGAGATCCCAATTAATCCATATTACCTCATTTACTGCAAAATCTTGGCAAGCCTCAACACATCTACCGCATAGGATACATTGTGATGGATCATATATGTAAAAGGGACCACTTTCATCCGTTTGATAAGGCTTTTCTACGTACTTTTGAGAATTAATATTCAATTTTATTACAGCCTCGTGAAGTACGCAATCCCCATTATTATTCTCACAAATACTACAGTACAATTTGTGATATCTTAGTATTCTGGAGATTGCGGTCTTTCTTGCTTCCATAGCTCTTTTAGAGTTAACTGAGATACTCATTCCATCTTCGACTCTTGTTGAACAAGCTCTAACTAGTTTCCCATTAACCTCAACTAGGCATGAATCACAGCTCTCTATGGGAACTAATCCTTCATTGTAACATATGTGTGGAATGTAAATACCATTCCTCTTTAGTGTTGATAGAATTGTCTCTCCTTCATTAGCTAATACCTCTTTATTATCGATAACTAGTTTTATTGACACAAGACTCATCTCTTGTTGGAATCTTAAAAAGTTTGTTAACTAAAATTTTCAAAAGTTAAAAATAAGGGGCTTGATAAATTACTTACATAGGTGCACGCTATTAGAGTACATTTCTCTTCACTTTCGCACTCAAATATTCCATAACCTGAATGACAAATTAATGTCTTACGTATTGTATAGTACTTCCCCTTTTTAGGATACATAATCTAACTTTCTTAATACACATATATAAAGCTTTATTGGTAATTTTGGAATTTTTTCCTATTAAAAATCGTAACTTAGGTCACAAAAAGTAGTATAGATCAAGATAAACTACTACGAGATACATCATTATCCAAACTATAGGGATAATATATTTGAACAAGATAGGATTTTTAATGCCCTTCGAAAGAATTAACGACCCAACTCCAGAGACTGTGTGTAAAATGAAGAATAGCGCTAATGGAATTATCAAAACCAGATGTAGTTCTAAAGAATTTCCTCTATTTAACAAATTAAAAGTTAGTGTGCTAATTATACCTGAAGTCTGTGGACCAGCACCAAATCCCGTAATACCCTCTAAGATTGACAGTACTAGTAGGTAAATTGACGTGTTTTTTCTAAAATTAGGGCTGTAAATCGAATCCTTAAAATTTGGATCAAATAACTTGGTGGAAGCTATGGAAGTTATAATTAGCCCTAATAACCAAATTGGTTGATATACTATCGTGAAGGCTGGAATTATTGCTGAAGTAATCATTCCAATGTTACTTTTTCGCATAGTCAGGATACCCCAGAGATTCCCAATAGCCTAGAATGTTTTTAGATGTGAAGTGAAGTCTAACTAACCATTTAACGTAAGTATATCCCCACCATCCCGGTACTACAAGCCTAACTGGATATCCATGGACTTGAGGCAATGGTTTATCATCAGCCATATAAGCTATTAAAACATTTGGCTCTTTAGCCTTTTCTATCGGCAAATCTGCAGTGTAACCGTCAGCACCATATCCTACAACTTTTATCACATTAGACTTTGGCTTAACCATGTCAATTACATAGCTTAATGGTATCCCTTTCCAGAGGACATTCGCTCTGAGGAAATAGGGGTCTGAAACACATTGTATTGTATCCTTAACCTCAATTGAAGGCATGTTAAGTAAATCTTGGTAAGTCAATTTCAATGGATTCTCGATCTCGCCGTCTACAGTCAAGACGTAGTTATTCAGCATTATATCTGGTACTATTTGACTATATTGAACCACATACCAAGAACCAAATGGGGTTAAACCATTTTGTGCGTGCTGCATTTCACTAATTGACAATCTACCCAAGACCAATAACGATGAGGATATTAATAGTAGTTTTAAGAAATCTCTCCTATTTGTTAGCCTCATAAGTGAAATGGGAAATGATAAAATATTAAGGATTTTCCCAAATCTTAGCGACTGTTTAAAAAAGTGTGGGCAACAATTTCGTTCATTTGAAACTTAGTTTAAATTCCTCCAATACCAGTTCCGCCAGCAAGTGTTCTCATGTAGCCATCTTATTTGATATTATACAGTAAAATTAAATTAGGCTAGAAATTTCCACAATTAATCGTTTCGATCGAGATGCAGCCAATGAATTAGAACGTGAAAACAGCCTCTGAAAAAGGTTTATGTGCGAGGGTTACTAGATCCGTCTTGCTAACCCTCACAAAAACCTCACACATGAGTTTTTCTGTCAGTCCTTTCAATTTCTAATCCCGTAACTATCTTCAGATTAAAGGGCAATTCAAGTGTTTTTTGCGAACTCATTTTATTGCGAATATTTCTACGAAATTAACTAAATGAAGACGACTAATTAGCAGAGATACATGATTACCTACGTTAACATTTTTATAATAGTATTCTTTAGAAAATACAATTCGAAATGGACTCTTGAATCGCTCGCTAAATCCCGAAGATCAATTAACAGCCCTAGGAAATCCGTCAATTTCTCAAAAGATTAGTGAGGTACTGGTGTTGTTGGTTAAAATAAGTTTTTCCATAATTTACGTCGAAGTTACCGATAACTTATTGTAAAAAATTTTTATCATTATAATTTCCGTTAGACTTCAGTATCGTGTTCTAAATCTTGACATATGGCTATAATATTTTCACTGTTATTAAATTTTCCGACAATGTTTATAAACTTCAACTTATATATTATAGTATGCAACTTGAACGGCGTAAAAGAGGAACAATGGAAATAATGTTTGATATATTGAGGAATTGTGAGCCAAAATGCGGAATAACGAGAGTAATATACGGTGCTGGTATAAATTATGTAGTAGCTCAAAAATATTTGGATCAATTGGTAAAAGTAGGTGCTTTAAACATTAAAACTGAAAATGATAGAAAGATTTATGAGATAACTGAAAAGGGTAAGTTACTAAGGACTCATATCGAAGAATTCATAAAGATAAGAGAGAATTTGTATTCGGCTAAAGAGAAAGTTAGTGAACTTTTAAGAACAGACAGTGAGTAAACAAGGTGTAGCTAGAGTTTTCTCTTTATTCTTTCTAGTCGAATTTTCTCTTCAAATGTTTTCTCCAATTGATTTAGTCTATTCGATATATGGACTCTTAGTGGCAAATATATAATGTATAAGTTCTGGAGTAGTATGGTAATAACTATTTTATTTTCGATAGCTTGAATGTTTATTTTCCCAGAGACATTAGGTGGTCTTTCAAACTCAATAATGTGGGTAATATTATAAGATCCTACATATTCTCTACCTTGGAAAACAACCGGTAATTTCCCAATATCGCCTTCACATCTATAGAGTCTACTATCAGAGTTTAGGAGAAATTTTGTAACTGGAAGAACTAAAGGGATGAAAAATTCTGGATCGCTTAATATTTTAATTACAGCATCAATATCATGGTTAGTCATTATTATCTTTCGCCATTCCATTATATATTAATAAAATCCAGTGTATAATAAAGTTTAAACTCACTATACAATATAAGCTTATCATACATTTCTATTTTATACAAGTTTAGTTATTTAACCCTTTTTCTTAAGCTCCCAGTAAGCCTTATCAAATGCCCCATTAATTAAGTTCAATATACCATTAAGCTGTTTTATATCGTTAAAGTGCAAAATTACTGTAAAAGCATTAGTCCCTCCATTCTTCCCAGTAAAGTAGATTTCAGGTAACTGAATTTTTTCCTTAGAGAAAAAGTCATTAATATATGCCTTAGCTAAATTAAGTAAATCGTTGGCTGGTACATCTGCATTAACCAATAATTGGTAAGGATATACTAAGGAGTGCTCCGATTCTAATTTTTGAAATACAGTATTCCCTAGAAAAGCTGAATTTGGTATCTTAATAACGTTTCCATTAATTGTCTTAACTTCTGTGAAGAGTAGTGATATCTTACTGATTTCTCCAATTATCGGGTTTCCCCATATCCATGATATTAGTGAAACTGCATCGTTAAGTCTTATAGTTCTACTAGAAGTCACTAATATTCCCGATAATATATTCTGCGCAATTGTCTGGACTGCCAAACCAATCACAATACCACCTACAGCCCCACCAACTAGTACTCCAGTTAAGTTTACCTTTAACGCAGCGAGTATTACGAGAACGAGAATAGTATAAAATATAATATCAAGGGCGACTTTTATGCTAGACGCTGTGCTTTTCTCTAATCTAGTCAGTAATTGACTGTAAATCAAACCTTGTAAAATTCTTATAATATAAAAACCACCTATGGCTATTATAATAACTGTTATTGCAGTAAATGTATCAGATGTGTAAGTGGATATTTGGGGGAAGTAAAACGTAAGTGTCTTTAAAATTACGCTGGCTAAATAGTCTACAAGTGCCAAGATTACTAGAGCTAAAAGAACTTTAATGAGGGGTTTATAGTTCATACATTAGTACTTTCAATCATGGGTAATAAGAGTTATTGGTAAATTTTTATAGGAATATCGTATATAAAACAATATATATTTTAATAAAATAAGAAGATGCTAGGTAAACATAAAAATAGTGTAACACCATACTTATATAGAATCCCATGAAGGTTGAGAATGAAGGTCGTGTCAGCGACCGACTATGAGAGTCTTCATGGGTGTTTTTTCCAAGATCAATAAGATAAAAGGTAAGATAAGAAAGAATAAACTTACAAAGAACAGTTCATGTACTAAACTAGTGAGGGAGTTCTGGGAAATATTAGTTGTGAGCTCAAGAAAACCGTTGTAATTCTCAGCACTAGTCCAATATTCAGAATACGGTAATGAGACTACAAAAGGCGGATTACCATCATAAATTCTAATCTCCATATCGGAAATGCTATAATTGCTAACTGGGCTTCCATTTAAGTAATGTACCAGCCCGGTGAAATTCTCATTATAGTACACTAGAACTGGACCAAACGTCTTCACTAGTCTTAACCCGGTATAATTCATCTGCGATGTTGAAATAAGGTATTTCATTCCGTAGAATGGATTTGTAAGATTATGAATGAAGCTAGTGTCATAAATGAAACCACTAAATCCTGGTAAATATTGCAAATACTGGTATTGTGTCGCTAAAGAGTAAACATTATTTGGATTGTTTTGAGATAAGTAGTCATAAAGCTCATAATACCAACTGGGCATCGGTTGTGGTTTAAAAGAGAAGATTGAATAAGTTGTGGCTTGTAGACCTCCAGTATTGACAAGAAGTACTATCAATAGTAAAGAAAGTAAAGGTATTATGAATTCCCTAGTCCTCTTTAAGTAAAACAAACTTAGGTCTAAAAGACCAAAACTTAGTAAGTATACCTTAGTTTGAAAGGTTGTTATCGCAGCCAGTAACGCAGAAATGACTGGAATATCAAATCGAAAGTTCTGTAAGATGGCGTAAATTACAAGTAGAATTCCTACTGACGTGAGTGTAGCCAACGCGTACTTATTCCTATAAATAAATGCAGTTGTTATTACAATGGCAAATAAAAGTGCTGATACTATTGTGGAATAATACGCTAGTCCTAATCTTACTAGAGTATTCGATGGTGAAACCAGTACACTAGGAACAACGCCTATATATAGATAAACTTCCCATGAGAGTTCTGATAGAAATCCCAGTAGATCTGCTAGAATAGGATAGACTAAAAACAGATATTTTCTCTCCTTTATAGATAATAGAATAAAAGGTAACTGGAAAAATAAAGAGAAGAGGAACATTTGAAAGAAGAAGATCTGGCCAACTACTTCTACAATACTCAAATAAATGAGATATTTCAATCTATTCTTTACTTCATATAACATCTTGTACGTAAGGTAATACACCAGTGGTTGCAATGAGTAAACTAAAAGTATACCTTCACCATTACCATCATAAAATATTGAAATGGAAATAGGGTTTAATGTGAAAATTAAAGGTAAAATAAGCCTTTTAAAAAAATCACCTTTCCTTCCTAACGTAAAGTAGATCGAAATTGGTGCTATTATAAAGGCAAGAAAGTTTAACGTTTTTATTAAATTATTTTCTCCAATTAAGAGGGATAAATAATATTGTATTGTGGCTGATGGTGTGTATAATCCCGGATTAGTTGAGGGAAGTATTGTAGTATCTCCTAGAGTGTAAGGCGGAGATATCATGTAATTCCTTAGCGCTATTAAAAATACTACTATAAATATTGATAAATAAATTATATCATCTCTTTTTATTAGTCCTTTTGGGTGCATTAAAATCACCTAGATAAAGCGCTAATAGTAAAGCCAAGAGATATAGGAGGGATGAATAAAAGAGGAAAGGATATGAGACCAATCTAATACTATATAGAAGCATAGCCTCCAGTAGGAGTAAAAATAGAGAGATACCAATTAATCCTTTGATCCAGTTTTGCACGCTATTATCTTAATTGTTCTGGGATTAAATTTTTTCCCAAGCCTTATCTTCTTTCAAATCCGAATTTCTCGTACATAATCAACGTTTGTCTATCTAAGCTCGCCTTTACTCTTTTCAATACATCCATGAAATCCTCTAGTTTTACTTCAGTCCTCAAATTACCACTAATTGACGCCTCCTTTAATAGATTCCTCTTTACTTCCTCCACAACTAGTTTTAAATCTGCTGGAGTGTAATTCTCAGTAAGCTCAGCGACTTTCGAAATAATATTTCTATTAATAATTAAATCCTTAATAAGAACTTGTAATATTTTCTCTCTCCCATCCTTATCTGGTGGAGGGACGTAAATTATCTTGTCAAATCTCCCAGCCCTTAATATTGCGGGGTCTAAGTCCCAAGGCCTGTTAGTTGCACCAACAACTATTACATTATGAATTTCCCTTAAACCATCCATTTGCCTTAATAATTCCGTCAACGCATTTCTCCACTCATTAGTCATTCTATTCCTCGCTATCATATCTATCTCATCAATGAATATTATTGCCGGGGCATTATCTAGGGCAATATAGAATTTCTCAGCTATAATCTTTGGGGCATCCAGAGGACCAGCACCACTGACCTCTTCTCCAGATAGTTCTATGAAGTTGAACCTCAAATCGTTAGCTAGAGCCTTAGCAATGCTAGTTTTCCCTGTCCCCGGTGGACCATATAACAGTATACCTTTAACCGGATATATTCCCAGTTTCTCTGCAAACTCCTTGTTGGTTATGGGTAATACTATGGACTCCCTAATTATCCTCTTAACCTCTTCTAAATCCCCTAAATCGTTCCAAGAAATGTTGGGAATACCATACGTCTTTATTATTAATTTACTCCTCTCATACTTTCTAGCGATATTTTCAAATTTAATTATGGTTGAAAGTTGAATGGAGGGTTTGTAATTCTCAATCTCTCGTAGAAAGTCCTCAGTTTTTAAACTATTATTCTTACTTATTACCTTATCAGCAACGTTCTTAATATCCGCAGGAGAAAATCTCTCACTTTTCTTTGCCAATAAGGAATAATCGATGTCCTCTCTCTTTATGTAACCTTTCCATATCTCCTCTCTACTTTTCTCATCTGGTAAAGCAACGTAAATTACCTCATCAAATCTCCCTGGTCGCAAGAACGCTTCGTCAATCTCCTGAGGTACATTTGTTGCTCCGATTATTATCACCCTTAAGTTCTTATCGTGCAAATCTTGAAGTCTCATTAACATTATATTTACTAACCTATGAGTAACCTCATGTAAATCGCTTTGCCTACTCATTGCTAAGCTATCTAATTCATCTATGAATACAACAGCTGGAGTGTTAATTTCTACTTGATCGAAGAAGCTATCTAATAGGAGTTCACTTTCACCGTACCACTTACTCAATATTTTACTTGGCCTTAACTCAAAGTAAGCCCAGCCCAATTTATTCGCTAAAGCCTTAGCGATTGTTGTCTTTCCTGTCCCAGGTGGACCAAAGAGTATAACTCCATATGCTCTTCCCTCTTGTACAATTTTAGCTATTTCCTCTAATCTCATTTTGACATCTTTCAAATCATATACCTCATCCCATCTAATATTAGGAATATGAATCTTAGGTTTTCTACTTTTAGTCGTATTACCTATCATCATCCTCCTAGAGAAGTAAATCCAGAAAATTAATGGAACTAGAAAGAATAGTATTGTGAGAATTACCTCAATGATTAGCTGTAAAGTATTACTGCTTAATCCTAATCCTATAGTAGAGTTATTAGAAGTTACTGTTGCCATACATTTTAATCTTTCCTCTTAAACCTTTTATCTTTATATGATCCGAGACTCTCCAAATTCACCATATGAAGATTGCAGAAAGCTTCTCAAAAGGAATGATACCCTATGTTGTTAGGGCGATTCTGGGATCTATTCTGAATTGTAATTTATGAGTAGTATAAATATAAAAGTGTTAACACAATTAAGTATTTATTCTCCTTATAAACCGTTTTCACTCAGTTAAATTCGTCATGATTTTTGAAATATAGTGAATTTGCAATGAAAACTTGAATCGCTATGTTGTTAAGAGAAAGATCTATTGTCAGATCATGATATACTTATTTTTGGTAAAATATTTTTCTTTTAATATGGAACTTTTACCCAATGAAACTAGTAGAAATAACAAGGGAGGAGATAAGAGGAGATCTAGTAGGATTAGTACCAGTTGGAAGTATTGAGCAACACGGTCCTCATTTGCCAATGGGTACTGATGGCATTATTTCAGAATATATTGCCTCTAAAGCAGAGGAGAAATTAAAGGATATTACACTGCTTTTCCCAACGATATATTATGGTGTATCTTTAGAGCACAAGGGTTTTCCCTTTGTATCATTATCATTTCAAACTGCAATCTCATTCTTCACTGATTTACTTGAAAGTGTTTTCAACGATTTAGGATTAAGAAGAATAATTATAGTTAATGGACATGGTGGAAATTCGTATTTTCTTCCATTAGTTCAAAGGGAATTTAATATGAAACATAGCGACGCTAAAGTAATAGTTTTTAACACATTTGGCGAAGAGGAGAAAATTTTATTTAACGTAAATGATCTTCACGCTGGCACCATAGAAACGTCAAAAATTTGGGCAATAGGTAAGAGCTTGGTGAGGGTGAATAAAATAGATGAGATAAAAAATTATGAAGTTAGAGATGGTGTATTTATTTATTATTCCTCCAGAGAGGCCAATCAATTCGGAGTACTGAATGATGGTAAACCAATTCGAGTTAATGAAGAATACGGTAAAAAGATTTTAAGGGATTTGGTGGACAAGTTAATATGGACGATATTAAACTTTAAGGTATGATAAAGTATGTTAGGTCTCAAGACGGTGAAGAGTTGTTAAGAGATATTGTTATTACTCTAGGGTTAGACTACATTAATTTAGATCGGGTAAAAGTTGTGTACTCCTATGGGTCTAAGACTGAGGCCATAGCCAGAATTTGGGCTGTTCCTAAGATCGTACTGGAAACCTTTCAACTAGAACCGCTTTATGTCATAGAACTAATTTCAGAAAGGTTCAATCGATTATCTAATGATGATAAAATTAAAATAATGATTCATGAAATACTTCATATTCCGTTTAAGTTTAGTGGCGGATTAAGAGCGCATGGGAGTAAGGTGAATAGCAGAGAGGTCAATAAATTATATAAAAAATATATTAAATTAAAAGAAAGGAGGAGCTAATTTATCTTACCTTGCTGGAATAGTTTCAATTATCCTCTGTTTTTTGGCCTTCCTCTGTTGTATCATAGCTTTCTCATATTTTTCGTAACACATAAATATTATGTTTAGCTTGCTATCTTATAAATTTTCATTATTAACAAAATAAGCTTGGTTATATACCTTACGTTTTTTGCTTATACTAAATAAATGCTTTGTGGGATAGTTAAATGGGCGACAGTGGTGTTTCACCAATTTTACTCAAAATGATACAATTTCTATGGAAGAGAAAAATATCAGAGCGGAGTTAGAAAAATCGGCTTATTTCAACACAAGAAGCAAAAAATTTTCATATTTGTTGAAGAAACTAACAGAAAACGAGTTTATATATAAAGAGTAATACCATTTGTCTAGTATTATCAATAGAGGAAAGTAGGTGGAAGGACGAGATGAACAAGAAAAGGTTAAAGCGAGGGACTCCATAACTCCGTTATGCAAACCATACAAGTATCCAAAACGGAGCTGAAGTCCCTCGCTATAACTTTAGCAACAAACAATATTAACGTTATCTCTCAAGATCTAGACCCGGAAATAGTGAAAGCAGCACCATCCTTGCTAACCGGAAACAGAGGAAAATACTACTTGAAGGTAGTAAGACGAGGCGAGAAAGTAATTAGTAAAGGTCAGAGAACCTTCAAGTTCTACCCAATCTACAGAGAAGTAAAGGGAGAGATCAACGTAGTCGCTGTAGATGAGACCGGATTAACCGTGGGAGAAAAGGAACAAGAAAAAGCAGAGGGCTTTCTACTCTACAACTGGAAGAGAAAAGGAGTAAAGATGAGATCCTTGGACCTCGTATATCCCTTAAGGTTACCCCTCCTAGTGGAGGTAGCAGATTTGAGAAGCGACAGTCCATCACAGTTCCTACTCAGGAGCGTGAGGGAAGTAAGCCAATACATGGAAATAGATTACGTTGTAGCTGACGCCGGATTCTTGAACCTAGGGGTCATCAAGGAAATGCCCGTGAAGACCATTGTGAGAGGGAAGTCGAACTTGAAGGGATTCAAGGAACTATCTAACGTTCCATTAGTTGAGAAGAGATACGAGGTTAAGGACAAGGTTTACGTTGCGTATAGGGTCTTGAAATTTGAAGGGCTTTATTATTACGATGTGGTTTACGTTAAGGGAAAGCCGAGGCACTTTATGTTCGTGACGAACTTCGAGGGAGATCCCTATGAACTGGCTGAACTCTATAGGTTGAGGTGGCAGGTTGAGGAGGGTTTCAAGGTTAGGAAGGCAAGGATAAGGTATGTTAGGAAGTTGAGTAATAAGATCTTCTTGTTCCTCTATTACACGGTTCTGGATTCTGCGTGGAATCTAGTGAATCATCTTCTCTTTAACTTCAAGTCCACGTGTAAGAAGGTTTTGTCCTTCGATTCATTCGTCAAGCTTCTCTAACTTTCTCGGTGTTCAGAGGAGACTATGCACGTCGTTTTCACCACGTGAGAAAAATTCAGAATTCTCCTCTTATTATTAGAATTGTACGCTATATTTTTTGCAAATTACCTTAACATGTTATGTTTCATAATAATTTTATTGTTTTTCTCTATATCAATCTCTTTTTGAAAGGACTAATATTATATCTTTCAAATGAAATAATTTGGTGAAACACCACTGAATGGGCGATTCATGTTTCCATTGCGAATTGTAATATTCACTATGAATTAAGATAATTCGATGAAGAAATTATTGTGAATATTTCTGATAAAGCGAGAAGAATAGGTACAATGTAATATTATTACAATAATGAGAAAATAGGTTAATAGGTTATAGTTATTAGCTATGGTTCGAGCGATCTGGAGCATCCTCCAAGGGGAGTGAAACTTACCGAATCTCCTTTCCAAGAGGGAGTTGAAGGACTCGATTAAGTTATTAGATTCACTTCCAAAGTTCCTTGGAAGCTGAGAGCTTCCGGTATAAAACCTTTCCGTGAAAAAATCGAGCATAGTACACACTACTTATTCAAGTGATATCACCTGCTTTACTCGTTAGCATCAAAGGGCTTATTATAATACAGCACAGCCCAAGTAATAACAGCAAGCTTCCTGGCACAAGCAGTAATCAACTTCTTACCCCTAAGCCTACCCTTATGCTCCTCGTAAAAACGCTTGATAATAGGATTAACCTTGATAGCAATCAAAGCTGCAAGGTAGAACTCCTCAAAACAGCATCACCTAGATATGCCTCTCGATACAACACCGGACTCAACAAGAGGATCGAGACCACAATAAGCAACAAACCTCTTCTTGTCACCAAAACGCTTAACATCACCAACCCTTGCTAAAATTATACAACCCAGCGTTCTGCCAATACCCAGAAATCGTGAAGATCAAACTATCCTTAGGAACTGCATTTTTAAACCTTTCCTCAATCTCCCAGCCTCAAGCCTCTCCAACTCACCCAGAAGGAAACCTCAGATAACACTATATTATCCTCCCCTCTCAATACTTCATTCAAGTTCTTCCCGGACAAACTGTCCTTATAGCCTAGAAGTATTAAATCCCTCCTTAACCTGTTCTTAACCCTAGCAATACTCCTTGTGATAAAATCCCATTGGCTTGTTAACTCCTTAGCCTCACTCGTTGTAAGCTTACTGCCCATACTTACAACTAGCTCAGCGAGCTTTTTATCATTCTTGTCACTCTTCTTATCCCCAAAGTCCTTGAACTTCTTGAGTATGAGGGGATTAATAATCCTCACGTCGTACTCTTTACCCAAGTACTTAGCCAAGTTAATGTGGTAAACTCCCGTACTTTCTATAGCCACTTTACAGCCCTTAGGCAAGACTTGCTTTACTCCTTCAGCTTATTATTAGTGAACTCGTAGTATTTACCTTGGAAATAGACTACTAATTTATCTCTTGATACATCTATTCCGGCAACTGGGGCCTCCATGTATACTCACCCTTATTCGGGCTTCAAGCTCAACTTCCGGTCCGAATTGGAGGAGGCCAAGCTACTGTCCGAGCTTCACTCCCAGGGGTTTGTAAGGCCTCAACCCCAGTAAGATCTCTATTGCATAGATCTGAATAATATGTTTTATATATAAGGTAACTCAAGAGCCTCGGGCAGGTCTCGGGCTTAATTTCACCGCTCTCTGCAGAGGAGATGATGTTTAACGCCTCTCTCCTCCTCGGTCGCGTTGCGCTTGAGGTGAACTAGGCATCCTAGCCTTCTTACTTGAAGTTCAGCCAGAGAGATCTTATCCAACGCCTTAGTTCCATCAACTACCATCAAGACGAACTATACTTCTTCCAAACCCTAACCAAGAGCCTCCAATAACCCATGGCGTTCTTCTCTACACTTAAGGTTATGTCCAGAACGGCCCTCTTGCCTTCCTCTGTCACACCAATCGCAGAGAAGGACCCCCTTCCTCCCTTGAGCTTCACGTACTTCCCATCAACTATTACATACTTGAAATCACCACTCACTTGGATCTCGAGCATCCACAGCTTGGCGTTCAACTTACCTCCTAGCACAGAATAGACGGTCATCAGAGCCTTGAACACCTTCTCCTCCCTTAATAACCTTTCCTCCACTTGAGTCTTCACCCTTCCCTTATCACTGTACAGTACGGGTAGTTCCACTGAGATTCGCTCTAGCTTGTAAATGTCTTCTCTCCCTTTTAACATGATCTTGAATCCCTTGAGGAATCTGTACTTTGCGTAACCTTTCCTTCTTATCTTCTTACCCCTCACGTGTTTTGGGCTAGTCTTATCAGCCTCTTCTAAGGCTATTTTCTCAATCTCCTTGACCGATTTGTTTAATAGGGCGTCTTCAGATAGTATATTGGGGACGAGCATGAGTTTCCGTTGAGATGTTTAAGCTCTTCTATGACCTCACTTCACTGAGTGAGGTTGTAGAGGGCTTTCTCTTCAATTGTTATGGTTTCCATGATATTACCTCACGCTCGTCTCTTATTAGTATTATCGAAAATGTAGAATCAATTATTCTTATCTGTTTTTAGAGAAACAAATTGAAATCGCAAAGGAGCTCTGAATCGCTCTTTAGAATAGAAGACATTGCTTTTATCTTTCCTTTAGAATTAAAAGTCTCTATTTTTAAGGCCCGAGTCAGTTTCGTACCTGGTTAGTTTGGTTGTCCTCGGATGTTCTACTTTATAGAAATTCAGCTCCGCATTTTATTAGTGGTATCAGATAACTTATAACAAGAAAAATTTCTTTAACTAGTTAGGTTTTCTGGTCCTTAGCTTTCGGTTTTACTAATGGTTTGGCTTTTTCAACTACGATACCTTGAGGTCGTAATATAAGGATTATTGTTAGTACAAGTCCAAATAGCATATACTGTAGCCATACTGCATCGAAATGCAGATAATATCCTATTGTCTGCTTATACAAATCGATAACGTGATATAAGGTGGAATATATCAGGGCACCTAGCAATGCACCTATTGAAGTCCCTGCGCCTCCCAATATTAGCATTAAATACGGGTTAAATGACCACGTTAAATTATCGAATGCACCTGCAAATACTGAACCTATGTAAAAAGCGTAAAGTGATCCTGCTACACCGGCAAGAAATCCTCCCAACGCCATTGCCTTACCTCTGATTACACCTATATCTCTACCTAAAACTTCTACTAAATCCTCATTTTCTCTAACAGCTCTAAATGCTCTTCCCATTGGAGAGTTTGATATTAAATTGAATAGAAGTAGCATAATTAGTGAGAATACTAGCAACAATATTGATATCTTGTAATATAAACTAGCTCCTTGACCTAGAAGTGCATTAAAAACAGCGGGAACTTGAACGCCTACTGTACCTCCTACTATTGGTGGATAAGTAATCCCTACTACTACTAGTGAAGTCCCAGCTACTAATAGTAATATTCCCAGATAATCTTCTCTTAATCTTAAGGCTGGATAGGAGGAAATATAACCTAAGGTTGCTCCGACTATCCCAGCTAGAGCTAAGGTAAGAATTAAAATGGCGAGAGCCATTAATGGTTGTTCAAGCAATTTATCGTTTATTTCTGCTATTATAGAGGGATTATTAAGAATATAATCACCGTGAAGTCCATATATTATTTGCAAAATCCTCCCAGGTACTGCTCCAGCTATGAAGGCTCCTCCAGCATATGCTAGGACTCTACCGAAATTTGGAACTCCAGTTAATCCTATTTCTACATTTAACGATATTACTACCATTAAATATACTGAAAAGTCTAGGAGTATGGCTAAAATGAGGGAGGAAATATCTACTACCATTATTTCACCCTCACTCCCATAATTCCGTTTGGAGCTATCAGGAGAACTGCTGCTACTACTATAAGAGGAACCAGTGTTGAATACTGGTTAATAACGAAAGGACTCACTCCTATTAGTGGAGACAGATAGATTGATAATTCAGTCATGATGTATTTTTCTATGAATCCCTCAATGAATCCACCAATGAATCCACCGAATAGGCTCATTAGACCTCCTAGTACACTTG
This sequence comes from Saccharolobus solfataricus, assembly GCF_900079115.1. Taxonomy (NCBI): domain Archaea; kingdom Thermoproteati; phylum Thermoproteota; class Thermoprotei; order Sulfolobales; family Sulfolobaceae; genus Saccharolobus; species Saccharolobus solfataricus. The sequence goes on from NZ_LT549890.1 coordinate 2,641,372, forward strand.
CTGCGAATATACTTAGTAATATCGAGTACGCTAATGTAGGTGAAAATACAAATTGTAGAGGATATAAGGAGCCGGCAGTACTTGCTATACCTCCAGCTAAAAACCAAGAAATCGCCTTAACTAGTTTCGTGTTTATACCCATGCTTTCAGCTAGTGACGAGTTCTCAACTGTAGCCCTAATGGATATTCCTAATCTAGTCTTATTCAAGAAGATATAAAGTGAGAGTATGAATGCTATTGCTAAGATGATGGAAATTAGGAAAACAGCTCTAATCCCTCCTATTTCGTAATCTAAGAATCCTAGCGTTACATCTCTAGATTGCACATTATACACATAGCCAAGATAACTTGCATATGCGTTTAATCCTCCATACAGTAAAATGGAAAAGGCTAGAGTAGCAACCATTTGTGATACTAAACCGCCACCTCTCATACTTAACGGCAGTAACACACCATAGTATTGGAGTAATGCAATTGCCCCACCTAATAAGAATGCGATAGGTAGCGAAATGTACGGATTCTGTTTTAAGACTTCGGCTATGGTAAAGGTCATATAGGAACCAAACAACAGAAAGATACCGTGAGCGAAATTAGGTACTTTAGTTGTTAAGTAAGTTAAAGTTAGGGAGAGACTTGATAAACCAAGAATCGAACCGTAAACTATTGTATTTATAATCAGAGGATCTATCATTTTGACTTACACCCCTAAACCTAAGAAGATTTTTCCTAAGTCAGGATTTGATAAAAGTTCTACTGGTTTACCTTTAAAGAGAACCCTTCCACTTGTGAACAAATACGCGTTATCAGCTATCTCTAGAGCTTTCTTCGCATTTTGTTCCACCAATATTATTCCCACCTCAGTTAAATCCCTTATCTCAACAATCTTTTTAAAGACCTCATTAGCTATTTTAGGAGCTAACTGAGCTGTAGGTTCGTCAAGAAGTAATATCTTAGGTTTTCTTAATAATGCTAGCGATATGGCTACCATCTGTCTCTGCCCCCCACTTAACTGATATACTTTTCTCTTTAAGATGTCTCTAATCTGACTAAATAACGTAAATATAATTTCCATCCTCTCGTTATATTCATTTTCACTTAGATTATACGAGGATAGTTTGAAATTCTCTTCGACAGTTAATGATCTAAACACATTATCAATTTGAGCAACGTAAACTAATCCTTTTCTAGATCTCTTATAGGGAGGAAATCTAGTTATATCATCTCCCTCAAATATTATTTTCCCAGATATTACGTTAGTTAAACCTACTAGGGTCTTAAGGAATGTGGACTTCCCACTTCCATTAGGTCCTACAATAGTTATGATTTGCTTCTTACTTGCAATAAAATCCACATCGAATAGGATCTGTAATTTGCCATAACCCGCATTAAGTTTAACCGTCTCTAACATCTGCCATCACCCTAGATACGCATCTACTACGGTGGGGTTATTAAGCACATCATTTACTGAACCTTTAGCTATTACCTTTCCCATGAACATTGCATACACGTAATCAGCATAATTAGCAACTATATCTAATCTATGTTCCACAACAAAGATCCCTATGTCCCTCTTGAGATCTGTAAGGATATTCAATATTTCTTTTGCTAATTGCGGATTGACTCCAGCCAATGGTTCATCCATAACCAAAAGCCTAGGTCTAGTCATTAGTGATCTCGCAATTTCCAGTAACTTTAATTGTCCTCCACTTAATTCTCTTGCCGGTCTATCCCACAACCTATCCAACTTCACTATTTTTAAAATATTATATGCCTTTTCTGCTAACTCTTCTTCCTCCCTAAGCCAAATGGGCTTAAACAACGATCTAAGTATTGATTCACCCTTAATTGGCGATATGCCTAAAATTACGTTATCCAATACTGATAAATTAGGAAAAATCTGTGGGTTTTGAAAAGTTCTAACTATTCCTAGTTTATACAACTCGTGGGGTTTCTTTCCAGTTATGTTTCTATCTTCAAGAAAAATACTTCCAGAGTCTGGTTTATAAATGCCAGTTACAACGTTGATTAAAGTCGACTTCCCGCTTCCATTAGGTCCTATAAGTAAAGTGAATTTGGAATTCTCAATCTCTAATGTTACACTATCTAATGCCTTAATACCACCGAAATACTTAGAAACGGAATCCAATTTAAGAAGAGACAAAAAACAACACCCCTTTAATATTAACTTATACTACTTAACTTAGACATAGCTTGGGGATCATCTGGATAAAGATAGCCTTGTGGGGGTTGAGCAGCTGGAGGGAATCCTATGGTTAATGTATGCGTGGTAACATCATAGACACCATAGATAGTCCATTCGTAACCGGAGGCTGTCTTATTTACTATCTGCAATTGATAAATACCAGAAACTCTATCACCATATTTGTCAAACAAGTGATATCCTGATGCACCATAGAACTTAGCAGCTACTTTTGGTAAAATTGATTTAATAGCAGTTACATTATCACTTCCCACTTTTAATACACTGTAAAAGTATATCCAGAATATGTCATATGTTATATAGGAATAAGCTTGAAGGGTTTTATTGAAGTGTTGGGTTAATTGATCATAGAATACTGTATGGGCAGGTGCTGCAATAGGATTTAGGAATAGTGTTTCAACTGCAACTTGTGCAGCTACTGGATTCTGTACTATTGATCCAACACCAGCAGTACCATCTGAACCGTACCATTTAACCTCCGTTAATTGGGGATATTGACTGGCCAATTGAAGTATACTAGCTCCTTCCTCAAAAGAAACGTCATAAACAGCTACGTGATCTTTACCATACTGGTTAATTAACTGACTAATAGTATTTGCTAGAGTACTTACATAGCTGGAAAAATCTGTGGTAGAAGGATCATATCTAGCCACAAGCATTACCTTTCCACCTAACGCAGTAAATGTCTTATTTACTACGCTTACTAATCCATCACCATAAGTATCTCCTCTCCATATTACTGCTATTGCCCTAATACCTTGCTGATACATTATGTTTGCTATTACAGCCCCTTGATAGGTATCATTAGGCACATCTCTAAATATAGTTCCGTTAATCCTATCGGGTGTTGCTAACGCAGGAGAAGTTGATGATGGGGAGAAGAGCATTATGCCATTACTTTCAGCATAAGACATTATTTGCCTCAATTCACCACTTGAAAATGGCCCAATTACTAGCTTAACTCCTTGGGAGTATAAAGTCTGCAAATCGGAAAGAGCAGTCTGTGGATTAGTTGCTGTATCCTCTATTACTACTTGCACTTGCATATTTACACCAGTGGTGTTTCACCAAATTATTTCATTTGAAAGATATAATATTAGCACTTTCAAAAAGAGATTGATATAGAGAAAAACAATAAAATTATTATGAAACATAACATGTTAAAATAATTTGCAAAAAATATAGCGTACAATTCTAATAATAAGAGGAGAATTCTGAATTTTTCTCACGTGGTGAAAACGACGTGCATAGTCTCCTCTGAACACCGAGAAAGTTAGAGAAGCTTGACGAATGAATCGAAGGACAAAACCTTCTTACACGTGGACTTGAAGTTAAAGAGAAGATGATTCACTAGATTCCACGCAGAATCCAGAACCGTATAATAGAGGAACAAGAAGATCTTATTACTCAACTTCCTAACATACCTTATCCTTGCCTTCCTAACCTTAAAACCCTCCTCAACCTGCCACCTCAACCTATAGAGTTCAGCCAGTTCATAGGGATCTCCCTCGAAGTTCGTTACGAACATGAAGTGCCTCGGCTTTCCCTTAACGTAAACCACATCGTAATAATAAAGCCCTTCAAATTCCAAGACCCTATACGCAACGTAAACCTTGTCCTTAACCTCGTATCTCTTCTCAACTAATGGAACGTTAGATAGTTCCTTGAATCCCTTCAAGTTCGACTTTCCTCTCACAATGGTCTTCACGGGCATTTCCTTGATGACCCCTAGGTTCAAGAATCCGGCGTCAGCTACAACGTAATCTATTTCCATGTATTGGCTTACTTCCCTCACGCTCCTGAGTAGGAACTGTGATGGACTGTCGCTTCTCAAATCTGCTACCTCCACTAGGAGGGGTAACCTTAAGGGATATACGAGGTCCAAGGATCTCATCTTTATTCCTTTTCTCTTCCAGTTGTAGAGTAGAAAGCCCTCTGCTTTTTCTTGTTCCTTTTCTCCCACGGTTAATCCGGTCTCATCTACAGCGACTACGTTGGTCTCTCCCTTTACTTCTCTGTAGATTGGGTAGAACTTGAAGGTTCTCTGACCTTTACTAATTACTTTCTCGCCTTGTCTTACTACCTTCAAGTAGTATTTTCCTCTGTTTCCGGTTAGCAAGGATGGCGCTGCTTTCACTATTTCCGGGTCTAGATCTTGAGAGATAACGTTAATATTGATTGTTGCTAAATTTATAGCGAGGGACTTCAGCTCCGTTTTGGATACTTGTATGGTTTGCATAACGGAGTTATGGAGTCCCTCGCTTTAACCTTTTCTTGTTCATCTCGTCCTTCCACCTACTTTCCTCTATTGATAATACTAGACAAATGGTATTACTCTTTATATATAAACTCGTTTTCTGTTAGTTTCTTCAACAAATATGAAAATTTTTTGCTTCTTGTGTTGAAATAAGCCGATTTTTCTAACTCCGCTCTGATATTTTTCTCTTCCATAGAAATTGTATCATTTTGAGTAAAATTGGTGAAACACCACTGTATTTACACCTAATTGTTTAAGTAGAGCGTTAGCTTGATCTTGAGCGTACATCAAAACTTGTTGCGCTTCAGCTCCAACAGAAGACAACTGTCCAGTAAGTGGCAATAGAGCCCCAATCTTAATAACTTGTTGTGTGGTAGTTTGAGATTGAGAAGTGGAGATTACAGAGGATTGGCTAGTCATAGAAGAGCTTGATGTAGGAGCATGGCTTCCCATCTGTTGGAAATATGCTACTACTCCTACTACTATTAATATTATTACTACTACCGCTATTATTATTGCAGTAGATGTTGATATTGCTCTTTTATATTTGCCTTCCATACTATTTAAAGGTAGCGTTAGAACGGTATAAAAATTTTACTATATTAACTATCTAACTATAAACTGATTAATCTAAACCGTATGAAGTATTAAAACAAAGATATCAAATAGCCTCTAAAGATAAAAATGGCTAGTTTGAGGCGGTAATGTCTGTTTAAACTTAAACTCAAAAGTTTATATCAGAGAACAATTGTATTAAACAAATTTGAATTAGATATGCTAACTTAAATAATAAAAAAAGAGAAAAGGAATTATATTACTTCAAGAGATAGTATTTATTGTCTATGCTGGCTATTGCAAGGGGTAACGCTAAGAATGGGAGTAAGAAGAGCATTACGCTATTACTTGTCTTTTGTGTATTATTGGTTAGTCCATATGCTGATGGATTTGTAACCCATGGTGGGTAGTATCCAGCAAAAGGATGGCCGGGGAATCCTAAGTATCCTAATCCTAATTTAGCTGCGGCTAACCATTCATTTTGTTCTTGTTGCATTGAAGATACTAACGTAGAGTTCCAAGCAGATAATCCAACCTTGCCAACTTGCTGTAAAGTTAGTAATCCTGAATCTATTTGAGCGAAAACGTCATCAAACACTCCACCATCTGATAGTTGATAAACGAAGTTTTGCTCTGACGTATTTATTAATTGCTGATAATCATACCATTGTGCTGGTTGAGCATACCAATCCGTACCATTTTTATAATAGGTTACTGCCTTGTATTTTGTCCAGACTTCCTGCCCTTGGTATGAAGACCAGAAATGGGCTAGTTGTAAAGCTTGTTGTTCTTGAGGACCTACTGGTATACCAATTGTATCTATCACTAAAGCATAGTAGTGCTGTGTGCCTGGGAATGGAGTTTCCACTACAGAAACACTTGAGTTGCTTATGTATTGAGGTAACGGAGGATAAACTGTAACGTTTATATAACTTGCGTAATTAGTTACCCAGTTCCCATTGGCTTGAAATGCGACTTTACCTTGAGCTATTAGTGCAAATGCTTGTTCCCATGACATAGATTGCCAACCAGGGTAGTTATAGCTTGTGAAGTTCAAGAACCAATAGTTGGTTTCATTTATTAGTTTCTGAACCGTTGGATTGCTGAAGTTCAGTGTACCATATATTAGTTCATTGTAGAGTTGTGGCCCAGCTAAATATAAGAATATATCCTCCCATACGTTAAATTGATCCCATCCACCGTCTCCACCAGGTATAATCCATGGACTCACACCGTGATTAGCTAGTTGTACAGTATCATAAACGAGAGTACTAAAGTTGTAGGGGAATGGTAAATTATATTCCCTTAACAATTGAGTGTTGACATAAAGAACTGCTCCCCTATGTACGTTAATTGGTACTGATAATAATGTACCATTATAAGCTCCAGCTTGTAATACTGCATAAACCGCGTTATTAAGTAGTCCCCATTGGATTAAATAAGGAGTCATATTGACAAAAGTATGTATACCATTGGGCGCAGCCTCAACATAACTTATCATTTCTGGTCCATAGTGTACCTGAAATGCAGCTGGAGGTTTACCAGCTTGTATAAGCGCTAAAATAGCATATTTTGCATTTGTACCTCCAGCTCCTGGAATAGAATATGTTTGCATTTGTAAGCCCGCATATTGCTTAACTGCAGGGATTATCTGGCTTAGTGCTTCCCCTCCATCACCTCCACCCCACCATGTATAGAAGACTACTGTATTGCTAGGGGTTGACGTGGTTGTGCTGGGTATTGTAGTAGTTGTAGTAAACGTGCTTGTTACTGTAGTAGTTACAGCAGTTGTAGAGGGCCCCTTGGTTAAAACGAAACCTGCTACTACTCCTATTATTATCACTATTACGATTACTGCTACTATTACTGCTATTTGGGTAGATGTTAATCCCTTAGCTAGACTATACGGGTACTTCCTTTTCATGACAATTTATGGTAACCACTGATGGTTTATAAAGTTTTTTATTGTACTTACTATTAAACTTATATATATTATTATATATAGTTACCCCTATTTATAAAGTTTCTCTGCATAGATATTAAGATAATTTTTATATAAACATCATAGATTCTACATGATCATTAATTTATATACCCTCCTATATATAGTTAATCTTGATGAAGAAGGGTACAATAATCTTGGTTGCTCCCACAGCTATTTTTTCCGCAATACTATTGTACCTAGTAATATGGAATGCAGTAATGTCATTCATGAATTGGTCCTTGCTGAACTCTAAACCGACTTTTGTCGGGCTTGAAACTTACAGCATCGTAATAAGAACCTTTCAGTTCACAAACTCTTTATTACACTCCATAGAGTTGTCAGTAATTCTAGTAGTTATTGGGAATATTCTGGGCATATTTATTGCAGCTTTACTATACTTTTTAAATTCCAACAAGGCCAGGTCTACTTTTCTCTCAATAGTAATATACCCTTTATCTATTTCCATGGCTGTTAATGGACTCATTTGGCTTTGGTTATTTAATATTCATATTGGAGTAGACTGGCTTTTAGTGAGGATTGGTTTACCTCAATTTCCGTGGCTTTCGTCAACCTCTACAATGTTTCCTAGCTTAGTTTTGGTCTCAGTTTGGGCATATACTGGAATTGCGGCTCTGTTTTATTTAGCAGGGTTTATGAACATAGATAAGACTATAGTAGAAGCAGCTAGATTGGATGGAACTAGTGCTTTCAAAATACTATACAAGATACTGATTCCAAATTCGTTAAACTCTTTTATTATAGCCACGGCCCTTCTATTCTTGTTCTCATTTAGAATATTTGATCTGCCTTATGTGTTGTCTGGTGGCACTACGAATATTTTTCTTCAAACGAGTGAGTTATACATGTATTACCTCTTCACTGTGGAGTATTTCTCTCAAGCTACAGCAGTTGCTACGATGATAACATTAATTGCTACGATAATCATTATTCCGTATGCCTTAACTGTCATTAGGAGGTGGATAAGAAGATGAGACCAGTGATAAAGGCAAGTTTGCATTATCTAGCATTAGCGATTGTGAGCGTTATATGGCTTATACCAGTTTATGCAATGCTCATAAATGGGTTTAAGAGTAATTTCGAAGTTCTATCTACTCCAGTTTTAGTACCACCTACAAAAATTACGTTTGAAGCGTATGTGTCAGTCCTTCTATCACTAGCTAAACCTCTAATCAATAGCTTAATAATTGTTATTCCTACTTCGTTTATTTCAGCATTCCTAGGTGCTATGGGTGCATATTTCTTTTATACATTATCTTATTCGTTTAGTAGAGCTTCTTCTGCCATAAGTGATGTTTTATTCTCTCTAATATCACTAGCTACATTTATTCCCCAAGAAGCTACACTATTACCGTTAACTAGGCTAATAGTAAGTATGGGATTATTAGATTCTTATATAGGTATAATATTTGCGTTATTGATATTTTATATACCTACTGGAGCTTTATTAATGTCCATGTTTATTTCAGTTATACCAAGAAGTCTAATTGAGGCGGCAAAGATGGACGGAACTGGAGATTTAAAGATATTCATGAAAATAGTATTCCCACTTTCTATGCCAGGCTTCATTTCAACGTTAATATTTATTATAATACAAGCATGGAATAACTTCTTTATCCCGTTAGTACTAGTGACAACTCCTGGAATGAAACTAACATCTATAGCTGTATTATCCTATAGTGGAGCATATGGTACTTTATATAATGATACATTCGCTGCTGGAATGGTTGCAAGTATAATACCACTAGCAATATTTGTATTTCTTGGGAGATACTTTATAAGAGGATTAATGGCACTAGGTGGTGGAGGTAAGGGGGTGTAAAAGATGGTTAGGATTATTGTAAAAAACGTCTCTAAGGTTTTTAAGAAAGGTAAAGTAGTAGCATTAGATAACGTTAATATAAATATTGAAAATGGAGAGAGATTTGGCATATTAGGTCCCAGTGGTGCTGGTAAGACAACTTTCATGAGGATCATTGCAGGCTTAGATGTACCTTCTACTGGGGAACTGTATTTCGACGATAGACTAGTTGCTTCAAATGGTAAACTAATAGTACCTCCGGAAGACAGAAAAATCGGCATGGTGTTCCAAACTTGGGCCCTATACCCTAATTTAACGGCGTTCGAGAATATTGCGTTTCCTTTAACTAATATGAAGATGAGCAAGGAAGAGATAAGAAAAAGAGTTGAGGAAGTAGCCAAGATTTTAGATATTCATCATGTCTTAAATCACTTTCCTAGGGAATTGTCTGGAGGACAGCAACAAAGAGTTGCATTAGCTAGAGCTCTGGTTAAAGATCCGTCTTTACTATTACTAGATGAACCATTTAGCAATTTAGATGCTAGGATGAGAGATAGTGCAAGAGCTTTAGTTAAAGAAGTCCAAAGTAGATTAGGTGTGACCTTACTTGTTGTTAGCCATGATCCCGCTGATATTTTCGCCATTGCTGATAGGGTCGGAGTGTTAGTTAAAGGCAAATTGGTTCAAGTGGGTAAACCCGAGGACTTATATGATAATCCAGTGTCTATTCAAGTTGCTAGTCTCATAGGTGAAATTAATGAACTGGAGGGAAAGGTAACAAATGAGGGTGTAGTTATAGGCAGTCTCAGATTTCCAGTAAGTGTCTCTAGTGATAGAGCAATAATAGGTATTAGACCAGAAGATGTGAAGCTGTCAAAAGATGTCATTAAGGATGATTCTTGGATTTTAGTAGGCAAGGGAAAGGTCAAAGTTATAGGCTATCAAGGAGGTCTATTTAGGATAACTATAACTCCCTTAGACTCGGAGGAAGAGATATTCACCTATTCTGATCATCCGATACACTCTGGTGAGGAAGTATTAGTGTATGTGAGAAAAGATAAGATAAAAGTCTTTGAAAAAAATTAGAATCCCTAAAAAAAGAGCTTTCCCTTTTTATTTTTATTCTACGTAGTTTTTTGTGGTTCTTCAGCTAATCTAGTTCCTAGTGTTTCTGGCCCGAAGTATTGTGCAATACCAACTATTAAAGCTCCAATCATTAATAATACAGCAGTAGAGAACCATACGTTATTTGGTGTATCTAATGATTTAAACAAGTAGTTATGCATCAGAGGTACGTATATACTGAACCAACCTCCAAGGAAAATTCCAGAGGAGTAACCGAAACCCACTCCAGAAGCCCTCATTGATGCTTTAAATCTCTCAGATAAATAGATAGGTATTATACCCCATGGTCCTTGCGTTATTATACCAATAATTATTGAGAATAACATAGCAGTTATAGCGTTACCAGCAATAGCCGCAGTAATCAACCCATAATAAATTGGTATTGCAATGACAAAGGTAATTATACTCCATATTATTGTTAACCTCCTTCTTCCAACATATTGGGATAGAGTGCCGAATATCAACGCGCCTGCGAATGCAGCGTAAGTACCGATACTATATATGTAGTTTGCTTCTCCAAGACTAAATGTGGAAGGACTATGTTCCAAAATAGTAGGCACAAATGCAAATAGAGCATAGGCGAAGAAGAACATGCCTGTCATATATGCCATGACTTGTAAGAAGTCCCTTCTATAAGGTGCTTTAAACAAGTCCGCCAGTGGTGTCCTTCTAATCAGATTCTTCTTTTTAACGTCTTCAAAAACTGGTGTTTCCTTCATGGCGAGTCTTACTGCTAGGGCTATGAAAGCCGGTATTACGGCAGTTAAAAAGACATATCTCCACGCAAACTCCTCAACACCGGATACGCCATAAATTCCTATGAAGATACCTTCTATAACAGCAGCTAATGCTGCGCCAAATGAGAAACCACCTTGGACTAGTCCACTAATGAAACCTCTCCATTTATATGGTGTCCACTCCATGGCAAATGGATGACCTGCTGAGTACTCTCCACCAGCGAAGATTCCTACAGCAACTCTTATTAAAACGAATAGAACGAATGAAAGAATTCCAGCTTGTGCATATGTTGGTAATGCTGAAGTTAATGCACTAGTAATTCCTAAACCCAATACCGTAATTATTAAGTCAGCTCTCCTACCTATCTTATCTCCTAAATTTCCAAATATTGCTGAGCCTAAGGGTCTGAATATTATTGTTAAGGAGTAGGAAAGAATGATATTAAAGGTCGCTATGAGTGGACTTGCGGGTGGTAAAATTACCTTAGCTAGAACTGGAGCTATGCTTAAAATCATAGTTAAATCATAGGAGTCTAGAAGGAATCCTATAAACTGGGATATTATTGCCTTCCCGCTATCCCATGTAAACTTTTCTGGCTCCATTGAAGCCTTTTTAAACTTATTGTATTAAAAATTAACTTCTTAGATGCCTTGTGGACTTGTTGAATTTTCACAAAGAGCTAAGAACCATTGCACACCTAAATTGTATGTTTTGAGATAAATTGAAATGAAGATAATATAGTAGTTTATTTGGAAAAATTTAATATTTCAGAAAAGTGCTTTCTAGAGAATAATTTGAGTTATTTAAATAGCATACAGTGCTCAACGTTTTATACCTCGCATAAAGTTAGAGTGAGATATGGAAGAGATAAATAGAATAGCGATTATAGGAGGAGTAAGGTCTTTTAGTGGTTCCGTAATTTGGCCATTTATCGGATTTGCGTTATATAAAGTTTATGGGTTCTCTCTAGATACCGTCTCGATATTTTACCTAATTCAAGCACTGATAAACGTTGTTGCGTCAGTTAGTGGGGGAATAGTAGTTGACTATTTGGGGAGGAGAAACGCCATGATGCTCTCAATGATTGTTTCCTCATTTGCTCTATTTACGGCATATCTAGTCAATCTCCCTATACCTATAGCAGGATTGATTCTATTACAAACGTTCTTTAACAATATATACAATGTATCTTCTACTGCAATAGTTGGGGATATTTATAAAAGGGCTGATTTAGTTAAGGCGTTTAGTAGGCAAAGGGTTGGAATTAATGCGGGATGGGCTTTAGGGCCATTGATTGGTGGCTATATTTTCACATTCTACGGATTCAGAACGCTATTATTAGTATCAAGCTTGATTGCGATCATACCGATATTTCTAGTGAGATTATTACCTGAATTCAAGGGTGGGGGGAATATCTTAAATTTCAATGTCAACAAGCAATTTATTCTTTTCCTAATTTCTACCTTTCTTACTTTCGTGTTAGTGGGCCAATTGGGATTCGGTTTACTAACGTATTATAATGCCCAACTTCACTTCACAGAATTTCAAGTTAGCATATTATCAGTTGTGTTTCACCAAATTATCTCACTTGAAAGATATTGTGTTAGTTCTTTCAAAAGGGAATTGATATAGAGAAAGATAGTGATATTATAGTGAAATATAGCATATTAACATTATTTGCAATAAACATAACGTGTAGATTCAGATTAAAGGGAGATAATCTGAATTTTTATCACGTGGTTAGAACGGTGTGCAGAGTGTCCTCTGCACGCCGAGGAAGTTAGAGAAGCCTGACGAAGGAGTCGAAGGAGAGAGGCTTCCTTTTCGTGGACTTGAAGTTGAAGAGGAGGTAATTCACGAGGTTCCACACTGAATCTAGGACAGTGTAATAGAGGTAGAGGAAGATCTTGTTGGTTAACTTCCTCACTAGTATTTTGGAAAAGTTCTTAGACTATGATCTAGTGGTATATCCTTTGCCTAAAGCTATAAACTTTCTGAAAGCACTAACGTACCTTATCCTGGCCTTCCTGACCTTGAAGCCCTCTTCGCTCTGCCATCTCAACCTGTAGAGCTCAGCTAGCTTGTAGGGATCTCCATTGAAGTTGGTAACGAAGATGAAGTGCCTGGGTTTCTCCTTGACGTATATCACTTCATAGTAGTAAAGGTCATTGTACTTCAGGACCCTATACGCAACGTAAACCCTGTCATTTACCTCGCATTTCTTCTCGGTTAGAGAGACGTTGGAGAGTTCCTTGAAGCCCTTCAGGTTGGTCTTACCTCCTACCACGGTCTTCACAGGCATCTCCTTGATTACCTTCAAGTTCAGGAAACCCGCGTCAGCAACAACGTAGTCTATCTTGAGGTGCTGAGCAACTTCGCTCACGGCCCTCATCAGGAACTGGGAGGGAGTATCGCTTCTCAAGTCAGCTATCTCCTCGAGGAGGGACAGCCTCAAGGGGAACACCAAGTCCACGGACCTCAACTTAACTCCCTTCCTCTTCCCGTTGTAGAGTTGAAATCCTTCCACCTTCCTCGACTCCTTCTCTCCCACGGTTATCGCGGTCTCGTCCACTGCAACGATTGTAGTCTCTCCCTCAACTTTCACGTGAGGGTAGAACTTGAAGCTCCTCTCCCCTTGACTCATCACCTTCTCTCCTTCCCTAACGACCTTCAAGTACTCCTTTCCCCTGTTCCCTGTCAACAGGAACGGAGCTGCGTCCGCGATCCTCGTGTCCAACTCTTGGGAGATAACGTTAAGATTATTGACGATGAAATAACTAGCGAGGGACTTCAACTCCGTTTTGAATCCCGTTTCATAAACTTGCATAACGGAGTCATGGAGTCCCTCGCTTTAACCCTTCCCTGTTCGCCTCCTCCCTAGACCTCCCCTCCCCGCTTGATAATACTAAACAGATGATATTACCCTCTATATACAAACTCCTTTTTAACCATGCTTCTCGTTTAATCTAAAAATTTTTTGATAATCATGTTGAAATAAGCCGATTTTCACAACCATAACTCGATATTTTCCCCTACCATAGAAATTACATCATTTCTAGTAAAATTGGTGAAACACAACTGGCATATTATTTGCCATAAACGGACTTATGATTGTAGCATTCCAAGATCTGGTTGGCAGACTTATAAGTAAGAGGATGTGGTTAATCGTAATCGGGACGCTAATTTATACCTCTGGATATTTCGGAGTCGCATTTATCAGTAACTTTCTAGTCGCATCCATTGACATTGCGATTATAACTATCGCTGAAATGATAGTGACACCACTGTCACAAGCCATTGCCAATTCTTTAACAAATCAGAGTTCTAGGGGGAGACAAATTGGATTATATAGTATGGTTACTGGAATTGGTAGGGTATCCGGTTCGTCATTAATAAGTGAGCTTATGAACTATTATTTATACACTCCCGTCATTTTATGGGGAATAATGTCTTCCTTTGGTCTTGTTTCTGCAGCTATTTATTTGTACCAAATAAAAATAAAAAGGATAAAAATTTAATATTAACTCATTCCAGCTTTAGATTTTTGCTTAATCAATTTGTACATTGCCGCTAAAATCACCACTCCAATCAAGTCATCTATCGGTATACCAAAATGCACTGGATAAAACCAGGCCCATGAAAACGGTAGCTTAAGATCAACTATCCAATACATAATATCCTCAACTATTGACCCGTAAATTAAGTACCATACAGTCTCAACGGATAGTAGTTTACCCGATGCAAGATATGAAGGAAATCCAAAAATTAAAATATAAATTACTCTGTAGAAATAAAGTGATACTGTTGGAGTGAATACGCTTTTCATCCACGCTGGTGAGCTTAAAACCTTGGAAGGATCCCATTGTATTCCTAGTTCGAGGATAGCGTAAATAAACGAGAAAACAGTCATAATTGTTAATCCTCTTCTATTAATCATAATCTTAAAACTTACCTAGACTACTATATATCTATGTTGGATAAAGTGAGGGAGATTGTAAGGAAAATTGACCCAAATGCAGAAATACAAATTAGCAGGAACAAAAAATTTACGAAAATAAGGGTGAAAAGCAATAGATACTGTGATAGAGCTAAGATTTGGATTTCTTTATATGAGTTATTTAAAGATCATGAAGGCATCATAATAGAGGTAGAATGATGACAATACCTAATAATAATACCGTAATTAAGTAGAAATAATCAAAATTATATTCAGTCAATTTTAAGAGAATTTTATTATTTTTCACAGATAAACAATACGTAGTTTCCCTTACAATTATTACTGTAATAGGTAAAAGGATAAGACTTGGTTTTGAGAGAATTGAGAGGGTGAGAAGTATTATAAAATTCATCTGAATTATCGAATTTATGGCCGACCATTGAATAACGTTTAATATTTTAGGTCTCATATTGCTGGGATAGTGGAGAACTTTACCTATTACGAGTTTTATTAGCACGTGTACCAATAAAAGAGAAAACATTATTCCTCTAGTTAATATATTATCGCTAATGTTGAGCCATTCTACTATCAAAATACCTACTATATAGTATGTAATAGTTGATACGATAGGGACTACGTATGATTCCTTCACCTTTCTAAATGAGTAAAAATAATAAGAAAAAAGTAATCCCTTATAGGGATCTAGCCCCTCTACTATCCCTAGGCTAAGGATAGCAATAAGAGTCAGAGGAAGCATCTCCTCCCCTTAACCTAACTTGATGCGACCTAGCCTCTCCAAAATCCACGAAGAACTCCTTATCCACATCTAGACCTCCATCTGGATTAGCATTTAGTTTAACCATCCATCCCTTTAAGCCCTCTGGATAGAATTGATTATCCCAAGTACTATATAGGGAATTGGTAACGTAAACTCTTTTTCCGTCCCTACTGATTTCAATCATCTGAGGAGCTCCAGTAAGTTTATGATCTGAGGGATGGTCAGCCCTATGAAATATACCTCCCAATTTTACCTTTCCAGTAAGTACTGGTTTAAATGGATTACTCACGTCGTACTGCCTAATCTCTCCTATACCCCATAAGCTAACGTAAAGGAACTTATCATCAAGGCTTAAGTCTATATCAGTAACTAATGGTGGTACAGCCTTAAATGGTTTCAATATCTCAGGCAGTCCTCCCTCAGTAGGTTCCGCAGGGATTTCAATAACCTTTTCCCCATTCCATTTACCATCTTCGTAGTACCATAACCAGATTGAACTGCTCAGATCCTTTAGGCTTACTACCATATTTATGAATCCCATGAGTTTAGTTGGGTCATGTAGGGGTCTAAGCTCTAACGCCATCCTATTCTCTTCACCAAGGGTTACGCTTGATACCTTCTTTCTTCTCCTCAAGTCCCAGAAGTGTATCCTATTTCCATATCTATCTTTAAGATGTTCCAATCGAAGCCCGTTCTCAATAGTGTTTGGCACTGCCCACTCACTAGTTACCATTACTTCATTTGGTAAATTCCACCAGAAATCGTAAGCCAAATATTGGTCACTCCTATCTATCTCCCACTTGCCTAAAGGTTCAAAACTGTAATGGTCTAACATTAAAATTCCTCCTGGACCCTCACCGTTTTCATTGCCAAAAGCACTTATGTAGATACCATCTGGCCCACAATGTACTGTATGTAGCCTACTGTAGCCCGTTACTTTCTTAACCTCCTCTGGTTCTATAGTTTTAACTATATTAGGCTGTCTAGGGTTTAATTTTGTATCTACTATATAAATCCTTGAGGAACGTAAACCGGGTACAACTAAGAATCTTCTCTCAAAATTTGGTCTTCCATTAGGGCATAAGGCGGAACTACAAGCATTCCAACCAAAATGGTGCAGCTCATCATTGACATATGATAATTCAACCTTATGGATTACCTTAGAATAAGTTTCCGATTCAGGCTTTACATCAACTACTGCTATGAAATCTGGCCTATTTATTCCAGTTCCAGTGTATAAGCAAGCAACATAAGCTAAGTCCTCTGGAGGTGATTTCATGGCCATCTTTGGAGATGGATAAAACGTTGGATCTCTCTTAAAGGGAGCAAAAACTGACGGTAATTCCATTAAAGTTATTTTGTATCTAAACCTTATAAAGTTTTATTATTTGTGCAAATTATTGAGGTTGAACATTCATGTTAATTTTCTTATCCCTTATTATGTACCACGTTCCCAATCCAATCGCCCCAAGACTTCCCTCAACGTCTTTAAAAGTAATCTCCACTGTAACTGCAGTTCTACCTTTTCTTATTACATTTGCTTCAACAGTAAACGGCCCCCTATACATTGGCTCTAGGAAATTTACCTTTAGTTCTTGTGTTACCTGATCCATTCCATCGTTTATTGATAGAACTGCCAATCCACCTGTGTAGTCTATGGACGCAACTATCATTCCACCATTTAGAATATTTCCCCTTCTTGTCAGCTCCTTCTTGAACGGTATTTGTGTTTTAGCATATCCCTCCTTTATCTCTAAAATTTTCACACCTAAATAATGAAATACATAATCGCTATCGTATCTCTGTAAAATTTTTTCAATATCATAGTTTTGAGAATCCATTGATATAATAATGTATAAGCATTCTTAAAAATCTACCTACATAGAATTATAAAAAAATATTAATTTCTTGTATCTTATTTGTTGATCTTTTCAAACTCTGCCTTAAACTCCTCTAAAGCTTTTTTAATCTCCTCTACAGAAGCCTCATCCTCTAATGTAGTTATATCTCCCACTTCTGCCCTAGTTGCAACAGCCCTTACAACTCTTCTCATTATCTTTCCACTTCTCGTTTTAGGCAACTTACCCACGAAGAATATCTTATCTATAGTAGCTATAGGTCCCACCTTATCTCTTACCGTCTTCAGTATCTCTTGTGAAAGCTGCGTATTAGGTGTATAACCTTGCCTCAAAATTACAAACGCATAAGGCACCTCTCCCTTAACTGGGTCTGGGACTCCAATTACCGCTGCTTCCGCAACTGCAGGATGCTCAATTAAAGCTGATTCTAACTCATATGTACCTAGCCTATGCCCAGCTACCTTGATAACTTCATCAGCCCTCCCTAATATCCAGAAGTATCCATCCTTGTCCTTAACAGCGTAATCACCAACATAGAACATTCCAGGGAATCTACTCCAATACACCTTCACGTATCTTTCAGGATCCTTGTAAATTGTTAATGGCATTCCAGGCCACGGATTCTTTATAACAAGATATCCTCTTTCCTCAAGGTTAACTTGTTTCCCATCTTCATTAACTACATCTGGCTCAATTCCCAATATTGGTGGGCCATTTGTCCCAGGTTTCATTGGCACAAGATACAATCCTGGTAAATGAGATATTAGAATACCTCCAGTCTCAGTCATCCACCAAGTGCTTCCAAATGGTACCTCCTCTCTACCGACTAATTTCCATAGCCACTCCCAAGCTTCCGGATTTATTGGTTCACCTACAGAATGCATTAGCCTAACAGTGGAGGTAATGTGAGCCTTAACCCAATTATCACCATATTTCATGAAGCTTCTAATTGCAGTGGGTGAGGTATAAAGGATTGTGATCCCATACCTTTCAATTATCGATACCCACCTATCCGGTTGTGGATAATCCAAGGCTCCTTCATACATTATTTCAGTTGCTCCTTCCATTAATGGTCCAAACACAATGTAAGAGTGTCCAGTAACCCATCCTATATCTGCGGTACACCAGTAAATGTCGTCATCCCTTATATCGAATACCCACTTCATTGTAGCGTGTAATAATGTCATATACCCTCCAATATCGTGGACTATACCCTTAGGTTTTCCAGTGGTTCCAGAGGTGTAGAGTATATATAACGGGTCTTCAGATTTCATCCTTTCTGGTTCAACGTAAACATTTTGTGGAATGTCCTTGATTACTTCATCAAAGTACTTATCCCTACCTTCAACCATGTTGACCTTATTACCTATCCTTCTAACTACTATTACATCCTTTATTGTTGGGGTCTTCTCCAAAGCCTTATCTACAATTCCCTTTAAGTCAACAACTTTACCCCTTCTCCATCCACCATCTGCGGTAATTAGTAACTTGGCTTCGGCGTCATTAATCCTACTTGCCAATGCGTCAGCGCTAAATCCTGAGAACACCACCGTAAAGACTACTCCGATCCTAGCAGCAGCTAACATGAATATTGGTAATTCCGGTATCATTGGAAGGTAAATCGCTATTGCATCACCTTTCTTTAACCCGTATTTCTCCTTCAAGAGATAGGCTACTCTATTAACTTCCCTATATAGATCGTAATATGTTAACTTCCTAACCTCCTTTGGGTTTCCCTTCTCGTCCACTGGTTCTCCTTCCCATATTATGGCAACCTTATTCTTCCTCCAGCTCTTAACGTGCCTATCTACAGTTAGATAAGAGGCGTTAAGCTCTCCACCTACGAACCACTTATAGAATGGAGGATTACTATCGTCTAGTGTTTTCTCCCATGGTTTGAACCAGTCAATTTCCGAGGCTACAGATGCCCAAAATTGTTTGTAATCTTTTACCGTTTGGCTGTGAATCTCTTTATACGTAGTTATACTTACTAGCCTATTTAAATTCAGTTTTGGGTTTATCTTTTGATCAAAAGGTAGAGCCCACGTTACTGACATATGTTATATAATGGAATTCTAGGTAATAAATGTTAAGTAGAATACTGTAAGGTAATAAACTTTATAAGTATATTATTGCTATATAAAGATGTCATGACAGAACAAAAAAGGGCAAATCCAGCCCCCTTAGGACTTTCTGGTTTCGCACTAACTACACTCGTGTTATCTACCTTCAATGCAGGGTTAATAACACAAGGGGCATCTGTTGTGTTGGGACTAGCAGCGTTTTATGGAGGATTGGCTCAACTACTAGCCGGAATATTGGAATGGAGGGCAGGGAACACTTTTGGCTATACTGCCTTCTTTACTTATGGTGCATTTTGGGAGTGGTATTTCCTAACTGCGGGAGGATTTTTTGGAGGAGTCACACCTCAAGCTATAGGCTTGGTATTAATTGCGTTTGGAATCTTTACGCTAGCAATGTGGTTTGGCACGTTTAAGGCAAATCTAGGATTATTCATGACATTTCTATTACTGTGGATAACGTTCTTCCTACTTGGAGTAGGAGCTATGATTGGAAATGTTGGATTATCCCATGCCGGTGGATATGTAGGAATATTAACGGCAATTGCAGCCTGGTATACTGGACTCGCTATTGTAGTAGCTGAGAGCTTAGGCAAGAGTCCTCCAGTAGGAAGACCAATAATGAAATAAAAAATTATTTACATTTTTTAGCTTGAATCTTATTGTAGTAATTTTTTCATTAATTCATAAAAGTTTTCATAAGGATGAATTGCGGTTACTTCTATTGTTAGTGAATGACCGAGCTCTTTAACTATTGGTAGGGTCTCTAAAATCCCATCTAATTCCTCATGAGAGTTAACATCTATTATTGCTACAACCTCTCTTCTTCCAGTTACCTTATACAAACCCTTTATCTTCCCAGCCTTAACTGCTGGCATTGCTGCCTCAGCTTCTCTTTTCCATATTTCCATTAACTGCTTTTGCGTTATATTAGTTGGTTGTTTTATCTTAAACCATAGAAGGAATAGCATCAAATAATATTAAGTTTAGTTACTTATAAATTGATTTGTTTGTTTGTAAGTGAATTATATCTACTTATATTTTTGTCCTCTCTCAAATCCATAAAGTACTGAAAAATTAGATACGATTCCAATTGCCAAAAGGAGATGAATTATGGAGATTATTGGAGAAGCGTTTATGGTATATAGATACCCTAATGCGCCAGTAATCACTATCAATCCAATATTTCCTGCAAGGATTCTCTTTTCCATTTGTAGTTTTACCCTAAAATAACCATAGATCGCTAGTGCTAAAAGTATAATTGCAACAAAGACGTGAAGTAGCAATAGATAAGGAGAGTTGTAAAAAACGATTATATTTCCTAAAAGTGTTTGTAAAATAGCTATTCCAGCACTAACTAGCCATATGTTCAAAACGTTATTACCTCATATCCTTGATTGACGTAATAGGATACTCTCTCACCGGCTGGCATCAATGACACTCCTAAATTCTCTAGATGTGGCTTTATGTTCATTGCCTGCGCAACTCCTATGCAAGCAGAGTCTACTATTTTATTTTGAAGGAGCTCTTGGAACATGTTTTTCATATCGCCATCCAATTGTGTTAATTTCTTCTGACTTGGTCCGAAATATATCACTTTAACGTCTTCATATCTCTTATTTTTCACTGAGTTATAAGCCATTCTCATTGCTAGATCGAACTTCTCGTCTCCAGACATTATTAAGAAGAGGACTTTTGCCATATTTTCATCTTTTAAAATCACATTAAAAAGTTTAACTTAATAATGTTCTTGATCTAGAGATTAAAATTCCCAAAAACATCAAGAAAATGCCGAATAACTGTATAGGAAAAGGTAAAACGTGGTACAGTAGGAACTCTACTAGAGTAGTTAGAATAGGCACAGAGAAGCTGAGAACTGTTACCTTAGGTATCTTCTCAGCCTTAACCATCATGTTCCAAAGGAAGAAGGAAATGGCCCCACCTAAAGTTGAAGTATACGCGATTCCTATATAAAATTCTGGGTTTGGATCAATGTTATGGTGTATTGGGAGTAGTAATGCTAGGATTATGCTACCTATCGAGAATTGACTTGCATTTACTGTTATAGGATCGTAACCCTTTAATTTTCTGTAGAAAACTGTAAATAACCCCCAAAATAGGGCATTGACGATAGTTATAATTGAACCAAATAGTGTAAGACCATGAACCAATGGTAAACCGTATAAAATTACGCCTGAGAAACCTATTACTACTCCAACAATCTCAAGTACCGCGGGTCTTTCCAATAAGATGATAAAGGAAATGGGTATTGAAAACAAGGGCATTGTATAGCTTAGCACAGCTGACTCAGCTGGGCTTACATAAAGTAAACCATACGCCCATAATAATGATGATACTGTAGTGTAAACTGCCAATTGTATTACGTCTCTGTTAAAGAGAATCTTTCCCCTACTAATTGATAAAAATATAATAGAAGAGATAACATACCTAATGAGATTGAAAAAGATAGGTGATGAAAACGTTATAGCATCCTTTGCGAAGTAGTAGTTAAATGACGTTATTGTTACATAAGGTAGCAGGTATTTTAATATTTTCACGTGCTAAATGTTTGGGAGTAAACTTTAAAGTTACCTAACAAAAGTCAGCGTATTCATTTATAAATTTGTTTTATGATATATTTTTTCATGGTTGATGCTGTAGAACTGTCAAGGAAATACGAGGGAAAAATTGAGATATATCCGAAAGTTCCTATCACCTCTTATAACGATTTCGCTCTCATATACACCCCAGGTGTTGCTGAGGTATCTAAGGCGATTTATAAGGATCCGGATAAGAGCTTTGAGTTAACAAGTAGGTGGAACACGATAGCAGTAGTAACAGACGGAACTAGGGTTTTGGGATTAGGAAATATTGGCCCAACTGCAGCAATGCCAGTGATGGAAGGGAAATCTCTATTGTTCAAATACTTAGGAGGAGTTGACGCAATACCTTTGCCAATTAACGTAAAGAGTGCAGATGAGTTCACAAATGTTGTAAAAGCTCTGGAAACGTCCTTTGGCGGGATTAATCTTGAAGATATTGAGTCACCAAAGTGTTTCTATATTCTGGAAAAATTGCAATCCATGTTGAATATTCCAGTATGGCATGATGATCAACAAGGTACTGCGGCAGCTATCCTAGCAGGGTTGATTAATGCGATGATATTAACCAATAAAGACCCTAAGGAAAGTAAAGTCGTATTTTACGGAGCTGGAGCATCAAATATTGCAGCAGCTAGAATTTTAGCTAAATATGGATTCAAATACGAAAATATTGTAATGATTGATAGCAAAGGTCCATTGTATGCTGATAGAGAGGACGTAGATCACTTAATGTTACATCATAAGTGGAAGTACGAATTGGCTATAAAGACGAATAAATGGGAAGCTAAGGAGATAAAGGACGCGTTTAGTGGCGCAGATGCAGTAGTTGCGGCATCTACTCCAGGTCCCAATGTAATAAAGAAGGAATGGATAAGTCTGATGAATAAGGAGGCAATAGTCTTTGCCTTAGCCAATCCAGTTCCAGAGATATGGCCGCAAGACGCTAAGGAGGCAGGAGCGAAGATTGTTGCAACGGGTAGAAGTGATTTCCCTAACCAAGTTAATAACTCCCTAATTTTCCCGGCAATATTTAGGGGAGTTTTGGATAGTAGAGCAAAGGCGATAACAGATGAGATGACGATTGCAGCCTCTGAGGCTCTAGCTAAATACGCTAGGGATAGGGGGATAAATGAGAACTACATAATACCTAGAATGGATGAATGGGAGGCGTTTTATGAGGAAGCAGCAGCAGTTGCTAGTAAGGCAGTAGAATTAGGGTTAGCTAGAGTTAAAAAGAGTAGAGAAGAGTTCAGGGAAATCGCTAAGGAGAGAATAATAAGGGCTAGGAAGATAATGAATTTGGTGATATCCACATGGTCACCATAAGGAGGGCTACTAAAGAGGACGTCAAAACGTTAATAGATTTTTTCAGTAGGATGTATAGGTTAAACAGCGAATTCGATCCACTACTATTGACTCCAGAGAATTTGGAGGAAAGGATTAACAAAGTGGTAGAGAAGAGTCTTGAAGATCAAAATGAGATGATAGTAGTAGCGGAAGATCAAGGTAGGATAGTTGGCGCTGCCAGGGTTTTAATAATAGATAGGATATTTTATACACCGGAAAAGGAAGCATTAATTAGGGAGTTTTACGTACATCCTTCATACAGAAGGCAGGGAGTAGGTAATGAGATAGTAAATTTCATAATAAGCGAGTTGAAAGAGAGGGGAATAGAGATACTAGGAGCTGAATTCCCTTCTAGAAATTTAATAGCAATTTCGTTCTATAGAAAAATGGGCTTCAGAGAAATATATTGTGAATTCGTTAAGAAAATTTAACCATTTTTTATTCCGGTAAATACTCTTCCATACCAGAAATTCTTCTCAAGTCTTCTAAGGTCTTAGTTACACTCTCTCTTCCAAACTCCCTTTCGTAATCGAAAATGCCTTTAGGAAAGCTTAATCCTAATCTGACACCTAGGTCAATATCTTCCTTGCTTGCAATTCCGTTTTTAACCATCCAATTTGCCTCACTTATCGCAGGAGCTATAATGTATAACGGATTTATTTTTTCAGCTAGTTGTGGAGGTAAATTAGGCTTAATATACTTATTTGATGGATAAGTATAGAACCCTTTTCCGCTCTTTACGCCGAGATCTCCCTTTTTTGTCATCTCCTCTAGTGTCTTACACGGATAGGCCTTAAATCCCCTTTCCATCATTGCAGAGCTTACGTAATAGTTAACATCCACACCAGTGTAATCCACAAGTTCAAAAATTCCCATTGGAAATCCCAATTTATATCTAGCTACTGCGTCTATCGCAGTATATTCACAAATCCCCTTTTCAACAAGCATGCAAGCTGTGGTGATAATCCTCAATAATATTCTGTTAACCACAAATCCCGGTACGTCCTTATTAACCATTATTGGTATCTTTCTAAGGGATTTAATGAATTCATAAGTCTGTTTAACAGTGTCGTCTGAAGTTTTACTTCCCCTTATTATCTCCACTAACTGCATTAACACTGGGGGATTAAAGAAGTGAGTTCCTATAACCCTTTCTTGCCTTTTTACAGCAGAAGCAATTTCCGTAATTGGTAAGCTACTAGTATTAGTAGCCAATATCGCATTATTGGGTAATAGTTCCTCAAGCTTAGAAAATAGTTGTCTCTTTAAATCCAATTTCTCTGGTATTGCTTCTATTGATATATCAATTTCCCTTAACTCATTCGATAACCCTTCTATGGTTTTAATTCTTCCCAAAACGTCCTCAACACTTTCCTTTAAGTTACCTTTTTCATACAATTTCTCCAAACTCCACTTGACCTTCTGTATTGCGTTATTCAATATATCTTTAGATACATCACTCAGATAAACGTTATACCCAGCTATGGCTGAAACTTCGGCAATTCCGTGGCCCATTGTCCCTGCTCCAACTACCAATACATTTCTTATCATGAAATTTCAACCTACTGGAACCAGTTCATAAGTTAGATATCCTTCTGGTTTCCTCTCAATAACCTCAAGTTTAACCTTCATCCCGACTCTAACTTCCTTAGCCCTTACCCAGCCTAGAACATTTACTCCATTACTCATCCTAGCTATACCCACTATATAATCTTGATAGTGAGAGAATGAGGGAGGTTTGACGTTAACTACGGTATATGCCACAATTTCACCTTCCTTAGGCATTTCAATCCATTCTAAATTTGATATTTTGCATTTTGGACAATCATCTTGAGGCGGAAAATATATTGAGCCACACTTTGGACATTTCGTGGCTAGAATTTTACCCTCCCTTAATCCCTCAAAGAATTTGAATATCCTTTTAACTGGAATTTGATACCTTAGGTCAATCTCCCTTACGTCAATCCAAAGGGGGTTATTAGTCTTTTGTTCATTCACTATTGGTAATTTAGTTGTCTTTATCGCGTTATCAAGCATCAACAGTGATTGGGAAATTTCCTTTTGCATCTTATCCCTTATTTCATTTAGACTCATGTAGATGGCCTCCTAGTTGAGTATATTGTTACGTATGCGTAATGTCCAGTTCCTCCAACGTTGTGCGTTATTCCCATCCCGTTCCTAACTTCCACTTGTGTTCCCTTATGTGCTCTGTATAATAACTGTCTTGTTATTGATACTGCCATGCTTACCCCAGTTGCCCCTATTGGGTGTCCCTTTGCTTTCAACCCTCCATCAACGTTTACTGGTATTTTCCCTCCTATGTATGTTTGTTCTTCTCTTGCCAATAGGTATCCCTCACCTCTTTTTGCGAATCCTAAATCTTCATATGCCATTATTTCCGCTATTGTGAAACAATCATGCACATCTGCTACGTCGAAGTTCTTCCATGCGTTATCGAATTCTATTCTAGCTCTCTTATACGCTTGCTGTGCTGCAATGTGAGCTGCTTCTATATGTGTGAAGTCAGTTCTCCTACTCAAGTTTGCAGTGCCACTAGCAACTCCTTGTGATACTATCCATACTGGAGAATCAGTTATCTTTTTAGCAACTTCCTCAGATGCTAAGACTATTGCAGCAGCACCGTCAGTAATTGGAGAGGAGTCCAGAAGCTTCAGGGGATAAGCAACTGGTTTGGACTTCAAATATTCCTCCATAGTTATTTCCTTTTGAAATTGTGCATAAGGGTTCTTAGCCCCATAATAATGATTCTTAATGGCGATCTTTCCTAAGTCTTCCTCTTTCATACCATATTTAGCCATATATGCGGAGGCGTGAAGTGCGTAATATCCTGGGAAGGTAAGCCCAAAGTTCTCAAACTCCCAGAAATAACCCCCAGCCCTGCCAATTAGTTCAACTACTTGGGGATTAGGTGCTTGATGCATTTGTTCTACTCCTACGACTAGTGCTATATCTGCTTCACCAGATTTAATTGCTAGATAGGCATCTCTTATTGCTGCGCTTCCAGTGGAACATGCTGCCTCAACTCTCATAGTCCCCTTTGGTGTTAGGTTACAATACTCCCCTACTATTACTGCTGGTAATTCCTCGGAACTCCAATTCCCTACATTACCAACAACGAAGTATTGTATTTCATTTTGATCTATGTTTGCTTCTTCAAGAGCTTGTTTAACAGCTTCCCATGCTAGTTCTTGCAAATTAACATCTGTCCTTACCCCGAATTTGGTGTGTCCAGTTCCGATAATTGCTACATTTCTCATACTTTAATCTACCACTTGATAGTTTATTTAGTTTGTGTCATGTCTCTAAGTACCTTTTTATCTATCTTATTGGTTGAAGTTAGTGGCATGGAACTTATGAATATAAATCTATCTGGAATCCACCACTTTTGAATTTTACCCTCGTCCGCAAGTTTCAATAGGAATTGCCTTATTTCCTCCTCAGACACTTGCTCTTTCGGAACTATGAATGCAGCTGGTCTTTCTCCCCATTTCTCGTCCTTAATTCCAACTACTGCAACTTGAGACACCTTAGGGTGTAATGATATGGCGTTCTCTAAGAGTAATGAAGGAATGAATTCTCCACCGCTCTTTATTGCATCTTTCTCCCTATCAACTATATGTATATATCCGTACTGATCCATATAGGCTAAGTCACCAGTATGTAGCCATCCTCCTTTCCATAAGGCCTTAGTTTTTTCCGGATCTTTATAGTACTCTTGAGTTAACCATGGTGCTCTAACTACTATTTCCCCTATCTTACCAGTTTCCTTTTCTTTTCCAGTTGCTGGATCAACAATTTTAATTTGAACTAAAGGAATCGGTGCCCCAGCAGTTATTTGCGCCATGAATTTAGTGTTATCATCTAATCTTTCAATTGCTGAGTTATAATAACCGACTGACAATACTGGACAAGTTTCAGATAGGCCATATCCTCCTATTACAGTAATACCTAATTCTTTAGCTTTTTTAGCTAACCCTTCTGGAAGCGCAGAACCTCCTATTGTAACTTTCCATCTCTTAAATACGTGGAGATATCTGGGAGCATCGGGATTCGTTAGTAATAGGTAAAGTATAGTTGGTACCATTGCTGAATACGTTACACCCTCCTTATCCATTAGGCTTAGTATGAAACTGTAATCGTATTTCCCTGGTAAGACATATTTAACTCCAGCCATTAGCGCCACATAAGGATATCCCCAGGCATGTACGTGAAACATTGGTACTAGGATCATATATACGTCATTTGAGGTCAGACTTAATGGAGGTCTAGCTCCAACCAAGCTTACACTTATGGCATGCAATACTATCTTTCTGTGATTAAACCATACACCCTTTGGTTCTCCTGTAGTACCTGATGTATAAAATATTGTAGCCATATCGTTTTCATTAACGTTAGTCTCCTCTTCCAACGGTTCATTTGATTCTATCAGTTCCCAGAAATCTATTGTATCTAATGAGCTTCTTACCTTTTCCTTAGAATCGCTATAGGATATTACTTTCATCCCTACTGGCATTATTCCCTTCGCTTTTTCTATGAGTGGCATGAACTCATCTCTTACTATTAAATACTTATCCTCTGCGTGCAATATTGTCTTTGCAATTAATTCCAAGGGATATCTGATATTTACTGTGTGCAACACAGAACCTATCATAGGTATTGCGTAATAGTTGTGCATATAGACATCAGTATCCCAATCTATAACTCCTATCTTTTCTCCTCTCTTAACTCCTATCTTTCTTAATCCATTTGCTAACCTTTTTACAGAATTTGCGAAAGATCTAAAGGTATATCTTCTAATATCTCTGTATACTATTTCTCTATCTGGAAAACTTCTAGAACCAGAATCTAATATCTTATCTATTGTTAATTGGTATTCGTAATATTCGCTATTCATGTTATAATACTTTGAAAAACAACTATAAAAAATTTTACATCTTAATTCCGAGAAGTCTTCTCGCAGTTTCCCTTAATATAACAAGTTTTTGAATATCATTAGCACCTTCGTATATTCTCATTACCTCAACATCTCTTAACAATCTCTCTACACCAGTAGAAGTAGCTACACCGTATCCACCATGAACAGTTATTGCCCTAATCGCAACCTTCTCTGCAATATCTGTTGCGTACAATTTAGCCATTGAGGCAGCTACTATAGCTTCATTCTCAAGACCACGGTCAAATAAATTAGCTGCCCAGTACGTGAGTAATCTTGCAGTATTTACTTCAGTAAGTGATTCGGCTATCTTCTCTTGAACCATTTGAAATCCTATTAATGGACTCTGGAAAGCAAACCTCTGAGTTGAATATGTGACCATTCTCTCTAACGCAGCCTGGGCAACACCAACTCCTTGGGCTGCAACACCAACCCTTGTCCTATCGAAAGTGGCCATTGCGTACTTGAATCCATTCCCTTCTTCTCCCAAAAGGTTTTCTGCAGGGACCTCTACGTCTTCAAAGGCTAACTCTGCAGTATTTGAAGCCCTTAATCCCATAGTCTCAATTCTATTCAATACCTTAACTCCCTTCCATTCCCTTTCTACTATGAACATCGATATCCCCTTCCATCTAGCATTGGGCTCTGGGGGTGATGTCCTAGCTGTAACCACGTAATAGTCAGCTATCCCACCATTAGTGATAAAGATTTTCCTACCATTAATAACGTATTTACCATTTATCTTTTTAGCCACCGTCTGTATTCCAGCAACGTCTGATCCCGCTACTGGTTCAGTATTAGCAAAAGCTGCAACTTTATCTCCCCTAGCTACTGGAGTAACGTACTTTTTCTTCTGTTCTTCATTACCGAAAAGCAATATTGGAGTCATGAATAACCCTCCAACAGATATTCTCGTAGAAAGTGAGGCCCAGACTCTAGATATCTCTTCTTGAGCTATGGCAGTCATTAGCGTATCTCCACCTTGACCACCGTATTGTTCTGGTACTGCAACACCATATAGACCAATTTCCTTAGCTTTTTCCAATACTTCCTTTGGTACTGTACCTTCTTTTTCACCCTTTTCCACATAAGGCGCAACGTCTCTCTCCATGAATTCCCTTACAGCTCTCCTAAATAGTTCATGTTTCTCGGAAATGTTTATAGAAAATGCTTCCACACTACTGAAAGGTAAGACCATATAATTTACTGAACCAATAGACTAATTATAACTCTTTCTATCATTAGATGCAATTTCAGCCTTTAATTTAGCACATATTGGTACCGAAAAGTAATATATTAATCATAAGTGAATAAAGAAAAAACTATGTGAAAAGATAATATTTAGGTGATCACCTTATAAGAACAACATGTAGAAAGAAGGTCAGATTACCTTTAAAATAGCTCTTCCTAAGACCTTTCTCTCCAACATTTTCCTATATGCCTCATTTATTCTCTCTAATTCATAAATTTCGTATATAGCTTTGATTTTCCCATACCCTACCAATTTAATGGCTTCCTCGTATTCTGCTTGAGTATAAGATGCAGAACCTACTATTTTATGCTGTCTCATTATGCTCATTGCTGGCCTTGATAGCGTTATCGGCTCCCCTTCAGTATTTCCGATCAAAACTAGAATACCTTCCTTCTTTAATGCCCTTAACGAATCGTTTATGGTTTTAGAACCCACTAGTTCAAATATTGCATCAAACTTTTCACCTCTTATATCACTCACTGGCGTTACCCCCAATTCTTTAAGCTTTTCTCCTTTAGATGATAACCCATAAACGTTTGATATACCTAAATATTTCAAGTATTGTACAAGATGGATACCTACTCCTCCACCTGCCCCAGTTACCAAAACTTTACTATCCTTCTTTAAATCTGCAAGTTTAGATGCGTGAATTGCAGTGGCAACTGGGTCCATTGTAGCTGCGTATTTTTCGAGTTTATCGTCTGGCAAGGGTATGAGATTTCTTTCTGGGACAATGACCTGCTCTGCATATCCTCCAGTTATCTCTCCCTCTCCTAAAATTCTAGCGTTATCACATAAATTCTCCTTCCCGCTTTTACAATAGTCACAGCTTCCGCAATATAGATTTGGGTAAACAGCTACTGGTCTTCCATTATAGTAACCTACTATTTCATGCCCTAGGATTAAGGGTAGCTTGAGATTTTTAAATCCACCCTTCCATATAACTAGATCCCTTCCACATATTCCAGTATACGCTACGTTTATTCTAACTCCTACTCCATGAGGCTCTGCGTTACCTATTATAAAGGGTGAGTTAAACTGTGTTAAAATAGCCGCTTTCATATATTAAAAAAGGAATTGATTGTTAATATATTCATTGTTGACTTAAAGATTTAGGTACAAACATACACTTATCTTCAATCTTTCCAGCCAACGCGTCGTCTAGGAGCAGATAGGGGTTCTTAACTTCTTGTAAGCGCTTTCCCGTACCTCCTCTAAGGTCTAATACTACCTCAGACAATATGCTCAAGGCTATCTCCTCTGCGGTCTTCGAACCAATATCTAAACCTAGTGGGGAATGCAATCTTCTCTTTATTTCCTCTAGCGGGATATCTCTCTTAACTAATAATGAAATCATTAGAGCTGCTCTCTTTTGACTGGCCAATAACCCAACAAATCTTGCCCTCTTTTTCATTGCGATATATAACGCGTCTATATCATATGGTTTACCTCCCTCATTTGCTACAATTACAATTGAATCCTCACTTACCATTTGCTCTAGTAGATTTAGATCATTTGAAATAGCGTAAACTCCGCTAAAGTCCTCTTCCTTAACATCGCCAGAACCCACTACAGCGACGTAATACCCCATATCTATAGCTAGTTTAGCTAAGAACCTAGCAATAATACCAGATCCTACTACTATTATGGCTGGCCTTGGTTCAATTGGTTCGATCACTAATTTACCATCTTCTAAATCTTTTTGAATTACCTTTCCCTTTTCCAACGCTTCCAACGCAATTTCAATTATATTTCTGTCCAAACTTCCAAGAAGGACTCTTCCGTCTGATACTATGGTTCTCTCTAGTCTGTTTCCCTTGTAAATGGAGACTATTGCAAAACGCTTCCCTTCAGCACTTAATTTTGAAATTAATGGAAAGATCTCACACGAACTCATAAACTAATATTAAATTAGCTAATTAAATACCTTTTTCTCTAACTAGTTTTAATTCTTTAAGCACATACGTAAACTATTTTCTTATACTCTTTATCTTAATAAACGAGTTTATAAAATTTACAATATAATTTCTTATTATAATGGATAGCCTGAAAATTGTATAACAGAAAAGTTTTTTATATAGAAAAATTAACTAATTTATGCCACAACAAAATACTGAGATATTGGGCTTAGAAAAGATCAAAAAAGGCGTTACCTATTTCCTCTTCTACTCCATACTAGACATCATTGTATCAGTGGGAGTCTTCATAACACTAGTGTCAGTGTTCCATTTACCTTTAACTGTCAACAGCATGCTAGCCCATTATGGAATTTACGCTGAGATTGTTCTAGTAATTGAAGCGGTCTTATTGCCCATATTTATACTCTCCTTTTGGAGAATAAGGGAAGGATTTAAAATATTGGCAACTTCTAGAAAGGAGTTAAATAAAGGAACACTAGGAGGCACTATAGGAGTAATAGGTTACGTGTTAGTTCTAGCTGGATCAATAGCTCTGATCCCAGTTCAACTGCAACAAACCGTTATGCCCATAGCCGGTAGGATAGTGATTGGAGGATATTTACTTTCACTTATAGGAGTACTTTTAATAGGATTAGCTTACATGAAGGCTAGTAACATTTACAATAACAGAACCATAAAGGAGGGAGGGACATTAATTTTAGCGTGGGTTCTAATAGCATTTATAATCGGTATTGCACACAGTGAACCAATTGCAATCTTTTCAGAGATATTTATTAGTTCTATAGGATTACTTAGTGCTTATCTCTTATCTTCAGGCTTAGGGCAAGTTTTGAGATCAAAGCAAATCTAGAGAAAAAGTCTCTATTAGAAATATAAAAAAATAAGCTATTTTTTGTAAGTCCTTTAGCTCGGTGGTAAAGAAGAAGAGAACGCTAATCTTAACAGTTGAAATAGTGACCAAACAACACCGTAGGTAGTATTTAGATTTAGCTCCCTATACTCTAAGGCTGATTTCCCTTTAGTCTCCTTTAGCCTTTCAAAATACCACTCTATAGTTTTAAATACTTTATCGATCATGTACGTTACAATCGATCTTATGAAAGGATTCTTACTAGTGTAGGCTATTGTATTTCCCAGTCTTCTAGTAATCTTCAGATCATATTTCCATGAAAGATATAATAAGTCCCAATATCTAGACGGCAATCTCTCTAATGCAGGTAACGGATTATCCCTAATTTTAGATAAACCCATCGGTATAACTGGCAATGGAAATATCCACGCAATTGGTTCATGATCTATAATGTATTCAACTAATTTTATTGAATCCTCAACGTCCTTATCAGTCTCTTCTGGATACCCTATGGTCATAGTATAGCAAGGGAAGATATAGCTTTCATTCATTATCGCTGTGGACTCCACTATTAAATCCTTCCAATTGGTATAGTTCCAAGGAAAAGCTTTCATCTTCATATATTTATTGAATATTTTTTCGCTTCCAGTCTCAAGCCCTACCACTGGAGAAACAGCCTTCTCCTCATTCCATTCAGCTATCTCAGCCATAGCCTTAACAGTCTTAGGACTTAACTTGACTGGTGCTGCGGAAATATGAGCGAAGTTTATATAATCCACTCCTGCTCTCTTCAACTCAGCGTACAATCTTACTATCGCATCGTGGTTCACTTCATTAAGCCTTTTAGCCCCATATAGTAACATATCATCAGTTATCAAACTGACGTCTTTAATTCCAGCCTTCATATTCACTTCCACTTCTCTCATAATATAATCTAATGGGAAGGAAATGAACGTGTCCGGAGTTACTGAACAGAACCAACATCCTCTAGGGCAACCTCTAGTAATCTGAACCTCACCTCCCCTAGACGGGTTAATAATTGGTGGAATTTCATCTAATTTTCTAGGATATCTTCCCCTTACTACTCTAGGCACTTCTTCTCCTTGCTCCAACTTCTTGACTACTTCTGGGAAATCAACCTCAGCATGGCCTAAGAATATTACATCTGCCCATCTCGGAGGATCCTTTTCCAATTGCCATGCCCCAGCCCCTCCTACTACGACTTTAAGATGGAATTTTTCCTTCAGCTTACTCACTTTTTCACCCAATTCGTCAAAAAATTTTGCAGTCCACGTCTCTCCTCCTCCAAAAATCATGCTTAATTTAGCACTAACCGGTTCAATTCCTCTTGGATCATGAACGTTGATACCAATTACTTTAGTCCCTTTACTAGTTACTACCTTCTCCAGCTTTTCTGGTGTGGTAACTACTACGTTAAATCCACTTTTCGCCAATACAGCTTCAACTTTCCTAAGGGGGTAAGGCGCTACTATAGCCTTACCTTCTTTATCTGTGGACATAGGAGGTGCGAATATTCTATCCATGAAAAATCTCGGAACCAATCTATAAGGTAAACAAGAAACATAGCCTAATGGTGCAATTCCACCATAATCTGTGAATGTACCTCTATCAGAAGTTAAAACTACATCATACGTCTTTTAACTCACCTCCAGATTTAACATGTCACTTTCTTAAAATAAAAACTTTCATATTATAAAAAGTTAGAAGGATAACTTTTAACTTGCACTTAGACAAGAAAGAAAACTGTCACTTTATTCAGAAGCAGATTGCGCCTCGTCGTACTCCTTATCGCTAACCTTTTCAAGCCACTCTACCGATTTACCGTTTAGCTTTTCTTGAATAGCTATATGGGTCATTGCAGTCGTTGACGTAGCACCATGCCAGTGTTTCACGCTAGGAGGAGTCCATATAACATCTCCAGCCTTTATCTTTCTAGGAGGGTTTCTCCAGGTTTGAATTAACCCTGTTCCGTAAGTGACTATTAATAGCTGCCCTAATCGGTAGACCCAAAATCATTTTACAAAAAATAATTTTGGTTGGGTAATATCAGATTCTGAAAAATAATAGAATTTATAGCTTTAACAAGAACGCAACTAATTGAAGAAAGATTTAAGGTGAGGAAGCCGGTATTATCACGTGGTGAAGACAAGGTGATAACACCTGGTCTTCCCCACCAAAATAATATACAACAAGTAGGGTATAAATTACTTTCCATGTTGAGCTTCAAGGGAAGAAAGGCTGAGGAGGTATCGAGAGTTCTGGTCTCCGCGTGCTTGTGGAACGACTCCGTGGAAAGCAAGTCCAAAGGGTATAACGTGAGAGTGTCCGGAATGTAAAAAATTGAATTTTTATTGGCAAGAATAAATTGGTTTCTAGTATTATCTTGGATTAAATTGGAGTAACACTTAAGTTATGGGAGTAGAGGGTAGTACCATGGCAAGAACATTAAGACACATACCAAACCTGATGTACTACCCTCTTCCCCCAATAGAGGATATGCCGTGGAGGGAAAAATGGTTAACGGAGATCAAGCCCGTGCTGGACACCATGGATTTGGAGAGGGTTCTGGGCGAGGGTGCGCTGGTTTACCTGAAGTTGTTAATCGTCATGGTGCTCTACTCTTGCTCCTATAGGGACGCGGTGAAAATGGTCAACGTGAACGTGGTCGTGGCCTGGTTCGTGGGGAGGAAGGTGGGGAAGAGCACGCTGCACGACTTCGTGGGCAGGTTGTACGGGGTGAGGAAGAAGTTGTTGGAGATTTCCTTCAAGCTTGAGGAGAAGTGCCTACCCAGTTACCTCCCTGCGAGCGCGCATCTCGTGGACTTCATGGCGTGGCTAGTGGACTCCTTCCTACTGGACTTACCTCCTGGGAAGAGGAGCGTGGAGACCTTTCGGGAGAAGGCGGAGCTGGAGAGGAGGGAAGGTAACTTGGAGAGGGCCAGGAAGCTGCTCTCCCTGGGGAGAACCAAGAGGAGGTTCGAGGGAAGGTGGACCAAGAAGAGAGGGGTCTCGCACTACGGGCTCAAGGCAGTGGCCGTGATCTCCGTCTCCCTCTTCGTGAGGTCCATCACGGTGAAGCCAGCCAACTTCTCGGACAAGAGGTTCAAGTCACCGCTCAAGGGGATTAAGATCGCGGACAGGGGATTCTCTCCCTCCCCGACACAGCTCATAGCGCGGGAGAAGCCCTTCACTACCCTGAGGGCCCACGTGGAGTTCTTCGGCACCTACCTGAACGCGTTCTGGAGGCCCTACGGGACCACGACCTGGAGGAACGACGTCTTCCTTCACGTCCTGGGAGTGATCTACAACATCAAGATGTTCCTCGCGATCCAACGGAGGACTCCTCCAGGACGTAGAGCCGTTCAGCTCTGAGACGCGCCTCCTCGCGTAGCATTTATCGGAAAATCCTGGCAGTTCAAGAGGCCCATAAAAACTTTTTAAAATTAGAACCTTTAATTTTGGTATGACCAAAGAATTGACGAGGGAGGAGTACTATAAGGCATTGGAAAAGGCAGTTAACGAGGTCATACTATCCATGACTGGAACGAGGAAGGACGTTGCCAAGAGGCTACTCTTGGGGGCGGTTGTGGGAAGAAATGCTACCGAGATAGCTCAAGAGGCCGAGATGGACTACGAGACCGTACTGAATAACTTGGACAAGGCAGCTCAAGCCAAACTAATCGAGGTCGTGAAGAAGTTAGTCGGGGATCATCCTGTCCTTCTCATAGTGGACGACACCCACGACCACAAGCTCTACGCTAGGGCCATGCCGGTCTCCAGAAACGGGGCGCAGATCTTCTACTGTAGGGCGCACAAGAGGTTCGAACCCGCGATCCAACTCCTTGTGATTGGCGTCAAGGATCTGGTGAACAACCAGATCTACGTGATCCACATAATTGCCTACATACCCCGAAAGGTGGAAGAGGAGCTCAAGCGTAGGGGTGAGGAGGTGAAGTTCAAGACCAAGATAGATGCCCTCTTGGAGTTTCTCTCCTCCCTCTCAGGTTTGAATGTAAAAGCTAGGGTCTTCGACTCATGGTACGTGAACTCGAGGACTCTCCAAGGGAATACTGTGGGGGAACTCAAGTCCAGCGCGCGAGTCGTCGAGGGTGGCAGATCCGTGCCCGTTAGCGAGTTCCCCCAAGGGGAGTACCTGGTAGAGTACTTGGGGACTCCCATAAAGTTACTTGTTATAGATGACTATAAGGGTTACGGGAGGAGGTATTTCTTCTCCACCGACCTTAACGACACGGCTGAAGATATCATAACGACCTGGGAGAACCGTTGGGACATAGAGGTCTTGATCAGGGAGCTCAAGGCCTTGGGACTCGAGGGTGGGTCCTTCTTGACCTGGGTTAGGAACTCAGGCTTCGTGGCCTTGAAGGCTCTCTCCCTCCTCGTTGTTCAATACTTCAAGTACTCCACGGGTCTGATGCTCGGGGCCAAAAGGTTGGCCAGATTGATAAAAAGTATTTACCGTGAGGCGGGTGGGATCAAAAAACTGTTCAAGAGGAGGAGAAAACCGTAAAGTGCTACTCGCGATCAGGCAACGCTATGCGCGATAGGTAAATCCTCTCGTCTTGATATTTTTCCATTATAAAGTTTTTCTCGGTTATCCGGGTTTCACCCTTCTGGCAATATTAATATTTATCATTCTGTTTATCTATTCGTTCAGATAATTACATTCCGGACACTCTCACGTGTCACCACAGACCGTGAGGAACTACGTGGAGGAGCAGGGAACTGAGGTGATCGAGAAGCTATTAGAGTCCATGAGGAGGATTTCCATGGAGATACTCAAGGGAGTGAAGGAAGTCGACATCTCCATAGACTGGACAACCAAGACGTGGTATGGTAAGCCGGTGGAGGGACTGGGTAGTTCAGCCAAGGGGAACTCGTGGAACTACGCTACCGCGACCACGAAGTATCAGAATATGGTGCTCCTCCTAGCTTTCGTTCCCCAAGTTAACGGGATGAGCAAGGATGAGATCGTGAAGCTCCTCATGGAGCAAATTGTGGGAATGGGCCTCAAGGTGGGGCTCGTAACCTTGGACGCGGGATTCTACACCGTGGAAGTCCTCAAGTTCATATCGCAGTTCAAGTTCGTGATAGGAGTCCCTGTGGGGGACGTGAAGATCTACGAGGAGTTCGACGGAGAGTACACGACAAACAGTAAGAGGCATAAGAAGGAAGAGCAGGTCAAGTTCAGACTCCTGGTGTATGGTAAGGAAATCGTTAAGAAGAGGAAGAAGACCGTGGTGTACTTCGCGAGGGCGACCAACCTCGACCTACCCAAGAGGGAAGTGCTGAAGTTGTACAACAAGGTTAGGAGTCCCATTGAGACGTCTTACAGGAACATCAAGGCCTTCCTTCCCTTCACGAGCTCCACCAAGTTCATCTTCCGCGAGTTGATCTTCGTGCTGGCCATGATCTTCTACTCGCTTTACACCGTGTTTAAGAACGTCATGACAAGAGAGGAGTTTAGATTGCTGCTCATCCTCTGCTTTCTAGACGATTTATCTGATCTAAAGGATTTTATATTTAATCTTGAGGAAACACTTATTAATACTATAGATTTATTTTTATGGAGGTGATTTTGGGTCTACCGTAATGGGTGGTAGTGCCAATTGGTTCTCGCCCCTGGCTCAAATGTTACAATACTTGCTGCAACTCTAGACGGTTCTTCAGAATCGTGTACTTGTTCAATAATTACGTTACCAGTGAAAAATCTCGGGTCGCCCCTAGTAAAAGGGATAGTACCGTTTTTTCTAACGATAAGATCCATACCAGCTTACCACCGTCTTTTTCTTAGTTGTATATCTTTAGGTTTTTAACCTTTCTCCTCCTCTTTAAGTTCCTTAATGGCTTCTTGTGCTATTCTAAAACTGTCCATAGCCGCTGGTAATCCACAATAGGCTCCCACTTGCAATAATACCTCCTTTATCTCCTCTTCAGTACAACCGTTCCTTATGGCACCCTTAACATGTAATTTAAGTTCATTTTGTCTGTTCAAACAGCTTAATATTCCAATATTTATTAAACTCCTTATCTTCTTTGGAATAACATCATCTCTGGTCCATATTAACCCCCATGCGAAAATTGTCACCATTTCTTGGAGTTCTCTATTGAAGTCCGTAGTTTGACTTAATGACTTTTCCACGTATTCTCTTCCCATCACTTTTTTCCTAACTTCAAGTCCTTTCTCATAGAGCTTCTTTAATTCCGGGTCTTTGTCGAACAGACTACCCATATAATATTTGATTAATATTAAGATAAAAAAGCGATCTGGTAAAGAAGAGGGACTCGGATTACCTTGCGAAATAATCTATCGTGACTTTTTTTACTGCTTCATCTAATCTCCTTAAGTCGCTATCCCTAAGCGACCATCCTAGACTTCCTAAATTCTCCTTGAGGTGATCCTCTTTAGTAGTGTTGAAGATAGCAAATACATTATCCTTACTGACCAACCAATTTAGAACTACTTGTGCTGGAGTTTTACCTAGTTCCTTAGCAATTGAAGATATTTCCTCTATGAGCGGTTCTAAGTTTTTAATGTAAGTCTCCCTAGCAAGGACATACCATCTGTACTCGTTTCTGACCTCCTTTCTCCCTATTAGATAACCTAATCCTAAAGCATCGTATGCTAGCAAGGGGATATTTTCCCTTAACATATAAGGAAGAACCTCCTTCTCTACGTCTCTAAATAGAACGTTATAATGCAATTCATTAGCCGCAACGTCAGTCTTAGATAAATGTTCTCTAAATTCCCTCATCAAGGGAAGGGAAAAGTTACTTAGGCCAACATATCTAATTTTTCCCTCGTTGAATAACCTCTCCATCGCCTTAGCAGTTTCCCTTATGGGCACATAGTGATTAGGCCAGTGAACTAGGTATAAGTCTATATATGATGTGTTAAGTCTTTTTAAACTTCCCTCAGAAGCCTTCAAAACGTCATCATATCTTAAGTGGTCAATTGATACTTTAGTTATTATGAACAAATCTTCTCTCTTGAATTTACTTATGGCTCTTCCAATAATTGTTTCTGAAAGACCATTTCCATAGGATTCGGCAGTGTCTATTGCGTTTATTCCAAGCTCTATTGCCCTTTGAATAGCTTTTATTGCATTATTCTCGTCGATTATTGAAGGTGTACCAAATTCCCAAGAACCTAAGATTAAGGGGGATATTTTCTCATTCGTCCATCCTAATGGCTTCTTTTCCATGAATAAGTAAGATATTGTTAAGTATTTAAATGTTTATTAATTGAGTTTAGCCTAGACCAATTTTCTTTTAATTTTGACTAACATACTAATTCTTATGGAGAGGGAGATAATTAAGATCTTATCCGTAGTTGAATTCCATCCTTTAATATTGGCTTTTCATCTTGGTTTGATGCTAGCAGGAGTTTCCCTACTCAGTTACTCCTTGTTCTTAATACTTGTCAAAAAGGTAGATATTATGCTCCCACTAGTTATCAGTTTCATGGCTTATCTTACATCGTTAATACTCCTTATACTAATTTTACTTCTAGAAACTTATCGTTTTCTGATCTTTGATGGGAGAATTTTGGTAAAAAACAGTCTCTTAACGAGAAATGAATTCAAGTTTAGCCTAAGGGATAAAAATCTAATAATTGGCTTTTATGACAAGGCTTCATTAGGAAAGTTTGCAATAATATATGGCGATAGATTGCTTTTTAAATTTT
Organism: Saccharolobus solfataricus; assembly: GCF_900079115.1. Lineage (NCBI taxonomy): Archaea > Thermoproteati > Thermoproteota > Thermoprotei > Sulfolobales > Sulfolobaceae > Saccharolobus > Saccharolobus solfataricus. Next base: position 2,681,377 of record NZ_LT549890.1, read on the forward strand.
TAACCCAGCAAAAAAATATAAGACTGATAAAAAACTTTGTGGTCAAGTCAGGTTACAGATTAGGTGGAACTTATAAAATTTGCAGAGTTTGTGGAAGCATAAATGAAGAAAACGCAGAGTACTGTGATTTCTGTGGCTCAAGAGAAGTTTCACCTTACGATCTCTACTGGATAGATTAGGTAATCTACTCTGCCCTAACCGGTAGATCCAAAATCTCTCCCTTAAAAATAAATCTGTAGTATTATTAAGCGTTTTTTATTTTAATAGAATTATCTTCCACTATTAATGTTATGGATAAAATAATGGGTGAAAGTCTTCCCTCTCCACATCCTTGAATATTGTGAAGAGGCACTACATGCCTCGCCTCTAACAAACCTACTGGGACAGCGAGTCCAGCGCGTCGCCTACGTCAATGTCCTTGAGGTCGACATTCTTGCCCTTGGGGATCCGGAGACGCTTCTTCGCGGGGCCCTTGTAGACTGTAACACATTTGCATAACTTTTAAATACTTTTAATCATTTCACAATATGATCTTTATTATGATTATGTTTATATATTATTTCCTCTACATTATAAATTGATGAACTCCATACTGATGACGGGCTATGCTCACGAGGTATTGGGGGCGACAAATACGGATGGGAAGGTAGTGGTGTTTCCCTCGACTAGCCCCAATGAGTTGAGGGTGAGTGTGTATGAGCCCTCAAGAGGGGTGCCCCGTGGCGGAATTAGAAGTGGTTAAAAGTAAGCAGAAGTTACGCCACGGGTAAACACTCCGTAGCCTTCTCTTTCATCTCAGATATTTTCTCTTCTACAGATTTCTTAGGTTTTAAAATTGCGTAAACAAATACGTTATAATCTATAAATCTTACGCTTGAGCTCATGCCAGTCATCCGGCAATTCATCAACTTCTACACTATCTATTAGTTTTGATACATTAGAGACCTTAGGATAAATTTCGATTCTATCATCCTTTAAAACCATAATAAGGTCTTCCGTATCGAATCCGGCTCTCCACTCTTTTGGTATAACAATTCTTCTCTGATCATCAACTTTCTTTATTACCACTTTTTCCATTTTCTTGCTAATTAATTATCGAATTATCATCATATAAGCTTTACGCCAAATATAAGGGAAGAGCGAATTACGTTAGTATTTTCGAAAAGTTCTAAGACTAGGATTTAACAGCGAATCCTTGGAAGCTATAAACTTTCTGAAGGCATTAGTGAAGGAAGATTATTATAATAGACGGGGGTTCAAAGGGGGCGGAAAACTTCGCCTCTTTGAGACGGAGATGGATAGCCCCCTTTGTAGAAATATTTAAAAACACTGACTATGAAATATTTTTGATGACAGTTACTGATGGGGCAAGCGTCACCGAGACACCTTGGTTAAAGCGAGGGTCTATGAGGTACGCCTCTGCTCCAGACAGTGATGGCACAGACGTTAAGTACCATGCGGGGTGGGAGCCACCCTTAGTGCCTGTGGAGCTCTGCCCTCTACCAGTACTTCGGTACTGGCATGGTAGAGCTGTGAAGCAGGAAGCTCCCTCCTTTACGGTAGACCCAAAATCATTTTACAAAAAATAATTTTGGTTGGGTAATATCAGATTCTGAAAAATAATAGAATTTATAGCTTTGACAAGAACGCAACTAATTGAAGATAGATTTAAGGTGAGGAACCCGGTATTATCACGTGGTGAAGACAAGGTGATAACACCTGGTCTTCCCCACCAAAATAATATACAACAAGTAGGGTATAAATTACTTTCCATGTTGAGCTTCAAGGGAAGAAAGGCTGAGGAGGTATCGAGAGTTCTGGTCTCCGCGTGCTTGTGGAACGACTCCGTGGAAAGCAAGTCCAAAGGGTATAACGTGTCACCACAGACCGTGAGGAACTACGTGGAGGAGCAGGGAACTGAGGTGATCGAGAAGCTATTAGAGTCCATGAGGAGGATTTCCATGGAGATACTCAAGGGAGTGAAGGAAGTCGACATCTCCATAGACTGGACAACCAAGACGTGGTATGGTAAGCCGGTGGAGGGACTGGGTAGTTCAGCCAAGGGGAACTCGTGGAACTACGCTACCGCGACCACGAAGTATCAGAATATGGTGCTCCTCCTAGCTTTCGTTCCCCAAGTTAACGGGATGAGCAAGGATGAGATCGTGAAGCTCCTCATGGAGCAAATTGTGGGAATGGGCCTCAAGGTGGGGCTCGTAACCTTGGACGCGGGATTCTACACCGTGGAAGTCCTCAAGTTCATATCGCAGTTCAAGTTCGTGATAGGAGTCCCTGTGGGGGACGTGAAGATCTACGAGGAGTTCGACGGAGAGTACACGACAAACAGTAAGAGGCATAAGAAGGAAGAGCAGGTCAAGTTCAGACTCCTGGTGTATGGTAAGGAAATCGTTAAGAAGAGGAAGAAGACCGTGGTGTACTTCGCGAGGGCGACCAACCTCGACCTACCCAAGAGGGAAGTGCTGAAGTTGTACAACAAGGTTAGGAGTCCCATTGAGACGTCTTACAGGAACATCAAGGCCTTCCTTCCCTTCACGAGCTCCACCAAGTTCATCTTCCGCGAGTTGATCTTCGTGCTGGCCATGATCTTCTACTCGCTTTACACCGTGTTTAAGAACGTCATGACAAGAGAGGAGTTTAGATTGCTGCTCATCCTCTGCTTTCTAGACGATTTATCTGATCTAAAGGATTTTATATTTAATCTTGAGGAAACACTTATTAATACTATAGATTTATTTTTATGGAGGTGATTTTGGGTCTACCGTTTACGGTAGACCCAAAATCATTTTACAAAAAATAATTTTGGTTGGGTAATATCAGATTCTGAAAAATAATAGAATTTATAGCTTTAACAAGAACGCAACTAATTGAAGAAAGATTTAAGGTGAGGAAGCCGGTATTATCACGTGGTGAAGACAAGGTGATAACACCTGGTCTTCCCCACCAAAATAATATACAACAAGTAGGGTATAAATTACTTTCCATGTTGAGCTTCAAGGGAAGAAAGGCTGAGGAGGTATCGAGAGTTCTGGTCTCCGCGTGCTTGTGGAACGACTCCGTGGAAAGCAAGTCCAAAGGGTATAACGTGTCACCACAGACCGTGAGGAACTACGTGGAGGAGCAGGGAACTGAGGTGATCGAGAAGCTATTAGAGTCCATGAGGAGGATTTCCATGGAGATACTCAAGGGAGTGAAGGAAGTCGACATCTCCATAGACTGGACAACCAAGACGTGGTATGGTAAGCCGGTGGAGGGACTGGGTAGTTCAGCCAAGGGGAACTCGTGGAACTACGCTACCGCGACCACGAAGTATCAGAATATGGTGCTCCTCCTAGCTTTCGTTCCCCAAGTTAACGGGATGAGCAAGGATGAGATCGTGAAGCTTCTCATGGAGCAAATTGTGGGAATGGGCCTCAAGGTGGGGCTCGTAACCTTGGACGCGGGATTCTACACCGTGGAAGTCCTCAAGTTCATATCGCAGTTCAAGTTCGTGATAGGAGTCCCTGTGGGGGACGTGAAGATCTACGAGGAGTTCGACGGAGAGTACACGACAAACAGTAAGAGGTATAAGAAGGAAGAGCAGGTCAAGTTCAGACTCCTGGTGTATGGTAAGGAAATCGTTAAGAAGAGGAAGAAGACCGTGGTGTACTTCGCGAGGGCGACCAACCTCGACCTACCCAAGAGGGAAGTGCTGAAGTTGTACAACAAGGTTAGGAGTCCCATTGAGACGTCTTACAGGAACATCAAGGCCTTCCTTCCCTTCACGAGCTCCACCAAGTTCATCTTCCGCGAGTTGATCTTCGTGCTGGCCATGATCTTCTACTCGCTTTACACCGTGTTTAAGAACGTCATGACAAGAGAGGAGTTTAGATTGCTGCTCATCCTCTGCTTTCTAGACGATTTATCTGATCTAAAGGATTTTATATTTAATCTTGAGGAAACACTTATTAATACTATAGATTTATTTTTATGGAGGTGATTTTGGGTCTACCGTTTAGGAGGGGGTAGCTCACATTATATACATGAAGGTTAAAGAAGATTAAGTATTAACTTTACTTACAAGTCGCCCAACAGATAGCTAAACACTTCTATGAAGTTGAAGAGAAGGATTTTTTGATAGATTAGTACTTTTCCCAATTTAAGGGCTCAATAATGTTATAAACTTACTTAACAGAATGTAACTATGCCTTGTAGAGGTTTACACGCAATACCAGCTGGTCCTCCAGAGTTTCCCGAACTAGCAACAATTTACGTAGTTTGCGGAGATAAACTTAACGTAATGATAGACGCTGGTGTTACAAACTCAATTATGGACTCTTCTTTTTTAGAAAAACTTGATCTCGTAATATTGACACACATTCATATAGACCATATTGGGCTATTACCAGAAATTTTAGATAGGTATAAGAATGCTAAAGTCATGATAAAAAATGGATTTAAAAAGTTTCTGACAACTGAAGATGGAGTAAGGAGATTGAATGAGAGCTCGGAGAAAGTATTAGGCGATCTTTATTATATTTACGGTGAGTTTACAAAAATAGATCCAGACAAAGTGGTTGAGGTTGAGGGTGGAGAGATGATTGATATCGGGGATGGAAAGACTTTGAAGATAATTTACACCCCAGGGCATGCAAAACATCACATTTCCGTAGTTAGTGATGATATTTTATTCACTGGTGATAGTGGAGGAGCTTACTTTAACGGTGCCGTTATACCAACAACTCCTCCACCACTAGATTACGATAATTACGTTAATAGTTTAAGGTTACAAATTTCATTAAAACCTAAGGTTGTTGGCTTAGCTCATGGTGGACTTGTAAGTCCTAATATACTAGAACAACACTTGGATCAGATGCTGGGTAAAGAAAGTTTCGATATTGGCGAAATTGATATTGGAGGTATAGGCGGGGAAATCCTTAGGAAGCAAGTAGAGGTCAACTTAAGAGGCTTAAATGAGGCTTTAGGAAGAAATAAAAAGACATTATAATCTTATTGCTTATTTTTATTTATAACGATGATCTAAACTTTATCAAACTAAAGAATATAAGATATACTTGTATATTAGACTTATGGTTTGGAAAAGAACCATATCCGCAAAAGCATTAGAAAAAGCGAAAAGCGCAGCGGTTAAGGTAGAGGATAAAGTTGTTTTTATAGCTAATATAAAGGGAACGCTATACGCTATGGATGCAGTGTGTTCACACGCAAGGTGTATTTTAGATCAACTAGATGAAGAGAAACTTACTGTAAAGTGTTATTGTCATCAAGCATTGTTTGATTTAAGGAGTGGTAAAATGCTAGAACCACCGTATGTTGCTCCAGATGCCCCAAAGGAAAAATTGGGATTAAAAACATATCAGATAAGAGATAATGGTGGTTGGATAGAGGTGGACGTTTAACTTTTCCTAATGGATTCAACTAAAGGCTTTAGGATAAAGTCCACTCCACCGCTTAAACTGGCCCAATATAACCTAGTGAAAGCTTTTTTCATATAACGATAGATTGATGTAGGCCCTAAGGCCTTGCTCTTCTCATAGTTTAACCAAACTAACATACCTTCATTTGGTCCAGAGTAAACTGCGCATATAGCGGTACCGTCATAACTCTCTTTACTCCTATTTCCCTCTATTTCAGCTAGTATATTGTTTGCAACAACCTCAGCTTGAAAGTGGGCAGCTGCACCGGTTTTAGGTGTTGGGGTACTATTGGCATCGCCAATTACGAAGACTCCATCCTTGTAAGCCAAAGTGCTCTTATCGACTGGTATTAATCCAGACTTATCAGCCAACTCACTAAAGCCCGTGGAGATTGGTGTATCTATAATCAAGTGGTCAAAAGCAATCTTCTCTCCTTCAGTCGATACTGCATACCTTTCGTTGTAGTTAACCTCTTGTATTACAAACCCTTTGTAAACTTTTATACCTAACTCGTTAGCCTTCTTATTAAACATGTTTGACATTGGGACTTGTAAAGGGGGTGGTTGCTTAGCAGGGACTATTACACTAACGTTGGCATCGGGATATTTTCTCTTTATTAGAAATGATAATTCCCACGGTGCAGCTGGACACTTTATTATTCCCGGAAGAGACCCAATAACGAAACTCTTTCCCCTTGGATTCATAACTTCATTTTTAATCATCTTAGCGTCTTCGATTGTATGATAGCCCCTCAGACTATGAACGGGTATATTTTGTCCTCCAGTTGCTATTACTATATAATCGCCCTCAAATTTTTCTCCACTCTCTGATATTATTGTCCTATTTTCTGGCATTATTTTGGTAGCTTTAGACCTTACCCATTTTACTGATGGTTTCAATAATGAGCTAGTAGGCATCTTTATTTTATTCTCATCTACTTCCCCAGTAATGTAATCCACTAATCCAGGTTGATATGTGTGATATTCATTTGGTTCTATTACCGTAACTTCTAATTTATCCGCTAACAAGTTTGCTATCAATGTTCCTGCATTTCCTCCCCCAACTACGACTAATCTTTTCATAGATAAATACTGTTAATGGTATAATTTAAACTTTCTGTAGAATAAAGTTTATATAAAAATTATTAAACTAATGCATAATCCTTTAGGTTTGAACTACTCAGTCCTTATAGATAGCACAACCTCACCTCACGATAGTTTTCACTTCTTCCAAGAAACTTACCATATATCTCTTAGAATATATGACATACATTTTCCTTTTGAAAGCGAAAGATTGCCTAGTATTCTAAGACCTATTTTCAATACTTTCGTATTAGATGTTTTACTCTTTCATGCTATGAAAAAATAGTGGAGTGTTCTCATGTAGTCATGTCATTTAATAAAATTATTAGTAAATTTATATCAAGCTTTCTCTATTAGTATACTGTACTTCCTTTAAGTAGGCCTTGTTCAAGAGCTTCCGGTATAAAAACCTTTCCGTGAAAATCGAGCATAGTACACACTACTTATTCAAGTGATGTCACCTGCTTTACTCGCTAGCATCAAAGGGCTTATTATAATACAGCACAGCCCAAGTAATAACAGCAAGCTTCCTGGCACAAGCAGTAATCAACTTCTTACCCTTCAAATTCTCCTTGTGCTCCTCATAAAACCGCTTAATAATAGGATTAACCTTGATAGCAGTTAAAGCTGCAAGATAGAAAGCCCTCCTCAAAACAGCATCACCTAGATATGCCTCTCGATACAACACTCTTCCCACTGGATTCAACAAGAGGATCGAGACCACAGTAAGCGACAAACCTCTTCTTGTCACCAAAACGCTTAACATCACCAACCCTTGCTAAAATTATACAACCCAACGTTCTGCCAATACCCGGAATCGTGAAGATCAAACTATCCTTAGGAACAAGATCCTCAAGCTCTTCCTCAATCTCCCTCTTCCTAACCTCAAGCCTCTCCAACTCGTCCAAGAGGAACCTAACCTCAGATAATACTATATTATCCTCCCCCCTCAATACCTCATTCAAGTTCTTCTTGGACAAACTGTCCTTATAGCCTAGAAGTATTAAATCTCTCCTTAGCCTATTCTTAACCCTAACAATGCTCCTTGTAATAAAATCCCATTGGCTTGTTAACTCCTTAGCCTCACTCGTTGTAAACTCACTGCCCATACTTACAACTAGCTCAGCGAGCTTTTTATCATTCTTGTCGCTCTTCTTACCCCTAATGTCCTTGAACTTCTTGAGTATGAGGGGATTAATAATCCTCACGTCGTACTCTTTACCCAAGTACTTAGCCAAGTTGATGTGGTAAACTCCCGTACTTTCTATAGCAACTTTACAACCCTTTGGCAAGACTTGCTTTACTCCTTCAAAACCTTGCTTATTATTTTGAAATTCGTAGTATTTACCTTGGAAATAGACTACTAATTTATCTTTTGATACATCTATTCCGGCAACTGGGGCCTCCATGTATACTCACCCTTATTCGGGCTTCAAGCCCAATTTCCGGTCCGAATTGGAGGAGGCCAAACTACTGTCCGAGCTTCACTCCCAGGGGTTTGTACGGCCTCCACCCCAGTCAGATCTGTAATACGCAGATCTGACTAATATGTTTTATATAAGGGATCTATCACGCCCTCACCCGAATCTTTGCTTCAGTTCTCTTCTCGATTATGCTTCCCAGATGAGGAGAATATTACTCTCCCCAGCTAATTAACCTATATAGCCTTATCCGTGACTTTGGTGAAGCCCAAGGGCCGAGGGCTGATATTAAATATCATGAAATTCTATAAAGCCCAAACTCCCACATAGGAATTCTCTCTTGAAAACACGTGAGGAAACATAACGTTCAACAAGGCTAAGTTGTAGTCCATTATTCTCTAATTTCTTTTTCCCTAATCAAATCCTATTATGTTAACAAATACTCTAGAATTAATAAATATTGAAAACAAACTTAATATCATTATAATCATTGCAAACTTCATGGTCAATATCCCAAATATCGCTAATGGTATACCAATCCCATTATATGTTAATGCTAGTATTACATTAGATGGAATAGCATTACTTAATCTTTTCCTGTTTTTGATTAACCCTAATAAAGTTCCAATATCGTTACTAACTAGGATAATATCTGCTACATTCTTTGAAATATCTACACCATTACCCATTGCAACAGAAACATCTGCTAAAGCTAATGCTGCTGCATCATTAACACCATCACCTATCATTAAAACTTTATTTCCATTTTGCTTTAACTTTTCAATTATTCTCACTTTATCTTCTGGTGATAAATTCGAATAATACTCTTGAATATTTAATTCTTTAGAAAGTTCTTTTACTTTATCCTCTTTATCACCACTTAAAATTATGATTTTTAATCCCTCATTTTTCAGTTTTTCTAAGTAATCTTTTAGGTTAGGCCTTGGAACATCGGAGATATTAAAACTTGCTATTGGTTCTCCATTTATGTAAACTGCTATATCATTATTATTCTCAGCCTTTTTTACTTCTATGATTTTATCACTTATTTTTCCTCTAACACCAATCCCTGAAATTTCTTTAAAATCTTTAACTTCTAATATCTTTACTCCTTGCTCTTTAGCATATTTAACTATAGCCTTAGCTATAGGGTGAGATGATAATGCCTCAACAGATGCTGCATAAGCTAAACTAAGAGAGTCACCAATAAACTGTGTAACAATCGGAGTGCCATAAGTGAGAGTACCAGTTTTATCGAAAATGATAGTATCTATCTCCTTGATTTTTTCGTATACGTTTGAATTCTTAATTATCATCCCTTTATGTAACATTTTTTCGTATAATGAAAGAGCCATAGAAGGACTTGAAAAACCTATAGCACATGGATAAGCTATAGTCGATACAAGTAGACCATTAATAATACCATATAACCATAAATCTTTACCTATTAAAATACCATATAGCCCCCATGCTATTACGGTAATTATTGATATAGCTAAAGCTAATGGCACCCATATTTTATCAATTACTTTATCAAAGAAAGTTAATATAGCGGATTTTTTCTGTTTTGAATAATTTACTAAACCAATTATTTTCGATAAATAACTATTGTTATAATCTTCTGTGATTTTTACCTTTAGATATCCACTACCGTTAGTTGATCCCCCAATAACAAAATCACCTTTTCCCTTTGAAACTGGTTCAGATTCGCCAGTTATTATTGCTTCACTAACTTCACTTTCCCCATCAACTACTACTCCATCTAAAGGTATTTTCTCCCCTGGCTTAACTATAACTATATCCCCTTTCTTTAGTTTAGTTACTGGCACGTCCTCGCCATTAATCAAATGAGCATAAGGAGGTCTTAATTCGATGACTTTATGTAATGCCTTTTCAACTTTATTATTTAATATTGCTCCCATCCATCCAGCCGATAAGTGCAATGATGTAAGTAAAGATGATATGAATAGGAAACCAAATAAATTTTTATTAAATTCCAAAAATCCCACAATCCCCAAAATATAGGAGGATATTCCAGCAACACCGTATAAAACATGTTCATTTAATATTCCTTTTCCTATTGCATGTGAAGCTCCCTTGTAAATTGGCAATGCTATATAAAATAAATTTGTAGTCACTAATAATATTATAGTAACACGAAATATTATATTATAATATTCAAAGAAATACAGTAAGCCTAAAAGTGTAGTTAAACTCCAACTAATTATAGATCTTCTCCTTGAATCTTTTAATAGTTCATCCGAGAAAAGACTCCTATCAGACACATAATATCCCAGCTTTTCTATCTCCTTTTTAATAATTTCTGAGCTAACCAATGAGTTATCATACTTTACAAACACCTCACTCGATTCCAGGACGACTTTTACTTCATTAACCCCTTCTATTTTCTTTAAACCCTTCTCTATAGTTGAAGCACAAAATGCGCAAGCCATACCACCTACGTAAAATTTAGTTATATTATTTTGTTCTTGTGACATCAAGTATTGAATAGTTACGTAAGTTTATAAACTATAAAGTTTATAGTAAGTAATATGGTAAAGAGAAATAAAGTTATTAAACAGCAGAGTTGCCCATTATACTTCGTCAGACTTTAAAGAGCAAGATTTATATTTCATGAGTAATACTAAATTGTTATGCCGAAATCCAGAATGCACGGTATAAGGCTCAACAAGAAACAAGAGGAAGAGAGGAGGATTAACGCTGTAAAAGATGTGAGGAACGGGATGAGTATAAAGGACGTTGCCAAGAAGTATGACGTCTCCATCTTTACCGTGTACAAGTGGTTGAGGAAAGGTGACCTGAGCGCTAAGCCGAGGAAGGGACCCACGAAACTGAAGGACGAGGAAAAGCTCGTCCGAATCTTAGAAAAGAGCCCAAGAGATTTCGGCTTGAACTACGATTTCTGGACCTTGAAGCTCATAGCGTATATACTTGACAAGGAATTTGGGATAAAGTACAACCCGAGGAGTTTAAGCCCAGTCCTCAAGAAATTAGGCTTCAAGTACAAGAAAGGAAAGAGAACTTACGTTAGAGACGATAACGCTGTAGAAAGGTGGGTGAAGGAACAAGGGGAGAAGCTTTTAAAAAAATAAGAGAAGGGTACAAGGTACACATCTTCGATGAGTCGTACGTGTCCTACATAAACAAGGGTAAAGGCTGGATGAAGGTCGGAGGAGGGATAAAGGTCAACCCTAAGAGGAAGAGGTTTGCAGTAGTAGGCGGGATAACGATTAGTAAAGAGGGAATAACTTTCTCCTATTCGACATACAAGAAGCCCTCGCTGAACTCAAAAGATATTATACTCTACTTGAGGAAGGTAATAAAGGACGAGAAGACCGTGATAGTGATGGATAATGCTAGAATACACGGTAATGAAGTGAGGGAATTCCTTGAGGAAAATGGGGTGGAGTTTGTTTATCTGCCGCCTTACTCTCCGGATAAGAGTCCGGCGGAGGGGCCGTGGGCAGTCCTCAAGAAAAGGCTCTACTCGAAGATTTACACGGACTTCGAGACCTTAATGTGGGATGCAACGAGGTTCCTACGCTCCATATCCAAGAGAGTAAATGACCTTACGTATAGTGTGAAGAGGTGCGGTGAACCTTGGACGTCAATACTGAGTGAAGTTTTCTTGCCCTTTAAAGTCTGACGAAGTATAATAGATACTATAAACGTGATTTCTAGGAAATGGCTACTCCTTGTCCTAAATACTATAGGCAATGAAGGTAAATTAGGATTTAATTCTATTCTAAATAGTATCGACGATATTAGTCCAAAGGCATTATCAGACGTATTAAAAACAATGGAAGAGATGGGCTTAGTCAAAAAAGTTATAGTAAAATCTTCACCTCCTAGAGTAGAGTATTCACTTACTTATGAAGGAAAGAAGCTAAGAAAAGCGGTAATCCCTTTATTCAAATGGGCTGCAGAACATACTGGACACTATGAATGCCCAATACTACAATCCAATAAACTAAATAAAGAAGAGTATAGCTAGAGAATAAATATGTAAAATACCCATTTTAAAGATAGGAGGTGGCGAAGATAAGGAAATTAGAAGTTGAAGTAAGAAACATGTGCTGCGGTCACTGTGCTACTAATGTAAGTAAAAGTGTAAAGGAGATAAGTGGTGTAAGAGAAGTGGATGTAGATTTAAGAGAAGGGCTAGCATTTATTAGCATAGATGAAAAGGCTGATATGAACAGAGTAATAAATAATATAAGAGAAAAAATTACTGACCTCGGATACATGGTAGGTGAAATAAAGATAATAGGAGGTGTATAAGTTGAAGGCCATCGCACCTCTACTAATATCACTACCAATGTTGCTATCCCTATTTTTCATTATAGGCTTAATATCACCCCATGGATTAATACAAGTAAGCAATACAGTCACACACACGTTACAACAAGGTATTAATTATTGTGAACAATATATGCAGAACTGTGGATGTTAGAAGATGCTAGTATCTATTGTAATATTTGAATGTTAAGTTATTAATTTTTCCAGCCATAAATTGTATTTTCAAATATAATAATATTTTATTGATAATTAATTAAAGATCTTAATAGTTATTATTTCTTGATTTGATTATGTATAAATATTACAATAATGAACAAATCAATTAGGCTAAAGTTTTAGATACTAGAAGAAATCTGAAAAGCGCACAACTGCGAAATCGTGATACTGAACGAGGAGAAATCAGAAGAAGAATTAATTAAAGGCCTAACCTTAATCTTGGTGTCTTTCAGAGGTAGACCTTACGGAGTAAGAAGTCACATATATGCGCTTTGCTAACTTGTTGAATTTTCCCGGACTTTTAAGGAGAGTGGACAACAATTTCATGTAGTTGAAATGTTTGCATTTATCATCACTCCCTTATCCACTAAATACACTTGAATGTAAAGGAGGTTGTAGATTAAGAAGAAGGTCGAGAACCAACTCATTAACTTATTGGAATTACAAGCGAAGTCCATTGAAGAGACTCTATACTTTAATTTCCTAAACCCTTCTTCAGTGTAATCGCCTAACGTAACCCTCTTGTGCCCAACATTAAACCAATCAAAGGCATTGTAAACTGATAAACCATCGTGCAAGTAAACTACCCTATTCTAAAGTACTTACTCGCAATCCCCTCATGATAACTACGTGAAAACCACTCCTCAAGCTTGTTACCATGAAGAAGGAAATAGCTTTAGCTACAACCTCCCTAATAACCCAAACGTAGTAATTACCCCTAACGCAAGTAACCTTAGTCTCGTCAATGGCGTAACTCAAGGATACGGCATATCTGAGGCTACCAAGCCTCTCATAAAGTAAGGTGAAGTGGAACAACGTAGTCCTCCAAGAGGATAAGTCAGCTAGATAACTCGCTAAGCTTAAAGCAATCTCCTCCCTAACGTGAAACCTAGGCTTAAGGTTAATATACTCCATTAAGGTTAAAATAACTTGAGTGAGCGCGGCTACTTCATTTGTCCATGATTTGCTCACCAAGAAAAATCCTCTGCTCACCCAAAAAGATATTACGCTAAACAAAAGGACTTATTCCACGCGCAAAAACAATTTGCACAATTTATTTTAAATTAAGAAAATTGTTGTCCACACTCTAGTTTAGTGGAAAAATATTCAATAGATTAACAAAGCGTCATTTGAAACACTTAGTTTAAATTCCTCCCATACTTGTTTCACTGAATGCTTCAATTGCGCTAAAAAATTTTTGACAAAAGATTAAAAACTGTGATATATTTTCTTTTTCCAACTTCCAAATCATATGTTGAGTTGAAGATAAACTAATACTTTATATGATTTATACTAAATTAACAAAATCATAATCCACACTCAATATTGCTAACGCTAAAATTTCTGATAACTTCTTAGCCATATCGCATATATATTTAAGGATAGATAATCATTGGAGCTACTAGCATGCTTTGTGGATCTCTTCAATTTTTATCTGAGTTAACGTGGAGCTTACTTTTAAATCAAGGATTGATTTCGAATTTAAGAAAAGTTGATGAGCTTAACATCTTAGAAAATTGAAGTATTCAACAAGGCACTACTAGCAATATTCCTTATATAGAATAATCGGGACTTTAAGCTGTACAGTATCTATGCCTCGGTTTATATAAAATTGAAAACATAATCAGTATTGAGAGTTAGTTTTTCAAAATCGAGTTGAATATACTTTTAAAAACGTCATATGCATCTTTAGTGTAAAGACATATCATAACTTTCCTTAGGGTTTTAGGTTTATAACCCTTTAGAACATTAGCCATAATTCTAGCACATATTTCAAATGGATAACCATAAATTCCAGTGGAAATAGCTGGCATAGCTATTGAGCTTAGGGATAATTCGTCAGCCTTTAACAATGATTTGAAAATTGCCGATTCTAGCTTATCTTCTCCCTCTATTCCATACCTTGGACCTACTGCGTGAATAACATACTTAGCTTTTAACTTCCCTGCACTAGTAACGGCAACTTCCCCCACCGGAACTGGGCCGAATTTCTTAACGTATTCGTCACTTTCCTTCTGAATTATATAACCTCCCTTTCTAACAATTGCGTAAGCTACACCTCCACCATGTTGTAGGTAGGAATTAGCAGCGTTAACTATGGCATCAGCTTCGATTTCCGTTATATCCCCTTTAATAAGGTAAATTTCAAGGCCATATGGATTCTTGTACATAAGTGGATTTCCTCTCTCGGTATTTTATACCTTAATCATTTTATTAGTAGTGTTATGCGGACCTATTCAATTTTCTTAAGCTTCTAATGGTATTCCTAAACACAAGTTATACATCTTGATCATTAATTGAAATGAAGATAGTATAGTAGTTAAGCGAGAAATATTCTATAGACCAACAAAGCATCAATACAATAAACGTTAAAGATAGCCTATACTTAACAATTTAAAGTCTAATCGTTAATCACTAAATAATGGATATTTTAGCAGTAGTTGACTTTGGGCTTAACGAAAAGACAGGTGGTTATAAGAGGAACTTTGAGATCATGAAAAGGTTACCAAAGAGGGTTAATATAGACATAGTCCCTTCTATACGAAACGTCAGACTTTACTCATTTAGGAAAGATTTAATCTCCTTATTAAAAGGGTTAAACTCCACTCCGGATTACGTTATTGAACTATTAGAAAAGGGTAGTAACGTTGAGGAGTTTTTGAATGGACTTAAAAAGAAGAAGTATGATGTTGCAGTCGTTTATAGTAACTCCTCAGAGAACGTTGAGTTAGCTAGAAGAATAACTTCTGCCCCAATCGGAGTTCAACTACAACTGGAACCATTCTATCGGGATTTAACAACACTTTTTAAAATAAAATTTAGGGGAGTAACTGGTAAAGCCGTAAGGAAGTTTAAGGAAGCAATGGAAGAGTCAAAGAAGGAGGAATTAAAGTGGAAGGGATTGATAGAGAGAGGTAACTTGAACTTTGCAATCTCTGTAAGCAAGGTCCCCTTAATTAACTCAGGTTTGGATAGACTCTTATCGTATAGGGTTACAAAGCCTGGTAACGCTTTTGATGAGAATATGCTAAAGTTTAGGGGAGATAAAGAGGATTACGCGGTTTATTTTACAAGGCTTATGCCTGAAAAAGGGCTTTTTGAAATTCCATTGATCTGGAAAAAATTGAGAAGAGACATTAGGCTTTACGTTATGGGTCAATTCGTAGATGAGAGCGATAAAGACGATTTCCTTTCCTTAGTCAAGAGACTTAACGTTAACGTAGAATATATTGGTTTAAAGGAAGAGGAAGAACTTTACAGTATCGTAGCAAAGGCTTTGTTCACTGTATATCCTTCACATTACGATAGTTTCTCCCTTGTAGTTCTCGAGTCCTTAGCATTAGGAACTCCAGTTTACGCTTATGATACTTTAGCCCTAAGGGAAATATTTGGCAACGTCAAGGGAGTCCATTTAGTAAGGGAAGGCGACGTAAAGGGCTTAGCAGACTTAATATCAAGTTTCAAGGGTGAAGAAGTGCCAATCCCAGAGGATTATTCCTCTTGGGACAGAGTCGCTGAAGCTGAGTTAGAAGATATAAAAGCCTTTGCAAAAAAGTAGTTGTATGAGGAGAGTTTTAATCGTTGCACCCCACCCAGATGATGAGACACTATGCTGTGGCGGGACTATTCAAATTTTCAAGGAGAAGGGTTACAAGATAAGTGTAATCATAGTAACTGACGGAAGATATGGTTCTCCAGACGATAAGTTAAAGGGAAGTTCAGAGTTAATTGAGATTAGGAGACAAGAAGCATTAAGGGCTACTAAGATCTTGGGTATAGACGAGGTTAAGTTCTTAAACTTTGAGGATTCTAAAGTTAGTGAAGAAGATGCTGAAAATGCCTTAGCGGAGTTCTTGCGTGAAAACGATGTCGTCTTCTCACCAATACCCTTCGATAATCATCCAGATCACGCAAACATAGGTAAAGCAGTGGAGAAGTTGTATCCAAATGCTTATTTTTACTTAATATGGGGTAATACACAAGTCAATTGGAGGGAAGTCAAGTTCGATATTAGAAAGTATAAGGAGAGTAAGCTTAGGGCAATAAACCAATATATAAGCCAAATTGGCGGTTTACCTTTGGAGAGATTCACCGGAGATTACGAGGTTTTTTGGACTAAAGGTTAAAAGATCATAAATCTAGAGGTTGTGTATATACATACATAGGGGAGATAATATATAATATGCGAGACATCAGTGGAGATTTTGAACAAGTTTAAAGACAAAGATTTAACTATTCGTTCAGCCAATCTTTAATCGCTACTTTTCAATTCCAGTATGCCCGTTCTTATTAAGTAGTTAAAGTAGATCTCATTTACAAAGGTCTTTGCGAACCTCAGTTTTCCAAATCCTAATGAGGCTCCCCTCATTTCCTTAACCTTAATATTACTTATGTAATATTTGGAGGTAATCGAAAGCAGTAGATCCTCATGGGAATTAATGAAAGTTTCGTCCATTACTTTTTCCTTAGGCCTCACTATTGCGAAACTACCCGAGTTAACGAATTCGCCTACAACTTCTCCAGCAAAATTTAGCATAAAACCAACCATGGATTTTATCATTGTTATAATCTCAACTTCAAGCTTCTGTAGCATTTATAGGAAAATCGTTACACTTTTACGTTACGTTAAAAATATATAACGAATCTTTCCTGGTTAGATGAAAAATGTTTATTGATAAGCTATAATATTAAGAAGTACAATGAAAGATATTTATAAATACATGGATAAATATTTTGACTTTTTATGATAAGGGAATTTCCTAAAACTACTACTTCTGCTTGTGACTCAATATTTCACCGTAGACCTCTGCTGGCGAAAAATTTAACACTTTACCGAAAATTTTCATTCCCCTAATAAAGTACTCATTTGGCTTTACTAACACTACGGGATAAGTGTGATAATTTGATCTTGATGCCATAACTAGATTCACGTTTCTAGAGACTATACTCAACTCGTCTTTAATATTCCCACTAACGCTTAATACGTCGTCATTTGATATAATAACCCATCTTGGCTTTAACCTCAAGGAACTCTTTAATCCAAAGTTTACACTTCTGGCGTAGTTAAACAGAGATCCGAAGCTCTCTATAAATATTATGTGAAACCCCTTATACACTTCCCTTACATTCCTAGCTAGTTTTCCGTTAACATCAGCGGTGGGAATTACTACTACAATCTCGCTGTCTCCCTCAACTTCATATGTTCTCATCTCTGCCGTTTTACGATTCTTCATCCATCTTATTATATCCTCTGAATTAGCGTGGGAGTAAAGGTAATAGAGATCATCTAGTTTACCATTATATAATTTCTCTATTTCTGTTTCATCCATAAACTGTTACCCCTAATGTAAAATACTGTATAAAATGTGATCATCGAGAAGGAGTAAATAAAATCCTCAATTGGAATTGTAATAAATCTAATCCCTACAATACTGTGTGACCCATATATCACTACTGGATCTGAGGTTAGGAAATAGTCAAATACTAGAAAGGGAATGTAACTTAATCCCATGAAAATCCAGAAATTTCTAGATGCTAATAAATTTCTTCCTATAAGCAGAGAAACTATAAGGCTCATAATCAGGTAAACTAGGTCTATGAAGGTATACGAATAGTTGTAAACGAACGGAAGGGTAAGTAACAACAATGGAATTGCTACACATACAACTTTTGGGACCCATTTTACTTCTTTATCCCTTACTTTACCCATGACAAAGTCAAATATTAAAAGAGTAGCAAAAGGAGTTACGAGGAAAAACATTACCTCTTCTATGGGCAAATCTATTACGTAAATTCCCGCTACGTACTTAGGATTAAAAGTCCATGAGTTTCTCCATGTAGCGAGAAAGTCCCAAAATAGATAAATTGGGGAAACGATTCCAATCGACTTCAAAAGCTTTACGTAATTTCTCTTAATTAAAAACGAAAGAATCAGAGTTGGAAAGAAAATCATTGAGTCTATCATCAAATAATCGGGTTTAAAGATCTCCATAGATAGACGCCAGCGAAATTCTTTATTACAGTTATCACTATTTTCGTCCTTCTAGGCTTTACCTTTTTTGATAATACGATACACGGAGACTTCTTTATCCTCAACGCAGACCACTTATACATTTCTGAAGCAGTCTTTATGGGAACTAAGTATCTAGCTGGTATGAACTTAAACCCCTTTTCTGCCTCCCTTTCAAATTCAAAGTAACGGCTAATTTCGTATCTTATGAATTCTATAAAACCTTCATTACACTCCATCTTGTCAATTCCAAATTTCTCCATATCTTCAACGGGTAAGTATTGTCTGCCTAAATACAGGTCCTCTTGGACGTCTCTGATGAAATTTAAAAACTGCATTGCTCTTCCAAGCATTCTGGCATAGTACATTGAGTCATTATGTAAATCTAGAATCTTCATCATGAATAGACCAACTACTTCAGCAGAACCATACATGTACTTCAAAAGTTCCTCAATACTGTAATACACTTTCTTATATATGTCACTTTCCATTGCATCTAGAAAAGCATCTATCCAACTGTCCTCAAATCCTTTTCTCCTAGCTAGCTCAACGAAATTTTGCAATACAATATTTCCAGTATTATAACCACTCTTCTCTAATTGATAGAGCTTTCGCAAGTTATAATATTCCTCTATTTTCTGTGGAACAGAATCGACAAGATCGTCAAATACCCTTACAAAGGCGTAAAGTTTAGTTACATCTTCCCTAATCTTTTTTGGAAAGAAATAAGAGCTATTATAATATGTAACGCTTCCCTTCTTAAAGATCTCTTCAAGTTTTTCAATCATTTACTCTCAAGCTTAAAACCCGTTAAAGTAGCTAAATCTTTGTATTAGACAAGTCTTAATATGACTATTTATTAGAATGTAAAAAACACTCTTACATATATTTATATCCCAAAGGATTAAGTAAGCTAACATGATGCTCATATACTATGTGGGGATGGCGGTACTAACGTTTGTAGGCATGGAATTCGTAGCCAGATTAATGCATAAATACGTTATGCATGGTTTACTCTGGTTTATCCATGAGGATCATCATAAGGAAAAACAAGCTGAGCTCGAAAAAAATGACCTATTTGGTTTAGTGTTTGCCAGTGTGTCGGTTTACCTTTTCTTTTTAGGCATACAAGGAAGTTATGTAGCTTTAAGCATAGCTATTGGTATGAGTAGTTATGGAATAGCTTATTTCTTCATTCATGATATGGTGATCCACGATAGACATTTACATTTAAGATCTTGGGGTTTAAAGCATAGACCTTTCAAGGATTTGATACTGGTTCACGACATTCATCACAAGGAAGGAAAGGGCAATTGGGGATTTTTGTTCGTTATAAAGGGTTTAGATAAGGTTCCGATTTTGAAGGATGAATAGTGATGAAGGCAGTAGTAGTAGGTGCTGGGTTAGGAGGAATTTCAACAGCTATATTGCTAAAGAAGTTTTTTGATGAAGTTGTAGTACTGGAAAAGAATACAACTCCAGGCGGGAGAGCTAGGTATTTTTCAGTAGGTGAATTTAGATTTGATATGGGTCCTTCATGGTATTTAATGCCAGAAATTTTTGAGGAATTTTTCTCTGAGGCAGGAGAAAATCCTCATCCAATAATTAGAGTTAACCCTCCAGTTAAGGTAATGGAAAGCAAGTTTCTCAAAAAAGAATATAGGGAATTCACTGGAGATAACGTAGATGATAGGTACTTAAATAAGACAAGGTTATTTTATGATTTTTCTAAGAAGTTCATAAAAAAGGAGATGGTTTTCTCAGATTTTCTTGATAAGGAAGTATTAGTTAACATATCGGCATTATTTGACACTCTAGATAATTTCAATGCCAGATATTTTAGGGACAGTTTGATGAGAAAAGCTATGGGTTTTTCATCAGTATTTATAGGTGGTTCCCCATTCAGGGTACCAGCAGTTTATGCTATGATAAACTACGCTATTTACGGTCAAGGAGTTTTCTATCCTTATAAGGGTTTTGAAGGCTACGTAAAGAGATTATATGAAATAGCTAGAAAAAAGGGAGTAGAATTCAAGTTCGATTTCCCAGTTAATAAGGTTAAAATAGATGAAGGTAAAGTGGTAGAAGTATCGTCAAATATTAAGAGAGAGATGGGAGATGTATTCGTCTTCAACATGGATTACTTTTACGCCGATAGTTTACTACCAGAGGAATATAAGGTTATAAGTGGTAGGAGGTACAAGTTATCTCCATCAGCTATTTTAGCCTATATTGGATTAGAGGATACTCTGGATTTACCTCACCATACTGTAATAATTAATGGTGACTGGAGGGAGCACTTCACATCCATAGATAGGAATTCATTGCCTAGTGTAGAAAATACTTCTTATTACGTGAGTTACAGAGGAGCGACCAATAAAGAGACAAGGGATCTAGTTATACTAATACCCGTAGGTACAGGTACTGAAATTAGTAAAGAGCTTATAGACGGGGTAATTAGGGATTTAGAAGTTAAGATAGGATGTAAGATTAAGGCTAGTTATATTAGAATTTATGGGCCTGATGATTTTAAAAGAGATTATAATGCATATGAGGGAACGGCATTTGGCTTAGCTCATACTCTAGATCAGACTGGGCCCTTTAGGCTTCCAATGAAGAATACTAGATTAAAGAACCTATATTATGTTGGGCAATACACTCAGCCTGGAATAGGAGTACCAATGGTAACGCTTTCATCCATGATAGTCAGTAAGAAAATATCGAAGGAATTTTTATGATCCTACACTCTTCCCTAAATCATTTCCATATGTAAATCCTTCTACGGCTTTCGAATGACTTCCCTATGGGAAACATGTATATAACGCCCAGCATTCTAGATATATACCTAAATTAGACGAATCGTCTAATTAGGTTACTTGTAACGAGTTACTTTACAGTATTTAAACCGTTGATTACAAAAAGCCTAACAAATATACATATAATAATATAGTAATGAATTATACCATTTACAAGGTACATGTAGTTAAAATAAGTACCCTATGTGTAATATTCATATATTTTCCCCAATTAAATCCAAATGTTCTCATTGTATTCCAAATAAATGCATTATCTAAATTTCCATAGAATTTCTCTCAATCTCACAACGTTTCCTAAAACCAACAAAGAAGGAGTAGCTAAATTATTACCAACTTCAGCTAGTTTCTCCAATTTGTTGACGTGTACCTTCTGATCCAGATAAGTCCCTCTTTCTATAACTGCTACGTCTTCTGAAGGATCTCTCTTAGCCATCAACCATTTACTCACCTCCTCTAATCTCCTGCCTCCCATTAAAACTACTAGAGTACCATAATCTGGAATTTTTTGAAAGTTAAAGAGCTTCCCACCTTGTGAAACTGCACTTACGATTGTTACCATATCGGAGACTCCGTTGAAAGTGAGTGGTATCCCAGCATACGCAGGGACTGAGTTAACTGACGAAACTCCGGGTATTACCTCACACTCTATACCGTCTTTAATTAACTCTTGACAAATTTTCCCTCCCCTTCCAAATATGTAGGGATCTCCGTTTTTTAGCCTAATCACAAGCTTATCTTCCAAAGCGTACTTTCTCAATAAATCAACTTCAATATCATCATTACTGAGGAATATTACAAAACTCGACGGCTTAGCGTAATTAATGAGTTCTCTGGACACTAACTTATCGTAGACTATTACATCAGCCATTTGTAAATATTTAATACCCTTTAACGTTATTAGTTCAGGATCACCAGGACCAGCACCTACTAAAACTACCTTACCCATATCTACTCACCTCCTCTAAACGTTTTCTTAGCAGATCGTGATACTCCCTATAGCCCTCAATCTTTCTATCAAACTTGTGAGGTTTCATGAGGTCTTTAGTCTTTTCGTGACCCTTCAACCACTCAATTATCTTCTTATTACCCAGCAACCTAAATACTAGACTAGGATCTTCACTTATATCCTTATTCTTTTCGTATAGTTCAAATAACGCTTCAGTTACATCAGCTAGTCTATTGGACGGAACTTGATATAGGTAAATAGAATTCTCGTCCCAGTCAATTAGTGGTTCTCCTAAACTTCCATTTCCTCCACCTATCTTTAACATGTAAAGCTCATATCCACTACCTACCCAACTAATGGGATGAAGGGCTGGTCTTGAACACTGAGCTACACAACCTGACAGTCCTATTGAAACTGGAATGTCTTTCCACCCTCTTCTCTCTAACTCGTCAATTAGACTTGGAAGGAATCTTTCAGAATCAGTGAAGGACAATTTACATGTTGGAAATCCTACGCACGCCGTTGAGTTAATCCTTAAACTGGAATATGGCTTTCCGTCTCTGAATCCGTAGTTGAACTCCCTAAGTATCCCATCGATTTTCTCCTTCTGCGGCTGGTCTATTTCAGTAATTAATAGATGTTGATTTGGAGTTATGTAAAACATTAAATTATCGAAATTATCTGCAATATATCTGATCATACTTTTTGTCCTACCGTTTTTGCCGTCTATTAGCCTACCGTTTTCAACGAAAATACCATAAGCCCACTTATTATCGCCTAAATTTATCCAACCCAAATGTAAGTCCTTGTGGGTGAGATCTACTTTAACTATTTTGCCTAATTGTATCCCAGAGTGTTCCCTTACTTTTTCCCTTAACCACTCCAATCCCATCTTATATACAACGTACTTGAATCTAGCCCAATGCCTGTTCTTCCTATCTCCCCACTCCTCTTGTATTGTCACAATAGCATCTAACACCTTTATTAATTCGCTATCGTTTACTACAGTACCAATCGGAAGTCCAAGAGCCGAAAAAGTTGGATAAGAATTGTTCTCACCCATTGATCCACCAACGTATATTTGATAACCTATTACCTTTTCATCCTCTATTAAAGGGACTATGCCTATATCGTTGGATTGAACTTCAACGCAATTATCAATTATATACTTTCCGTTAATTGTTCTCAATACCCCCGCTATGGCGATCTTAAACTTTCTCGGTAAAAGATTTTCACCATATTTGAAAGATTCTCTATCAAATTGTCTATTTTCTATCAGAGGTATTTCAAAGACTTGAAGATATAAATCCAAAGGTAATCTAAAGTAGTTAGCAATTTTTCTAGCTAATGAATTCGCGTCGAAAACCCAATACTTGGAAAGTGGGCAAGCTATCGTATTCCTTACATTATCTCCACAACCGTTTACAGTGAGAAAACCAGATTCAGCGACCTCTCTTATAAGGTTAGGTAAATCCCTTTTCTTTACGTGGTGAAATTGAATAGCTTGTCTCGTAGTCAGTTTTAGAGATGGTGAGGGATATCCAGTATAAGCATCCGATATCGTATATTTGTTGGAAATATCGTCTAAAATTCTCCATTGTTTAGAGCTTATTGGACCTCCTCCGGGAATCGGTAGCCTTACCATGTATATCCAATCTTTGACTCCATTTAATTTCATCTTATCTCTATTGAATTCAATGTATATCCCGAAACTTTTAGCTATCAAGGACACTTCCTTCTCGAGATCTTCTCTAGATAAGTCGTGGAATGACGAATATATTCCTATTGTATCCTCAGTTAATCCTTTAGTTTTCAGCTTTGCTCTCTCTTCCTCACTGTAATCTTTAGGATCTGTTCTAAAATTGGGCTCTATGGGAATCTTCACTTCACCTCTCTATAATGAAGCCCACATTCCTTGTCACTATTCTGCTCCCACCACCATCTACCAGCTCTTGGATGCTCCCAAGGTTTAACTGGTCTAGTACATGGTACACATCCTATACTCTTATACCCTTTATCGTAGAGCTTATTATAAGGAACATTATTTTTATTTATATATTCCCATACCTGTTCCCATGTCCAGTCAGCCAACGGATTTAACTTAATAATCCCTCCATTGACTTCGTCTATTTCTATTTTCCTTATCCTCCCTCTAGTGAAATTTTGTTCTCTCCTTAGCCCAGTTATCCAAGCTTCCATTCCATCCAACGCTCTCTTTAGGGGTCTAACTTTCCTCACTTCACAGCACGCCTTTCTAAGTTCAACACTTTTGTAAAATAAGTTGATTCCATACTTATTAACTAGATCTTCTACCTCTTTATAGTCTGGAAAATATATCCTTAAGTCTATGTTATACTTTTTCACTATTTCCTCTATTAAGTCATAACTTTCTTGGTGGAGTCTACCAGTATCTATTATAAAGACTCTTGGTTTTTCAGTAACCTTACTTAACATATCTAGTATTACCAAATCTTCAGCCTGAAGACTACAAGCTAAGGCGATTTTAGGGTAAAATTTCTCTATTCCCCATTTCAGCACTTCTAGGGGTTCCTTATCTTCGAACAATTTATTTAGGGAGTCTAACTCATCTTTGCTAAGCATCAGAATAATTGAGTAAGGATTAATACTTTAGTGTTTCGATATGTGCAAAATTTGCACAAATAGCTAAATATATAAGCTTACCCTTGACAAGATTAAGACTGTGAATCTCATAGGACATGGCAAGGTTGAGATAGTTGAGAGAATAAAAACGATTTCAGACTTTAAAGAGTTACATAGAATTGAAGTCAAGAGACAGTTAGCACATGAGATAGTGAGCATAGCTTACGGTTTCTTATCTCCATTAAAGGGTTTCATGAACTATGAGGAAGTTGACGGTGTGGTGGAAAACATGAGATTGCCAAATGGCGTGTTATGGCCAATACCATTAGTGTTCGATTATAGTCAAAATGAAAAGGTCAAGGAGGGAGATACTATAGGAATAACTTATTTAGGAAAGCCGTTGGCAATTATGAAGGTAAAGGAAATCTTCAAATACGATAAGCTGAAAATAGCAGAGAAGGTCTACAAGACTAAAGATATTAAGCACCCTGGAGTGAAAAGAACGTTGAGCTATGCAGATGCTTTCTTAGCAGGGGATGTTTGGCTAGTTAGGGAACCACAGTTTAATAAACCATATTCGGAATTCTGGTTAACTCCCAGAATGCACAGAACCGTCTTTGAGAAAAAGGGTTGGAAAAGAGTGGTTGCATTTCAAACTAGGAATGTTCCACATACTGGTCACGAATACTTAATGAAGTTCGCTTGGTTTGCAGCAAATGAGAACCAAAAGGTAGATGAACCTAGAACAGGTATTCTAGTTAACGTTGTCATTGGGGAGAAGAGAGTAGGTGATTATATAGATGAGGCAATTCTTTTGACTCATGATGCGTTATCTAAATACGGTTACATAAGTCCGAAAGTACACTTACTTTCATTTACTTTATGGGATATGAGGTATGCTGGACCTAGAGAGGCTCTGCTTCACGCTATAATTAGGAGCAATTTAGGATGTACTCACCACGTTTTTGGTAGGGACCATGCGGGGGTTGGGAATTACTATTCACCCTATGAGGCGCATGAAATATTTGACAGCATTAATGAAGAGGACTTACTGATAAAGCCGATATTTTTAAGGGAAAACTACTATTGCCCCAGATGTGGCAGTATAGAAAACGAAATACTCTGTGACCACAAAGATGAGAAGCAAGAGTTCAGTGGTAGCTTGATAAGGAGTATAATATTAGATGAGGTAAAGCCAACTAAAATGGTAATGAGACCAGAAGTATATGATGTTTTAATGAAGGCAGCCGAGCAATATGGGTTTGGGAGTCCCTTTGTGACCGAGGAATACTTGGAGAAGAGGCAGAGTATATTGGGGTGAATGGAAGTGAAAATCTACATTTGGCTAAATGAGGAGTTGAGTAGAAAGTTCGAGGAGTTAGGATTAAAGCACGCTAAGGAAGTATTGGGAGGAATGAAACGTATAGAAATAGATGTTGAACAAGAAATGGTGGAGGAGATAATTAAGCTGTTTCCCAACGCTAAAGTTGACTCATCAACTACAAAATCCATTGAACTTTTGCCGAAGAGTTTCAAGAACGAAATATTAAAGATAATTATTGAGAAGAAATTGGAACCAAGGGAAGCCTTAAGGGAGGCAATAAAAAAGTTTAAAGGGGATATTTGATGTTAGATTTAATTTATCTGTCAGTAATTATCTTCATTGCTTCTATACCTACTGGTGCATTTGCATACGGATTTTCATCCACAGCAACACCGTTACTTCTCATAAGGTATACTAACAAGCAGATCTCCCCAATATTGAACTTTATAGAGATGTTTCAAAATTTAACGAATGTTATTTTAAATTTTAAAAATTACAGTATAAGATCTTTGGTATTCACAATTTTCGGGACTCCCGGTGTACTTATAGGTTCTATAGTAGGGGCATATATCCTAAAAATTTCGGCAAATGAAACCCTCTTTAAGGTTATAGTTTACAGTATATTAATACCACTAATCTTATTGCAAGCTGCTGGTTTTAGAAAAGAGATAGGTTTGGAGAAGTGGAAAAAAATAGGATATTTAGTAACCTTTCCAGTAGGTGTCTTGTATGGCGTAACAACAATAAGTGGACCACCTTTAGCACTCATAATAAATAATCAAGGGTTAACAAAACAAGAATTTAAGTTCGCTATAGCGGTACTTAGAACAGTAGAAAGCGTTTCAACTTTTGGCGCCTACCTTACTTTAGGAATCTTTAACCCACAAGTAATCTATTACGCTACCGTCACCTCACCTGCTGTAATAGCTGGCATGCTAATAGGAATATTCATGGGCAATGTAATAAAACATAAGGAGGATTTCAGAAGGCTTGTCATGAGTTTTGATAGTTGGATTAGTGGATATGGACTTTCGTTCAACTTAGCTAAGGTTGTGGATTATGGAGTATGGTATTGGCCCATGACTGCAATAATTGCAATTGACTTGTATCTTTTGTTAAGGTATATTAAGGGTAGGAGAAGGCTGTTAAAATAGGCTGGTTAATAATTTGATTTTATAAACCCTAAAACTAAATTAAAAGATATGGAAAAACCGGATTTTGAGGAATTATTGTACATAGTCTCGGGAGTTATCTTTTTAGCCTCCCTAGGCATTGGATTAGAGGTGATAGGAGATTACATAATAGGGGATATAATGCTATTTCTATCAATTCTATGGGCACTAAGCATATTTCTCTTCAT
This sequence comes from Saccharolobus solfataricus, assembly GCF_900079115.1. Lineage (NCBI taxonomy): Archaea > Thermoproteati > Thermoproteota > Thermoprotei > Sulfolobales > Sulfolobaceae > Saccharolobus > Saccharolobus solfataricus. The sequence continues at coordinate 2,708,908 of NZ_LT549890.1, forward strand.
GAGATATGTGGAAAGAAAAGATAGTCAAGAATAGAAAATTAGCTTGTAATTGAAAAGACTGCAATAGAGAGAAATAGTAGAAACAGAGAAAGTGCTGAAAACAGTACAGATATTGAAATCTCGTATAAGATGGGTAAAGCGATAAAGCGTACCCTTACGATATTGAGCGTAGCGGTTGAGAGAACCGCTTGAGGAAATATTACTGACCATAGAGATGGATGAAATTGTCTAATTGAAATCTCAATAGAAATTAATTTGATTAGACTAGCTAGTATTACCAGAGGTAAGAATATCAGAGCTAAATACCAAAAAACTAAACTCACTACTTTAGAAAAAGGGCTAATAGCAAAAGATATCAAAGCGGGTAATCCCATTTGAATCCATATGGAACCATCTATGAGCTTGATTACGTTCTTCTCCTTCAATATCCTCTTCAATAGGAGGGAAGTTACCATGAGGTACATTACAATACCGATGCACACGAATATAAAAGATAAGATAGGCAAGTAACTACGTAATTCGATTGAGAGAAGTGTGATTGCAACTCCAAGTAAGTGGTACTTAAACGAAACTTGTTTTAGAGATCTGAGGACCCTATATGCTATTATTAGGTAAAAGATCGATAGTATTACCAAGGGGATAAAATAAAAGAGGGAAGAATAGAGCAATCTCAACCTTGCGATAAATAAGGTAAGTCCAGAGATAACAGCCATAATGTCAACCATTTCGTATTTCATTCGGTTTAAATTGAGAATTGAAAAGAAGGTTAAGAGAGATAGTAACGCTATTGATATTCCAAAGGATGATAACGATAGAGAAGTTAATCTATCATAATATGACGCTATTGATATTCCAGCGATCCCCATAAGCATTGTAAAGGAAATTGGTTGTCCAAAAATATCATCTAGCGACATATTATTAGATAATAAAAGCTTTATCTTATACTTTGCTTTGTGGATTGCTTCAGAATTGTACAAAAAGTTTATAGATTATTCGTTAAGTATTACCTATGGGAAAGAGTAAGTACAAGAGGGACTGGAGCAAGTACGACGAGAACGTCATAACTAGATATAAGTTGATGTTCCCCTTCTACGTATTCGAACATTGGTGGGACTTATTAGCAGAGGAGAACAGGAACGCTAGGACAAAGTATAAAGCTCCGAAGGAGTTCAACGAATTCCTAGCATTCTTACACATCTTCCTACCTTACAGAGCAATAGAAGGAGTATTAAGAGCCTTAGAACAATTGAAGATCATCCCCACAAGCCTCGACTACTCAACAATATGGGAGAGAGTGAGGAACATGAACATAACCTTCCCCGAGGCAAATGACGAACTTGAAGTAATTACAGACGCTACCGGCATTAGCACAAACACGGGACGTTGTCCGATTTGAGCAAAATTAAAAATCATTATAATTACAGCATTTCAGATTATACTATTCTTCATTATATTCAAGTATAAAAAATAATATAATATGTATTAATAAGGGAAAATACAGATAATTGTACAGTTTTGCAATAAAATTTACCATAACAACAAGTAAACACGTAAACGAACCTCGTTTAATTAACGAGTACCTTCGTCCTAATCCTCGTCGAAAGAATTTCGAGATCACGATAGAAGTTAAGGAAGAATACCTCTATAACCACTCCCCTTAAAGTTGTAGACGAAGCCTTACCTTCCCTAATCTCAACACCACTACCCTCAACAGGAAGCCTAGCACTACCAACACCCTTAACTAAGACGTCCTCCCTAAAAATCCAAGCCCTATCAGCCATTAACTTAACGTTATCAAATGAAAAGGCTAGATCACTCAAATTGGCCAATCCAACCTTGAAGTCCCTAACGAAATTAGTCCTCCTTTCCACAAGATTACAGACCTTAAACCCGAAGTAGGACTTACCGTGCTTCCTACCCCAACTACCCTTATACTTCCTAAAGGCCGTGAAGTTCTTGAGCTTGGAAGTAGTATAACCCATGAGGAGAAAAACGTCATTGAACCCCATCTCCTTAAGGTCAAGTGAGATCTTCTCAAGACCGTTTTGAAGACTCCTCTTTCCGGGGTAGGCCTCACGGAAGAATGTGTCAATTATGTGGTAGTCCTCGAACCTATCGTTTTTTCTCTCCCAACTTCAAGTTCAAAGCCCTTTTCCCTATACTCGCTGATCGCCTTGTCCAAAGCCTTGTTTAACTCATCCATCAGTGTTGTTCTCATCGTCTCGCCCTCTTGAATAACTGTTTGTTGGAGTTTCTTGTAGAAGAAGAATACTGTGCTCTTTGGTGGAACTTTCCCGCCCAAGAAGTCCATAAAACTCTTACTGTCCCTAATTTCTCCCTCCAAGTTATTCCAAGAGATGTCGAAAACGAACTTGATTAGGAGGACTTTGAGGAGTGAGATGACGTCCCACTTGGGCTTCTTGGAGTAAAGGGACTTAAGCTTACTCCTAAACGTTTCCCAAGGGAAGGATTTATCCACCTTGAGTAAGAGGTCCTTTTCAGTTGAAATTGCCTTTACCGTAATATTATCTCATCCTAATTTCTTATTAATATTACTCATGAATTGCCATTTTAATCAACTTGGATAACGTCACGGGAGGACAATATATTGTTGCCAAGTGGGGTAAGACTAGGGATTCAAAATTCCTCAAGATCGAGATAGTAATGGACAATAACGAATTCAACGTGGTAAACGCTGAGGTCACTAGCAACGAGGTTGAAAGTGTAAAAACAGTTAAGGATCTTCAAGATAAGGGAAAGAAGGTCAAGAAGTTTTATGGAGATAAGGCATATGACGCCAATGAGGTTTACAAGACCGGAGTTGAGGTTGTAGTTCCTCCCAAGAAGAACGCTTCTACTAAACGCCATCTTGCTAGACGTAAGGCTGTGCGTGAGTTTAGGAAGTTGGGTTATGATCGTTGGAGGGAGGAGAAGGGTTATGGTGTTAGGTGGCGGGTCGAGTCCTTGTTCTCTGCGGTGAAGCGTACTTTTGGGGAATCGGTTAGACAAGTTTTGCTGGAGTTGAGGCTAAGCTCAAGTTCTGGGCTTACGCGTGGATGGTTAACTTGGCGAATTCTGTAGTCGGTAGGGCTCTGGGTATTAGGGTGTAAGCTTGAGAAGAACGTTGAAATAAATATTAATTACTGAAAAATTAGTGTTATACAATATCGTTTTAATGAGACAAATTGAACGAATCAACAAAGTACTATATATAGAAAAATTAATAATCCATTATTAAAATTAATTATCTATGCAGTCTACTAACCTTCTAGATGTTGCGACTAACGTTGCCACTCTAATGTTTAGAGCTAACCCTAATGCTAACTTCGTTAGATATCAGTCTCCATCTTTCCAAACTAGTATTTATAGTATTTATTTAATGATGAAATTAGGCGATTTCAAATCAAATTTCATCAGTTTTTTCTCTAAATATTTTAGCCAAAATATTATTCTTACTATATGGAACTTAGTTAATAATTATGCATTGGATGATATAATTAGAATAATATTATATTCTATATTTATTTATACTAATTTACAAAATATTCCCAATACCTATATTCAGAAAATCAATAATTTCAGTAGTTTTCTATACTTTGCTCCAAAGTCTACAATTAGTGTAACTGAATTCCATGGCGGACTATCAAAATCTAGTAATTATTATTTTCTAATTGATGGTAATAATTTACAACATCTTATGGCTTTTGCTGTACCAGGATCAGTACAAAAAATAGGTTTTAAGAATCCTGAGGTACTCTATAATGTGAGAGTGTCCGGAATGTAAAAAATTGAATTTTTATTGGCAAGAATAAATTGGTTTTTAGCATTATCTTGGATTAAATTGGAGTAACACTTAAGTTATGGGAGTAGAGGGTAGTACCATGGCAAGAACATTAAGACACATACCAAACCTGATGTACTACCCTCTTCCCCCAATAGAGGATATGCCGTGGAGGGAAAAATGGTTAACGGAGATCAAGCCCGTGCTGGACGCCATGGATTTGGAGAGGGTTCTGGGCGAGGGCGCGCTGGTTTACTTGAAGTTGTTAATCGTCATGGTGCTCTACTCTTGCTCCTATAGGGACGCGGTGAAAATGGTTAACGTGAACGTGGTCGTGGCCTGGTTCGTGGGGAGGAAGGTGGGGAAGAGCACGCTGCACGACTTCGTGGGCAGGTTGTACGGGGTGAGGAAGAAGTTGTTGGAGATTTCCTTCAAGCTTGAGGAGAAGTGCCTACCCAGTTACCTCCCTGCGAGCGCGCATCTCGTGGACTTCATGGCGTGGCTAGTGGACTCCTTCCTACTGGACTTACCTCCTGGGAAGAGGAGCGTGGAGACCTTTCGGGAGAAGGCGGAGCTGGAGAGGAGGGAAGGTAACCTGGAGAGGGCCAGGAAGCTGCTCTCCCTGGGGAGAACCAAGAGGAGGTTCGAGGGAAGGTGGACCAAGAAGAGAGGGGTCTCGCACTACGGGCTCAAGGCCATAGCCGTGATCTCCGTCTCCCTCTTCGTGAGGTCCATCACGGTGAAGCCGGCCAACTTCTCGGACAAGAGGTTCAAGTCACCGCTCAAGGGGATTAAGATCGCGGACAGGGGATTCTCTCCCTCCCCGACACAGCTCATAGCGCGGGAGAAGCCCTTCACTACCCTGAGGGCCCACGTGGAGTTCTTCGGCACCTACCTGAACGCGTTCTGGAGGCCCTACGGGACCACGACCTGGAGGAACGACGTCTTCCTTCACGTCCTGGGAGTGATCTACAACATCAAGATGTTCCTCGCGATCCAACGGAGGACTCCTCCAGGACGTAGAGCCGTTCAGCTCTGAGACGCGCCTCCTCGCGATCAAGCAACGCTATGCGCGATAGGTAAATCCTCTCGTCTTGATATTTTTCCATTATAAAGTTTTTCTCGGTGATCCAGGTCCTACCCTTCTGGCAATATTAATATTTATCATTCTGTTTATCTATTCGTTCAGATAATTACATTCCGGACACTCTCATGTCTATATCAATGATATTTACGATAAATGTGTAGTCGAGTTCTCTTCATCTAATTCTGGTCCGTTTTCTAATATTGAAGTGTTTCCTGCAATAGATTTAGTACTTCCTTTCGATTTAAGAAGAGCCTCACGTAAACCTATAACTTATCTTAATAATTTCAATTTTAAATGGATAACTACGAACGAAATGAGTTTCTTGAGAAAACAGTGGACTCAAGTTTACATGCAAATGATAAATTCAATCAAATCAATCAGTTCTACTCTCAGCTCGTTATTAAAGTATCCTCCAATTTTTCCTAGCCTTTTAAATATACAGATGGCAGGAATAAATTTCCCGTTATCATTTCTTATTCCTTACAATATTAACGCAAGACAGAAATCGTTAGAAGGATTAATGAAGGAGATTCATCAAATTTGGATTATGTTACAGATAATAACTTACCTTAAAAATCAAGCTAGATTAAAACTATTGAATCTTGATTTTTCCCAGAGCTCCAGCAATCCAATAGCAATCTTTAGCTGTAATGGTCAAGATTGTTCGTTATGGTATGAGTTCGATATGAATCCACATACTATGTGTAGAGGGCTGCTGTGGAATTTAAATAGTGGTCCTTCTTGGTTGGAAAACTTTTATCAAAGAGTAACTAAATGTATTAATAGTAGTACAGTAACTTCTATCCCATTAAGGCCAGACATAGTAATATTGAGAGGAGCTAAGAACTGTCAAGATATATTATCAAATGGGCTAAGCGTAGAGATAGTAATAGAATGCAAAAATCAACAATATAAGTTCTGGAGTAATAATATAAAAACTCAGATTTTGCCATATAAATGTATTTTCAACCCTAATAAAATGATCCTAGCTTCAATGGAACAGATTCCAAACATAATCAAAACACAATTAAGTAATAATGGTGTAATAGCAATAGATTTAGTTGAACCAAATAATAATGGAATAACACAATTGTTAAAATATATTTAGCTATACTTTAAATTTTTGATTATTTTATACTATTAAGACGTAAAATTCCTATTCTCTTTTTAACCAAATATTTATATTAAATCTCATATATCAGATTTTAACTAGAATATATTAGTATTTTCTACAAAATCCTTATCACTTAATGAATGAAAAGAATCAGTTGTGTTTCACCAATTTTACTAGAAATGATGTAATTTCTATGGTAGGGGAAAATATCGAGTTATGGTTGTGAAAATCGGCTTATTTCAACATGATTATCAAAAAATTTTTAGATTAAACGAGAAGCATGGTTAAAAAGGAGTTTGTATATAGAGGGTAATATCATCTGTTTAGTATTATCAAGCGGGGAGGGGAGGTCTAGGGAGGAGGTGAACAGGAAAGGGTTAAAGCGAGGGACTCCATGACTCCGTTATGCAAGTTTATGAAACGGGATTCAAAACGGAGTTGAAGTCCCTCGCTAGTTATTTCATCGTCAATAATCTTAACGTTATCTCCCAAGAGTTGGACACGAGGATCGCGGACGCAGCTCCGTTCCTGTTGACAGGGAACAGGGGAAAGGAGTACTTGAAGGTCGTTAGGGAAGGAGAGAAGGTGATGAGTCAAGGGGAGAGGAGCTTCAAGTTCTACCCTCACGTGAAAGTTGAGGGAGAGACTACAATCGTTGCAGTGGACGAGACCGCGATAACCGTGGGGGAGAAGGAGTCGAGGAAGGTGGAAGGATTTCAACTCTATAACGGGAAGAGGAAGGGAGTTAAGTTGAGGTCCGTGGACTTGGTGTTCCCCTTGAGGTTGTCCCTCCTCGAGGAGATAGCTGACTTGAGAAGCGATACTCCCTCCCAGTTCCTGATGAGGGCCGTGAGCGAAGTTGCTCAGCACCTCAAGATAGACTACGTTGTTGCTGACGCGGGTTTCCTGAACTTGAAGGTAATCAAGGAGATGCCCGTGAAGACCGTGGTAGGAGGTAAGACCAACCTGAAGGGCTTCAAGGAACTCTCCAACGTCCCTCTAACCGAGAAGAAATGCGAGGTAAATGACAGGGTTTACGTTGCGTATAGGGTCCTGAAGTACAATGACCTTTACTACTATGAAGTGATATACGTCAAGGAGAAACCCAGGCACTTCATCTTCGTTACCAACTTCAATGGAGATCCCTACAAGCTAGCTGAGCTCTACAGGTTGAGATGGCAGAGCGAAGAGGGCTTCAAGGTCAGGAAGGCCAGGATAAGGTACGTGAGGAAGTTAACCAACAAGATCTTCCTCTACCTCTATTACACTGTCCTAGATTCAGTGTGGAACCTCGTGAATTACCTCCTCTTCAACTTCAAGTCCACGAAAAGGAAGCCTCTCTCCTTCAACTCCTTCGTCAGGCTTCTCTAACTTCCTCGGCGTGCAGAGGACACTCTGCACGCCGTTCTAACCACGTGATAAAAATTCAGATTATCTCCCTTTAATCTGAATCTACACGTTATGTTTATTGCAAATAATGTTAATATGCTATATTTCACTATAATATCACTATCTTTCTCTATATCAATTCCCTTTTGAAAGAATTAACACAATATCTTTCAAGTGAGATAATTTGGTGAAACACAACTGGAAAAGAATATACTAAAACTTCTCAAAATTAGTAGAGTAACTTAACTTCTCCCAATAAAAATAAAGAGATCAAAATATGATTAAATGTAGTAAAGTACTAAAACACATTAAAAATTTTACTAGAATCTTTCTTACCACAAGATGGTTATAGTTAGTTCTTTATGGGTATATTTTATTAATTAATCTACTACAAGGCTTCTATTTGCACTTCGTCATGTAAGATACATTTTATAGAGAAATTATAATTTAAACTGTATAATTAGATTTTTAATATTAAAGAGAAACATTTTTAAGTTTTCTAGATTATGTATTAAAATATGGGATTGTTGAATTTAGTAGTTAATGTAGCCCTTGGAGTTACAGAAGTTGTAAGTGACGGAGACCTTAATAAGGCAATCTCTTTTGTGCACCTTATATACTCAACTGCAAGTGCATCATACTAGGTGTCGTAAGGTAAAGCGGTAGATACTTTAGTAAGTTCGGCTGGTGTTGTCAGCTCATAATATCATTTACTTAAGTGATTGAATTGGATTTAGTTAACACATTACCTTTAGTAAATCCAGACGACACTTATGTTATACTTTCAGAGACTTTAAAGGACAAGACTTTCTCCCTAACATACGGAAAGGCCTTTGTGTAACTTTAGAAATGTTGTTGCCCTTTAGACTATAAACAAGATAACTCTTTTAGCATTTATAGGAAAATCCTGACAGCTCAAGAGGCCCATAAAAACTTTTTAAAATTAGAGCCTTTAATTTTGGTATGACCAAAGAGTCTGCGAGGAGGAGTACTATAAGGCATTGGAAAAGGCAGTTAACGAGGTCATACTATCCATGACTGGAACGAGGAAGGACGTTGCCAAGAGGCTCGTCTTGGGAGTGGTTGTGGGAAGAAATGCTACCGAGATAGCTCAGGAGGCCGAGATGGACTACGAGACCGTGCTGAATAACTTGGACAAGGCAGCTCAAGCCAAACTAATCGAGGTCGTGAAGAAGTTAGTCGGGGATCATCCTGTCCTTCTCATAATAGACGACACCCACGACCACAAGCTCTACGCTAGAGCCATGCCGGTCTCCAGAAACGGGGCACAGATCTTCTACTGCAGGGCGCACAAGAGGTTCGAACCCGCGATCCAACTCCTTGTGATTGGCGTCAAGGATCTGGTGAACAACCAGATCTACGTCAGTATGGGAATCTCATTTTTTGCGTAAAAAACGAGATGAATGAAATACAGAAAAAGTTGAGAGGATGAGAATTTCTGTAGAAAAGTTTGTATATACGAGGGCGAACCTGAATGTATGAAGCATGAGAATACAACTAAACCGGCGAAGTTCAACCGGGACTTCGCCAGGTCTGCCCTCAAGATAATTTACTCGGTCCTCACTAAAATACTTTTCCCTGAGGAACTCCTCAGTGCCTTGCTTAAGGCGAGTGGGAGCTACTTGAGCAGGTTGGGAAAAGATGGGAGAAGAGCGTTGAGAAAGTTGAACGTTAGTATTTCCGGAAGGTTCTTAGACTTCAATTTTATCTAATCCTAGGTATGTTATTGCATTAAGATTAAATCTATACTTATTTTCTTCAAAGAACTGTTTAATACAGTTTTTAACGTCTTCTATCGTATAGAATATTTTATTGCTCATGTAGTTCTTGAGGGACTTGAAGACCGCCTCAGCCATATTAAGCTCAGGCGAGTAAGGAGGAGTAAACACGGGATGAATACCCTTCCTGCGACAAACCTCAAGCGTACCCTTAGTCTTGTGAGGAGAGTAATTATCCATGACCATGTAAACCCTACCACTACCCACACGCCTCTTAAAGTACCTCAAGAAATACTTAACGGATTCAGAGTTAGGCCTTTTAGCAAGAGAAACCACTACTTCGCCGGTCCAAGCGTTTATAGCTAGAATAACATAGATTGAGGAAAAACCTATATTGACGCGCATTACGGGCTTACTGCCAACCTTAGCTAGAACCTTCTTAATTGACGTGCTAATTACTGTCCTACACTCGTCTAGAAAGAACAGTGCCTTTCTTTCCAATTTCTTTATTTTTTTAAAATCTTCCCACTTGTCCTTTTCTGCTTGGATGTTGGTAGGTCTGGGTTTTACTAGGTTGTATCCTAGTTCGTGGACTAGTTCGTATAGTCTGGATTTCTTGTATTCTATTCCTTGTTCTTGTAGTGCTATCTTGAGTGTTTTCATTGTCCAATATTCTTGTTGTATTCCGTATTTTTGGGGCTTATCTTCCAGAATTTGTTTTATCTTTTCCTCTTCTACTTTTCTGGGTCTTCCTGATCTGGGCTTGTCCTTTAGTCCATCAAGACCTTCTTTCTTGTACTTGCCAATCCATAATTTTATCGTGGAATAGCCCTTGTTAAGCATTTTCGAAACTTCTTTCTCCGATTTACCGTCAACTACGTGCAGCTTCACTGCAAGAATCCTCTCCTTAATTCTCGCGTTCTTCTCTTCCTTATAAGCTTGAACCAAATCTTGCATAGTTCAATCTGGTAATACTAATCTATAAACTTTTCGGAAACACTAGTGGTTCAAGTTAAGGACGTGAGGGATGCGTTGAGGAAGATGGGGAGGATGACGTTAAGGGGAGTTAGGGACAGGAGGGTAGCAGTGGACTTCCATGCCATACCTCAATACCACGCTAACAAGAGTTTCTTGAGTAGGATAAAGCCAACTAAGGGGATGTCGTGGGGACTGGTTCAAGCCGCGATCTTCCTCCTGGGGAGGACGAGGAGCTTCCTGGACGTGAGAGTGTCCGGAATGTAAAAAATTGAATTTTTATTGACAAGAATAAATTTGTTTTTAGCATTATCTTGGATTAAATTGGAGTAACACTTAAGTTATGGGAGTAGAGGGTAGTACCATGGCAAGAACATTAAGACACATACCAAACCTGATGTACTACCCTCTTCCCCCAATAGAGGATATGCCGTGGAGGGAAAAATGGTTAACGGAGATCAAGCCCGTGCTGGACGCCATGGATTTGGAGAGGGTTCTTGGCGAGGGCGCGCTGGTTTACCTGAAGTTGTTAATCGTCATGGTGCTCTACTCCTGCTCCTATAGGGACGCGGTGAAAATGGTCAACGTTAGTGCTTTCAGAAAGTTTATAGCTTTAGGCAAAGGATATACCACTAGATCATAGTCTAAGAACTTTTCCAAAATACTAGTGAACGTGGTCGTGGCCTGGTTCGTGGGGAGGAAGGTGGGGAAGAGCACGCTGCACGACTTCGTGGGCAGGTTGTACGGGGTGAGGAAGAAGTTGTTGGAGATTTCCTTCAAGCTTGAGGAGAAGTGCCTACCCAGTTACCTCCCTGCGAGCGCGCATCTCGTGGACTTCATGGCGTGGCTAGTGGACTCCTTCCTACTGGACTTACCTCCTGGGAAGAGGAGCGTGGAGACCTTTCGGGAGAAGGCGGAGCTGGAGAGGAGGGAAGGTAACCTGGAGAGGGCCAGGAAGCTGCTCTCCCTGGGGAGAACCAAGAGGAGGTTCGAGGGAAGGTGGACCAAGAAGAGAGGGGTCTCGCACTACGGGCTTAAGGCCGTGGCCGTGATCTCCGTCTCCCTCTTCGTGAGGTCCATCACGTTGAAGCCGGCCAACTTCTCGGACAAGAGGTTCAAGTCACCGCTCAAGGGGATTAAGATCGCGGACAGGGGATTCTCTCCCTCCCCGACACAGCTCATAGCGCGAGAGAAGCCCTTCATTACCCTGAGAGCCCACGTGGAGTTCTTCGGCACCTACCTGAACGCTAGTGTTTCCGAAAAGTTTATAGATTAGTATTACCAGATTGAACTATGCAAGATTTGGTTCAAGCTTATAAGGAAGAGAAGAACGCGAGAATTAAGGAGAGGATTCTTGCGGTGAAGCTGCACGTAGTTGATGGTAAATCGGAGAAAGAAGTTTCGAAAATGCTTAACAAGGGCTATTCCACGATAAAATTGTGGATTGGCAAGTACAAGAAAGAAGGTCTTGATGGACTAAAGGACAAGCCCAGATCAGGAAGACCCAGAAAAGTAGAAGAGGAAAAGATAAAACAAATTCTGGAAGATAAGCCCCAAAAATACGGAATACAACAAGAGTACTGGACAATGAAAACACTCAAGATAGCACTACAAGAACAAGGAATAGAATACAAGAAATCCAGACTATACGAACTAGTCCACGAACTAGGATACAACCTAGTAAAACCCAGACCTACCAACATCCAAGCAGAAAAGGACAAGTGGGAAGATTTTAAAAAAAATAAAGAAATTGGAAAGAAAGGCACTATTCTTTCTAGACGAGTGTAGGACAGTAATTAGCACGTCAATTAAGAAGGTTCTAGCTAAGGTTGGCAGTAAGCCCGTAATGCGCGTCAATATAGGTTTTTCCTCAATCTATGTTATTCTAGCTATAAACGCTTGGACCGGCGAAGTAGTGGTTTCTCTTGCTAAAAGGCCTAACTCTGAATCCGTTAAGTATTTCTTGAGGTACTTTAAGAGGCGTGTGGGTAGTGGTAGGGTTTACATGGTCATGGATAATTACTCTCCTCACAAGACTAAGGGTACGCTTGAGGTTTGTCGCAGGAAGGGTATTCATCCCGTGTTTACTCCTCCTTACTCGCCTGAGCTTAATATGGCTGAGGCGGTCTTCAAGTCCCTCAAGAACTACATGAGCAATAAAATATTCTATACGATAGAAGACGTTAAAAACTGTATTAAACAGTTCTTTGAAGAAAATAAGTATAGATTTAATCTTAATGCAATAACATACCTAGGATTAGATAAAATTGAAGTCTAAGAACTTTCCGGAAATACTAGCGTTCTGGAGGCCCTACGGGACCACGACCTGGAGGAACGACGTCTTCCTTCACGTCCTGGGAGTGATCTACAACATCAAGATGTTCCTCGCGATCCAACGGAGGACTCCTCCAGGACGTAGAGCCGTTCAGCTCTGAGACGCGCCTCCTCGCGATCAGACAACGCTATGCGCGATAGGTAAATCCTCTCGTCTTGATATTTTTCCATTATAAAGTTTTTCTCGGTGATCCAGGTCCTATCCTTCTGGCAATATTAATATTTATCATTCTGTTTATCTATTCGTTCAGATAATTACATTCCGGACACTCTCACGTAAGTTCTCTTTCCTTTCTTGTACTTGAAGCCTAACTTCTTGAGGACTGGGCTTAAACTCCTCGGGTTGTACTTTATCCCAAATTCCTTGTCAAGTATATACGCTATGAGCTTCAAGGTCCAGAAATCGTAGTTCAAGCCGAAATCTCTTGGGCTCTTTTCTAAGATTCGGACGAGCTTTTCCTCGTCCTTCAGTTTCGTGGGTCCCTTCCTCGGCTTAGCGCTCAGGTCACCTTTCCTCAACCACTTGTACACGGTAAAGATGGAGACGTCATACTTCTTGGCAACGTCCTTTATACTCATCCCGTTCCTCACATCTTTTACAGCGTTAATCCTCCTCTCTTCCTCTTGTTTCTTGTTGAGCCTTATACCGTGCATTCTGGATTTCGGCATAACAATTTAGTATTACTCATGAAATATAAATCTTGCTCTTTAAAGTCTGACGAAGTATAAGCACATTATCATTGGATCTTTATACGGGAAATTAGAATTTTTTACTCATTAGGTGTGTAATATCCTCCACCGCCCGGAGTTTCTATGATTATCTCATCACCTTTATTTAAAATCGTTGAGAACTTACTGGGCATCTCCTCCTTCCTACCATCAGCCCTTATTATCGTAACCTTTGCAGGCTTACCGTTTCCACCACCTTTCAAACCCCAAGGTGCAACCCTAAACCTCTCCGCTATGATTGATAACCTAGTCTTTTCCAGAACCCTAAATGCCCTAATTATACCATCACCTCCCTTGTACTTACCAACTCCGCCACTATTCTCCCTTATTCTATATATGGTGAACATTATTGGATAATACCTCTCAGCAATCTCAATTGGAGTATTTAAAGTATTAGTCATATTAACTTGAACAGCTGAGACGCCATCCTTATTTGGCCTTGCCCCAGTGCCTCCGCCTATAGTCTCATAATAGGCCCAATACTTACCCTTATACATACCACCCATCATTACGTTCATCATAGTACCCGAACCAGCGGCTGGAACGCTGATGAGGTGAGATAAGGCCTTGAAGGTAACATCGGCAATCCTCTGTGAAGTCTCTACATTCCCACCTCCAACTGCAGCCGGCTTATTGGGATTAACTATAGTACCCTTAGGTGCATCAACCTTAATTAGACTATAAAAGCCCTCATTTGTAGGTATATCCTTCCCTATTAATGACCTTATGACAAAGCTAACAGCTGAGAACGTAACTCCATATACTGCGTTTAAAGGTCCCTCCATCTGGGTATCAGTTCCAGCGAAATTAGCGTAAACGCCATTCTCATCAACCTTTACCTTTAGCCTTATTTTCTTTAATTCATCACCTATTTCTAAATAATCCTCATCTTCACCAATACCATTACCCCATTTTGAAATTTCGGATAACGCCAACTTCTTTCCGTACTCCATAGAGGTCTTCCACGCGTTAAGGACGTTATCGTAACCGTACTTATCAAACATCTGCTTAATCCTAGCTATACCATTAAGGTTTGCTGAAATCTGTGCATTCAAATCACCTATTGATACTTCGGGTACCTTGAAGTTATGCTTAATTATATTAATAATCTCATTGTTTATTTCTCCTTTCCTCATCAACCTCACTGGGGGTATTACGAAGCCCTCTTCGTAGATTGTAGTTGCATATGGATTTAGACTACCTGGCATCGGCCCACCCACATCAACCTGATGTGCCTTATTTACAACATATCCCATTAGATTGCCATTATAGTAAACCGGGGCTAGAACCATTACGTCATTTAGGTGAGTACCGGATGTGTAAGGATCATTTAAAACAATCATGTCCCCCTCTTCTAGTTCTTCTATCTGGTTCAGCGTGTTTTTAACCCCAATGCTAAAAGAACCTAGGTGAACAGGTATGTGTTCAGCTTGGGCTATAATATTACCCTCAGCGTCTGTTATTGCACAGCTATGATCCATCCTCTCCCTAATATTCGGTGACATAGCTGACCTCTTTAGCATGACGCCCATTTCCTCTGCAATGAACTCAGAGGCTTTGTAAATTATTTCCCAACTTGTCATTCTCTCACCAATACTATTGAATCATCTATAATTGCATTCCAACCATCCTTTATAACTGTAGTCGAACTATATTCCTCAATTATTGCTGGCCCCCCTATTCTAAAACCTTTAGGCAACTTCTCCCTAACATAGACATCTACATTTACCCAATCGTCGTCAATTACTACCTTTCTAACTTCTCTTGGCTTATCATAATTTCCAAAAGCTACCTTTATTTTAGGTAGTGGTCTCTTCTTGATAGCGAAAACTCTTATTGTAACAACCTCTATCTCCCTATCTTTCATCACGAAACCATAAGTGGCTAGGTGTTTCTCCTCAAATACTTTCCTAATCTCATTAACGTTATTTACCGGAATTGTTAACTCCCATCCTTGCCCCTCATACCTCACATCTGCAAGTCTCAAGAAGTAATCGACGTTTCCCTTTAACTTCTCGTATAGCTCCTTTTCCAATTGTTCAAATTCACTCCCTAAGTCTTTAGGATATGATTTCCTAACTTCAAAACGCCAATCAGCAAGTAATAGTCCTAATGCACTGAATAAGCCTGGATGAGGTGGTATTATAACCTTACCTATTCCTACCTCCTCAGCCAAGTATACTGCGTGTTGTGGACCAGCACCTCCAAAGGCTATTAAGGAGAAGTTCGATGGATCTAATCCCCTCTCCACCGTGACTAATCTTATTGCCCTAGCCATCTCCAGATTTACCAATCCTAAGGCGTTCTTACTTACCTCATATGGATCACCCAACTTACTCATCCCCCTTATTGCGCTCTCTTTATCTAACTTTAGATTACCACCAATAAGCTCTGTCCCCAATCTTCCTAAAATCAAGTTTGCATCAGCTATGGTAGGCCTATTTCCTCCCTTTCCGTAGGAAATCGGCCCGGGATCTGCACCGGCACTTATAGGCCCGACTTTTAAGGCATTAGCCTCGTCCCTCCATATTATTGTACCTCCACCAGCAGACACCTCTGCTAAATCAACAAATGGGAACCTTACTGGATACCCACTACCCTTAACTATCCTTCCGTAATGTACTTCTCCTCCAACTTCATACTCAGTGGTCATTTCAAAATTACCATTAATTATAACACCTGCCTTAGCGGTGGTACCTCCCATATCGAAGCTTATTAAACTCTCATTAGGCAAAAAGCTAGCTGAAGCTATTACACCAGCTGCTGGCCCGGATTCAATTAACTGTACCGGCTTCTCAGATGCTTCTTTAATATCTACCAATCCTCCAGAACTTGACATAATGTAGAAGTTCTCGGTTGGTAAAGAGACTTGTAACCTCTCAAGGTACGCAGATACTATTGGCATTAGCACTGCGTTAACTACTGCAGTGGAAGTCCTTTCGTATTCTCTAGGTTCTGGTGCTATTTTTGAGGAGATTGAGATGTATTTGAAATACTTCTTTAACACGTTTTCAGTAATTAGTTCATTTTTTGGATTCAAGTAAGAGTGCAGATAACTTACAGCAATTGATATTACATTTTCGTCTAAAAGCTTTTTAGCAACCCTCTCTATCTCATCTTGATCTACCTCCTTTATCATATTTCCTTCAGCGTTGATCCTCTCGTCAATCTCAAATCTCAAACTTCTAAGTACCAGCTGTCTTGGCTTTTCAAAATATAAATCATAAAGTCTAGGCCTATTCTGCCTACCTATTTCGATAATATCCCTAAATCCCTTCGTAACGAGTAAGGCTGTTTTTGGAATTGTTAAGTTCTCCTGCCCTAACAACGTATTCGTCGCTAGGGTCGTGGCGTGAGCTATCTCACTTACGTTGCAGTTTAAAGTGCTTATTACATCCTTAATGACTTGTCCAGGGTCCTTAGGGTTAGTTAGGATTTTTATTGTCTTAATTTCCCCATCGCTGGCTAGGACTATGAAATCAGTGAACGTCCCGCCTATATCTATTGCCACTTTACACTCCATATTCATCAACCCTTTGTTCTGGGTACAAATGGTTTATCCTCAAAAACTACTTCCCCGTTTATTAATCTAGCTCTTATTAGTTTGCAATTAGGTGTACGAGGTGTTTTGGATTTCGGTGGTTCTATAAGTTCACCCGTTATGAGTGAGAAGACTGCATTATAGAATGGACAAACTATATTATCCAAGTTAATTTTATATCCTTCAGCGGTTATTGGTCTTTGCTTATGTGGGCACCCAGCGAGGTAAGTGTACTCTTTTCCATCTTTTTCGTAAATCATTATTGGATAGCCATTGATTTCGATTACCTTTAACATGATATAAAAAAATATATACGTTTTCATTTAAAAGATCAGCACTTAAAGGACTCGTCACAGCTCAGCTTGGGGAGTTCTCTTCACTAAACGATATTATTAGACTGACTTTTAAGAGTTAACCGTAAAAATGGTTGGTGGACTTGTTGAATTTTAATAAAGAGTTAAGAGGTATCAATGACATAAATTGAACATCTTTACATTAATTGAAAGGAAGATAATATAGTAGTTTAGTGTAAAATTCATTCAACAGATAGCTAAGCACTGTAAAAAAGAATTATCAAATGTACCTTATTGCAGAAAAATATGAATAAATGATTAACTTGATAATGCTTATAGTAATATAATAAAAAAGATATATTTACTTATGCCTTAATATTCCTGCTTCAGTATTTCTTCTCCTTCATAAATTCTTCCTTTAGTCTCTTTAAGAAGTAATGCAAGTATCAGAACTACTATACCAGTGAGTATTGTAAAGTAAACCGGAGAGAATATGTTACTAGTTGCACTAACTAAATAGGTCAAGATAAATGGTGTAAGACCTCCTATAAATCCAACTCCTACCTGATACGAAAATGATATCGCTGTATATCTAACCATCGGTGGAAACGATTCAACAAGAAATGCAGGCGTTATTGCACCTGCAAAGTAGTATATTAATAGTCCACCAAGAAATATAGCACCGATTACTGCTGATTCATTACCTTGAAGTAATAGATAATAGTAAGGATACGCCAGTCCTATTCCCATTATGGAATTTATTATTATTTGCGTCCTTCTTCCTATAATGTCGGACAGATATCCAAAAAATATTGAGGCAAAGATGCCTATTGCCGATACTAAAAATATAGCAAAGTCTATTGTTTGAAGAGAGACATGAGGCATATTAAAGCGTTGGGCAATAGTTGTAGCGTAACCTACAGAATATGCGAAATTTGTATAATACCAAGCCCCATTAATGATTCCCACTATAAATAAGTTTGCGAGTATTAACTTCCAGTATTTTCTAAACGCTTCAGAGATTGGATTTTTCAATATTTTTCGATCTTCCCTCAACTTCCTAAATACTGGTGAATCTTCTATTCTTAGCCTTATTAGTAATCCCACTATTGCAATGAGTAGTCCAGAATAGAACAATATTCTCCATCCAAAGTTATCGAAGCCAGTTTGCCCCATTATTATAATTATAACAAATATTATACCAGTCGCTAGCAAGTTGGCAATAGATACTGTAGCTTGAAGAATACCTGAATATAACCCCCTCCGACCTGGATTTACGTATTCAGATGTTAATGAAAACGCACCACCCCACTCTCCGCCTAAGGCCACACCAGTAAGGAACCTTAGTATGGCGAGCAAGATTGGCGCTAATAGACCTATTTGATAATATGTTGGTAAGAGTCCAACAAAAAATACGCTAAGTCCAGTAAGTAAAATCGTAAAGACTAATGAATACTTTCTTCCTACTTTGTCTCCTAAATATCCAAATACTATACCACCTAATGGTCTACCTAAAAACCCTATAAAGAAGGTTAAATAGAAGGCTAACAGTGAAGCTATTGGATTAGATGACGGAAAGAATAATTTTGAAACAACAGTCGCCACGAATGTATAAATAAAGAAATCATACCATTCTAGTGCCATTCCGAAACTTGAGGCGATTATAGCCTTAGTTTTCTCTGAGACCATTTTACCACAATTATAAGTAGCACCTCAATATATATATATTTAAAAGGGATAGAGTACATATCTAGCACAACATACTTATGTGAACTACTCCGCTCTCACCGGTAGACGCAAAGTCACTCCTTAAAAATAAATCTATAGTATTACCAAGCGTTTTTGTCTACTTCAATTAAATAATCCTCTATGCTGGATACATTATTAGATAGCATTTATAGGAAAATCGTTACACTTTTACGTTACGTTAAAAATATATAATAAATCTTTCCTGGTTAGATGAAAAATGTTTATTGATAAGCTATAATATTAAGAAGTACAATGAAAGATATTTATAAATACATGGATAAATATTTTGACTTTTTATGATAAGGGAATTTCCTAAAACTACTAATCAGAAATCAAAGAATAAAAAAGTCTGAAATCCTCTCCCTTCGCGTTTGAACAAAGGGAAAAGGGAATAGTGAAACATTACCAACAAGAAGACTAACGTGCTAAACGGAAACTTAGTTGAACCAGCGAACAAGAGAAAGGACTTAGCATTCCTATAGGAAGTCTCTATAGGATTCCTTACCTTATCGTAAAGCCTAATCCTTGGGTAGATCGGGGTTTATAGCCTTAGTGATGTACTCAACTTTCGTCATCTTCTCCTTACCTTGAACGATAAATTTGAACTTGCTTATTCATGCTGCGCTTCTTGCAATTAGTAATGTATTTTCCGTCAAATTTCTCGTAGATTTTAACATCACCAACTGGTACTGAAAACGTATTTGAACACTGATGTTCTGTACCACTTGGTTGTGGTCCAGTCTATTGGTTTCTTTCACTCCCATTAGTGTTTCCAGTGCTATTTGTTTCACATGTTCCAAGAGTTTTTCTATAACTTCCCCTTTCTATAGGTAGTTTCTCTCTGTTCGTGGCGATATACGTTACTGTTTCCAGAAATTTGTTATACTTTATAATTCATTAATAAGTTTCTTATAAATAGTGATAACAAGGAATCAATTAATCAAGTTGATAAGCTTTATGTATTCATTAAGGCCAATACAATGGAATTATTTTCAATAATATTTTATAAAATAATACTAGACTATAGACTTACTGGAAGTAGTAGTTTTTGTCTTGTTTTCTATTGGTCAATAAGGTTGAGACGAGCACTTTGGCTACTTTTTCTTTGTAGTTTATCATAGAAGCTAATTTATGTCCTATTTGATAAATGCTGTTTTGATGAGGAAAACTTTGTATTATCATCTCGGTTTCACACGCAGTAATATGGTTTTCCTCACCTTAAATCTTTTTTCAATTTATCAACTTCATCGCAGTGTAATTAGTTCCGTTATCTTCTAAAATCTAATATTAAATGAGTAATGTTATTTTTGTAAGGTGTTTTGAATCCACCGTCACAGAGGGGGACTTTCACTCCTTAAGCCCCATGAAGTTAACTATTATTAATCTTCAATTTCTTATCCTTATATACCCCCTTTATCTGTTGAGTATCATTGCGACTTAATTTTCCTTTTAAGTTTTTTAAGTTATTTCGAATAAGTGTCCTAGCTCTCTTACTTTAATATTAAGGTTTATTTTATATAGCGTTTCCCATAATGTAGCACTATTGCTACTTATTACTGGCTTCTTAGTTTCCTTTTCTAATCTAGAGAGAATCTCGAATGTTCTAAGGTTTGTGCAAGAGATAAAGACACCGTCATAGTCCCCTTTAACGTTTCTTAATACGTTAACTGCGAAATTATATACTTCTTCAGGTGTTACTTGACCTATTTTAATATTTTCACGTATTCCCATCCCTGCGCTCTTAACTATTTCAAAACCGTTCTTAGAGAAGAACTCTATCTCCTTTTTGTTAACCTCTTCTATGTAAGGCGTAAGTAGAACTAATCTTTTAATGTCTAGTCTCCTCAATGCATTTATTACAGATCCAGAGGTGGCTGTAGCAGGGACTTTCGCAATTTTCTCGATTCTTTGAATTATTTCCTCATGATGTTTAGGTCCTTTAAATAAGCTACCAGTGGTACATGCATAAGAAATAATTTGGGGCAAGATCGTTGATAATTCACTAGCAGCCCTTTCCGTTTCCCTTTCCATTTCTGCTAAATCCTCTATCGTAACATTTCTCAACTTTATCCTTGAAAAATGTGGGGTAATTCTATACTCCTTAATTTGATTAAATACATTACTAAATTCATATTCTACAGTAGTATTAGAAGAAGGAATTATTACTCCTACTTTTATCCATTCCATATTAGTCTCTAAATTTGGTGTAATATAAACTTTTTACCTCGGGACTAATAATTTTCGTATGAATTGGAAGATCTTAGTTAATGGAGTGCCAATCTATACTAGTTTGGGTTTCGTAGGCTTTTGTAATATCGTATTGATGGACATTGACGATAAATATTTGATTTATGACCCGGGGCACTTTGGAAATAGGGAAGTCTTGTTAAAAGCATTAAAGGACAGTGGATTATCCCCATTAGACATTGATGGGGTTATACTATCACATATGCACTATGATCATTCTCTTAACTCACTATTATTTCCGAACGCCAAAGTTTACACTACTAGGGAGGAGGTTGAATACACAAAAAACACTCCAGATAATTATTCAGTTACTTACCTACCAGATCTTTTAAGGGAGAGAATAGTTCTAGTAAAGAATAATGAACAACTAGATGGTCTGAAGTTTATTCTATTGCCTGGTCATACAGGTGGAAGTTTGGGTGTAATGTATAAGGACACCATTTTCGTTGGAGATGCCATTAAATACATTATTGACGCAAAAAATGGTGAAACGTCATTTGCGTATTACGATATTACAGAAGCTAATAAGAGCATTAGAAAAGTATTAAAACTTGCCAATAAAGTAGTACCTGGTCATGATGCTCCATTTACTATAGTAAGAGATTCCAATAAGATAGAGATCATTCCAGATTCGGATCTGATTAACAAGGAATTTACCGTATACACCAGAAGTGACGAACCTAAAATACTCATTAGAAGAGTCTAATTCAGTTAAAACTTTTACAGCAAAATCGAGTAGTAGTTTTAGGAAATTCCCTTATCATAAAAAGTCAAAATATTTATCCATGTATTTATAAATATCTTTCATTGTACTTCTTAATATTATAGCTTATCAATAAGCATTTCTCATCTAACCAGGAAAGATTTATTATATATTTTTAATGTAACGTAAAAGTGTAACGATTTTCCTATAAATGCTAATCGAGTTATAGAAGTTCATGAATAATATTTATTGTTAAGGAGCGATTCGGGTTTGCTTTACGATTTCAATTTATTTCTATAGAATCCTTTAGAATAATTGATTCTACATTTCAAAGACTAATAAGGGACAAGCGTGAAGGAATATCGTGTTAATAGTACCAATAGAACAAACCATTATGCTCTCCCTAATATACTTCTTAAAGACGCATTATAAAACATATGTACACAATAATTTCTTCATTTAATTACCCTTAATCAGATGAGATATTACCATTTGTAAAGGAAACTTGAATATTCTTTAAAATATAAACACACTAACTTGATTTGTAAATCTTTATTGGATTTTCTAATCTACCTATCTTCTCGACTTCAGCTACCATTAGTGCGCTTTCAATTGGCTTTAGGTTAAACTCAGAAGCGTCAGAAACGTTAGTATAACCAATGCTTCCAGTAGATATTACACTAAACGGGGGAATTGTAACTATTTTTGATAGCTCTGATAGTATTTCCTCTATAGAGAATATAAATTCACTTGAATACCCATCTTGTACTAATTCACCATTGTAATAACTTCTCATCCTTAAGGAGTTAACATCGCCTATCTCTTCCTCGGTGACAATATAAGGTCCTATTGGAGCAAAGGTATCCCTAACCTTATTCCTAAAATGAGTACCCCTCATTAATAGCTTCTTAACATTACCATCTGTAGGATCTCTTCGCATAGCGTAATACGAGTCTTCCTTTAGACCGGGAGGATAAGTTATATCATTAAATACCGTATATCCTAGGATATATTTCTTAACATCGCTTCTGCTCACGTCTTTCATTTTGAATCTGGTTATAACTCCAATTTCCACCTCGGGTCTTATGGCATCCGGGGGAGATATAATAGGCTGTCTATGAGCTATTGCCACAGTGGGGAGTTTTATGAAAAATTTCGGACTTTTCACCATTTCCTTAGCTTCATTTTTGTCATTAACCCCGACCATTTTAGGCGAATTCACTAATGTGCATATTATTGCTGACGGCTGTATCGGAATATCCACATTTATTTCGTCTAATCTATAGGAATTTCCTCTTTCCTCCTCCTTACCAATTTCAGAAATCTCATATACATAGTTTCCTTCAACTACGCCTATCTTCCTAAGGTTACCAACGTAAAATGAAACATATCTAACCATAGTATAGTCTAATTCTAGTAGAGGTAGATATGTGTTTAATCAAACTAGTTTTATCGCACTAGTTTTAGGAAAAACTATTAAGCAGTAAACCATAATTTTCTACCAATGATAAGAGAAGATCTTCCGAAAATAACTGGAAAAGGAACGTACATTGATGATATTGACCCTAGGAACACGGTTTATCTAGGCATAATTAGGTCACCCATAGCTAGAGGTATTATAAAGAGCATATCAAGACCAGAAAAAGCTCTGCTTACTCTAACGTGGGAAGACGTTAAGATTTACATGCCAGTAAGAGTAGATCCAGAGACACTAAAGCAATCTAACATAGTGAAAATGCCTATTCTAGCTGATGGTAAAGTAAATTTCGTTGGACAACCAGTCTTAGCTTATGTCGTAGAGGACAGATACGCGATTGAGGACATTGCGGACGAGATGTCAATAGAGTACGAGGAACTTAAGCCAATTATTGACGTGGAAAAAGCTATGAACAGTGACGATGAGATACATTCCGGGGCTAAAAGAAATATCTCAGTGAATAAACTACTAGAAGGGGGAGAGCTATCTGCTAAGAAAAGAGCAGAAGTTGTAGTAAGCAGGAAGATAAATCAAGCTAGAATAATTTCAAATCCTATGGAGCCTAAGGGGATTATAGCACATTGGGATGGAGAGTATTTAAATATATATGGCTCTTTTCAATCCTCTTTTAGAATAAAGAACGATTTAAGGGAGACCTTAAACCTATCCCCGGAGAAAATTAGGGTGTATTCTCCCCAAAACGTTGGAGGGGGATTTGGAAATAAGGTACCAGCTCACCCCGAGTATGTGATAGCTTCTATTGCGTCAATGAAATTAGGTAGACCAGTAAAATGGATAGAGACTAGATATGAGCACTTAAAAAATCCCACAGTTGGGAGAGGAGTTCTATCTGATGTGAAAATGTATGCCACTAAGCAAGGTGAAATACTAGGAATAGAGGGTTATGTGGCTGTAGATTTAGGCGCATATAATTACACATTAAATCCTACAACCCCAGCATTCATAGCTCAACTGCTTACTGGACCTTATAAAATGAGGTTTGCGTCAATCAGAGCCTATGGAATATTCACAAACTTGCCTCCCACTGGCCCTTATAGGGGTGCTGGTAGACCAGAGGCTGCTTTAATTCATGAGACTTTGGTTGAGGATTTGGCTGAGGAGTTGGGTGTGGATTCTGTTGAGATTAGGAGGAGGAATTTGATTAGTGATAATGGTTACGTTACTCCTTTGGGTGTTAGGATTGATCCTGCTGGTTATAATGAGGTGTTGAATGAGGCTGAGAAGTATTATAGGAAGGCTAAGGAGGTTTATAAGGACAAGGGAGTTTCAATAGTGGTATTTACAGATATTATAAGGCTATCTCCAGGGGAAGGAGCGAGAGTAAGAATAGAGAACGGGAAAATTAAGATCTTTGTGGGAACAGGACCTCATGGTCAAGCTCATGGTGATACGTTTTCGAAGCTAGCTTCAGAGACATTGGGAATTCCTCAAGATTTAATCGAAGTAGTTGCCAACACAACTGATGGAGTAAAAGAAGGAATAGGGAGTTTCGGTTCTAGAAGTGCAACTGTAGGAGGTTCAGCAGTTATCGAAGCTTGTAGGCAGTTATTAAGCAAAGTTAATATGCCTATAGATAAAGCGCTGAAGGAGATGAATGGTATGGAGGCGGAAATATTCTATAAATCAGATGATATATTTTCACCTGGTTCTCATGTTGCAGTTGTTGACGTAGATAGAGATACTGGATTCGTTAAGGTTCTTGAGTACTATGCCGTAGATGACGTGGGCAGAATCCTAATAAAGGAAGAAGTAGAAGGTCAAATTATTGGTGGAGTATTACAAGGTGTTTCGCAAGTATTATGGGAACATGCACCCTATGATGAAAATGGAAATCCGCTATTCTCGTCAATTGCAGACTGTGGAGTTCCGACTGCTGTTGAAGCGAGTTATAAGGTTTATGTTAGTGAGGTTGAATATCCATCTGCAACTTCAGCTAAAAGCAGAGGAGTAGGAGAAGCGGGAACAACTGGTGGATTACCTGCCGTATTCTTGGCCCTAGAGAAAATTACACATAGAAAGTTTAATAAAACTCCAATATATCCTTGGGATATTACAAGATAGCGAAATGTTGATTTTTTGTCTTATTAAATTTTATATTTTCGGATCAAGGATTAGACTACTTCCCTATTGAGAGTTGGTTTCCTTAAAAATACCTATGTTAGGAAAAATTGAAAAAGGAGGGAGTTTTATTATCATTACTATTAATTCATTATATCATCAGATAATACCATTTATTTGATTCTCTTATGAATGCACTTAAAAGTGCTTGACACCTTTCCGGCCTTTAGGCAGTTCATAGGTTTATGGTTTACCGCCGTTGCCAACAGTTTCCGATAAACCGTAAAGTTTATATTATTTTGACACAAACTCTTATACAATGCTAAGACCTAAGGAAGCATGCCAAAGACTAGGAATATCCTATGCAACACTTAGAGAATACGTTAAGAAAGGATACATAAAACCAGTTATACTACAGAGCGGAAAATGGAGATTCAGAGAAGAAGACATAGAGAGGCTAATGGGAATTATTAGAAAAAGAAAAGTAATACTTTACGCTAGAGTATCATCAAACACACAAAAAGACGATCTAGCAAACCAAGTAAAATATCTAGAGGAACAGGTCAAGGAGTACGACCTCGTAATTACTGACATTGGTTCCGGGTTAAACATGAAGAGAAAGGGGTTCTTGAAGTTGTTGAGAATGATACTGAACAACGAAGTATCACGCGTAATAACAGCTTACCCAGACAGACTTGTTAGATTCGGTTTCGAAATCCTAGAGGAAGTGTGCAAAGCACACAACTGTGAAATAGTAGTACTAAACCAAGAGGACAAGACACCAGAAGAAGAATTGGTCGAAGACTTAGCCACAATACTAGTCTCATTCAGTGGAAAACTACACGGAATGAGGAGTCAAAAATACGAAAAGGTGAAGAAATGTGCTGAAGAACTTAAGAATTAGAAAATTTGAACCGGAAGAGGAATACGTGTACTTCACGTACTCCATCAAGAACGACAAGAGGGAGAAGAGCAAAGAGCTAATTAGGGAATACACAACACTACTACAGAAAGCAATCGACTACTTGTGGAATTTAACGAAAATACAAGTAAGAAAAAAGAACGGTAATTACAAGATAACACTACCGAAGAAGAGGGAGGTGTATAAACCACTTAGGGAAGAGTTGGAGAAGATCAACCACCTTGCATCACACTACGTCGATAAGGCAATTAATGACGCATTCTCGATCTTGAAGTCGTGGAGGAAAAGGGCCATAAAGGGGAGAGCTTCGATTGAAAAACCAAGGGTGAAGAAGGCTTACGTTAGGATAAAGACGACTCTGAGGAAGGTTGTTGGGGAAAGCGTTAGAATAACGGTAAGACCTCATGAGTACATCACCTTCTCGTGGAGTAAGTCATGGTTCTCAAGAAGGGTTAGGGAGTTGGAACTTGGTGAACCTATAATTAAGGAGGAGAAAGTGTATTTGCCATTTCGTTACAAGTTACCCTGGGCAACACCAGTGGATTTCTTGGCCATTGACTCCAACCTTTATACTCTAGATGCTTATGATGGTGAGAAATTCGTTACAATCTCACTAAAGCAGTTGTACTCCCTTAAGTACTCTATGGAGGTGAAGAGGGCTAAGGTGCAATCATTTGCATCAAAGCACACGAAGAGGGGGAGAGAGTTGATGAGGAAGTATTCGCATAGGGAGAGGAATCGCGTTCTAGATTTTGTTCACAAGTTTGTTAACACTTTGTTGGACTTGTACCCCATGACGTTTTTCGCTGTGGAAAAGCTTAACAAAGAGAGTATGTTTAAGGATGCTAATGACTCTCTTTCGAGGAAGATTTCTAGGACTGTTTGGGGGAGTATACACAGAGTGTTGAAGTACAAGGCTCCGCTTTACGGTTCTTTCGTTAAGGAAGTGAACCCACGCTTTACATCTAGGTCTTGCCCCAGATGTGGGTTTGTATCCCGAAAGGTTGGTAAGACCTTTGAGTGTGAGAGGTGTGGGTTCAAGTTGGATAGGCAATTGAATGCTTCACTGAATATTTATCTCAAGATGTGCGGATTCCCTCACATCCGTGAAATAGCGCGGGTGTGGGTTGGGGTTATTCCGCTAATGGGGCGGAGAGGGATGAACGGGTTTCCCCGTGACTTTGGTGAAGCCCAAGGGCTGAGGATTGATATTGAATATCATGAAATCCCATGAAGCCCAAACCCCTTCACCCTCATAACCTAACAGCTAGTGGGTGTTCTCATCCACCCCGCTCCATTCATCCAGTAGTAGACCGCGGGTTGGTCTTCAGCGGGTGATTCAAGTCTCCTTTGCGAATTGTAATTTGTAAATAATGTGGTTGTAAAAATGTTAACATTGATAATTATGTACCTCTACTAGTTAGTCGTCTTCATCTAGTTAAATTCGTAGTAATCTTTAAAATAAAGTGGATTCACACTAGATAACTGAATCGCCCGGAAACTTGAATCGCCCAAGTCTCTTAAGTCAGATTTAAATTATTATAAGAGCAATTTAACATGTGAGCTTAGAAGAAGAAATTAAAAAAGTACTACTTAATAATCCATCGATATTAGTGGATGTCCTAACTGCTAAACCAGAGATAGTTTATCAAGTTTTGGCTAGGCTAACACCATGGCAAAGCCTGGCTACAAAGCAAGATGTCGAAAGACTAGACAAAGAAATAGAAGAGGTCAAGAAAACAATGGCTACAAAGCAAGATGTCGAAAGACTAGACAAAGAAATAGAAGAGGTCAAGAAAACAATGGCTACAAAGCAAGATGTCGAAAGACTAGACAAAGAAATAGAAGAGGTCAAGAAAACAATGGCTACAAAAGAGGACTTAAAGAGGTTAGAAACTATTATTACTGGTCTTGGGGCTAGATGGGGAATTTTGAATGAGGATTCATTTAGGCAAGGGATTAGTGAGATTTTGAGTAATAGTGGTTGGAAAATCTCTAGAGAGGTCCTTTATGATAGGGATGGATATGTTTATGATGAACCATCTGATGTTGAATATGATATTGTAGTTAAAGACAGTAGTGTCATACTGGTTGAGATCACTTCCTCTATAAGGAGAGGGGATTTACCAACAATAAAGAAGAAGAAGGAGTTCTACGAAAAAGTCAAGAATATTAAGGTTAACTTAGTTTACGTTATAACACCCTTTATTCATGACAGATACCCAGAAAGAATCAAGGCAATGGCTAAGGATATGGGGATAGAAATAATATACCCCTCAAGTTGATTACTGACTTCCTTATATAAAACATATATTAGTCAGATCTGCGTAATACAGATCTGACCGGAGTGGAGGCCGTTTACTTCCTTGGGCTTAGAGTTCGAGAGAGTGTTCCAGACTCAAATAACTGAATAGCGATAATAGGAGAGAAATGCAATATTATAGAAAGTAAGAAGTGAAATACAATTAAATCTTTCAATACAACGAAAGATTAATTTTATATTATAGTAGAAAATATTCAAATGTAGAGAAAAACAGAATTTCCAACAGGGAGTGTTCTCATGCAGTCATCTTATTCGATATCATATAGTAAAATTAAATCAGGCTAGAAATTTTCACAATTAATCGTTTCGATCGAGATGCAGCCAATGAATTAAAACGTGAAAACAGCCTCTGAAAAAGCTTATGTGCGAGGGCGTTCAGTAATAAATCTTTCGGTCAAATTTTGAGCATAGTATCAGCTACTATTGCCACGCGGACTCTTTCAATCCACGTTAGTATTTCCGGAAAGTTCTTAGACTTCAATTTTATCTAATCCTAGGTATGTTATTGCATTAAGATTAAATCTATACTTATTTTCTTCAAAGAACTGTTTAATACAGTTTTTAACGTCTTCTATCGTATAGAATATTTTATTGCTCATGTAGTTCTTGAGGGACTTGAAGACCGCCTCAGCCATATTAAGCTCAGGCGAGTAAGGAGGAGTAAACACGGGATGAATACCCTTCCTGCGACAAACCTCAAGCGTACCCTTAGTCTTGTGAGGAGAGTAATTATCCATGACCATGTAAACCCTACCACTACCCACACGCCTCTTAAAGTACCTCAAGAAATACTTAACGGATTCAGAGTTAGGCCTTTTAGCAAGAGAAACCACTACTTCGCCGGTCCAAGCGTTTATAGCTAGAATAACATAGATTGAGGAAAAACCTATATTGACGCGCATTACGGGCTTACTGCCAACCTTAGCTAGAACCTTCTTAATTGACGTGCTAATTACTGTCCTACACTCGTCTAGAAAGAACAGTGCCTTTCTTTCCAATTTCTTTATTTTTTTTTAAAATCTTCCCACTTGTCCTTTTCTGCTTGGATGTTGGTGGGTCTGGGTTTTACTAGGTTGTATCCTAGTTCGTGGACTAGTTCGTATAGTCTGGATTTCTTGTATTCTATTCCTTGTTCTTGTAGTGCTATCTTGAGTGTTTTCATTGTCCAATATTCTTGTTGTATTCCGTATTTTTGGGGCTTATCTTCCAGAATTTGTTTTATCTTTTCCTCTTCTACTTTTCTGGGTCTTCCTGATCTGGGCTTGTCCTTTAGTCCATCAAGACCTTCTTTCTTGTACTTGCCAATCCACAATTTTATCGTGGAATAGCCCTTGTTAAGCATTTTCGAAACTTCTTTCTCCGATTTACCATCAACTACGTGCAGCTTCACTGCAAGAATCCTCTCCTTAATTCTCGCGTTCTTCTCTTCCTTATAAGCTTGAACCAAATCTTGCATAGTTCAATCTGGTAATACTAATCTATAAACTTTTCGGAAACACTAGTGATAGGGGAGGGTCACTTCACCTCATAAGGTTTATTATTATACCAAACACTCCACACTATCCTAGCCAACTTCCCAGCTAAGGCAGTGTACAGTTTCCTACCCTTCAGTTTATCCTTGTGGGTTTCGTAGAACTTAAGGAGAGTTGGGTTACGCGAATATTGAGTCTCGGCAAGGAAATAAAACAAGCTACGCAAATACTTGTTACCCCTCTTGGAGATACCCTTTCTAACCTCAATCCTACCACTCCTCTCAACCACCGGGTCTAAACCGCAATAAGCAACGAAGGATTCAGGTCTTGGGAAGCGCTTAATATCACCCACAATCCCAATTATAATCCCAGCTGCCAGTTTCCCTATTCCGGGAATCGTGAGTAACACGTGGTCTTGAGGCACATTACCCTCTATCATTTTCCTCACCTCCTTCAACTCTTCTCGCGTTTGAAGTAGTGTTCTCGCTAGGACTTGAATCTCACGTAGTACTGTACCAGTGTATTCCAGTTGATACAGTTTTACGTCAGAGAAGTCTCCCTTAGAGAACTTCTCCAATCTCTCCTCGCTCAACTTCTCCTCGTCGCTCACGAGGAAGAGAGCTCTCCTTAACCTGTTCTCTTGTTTCGTTTGCACATCCTTCATGAAGAGGTAGAGTGATACTAACTCTTTTAAGGGGTTGTTAACGTATTCTCTAGCCTTATTTACCATGTTTTCAAGTTTTTCTGCGTCGTAAAAATCTGTTTTCTTTCCCCTTACGTCCTTTTCTTTCCATAGCAAGGTAGGACTGACTAGTAGGACTTTCACTCCTCTTTCTTTGAAGTATTGGCAAGGTCTTGTTGAGTATACTCCTGTGGGTTCTATTACGATGATGTTTGGCTTCATGGTTAGTATTTCTTCGTAGCCCTTCTCGTTGTTTGTGAATTTCCTCACCCTCCCCTTACTTGTTACCAAGTGTTCTTTTGATACGTCTATTCCAATTACCCCTACCCTTGTGTCACACCTATATTCGTGAATATTTTCACAATGTTCAGTCCGACTGTAGGGGCTCGTCACGCCCTCGCCCGAAGACTTTGCTTCAATTCCCATCTCGACCATATTTCCCCAGCTGAGGAGTATTACTCTCCCCAGCTAATTAACCTATATATAGGTTACGAGATTTTTGTGAGGGTTACCAATATGGACCTTGTAACCCTCGCACAATTAATACTTATGATTCTAAGAAATTTAAATCTTAAGCCGAGAAAGTACGAGCTAAAGGATATTGCATTAGCAGCCTACTCCTTGGGAGTTCAAATCACGAAAACAGGAATCCCACCATCAACCCTATACTACTACTTGAGGAAAGTAGGGATAAGGAGAAGAAGAGAAAGCAGACCAACATGCCCATCATGTAACTCTAACAGAGTAGTGAAGAACGGCTCATCTAGAGGGAAAGCAAAATACAAGTGTAAGGCGTGTGGAAGGACGTTTTACGACGCGTTAAAGCACAGAATGGATAGGGAACAGAGGGAGAGAATCTTAAAGGAGTACTTGAACAGGATGAGCATGAGGGCAATATCAAGAGTTGAAGGTAAACCATTGACTACTGTTTACAGCCTAGTGAGGAGGGTTGGGATAAGGGCCTTTACGAATCTAACGATCTTGAAGGGTGAGCTCAAGAATTTCACAGCTAAGTTTACAGTGTTTGACGAGTTCTGGACTTATTTCCGTGTTAGGCATGGGGTGATGAGGGAGGATTTGTGGATTTGGACTGCTCTTGCTGATGGTGTGCCTTTCTATGAGTTTGGGGATAGGAGTTATGGGACTTTTCGTTTGGGTTGGTTACCTAGGAGTGAGGTAAACTATACTGACTACTATTGTGTTTATCAAGTTCTCGATAATCGTGTAGCGGGTAAGAAGTATACTTATCTTGTGGAGAGTCATAATTCTTGGTGTAGGTTAGTGAGGCTGGCTAGGGATACTAAAGCTGTTACTAGGAGTGGGAGGATGGCGGAGTACAGTTTGGCCTTGTTGAATGTAATGTATCCTCACGTATTCTCAAGGGAGAGAACTCCCTTAAATGAGGCTTACTTGAAGGGAGTACAGTATATTAGAGAAAACTTGATATAATTTTACTATATGA
The DNA here is from genome assembly GCF_900079115.1 of Saccharolobus solfataricus. Classification (NCBI taxonomy): domain Archaea; kingdom Thermoproteati; phylum Thermoproteota; class Thermoprotei; order Sulfolobales; family Sulfolobaceae; genus Saccharolobus; species Saccharolobus solfataricus. The sequence continues at coordinate 2,741,006 of NZ_LT549890.1, forward strand.
TATCGAATAAGATGACTGCATGAGAACACTCCCCTTTGTCCACATCGTTTCTTCCTCAAAAACGGTTTTCCGAAGCTTCTTATAGAAGAACTCTTGAGAGGAACCTTTCCGCCAAGGAACTTCATGAACTTCTCACTGTCCCTTATCTCTCAAGTTGTTCCAAGTCGTAGACGAGCTTGATTAGGAGGGTTTTGAAGGGAAGGATAACATCCCACTTAGGTCAAGTAGAGGGACTCCAACTTGTTTCTAAATTCCTCCCAAGGGAAGACCTTATCGGCTTTGAGTAACAAATCTTTTTCAGTTGAAATTGCCTTTACCATAATATTATCTCGTCCCAATTTCTTATTAATATACAATTTAGGTAAGTAATACCTCCTAGCTTCTTGTGAAAAACTCAGCAAGACCACAAAGTATCTATACTGTCAACGTTTAGTAGCATATTATAACATAAGATTTTTAGTCTAATAATAAAGAATAGCATGTGCTAAAGCTTTCCGATTATTACGAGAAGTTAAGGAAGTTTAACTGGGCTTCATACGACGTTTACTATGCAATATTATTTGGTTCGTTGGCTAAAAAGGGAGAGGGAAATGATTTGGATATTGCTGTTGAATTTAAGAGGAAGAGTTTAGAGGCATATTCTAAATTATATTCGGACTTAGTTGACTACCTAGGAATTGAAGAAGTTGACTTAGCCATTATTACTGATGAAACTGATTGCTTCTTTATCCACGAAGTTTTCAATAATTCTCTGATCCTGCATTTAGAGGATTATATAAGGATGCATAGAAGAGTCATAATATGTGAAGACTTTTTAATTGACGTAAAGAAGTTGAATACTATTGAAAACTCAGCAAGAGCGTTGTTGAGAAAATGGAACTTATAAATAAATTTCTATTTGTTATTGAAGATATTACAAGAAAATTAGATGAGTTCGTTAATGAAGGATACAATCTTAACTCCTTAAGAGATCAAATGACTTCACTTGTTGCAAATCCAGATACAATCTTTCCTCGACTTCTGCCAAGTCATTCTTTCGATGTTAGGGATTTCTTGTAAAGGATATAAGGACTGTGTGAGAAGGCTTAAGGAAAATGAGCTCATTGGTGAAGATGAGGAGAAATTCCTTATTGCTGTTGTTGGATTTAGGAATATAATTGTTCATGAGTATAGTGATATAGATCTTAGCATAGTTGAAGAAATTTTGAAGGAGAGAAAATATAGAAAAATACTACAAATTTCTCTTAAAATAAAACAGAAGATTTCCGAAGTACACTAAAAATTATCTATAATATAGTAAGTTTAATATTAATTATATGTAATTGAATTCTAAGTAAAAGAGAACGATTTATTAAAAAGCTATAGGTTAGGATACTCTTTAATAGTTTTTAACATAATGTGGTAGGAGAGAATTTCACGTCATTTTTTTGAGCAAGATTAGAATTATGAAGAAAGAAGCCTATCAAGAAACAGAATTACTTCCACCTTACTGACGACATTATAACAACAAATATGTAATTTTAACGTAGTTTAAATATTTTTATCAATTTCACTACCTTTTCTAAACATCTTTCAACGAACCTCAATAGTCCCTCAACGGTGTTGAAGTTAAGGGACTCCAATATTCCTTAACCGAGTTAGCAAACGAAGAGAAGAGCACTATATCTAAACACATTAGATTTTTAATTACATATGGGCATTCATTATATGAGAGAATGTTAGTATACGTTTTTTGGCATCAGAGGGCTAAAGAATTTCCAGCTAAGGAATATGAGGGTTCGCTGTTGAACTTTCATGACTACTTTAATAAAAAAGCTAAGGTTGAGGGTTATCTAGGATCCCTTGTAGTAAAGGTAGATCATGTACCTTGGATTGAAGGAGAAGTTTATGAAGATTGGTATTTCATGGAGTCCTCCAAAACATTGGACTTACTTAATAATATAATAATAGAATCAAATGATATAAAAACAGTTCATGATTCTATTGCAAAGATGGCTAGAAATGGTAAGGGTGGATTATATAGACTCCTAAACGGCGAGCCGTCATCTCCGTCTTATAGATATGGTTATTGGATATCTAAACCAATCGGTATGAGGTATGAGGACTTCTATACTGAGATTAAACCTTTTTCGCAAAATTTATGGAGAAGGCAATTAGCCATGGGTCCCCTTAGCGAATTCTGTATATTTTCAAATGAATATTTTAAAGTTTCAGCAAAATATTCTCCAATTTATCAGCAAAGAATTTTATTATACTCTAATGACAAAGAAAAAACAAACCTCGCCCCTTCTCGCTAGATCTAAAATCATATTATTAAAAATAATAGTTTTCCGTTAGTAACTAATTATCGCATATTATATGGTTATTTTACTTAATTATATCAAAATTTATAGAAAATCTCAATGTTATAGTAATATTTTTTATAATTATTATCATAAAAAGTCTAAAATTTGTGAAACACCACTGGTTATTGGGTATGACATATATTAAAAATAACATTAAATTCAGAGAAAGCTCATTTTATTTATATTATTAGATACATAAAATTGTATTTTGTGTTATCCATGATAAGTGTAATGGAATAAATTCTCGTATATTTAAAAATATAATATAATAATCTCAGCTGACTTAATATTTTTAGAAAGATTTTAAGTCAACCGAATGGGGCGGAGAAGGATGAACGGAGCAGTCCGTGACTTTGGTGAAGCCCAAGGGCTGAGGATTGATATTAAATATCATGAAATCCTATGAAGCTTAAACCCCTAAACTAAATTGGTATACCTCCCTGATACTTGCCACTATAGATTCTTTCAGTTCTCTGATCTAATTCTAAAAATATTAAATGATGAGTGCTAATTCCCTTAGCTAAAGAAGAATTATAGACAGAAGTTATAGCTAAGTAAATCTTTCCCTTATATCCGGCATCAATAACAGTAGGAGGAGCCAGAAAACCATTCCTAGCCATAGTACTTTTTAAGGTTATTAACACCGCTAAGTTCTCTGGCATGTTAAACTCCTCACATGATTCGAATAGGTAAGTCTTAAGGGGCGATAGATCAGCTACCTCTTTAAAGGGTATTTCCCTAATTTTAGCCTTTATAGCAGGTAATTGTGCACCTTCCTCAACTACATAATATTTATCTCCACATATTCTCAAATCATACCCATTTTCTCTGACGTTTTCCTCAACGTAGTTTATTATCACTTTACCTAATAATTTTTTAATTGACTGATGAGAGAGAATCATTTCAGAGAATAGGTTTGACATGAAACTTATAAGGAAATTGCCTCCAAAAATTCCGTGGAATACCCATATTTTTACATTATAGTTTTATATCCTTAAGCTTTGGATGTAGTAACCAAGAAATCAAAACGAGGGACATTCCAACAATACCAACTATTATATAATATACTACGTTAATAGTTATTAGATATTGACCGAGAAGTATTAAGAATATCTCAACTGAACTCGTAACTAAAACATCTAATCCCAATACACTCCCCAAGAACTCATCACCAACGCTTTGTTTTATTGTAGCCATTACGTAATTCTCAACAATTCCGCTTCCAAATCCATAAAGCAATACAGATATTAGTAAAACATATGGCGACGGATATAATAATACTAAATAGAATAAGAAACCACTTAGTATATAAGTGGAGACTATCTTAATGGGATCTTTGATTCTGGTCATTACAAAACTGGCAATTACTAATATGCCATATAATACTGTTTGGCTTAAACTATATATTTCCTCAGTGCCGTGATACACTATAATTAGTAGCGGTAATAGGTAGTTTATGGAGTAAGTCAGACCATCAGTAACTGAATATAATAATATTATCCCTCTAATTCTTTCGTCCTTCCTAAAGAAGTCTATTGCAGTACTTAATTTAACTCTCTTGCTACCACCGCCTATATTAAACCCTTTTAATAGTGCCAACCCAATAAGTCCTAATATACCAGCAAGGAATAGGTCATAGGCGCTAATCAATTGATATATTAAATACCAAACAGCGCCAGATGCTACTCTGGAAGCCATTGAGATAATTCTTATGTAAAATATTGCCTTAGCCCTTACTTGTTCTGGAACCACAGCGTAATAGGCAACGTAGCCAACATTATTTGATAACTCCACAATTATTGTCCTAATGTAGTAAATTCCAAATATCAATGGTATAGAGTGATAGATGAAAGCAAAAGTTAAAGGAAAAAGTAATATTCCGGAAATTCCCCTAGTTATGTAAAATAGTTTAGCCCTATCATATTTATCGGATATGTAACCCATAAGGTACGATACGAAGACTCTCACTAACGGTCTGGCTATCACTCCTAATCCAAATAGAGTTATCTCTTGCCGAAATAGGAGAATGAAGAACCAATACGTAGTTAATTCGTTTTGTATAAAGGAAAATCCCGCAAAGACACTAAAAATAGTAAACTTTGTAAACTGTTTGTAGTGAAAAGGGGATGACACAAGAACATACATAAAAATATATTAATAAATATTAGTAAGATAAAGAAGCATAATTAGCAAGTTAGTTTATCTTGTTCTGACCTCCTTTATATAAAACATATTAGTCAGATCTGCGTAATACAGATCTGACTGGGGGTTGAGGCCGTTGACTCCTTTGGGCTTAGAGCTCGACGGTGAGCTTGACCTCCTCCAATTCAGACCGAAAGTTGGGCTTGAAGCCCGAATAAGGGTGAGTACACATGACGTTGTCCGATTTGAGCAAAATTAAAAACCATTATAATTACAGCATTTCATATTATACTATTCTTCATTATATTTAAGTATAAAGAATAATATAATATGTATTAATAAGGGAAAATACAGATAATTGTACAGTTTTGCAATAAAATTTACCATAACAACAAGTAAACACGTAAACGAACCTCGTTAATTAACGAGTACCTTCGTCCTAATCCTCGTCGAAAGAATTTCGAGATCACGATAGAAGTTAAGGAAGAATACCTCCATAACCACTCCCCTTAAGGTTGTAGACGAAGCCTTACCTTCCCTAATCTTAACACCACTACCCTCAACCGGAAGTCTAGCACTACCAACATCCTTAACTAAGACGTCCTCCCTAAAAATCCAAGCCCTATCGGCCATTAACTTAACGTTATCAAATGAAAAGGCTAGATCACTCAAATTGGCCAATCCAACCTTGAAGTCCCTAACGAAATTAGTCCTCCTTTCCACAAGATTACAGACCTTAAACCCGAAGTAGGACTTACCGTGCTTCCTACCCCAACTACCCTTATACTTCCTAAAGGCTGTGAAGTTCTTGAGCCTGGAAGTAGTATAACCCATGAGGAGAAAAACGTCATTGAACCCCATCTCCTTAAGGTCAAGTGAGATCTTCTCAAGACCGTTTTGAAGACTCCTCTTTCCGGGGTAGGCTTCACGGAAGAATATGTCAATTATGTGGTAGTACTCGAACCTATCGTTTTTTTCTCTCCCAACTTCAAGTTCAAAGCCCTTTTCCCTATACTCGCTGATCACCTTGTCCAAAGCCTTGTTTAACTCATCCATTAGTGTTGTTCTCATTGTCTCGCCCTCTTGAATAACTGTTTGTTGAAGTTTCTTGTAGAAGAAGAATACTGTGCTCTTTGGTGGAACTTTCCCGCCCAAGAAGTCCATAAACCTCTTACTGTCCCTAATTTCTCCCTCCAAGTTATTCCAAGAGATGTCGAAAACGAACTTGATTAGGAGGACTTTGAGGAGTGAGATGACGTTCCACTTGGGCTTCTTGGAGTAAAGAGACTTAAGCTTACTCCTAAACGTTTCCCAAGGGAAGGATTTATCCACCTTGAGTAAGAGGTCCTTTTCAGTTGAAATTGCCTTTACCATAATATTATCTCATTCTAATTTCTTATTAATATTACTCATGAATTGCCATTTTAATCAACTTGGATAACGTCACGTAGTTATCATGAGGGGATTGCGAGTAAGTACTTTAGAATAGGGTAGTTTACTTGCATGATGGTTTATCAGTTTGCAATGCCTTTGATTGGTTTAATGTTGGGCACAAGAGGGTCACGTTAGGCGATTACACTGAACAAGGGTTTAGGAAATTAAAGCATAGAGTCTCTTCAATGGACTTCGCTTGTAATTCCAATAAGTTAATGAGTTGGCTCTCGACCTTCTTCTTAATCTACAACCTCCTTTACATTCAAGTGTATTTAGTGGATAAGGGAGTGATGATAAATGCAAACATTTCAACTACATGAAATTGTTGTCCACACTCAGAAATGATGGGCGATTCATGTTTCCTTTACGAATTCAATTTGTTTCTCTAAAAATAGATAAGAATAATTGATTCTACATTTAGGGTAATGCTAATAATTTGAAGTATAGTCTTTTTCATATTAGGCACCACATGCTCCGCCTCTAACAAAGTGACCGTAGCAGATCGGGATTCTCTGCCACCGTAGGAGTTGCAAAGGGGACTAGAAGGGATTATCAAACTTAGTGAGGAGATGCTGGGTTGAACGAGTAGCGTCCTAAGCACATCCATTTTCCAGCATCTCCCCAAAACATATTAGACAAAAAAAGAATTATTAAAGATAAATGGGTGTGCTTAGGACACTAAAAAGGAGGATCAGAAAGCTGATCGAAAAGAAGCCCAAGAACCTAAACGAAACCAAATCAAGAGGAATATTACTATACTTGGAAGGAATGAACACTAGAAAAATAGCCAAGATACTACAAGTACACTTGAGCACAGTTTACAGACGGATCAACCAATTCGAGAAAGAAGGAGAGAAATGCCTATTCTACAAGGAGAGAAAAGGAAGAAACAAGAAGATGGACGAAAAGGAGATAAAAGTAGAAGAACTTCAAGAAACCATATGGGAAGCAAAGGCTTATATAGAGGAGAAGTTTCACGTTAAATTAAGCTACGTAACAGCTTGGAGAATAGCTAGGAAAAGATTGAAAATCCCCTACATATAACAAGAAGAGGCCCTTTAACGCAGATAACATCTTGAGGGAGAGGTTAAAGGGTGTTATTAAGAAGGGTGTTAAGGTGTTTTTCACGGATGAGTCAGGTATTCATCACGATCCTTCCAAGGTTAGGAGATTGGGGTTGTATAATGTTCCCGTTGATTATCCCAGTAGGAAGCTTAATGTTCTCGCTTCTATTCCCTTGTTTGACGGTGTTCCTTGTTTCATGTCCACCTATTCCAATGTTAATTTCAAGATCTTTGCTGAGTTTCTTCGCTTGTTTAGGAATTCCGGTCCTATCGTGTTGATCCTTGATAGTGCTAAGTTTCACAAGAATGCTTATGTTTTCTCCGTTGCTTCTCAGCTCGGCATTACCTTGCTTTTCTTACCTCCGTATTCTCCGGATTTGAATCCGATTGAGTTTGGAGGGACTTGGTTCGTGGGTTAATACTTATTATAATCTTGAATACACTCTTGATTCGATGGAGGAGGAGTTCTATTATTTGTTTTTGACGCATGATTATACAAGCTATTGGGTTAATAAGTTTCGTGACGTGCTCGAGAAACTGGAGGAAGAGGTTAGTATGAAACAATTTTTATCGATTCTCCTTTATTATTTATTCTCAAATTCTATCAAGTTTAATTCATTAACTATTCAGACTTATTCGAGTGTTCTTCTATATTTTGTATTGGGAAATATTAATTTCTCCTTCGCATCTCCTACGGTGGCAGAGAATCCCGATCTGCTACGGTCACTTTGTTAGAGGCGGAGCATGTAGTGCCTATTAAGAAAAAGACTATATTTAGATTTTTGACTACCTAAGAAGTAAGATGAAAAGTATTATATGTATTCAAATTTTTAAATTTTTATTATAAAAATTTACTTTATTTATCGTGTAATAGACTTTAGCAAGGGCTATGCGTTTTAAAAGTTTGGCGAAATTTCCTCTAACTGGTAATCCCATAAACACTCCCATAAAGTTGTTATCGATATCTACTATATCTCCTAAAGGCATTGGCTTAAATTTTTCATCTCTACCTTCAATTGCATTTAGTATTGCGTGGACACCAGATTGCATGGAAATTTCTGCGTTCGAAGGGTAAAATGTGGACGCACATACACCAGCTCCATAAACGTCCTTGTAATCCACAGAAGATAGATCCTCGTTAACGTTAATCTTTCCATCTTTTAAACTGAGTTTAAGATTTGTTAAAAAATTCGAGCCCTTGATTCCACCTGCATAAAATATGTGGTCTCCAGAAAACTCTCCTTTACTTGTTATAACAGTTTTACCTCTTATTTCTTCTACGGATGCGTCTAGAATTACTTCAACCCCTAATTCGGCTAGAATGTTTTCGGCCTTTAAGGAGATCTGGGGAGGCATATGAGGTAATATCCTAGCTCCTCTATTTATCAATATGACTCTTTCTTTCCCTTTTCTTTTAATTTTGCTCACCAATTCTATCGTACTTCCTACAACTTCGACTCCCAGATCTCCTCCTCCTATTACTATTAAAGTCCTAGCTTTTTCAATTTCATTATGCATTTTAATTGCGTCTTCAAAGCTCTCTAGTTTCATAACATGCTCGTTCGCACCTTTTATTTTAGATAGGTCTTGGGAATATCCTAGGGAAATAATTAATTTATCATAACTAATTTCTCCTTTATTTGTAATTATCTTCTTTTCATTAAATTTTATATTTACAACTTCTGCTACTATGTCAGGTTTTCTATAAACTAGAGCGCTTTCTCCATCTGCTAAGGTATGTACAATTTTTGGTGTCATTAAAAAATATTCGCTTCTATCTATTAAAATTGCATTAGGATATTTACTTTTAGCTGCGATACCAGCAAATCCTCCGCCAACTATTACAACTCTCACTACTTATCACTCTTCACTGGGCTCCAATTTTTCCCTAAATACAGATAATATGTAATTTTTAGCTTGAGTAAAAGTAAGTTTAGGTGGCATTGGTCTTTCATTAGGATCAACAACCGTATTAAGAACAAAGGGTTCTTCGCTTTCCTTCATCTCCTTAATAGCTGATGAGAGTTCATTTGGATCCTCGACGGTTACACTTCTTACTCCGATGGATTCAGCCAATCTAGAAAAATCTGGATTGTATAATTCTACACCCCACTCTGGATATCCCATAACCTCTTGTTCAAACTTAATCATACCTAATTTAGAATTGTTAAATATTACTACCTTTATTGGCCTTGAGTATTTCTTTGCAGTTATAAGCTCCATCATCGTCATAGCAAAGCCTCCATCACCTACTAACGCTAAAACCTCATCAGATACAAATGAGGCACCTACTGCACCGGGTATTCCTATACCCATTGATCCTAACCATGCTGAAAACACAAATTTTTGCTTGCCAGATGCTCTAAAATTCCTAGCCCCCCACATGGTCACATTTCCAGTATCCACTACGACTACTCCTTCGGTGAAAACTTTTGATAATTCAAAAGCCACTCTTTGAGGCTTCATTGGCTTAGAGCTATCATTTTCTGCCTTACTTAGCTCCTTAAACCATTTTTCCTTTGAATCTTTCATTTTTAGATAAAACTTGTCATCCTTTTCTTTAATTTTCGGCGTTATTTTTAATAGGAATTCTCCTACATCACTGACAATAGGTAAAGATACTTTTATTCTTTTGCCTATATTTGCTGGATTATTATCAACTTGAATAACATCCACATCCTTAGGTAAGAAATTCACGTAAGGAAAAGACGTTCCTAAAAGTATAAGTAAGTCAGTCTTATTTAATGCGTCTACTGATGGTTTTGTCCCTAGTAAACCTATCCCACCCATAACTTTATCATCGTAATCAGATAAAATTCCCTTACCGTTAAGAGCGTAAATTATAGGCGCCCCAATCTTCTCACTAAAATCGTTTACTATCTTTGACTTATCTCTTGCACCTCCACCAATCATTATCACTGGAGATTTGCTTTTATCTATGAGCTCTATAGCCTTGTCTAAGTCTGGATAATCATAGCTTATTTTAGGATAATAGAATTCGCCTTCGTATTCCTCCCCTTCCATTCTTAAAATATCCACGGGTAGGTTAAGATGAGCTACACCCTTCTTACTTTTAGCCTCATATACCGCTCTCCAAATTAAATAGCCGGCATTTTTCGGATTTATTATTATTTGATTAAATACCGCAACGTCATCAAATAGTTTTATCATATTTACTTCTTGAAAGTAGTCATGACCAATCATATCGCTTTCAATCTGCCCAGTAAGAGCTACTACCGATGCGTGGTCCATTTTAGCGTCATATAACCCATTTAATAGGTGGATTGAGCCAGGACCAGACGTACCCATACAAGCAGTAACGTTAGATGTGAGTTTAGATTCGACTGATGCAGCAAATGCTGCTCCCTCTTCATGCCTAACTTGTATATATTTAATTTCTTTATTTCTTCTTATGGCGTCCATCAATGGATCAATTGAATCTCCAGGTATTCCGTATATTCTTTTAATGCCAGCCTTAACTAATGCCTCAACTATTATATCTGCTACTGTTTTTGCCATACCTTATCTTATTATAATATAGCTAAAAATCTTATATTTATAACCTAGAAAATGAGAATGATAATCAATAAACTAAATTTTTCATAATATAAAGTAAATTTATAGGAAAATATTATAAATTAGAATTTTCCTTTATGTTATAGCTATTTTATACCATTTTTCCTACTTTAGGGAAACTTATTAATTGATTATAGGTACAATCTTGGATCTGAATAACGTTGATTACATAGAATTTATATACGTTCTCAAGATAGAAGGAAAAAGTGCATAATGACGTTGTCGCATTATATAACTTAAAGAAAAAGAAAAGGGGTTATGATAGGAGCCTCCATACCGTTGGGCTCGAAGGTTAATAAAAGGCGGCAGTTTTATATGAGATTTTAACGCATTTTAAAGATTTCCATAAGGCCCACTATTTCTACTAAACATTTTTCAATGAATCTTAACATTTACTCTACACTGATAGTTTTAAGGGATAAATATATTTCCATAACCGCATTAACTAACTAAAAGGAGAGCCTAACCTTAAAGTTATGAACACTACATTAGCCCTGTTTACCAGCTGAGTTGTCTGTACTTTCATATCTTTTCATTGGGGGGTCTAGAGAATTTAAATATTTTCTCCATGATAACGGTTTTCTAGTATTACCAAGGGAAAATATGATAACTGTTGTAAAAACTTCACTAAAATAGTAGTTTCCGTGCCCTTGATAAAGAGACAATCTATTTCCTCTACTAGCGGATTACAACAGTATTCTCTGCTTTGTTTACCTTAGTAATTACGTAAGGCATAAATAATTAAATCTAACCTCATTTACTCCAAACAAAGAACGAAAATCCGTTCTCCTCTCCATACCAATCTAATTTGAATTTATCTCCTAAATCCTTCTTTATTTTACCCCTAAATACTAAAGTATCGATAACTACAAACTTGCCTTTCTCTTTTAACACTCTATGAACCTCATCACTTATCTTAGTCCTACCGTCTTTACCAATATTTGATAAAAACATTACACTATACACAAAATCAAAATAAGTATCTTGGTATGATAAAGTGAATTGATCCGTAAACTCCCCTAACGCTATCTTAGCTTTATCAATCTCAATATTCTTAATTAAATCATCTCTAGAGACCTTTTTCCAGTCGTCTACTGCATGAAATTCTGCTTCACTTATTAACTTTGATAAGATTACAGTAATAAGACCATTTCCACAACCTAAATCTAAAATCCTTTTTCCATCTCTTATTAATGGATATAATCTCCTTGCAAGGTAAATCATTTCGTCAATGGATATCCCCATCCTCATTAGTGGCTTATATCTACTGTCAACGTTCTCTATTCTAATTCCAATCCTCGTGAGTTCTGGATGGGTATTCTCAAACATGCTCATTAGATAACTTCTCTCTGCATATAAAATAAAGATGACTACTAATGATTTAGGAAAAATTTTTTAGACACACGTTAGTATTATCATTAATGAATAGAAGAAACTTAATTACAGCAATAATAGGAATTATTGTAATAGCTACTGGGATCATTGTATACGCTACTCATTTTATAGCTTCTGCTCAACCAATTCCTGCTGGAAAGTTCGTAAAGATAAGCAATATCGACTTAGCCCCAAAGGGTAAAGTGATAATAGTAGAGCAATCCTGGTATGGCTGTCCAGTAGGTGCTGCGGCTTCTTGGGCAATATATGACGTTTTGCAACATTATGGTAATTTAAGCTACGAATTACATTACTCTGACCCGGATCACAATCCCGCTAACATTCCGGGACTAATATTCACCGGTTTCAATAGCACTTCAGTAGTTGAATTTTACGTAGCGTATGTCTATAACGAATATCTAAACGCTTCATATAACGGTACATTAATTCCTCAAAACGAGTTAATATCGGTTGGCGAACAAATTTTAGAGGAGGAAATTGCAAAAATGGGTTTATCACCACAAGTAGCTCAGTATATTATCCAGTATGAGACGGAAGTGGCAATACAACAATATGGAGAGCCTTCAGCACTTTATGTTAAACCTCCTCACCTAAATTTTGCAATACTAATCTCTGGTCCAAATGGTACTTATATTGTGACTACGCCAATAGTTAATCCCACAATTCTTGAAGGATATACACCAAGTTATGTTCTGAATAATTTAGATCAGTTTCCACAAATAGTTCAAGCAGCTCAAATGATACAAAACACCATACTGGAAGCTGCGGGACCATTGGCTGGAGAATGTCCAACAATTTAAAAAAGAACTTTTTTAATATTTAAATAAGAAACTTGATTTAGTAACTATTTTTCCCCTTAAATTTCCTTTCTAAGCGTAAGTATACTATTTAATATTCTTCTAGCCTCTGTTTGCTCTTCAATCGGCATTTTATCTATGTTTTCAATTACGTAATCTATTAATTCTTCTACTCTATCACAAGCTTCACAATCTACACATTTTTTACATTCCTCCGAAAGGGATAAGATTTGAGAATATATTTTCTTCAACTCAACAACTTTCATCAAATATAAAATATTCTCTTGGTAGTAAATAAACTTTTAATTTCTCTTAAGGAGTTTGTTGTTTGATGGATTATGCATTGTTGAGCTTAATGTTACTTTTCACCTTACTACTTGCGTTCATCTTAACTAGGCTAAAGGTCTCGCCAGTTATTGCTTATCTTTTAGGTGGGTTAATAGCTTTCAATTATTTTCATTTTGACTTTAACTCTTCATATTTTGAAATATTAAACTTTCTAGCCCTAAACTTGTTGGCATTCGAGATTGGTACCTCTTTCGATATTTCTAGAGCTAAGGAGTTGTTTAGGAGGGCAATGGGAATTGCGTTGACTGAGTTAATACTTATAGTGTTAATTTCTTACTTCATTGGACTCTATTTACTACACCTAGACCTATTTGCTTCATTATTCCTTGTAATGGCATCTATAGATACTAGCACTTCCATTTTGTACAAGATAATTGGGAATAAAGTGGATAAGAACGATAGGGACTTATTAGTGGCAGTAGCTTCAGTTGAAGATATTGAAGTTTTCTTCTTATATTCTATTGCCATAGCGCTTAACGGTTCCTTTAACGTTTTTAGAATATCGTTTGTAATCCTAGAAGTTTTCATAGCTTCACTGATAATTTACGCTTTTGCGAAGTATTTTCTCACCGGATTGTCAATATTCAAGTTTACGAGTTTTGAAGATGAGAGTATATTGATATTAGTACCAATAGTTTTAGTATTTGTATTTGAATATATTTCACAAGTTACTCAAGTCCCAGCTACTTTGACAATGATTTTAGCTGGTATAGCTTTTTCATCAATAAGTGGTAGTGAGAAAGTATTAAGGTATACTGGACCCATAAGGGAATTTTCCTTGATATTCTTTTTCCTTTCAGTAGGGAGTTATTTAAAAATAACTGCGGGTATATCTACATTTGTTTTAATATCCTTCATAATTCTTGCAATAAAGTACTTTTCATTCAGCACTGCATCTTGGGTTTCCGGGACTACTTTAGTCAAGGCGTTTACTAATGGCTTATACATGTTGCCTTTAAGTGAATTTGGAATAATAGTTTCATTGCAAGCACTACAACAAGGCATAGACATTGCCATAGTCTATTACATTTCAGTAGTGGTTGTATTGGTATCGTCAATAATAGCCTCAATTTTAGCAGTTAGGGTGAACGTTCTTCAAAGAGTTATTGGAATAGTTTACTCCCGTTCATACTTTTTAAGACAACTAGATTCCACAATAATATGGCTCAATAAGACACTTAGTACAAATCTTTCTCCAATATTAAGGTCTGTATTGTTTAGGGGATTTGTAAAGATGTTCTTATATTTAATCCTGCCTTATGTATTATTTCCTATCATAAACAGTATTGTTAAGAGTATAATTGATCCCATCAACAATTTAATTTTACAGTATTTGCTTTACTCTGGAGAGATAGTTATTGCCCTCTTTCTCTTATATTTATTCCTATTAGAAGGATCTCGACTATATTCTATTATCAATAATGAAATATTAGTTAGGATAGTCAGAGTAAGAAGCAGGCTATTTAAAGAGTTTTGGTTTGGACTAACCTCATTCTCTTCAACATTTTATACCATAATACTCACTATTATCTATATTATTTTTGAGATAATTCCTCTATTATACAACTTTCCAATAAGACTAGTTTTCGTCCCTCTCTTAATAAGCTTATATTTCATTTACAGATATAGAGCCCCTCCCATAACGTATACGCGTATAGATAATAAGGAGGCAGATAAAATAGTAAAGCTAAGTGTGAAAGTTATCAAGAAAATGAGAAAAAGGAGGAGCAAGAGGAGTATAATATCAACAACAAAAACAGTAAGGAGAGAATGGTCTTAGAATTCTCATGATATTTTCACAACTATTATATGATAATGAGTAATTAATGTTGAAGATTATCGCCGTGCAAATTAGCCTCTATTTAGTCACTTTTCGCAATGTATTAAATTCTACTAAACCACTATGCAATCTATGTAGCGAACTTGATAAATGCTTTAAGAATATTACCGTAAGAATTGGAAGAGATACATAAGCTATAAATACTGCCTGCCACCCCACAGTTGTCAAGAATATGAGATTGCTTACTTCTACAGATTCAGCTAATAAGACTGGTATTGACACACAACAAGATGCTCCAGCTATTATACCAATTAATGGAATGAAGACTAAATATTTCAATTTTTTATTTAAAGAGATAATTGTGATTAAACTAGAGGTTACTAAGATAGCAATATAGAGACCCATCGATATACTATATAGAGAAAGATCAATAACAATATTGGGTGGGATAAAGGCAGTTATAGTCGGGTTAAAAATTAAGGATAAACCCAAATTCGTTATACTGGGTGAAATACCAAAGGGTGTATTAAATAAGGAGACGAATGCAGTTTGAGGATTGGATATCGTAGGTTTATAAATATAAGTTAATAGTTCAACTATGGCTACACTATAAACTAAGTAATGGGTTATTAAATAAGAGAAGAAAATCCCCCATTTGGTACCTTTTCTTTTATATGATCCCATAACCTGAAGTTCTGCTCTGAATACGGTATTGAAGAGTAGATATGTTAAAAATATCCAAAAGGTGACAATTGGGATTAACTCATTTAATGGAAACATGTAAGCCAATGCTAAGCTCATGACAATTGGGATTGTGGAAAGAAAATATAACTTCATAAATAAAAATAACTACGAAGGGATTAAAATTATTTTATCAAACTCAACAATTGACTTATGGACGGCATTGAGGTGGAAGTTGTTGCTACGTAGCTGATATAATATACCTTTCCTCCATTAAGGATATAAAGGGATTCTGAAAGTCCATGAGAGTAATATGATATTAAATAGTTCTCATATTGCTCCACTTGCCCTAATGAGTTTGCGTAAAAGAAGCTCTGCGCTTGCGTAACGGAAGGGAAGGAGTACTGGGTTATAACTAGGACATTACCTTGAGAATCTATTAGTATTTCGGTTACTGTGTTATTCCCAGAGTAATAATTTTGAACGCTCCAACTTCCCCCAAGTTCCCTACTTACTGCACTGGTTGATATAAAGGGATTCACTACTGTAAGGACTCCAGATGATAATACCACCAATGCAGCAATTACCATTACTACTATTGGTACTACAATTTTACCTTTTTTCATAACTCTCTCCTTATAGTATACTATCTAAAAACTATTTAATAAGCTTTTCTTCTTACTCATAAAAATTAGTATAACTTCCATAATTATTAATATTTACTGATTTTGATATAGCATAAATGGAGTGGACCTAACTTGATAATTCATATTTATTAAAATAATTATATTAAATAGAAATAAAAAAGAGATTAACTTTAGTTTACTCTTGATAGTATAATTTATAAACAAGGTAGATAATTGACGCGAAAAGTAACAAATCCGCAGAGGCCAGTGTTGCGGTTATAAATTGATAGGTTGACATCATAAACATCTCATAGGTTACTATAATTGCGAATAATAAATCCAAAATTAGTGCCATATAGTAATAGTTTATTACGTTTACTTTCCTTCTAATAGTTTGAACTTCCGATGGAGCTCTAAATTTAACTGATAAGAACACTATACTCCCCATGAATACTGCAAAAACTCCGCCAGCTGCTATGTAGGTTACGCTCCATAATGTTTCCACGTATGTTGTTATTGGACTTTGTGTAAGATATGATAGATTTCCGAAATCCCCTACCCATAGAAAGAAAAAGAAGAATGCTAATATGGTAACTATCCACAGAGCGTAGTCCTTAGAAGTCATCCTCCTATTAGTAGCCATACTAACTCACCACTACTAAGGTTCCTTTCATTAAGTAATGACCAGGACCACAAAATTCGGCACACCATATATCATATACTCCAGGCTTGTTAACCACTATGTAGAAATCGTATACATACCCTGGTATTGCTTCGAACTTGAACCCTAACTGTGGTATATAGAATGCGTGAATTACATCCTTAGATGTGATTTCAAGTAAATAGGTCTGATTAGCCTTTAATACCAGTTGATCAGTAGTGGTAGTACCATTGGGGTATATGAATTCCCAAGCGTATTGCATAGCTACTACCTTAATTGGAATAGCGTCTTGTCTTTGAGTAGTCGATAGATAGGCTCCGGTGTTTATTGAGTTTAGATAAATATCTGAAAAAACTCCTAAAACCGTTAAGATGACAATTGCAAATACGATGGTTGATAGTTCAAATATTCTTGCTTTTTCCAATTCCCATCACCACATTTATAAAAATTGAAATTGAGAACAAAACTAATGAAAAACCTAAATATTGACCTATTAAAAACTGGTTAATTATAGGATTGTTTGAGAGTATAAATACCTCGTATAGAGAGTATATTAGCCCACTTAATACCAATCCATTAATTAATAGTACTAATAGCCCACTTAATATCCTCCTCTCCTTATACTCAATTACAACTCCACCATCAGTTAACGGAGAACTTTGCCACTTAGCTAAAACTCTAGGCTGAGCAACATACCTTAATAACGGCCAAATTACTGCGAAACATACTAGAAATATTACACCATCTACCTCCGTACCTATCGGTCCAATATCCCTTCCCGGTGTTAAAGCCGCCCAAACACTATTAACTATAAAGCTTACTATGAAACCAGTTCCTATTGCAATTGATGCTGGCCTTAATGCTGGATGCGGAGCCTTATGCCTAAATACATATTCCTCTATAAATGGGAATAATACAGTAACTACAACCCAGCCTAAGAATATGAGAGAGGCATTAGTTGGACTTACGGATTTATAGAAGAAGTAAATGAAAAGGAAGTACCAGTCAGGGACTGGTGGAGTTTGCGCTGCTTCCACAGGGTTAAATGCAGGCATTATATATTTAGGAGTACCGCCAATAATAACAATATTAAATGGTATTGCTCCAGCTATTAGAAATATTGCACCAAAAGTTAGTAGAAAGATCATTATTACCATTCCTATGGACCTCATTAAGGGTTGCAACTCCCATTTGGGATCGGACTTCAACTTATCTTGATACTCATCTATTAACTCCGGATCTCCAGGTTTAACTTGAGATACTGGTGGAGTTATACCGTGTTTTTCGAAAATATACAGATGTAATCCTATAAGTGCTAGTATTAACCCACCAACTATCCAGTGAAATACGAAAAATCTCTGTACTAATGGATCCACACCAGACATTATACCAGGCTGATCGGGATTTACTACAGTGAATAGTGAGATTAGATAACCTAAGTTAAACGGCATGTATGAGAATAAATTTAGTCCAGTAGTTGTTGCAACCCATGAAATCAAGTTGTAAGGTAACGAATATCCTAAATAGGCTTCAGTTAACGTTAATCCTGCTAAACCAGCTCCGACTATCCACATTATTTCTCTTGGTTGTCTATACGCTCCTACAAAGAAGTTTCTGGTCATATGAACTAGGAGTAAAAATACCATAGCGTAGGCTCCCCAACTATGAAGGCTAAACAGAAAGGCCCCATATGGAACTTTGCTTATTAGATAAGTAGTTGAAGTGTAGGGGTCGCTTGGCGTATAATAAAGCGCAACTAGGGCACCAGTTATTACTTCAAGTATGAACGCAGATAATACCAGCCCTCCAAGCCAATAATCTATGGAGTAAGCATATCTAGGTGCTGGTCTTAGAGTATGGCCATAAATCCCTAATCTATCATCTAACCATTTCATAAACCTATCGAACAAACCATTACTTTGCTCATCTGCCACGCTAACCACCCTTACTACAAGACGGATTTGAGGGTACACTGTAACTATATCTAGGATCGTAAAGCAGGTTATCAGCTGGAGTAGTTCTGGGTATTGATGCACTGAAATATGGAGCATTAGTACCTATTGCGTATATGTCTCCAGTATTTTGGTCATATTCTAAGAAAATTATAGGAAGAGGTCTTGGGGCAGGTCCCCCAACTACTACGCCACCCTTCATTAAGGAGTAAAGAGAGCCATGGCATGGGCAATGAAGGACTGAATTTGTCACATCTAAACCCGGATTATTCTCAGAGGTCACTAAAACTTGTGCAGGGAGTTGGCAACCTAGATGTACGCAAACGTCAGAGAATGCGTATATAGAGTTATTTGGACCTACACCTTGTATGGTTTTAATTTGCCCTATTGGGCCTGCATATTGTCCGTAATATGGATTTGGTATTTCTGGAACCGGTTGACCCAATAGTGCTTGTAAGTCCACTAGGAAACAAGGTTCATTAGTTAGTGGATAAGCGAAAAAGTAGACTGGACACCCTGAACTTTGCGCTTGTTGCTGGATATCCTTAATATTAGCTATCCTATATTTAGGAAACCCAGATAATCCATCAGTGTTATTTGCGACTAAATACTGCTTTGACATGGTGCCTATTTCATTGTAGAAGTACCCTACGTAATCTGCTAATGGTTTTATTAAGGGTGCTATTGCAACTGCAGCTCCTACCACTAAATATAGTCTCAAAAATGTCCTTCTGTTCATCATTCTACTATATCTTAATAAGATATTTAAGTTTTATCTTATAACATTATTAACTTATGTTTACATTCTTTAATATAGAAGATGATTATGATACTCTACATAAGGTTATAAATTTATAAATCAAAGTTGCATTAATTTAGCATATGAAAGCACAGTCCTCTCTTCTGCCCGTAATCGTTGGAGTACTAGTTGCAATAGTAGCGGTGGGAGTTTCAGTTTACGCTTACTATGAATATCAAGTACTCTCAGCACCCACTTCTACAGCTACCAGTACTTCCACTTCCACCTCAAGTCAAATACCATTAAAATATGATTCCACGAATAAGACAGTATTTTTAATAATTTCTGTTCTAACTACCGGACCAACTTTTAATTTTAATGGTACTAGCAATGGGCAATTGAAAATTTATATTCCTGCGGGATGGTCAGTTTACGTGAAATTTGTGAATGAACAATCACTACCCCACAACTTAATTCTTTTACAAAACACTACTGCGACTCCAAGTAATCCTGATGTTGGACAGTTTGGTAAAATACTATATATAGTTGGCGCTACCACTAGCAATTATCAAACTAGTGGAATTTCAAGCGGTCAATCAGATAGTGGACTATGGGGACCGTTAAGCGCTGGAACTTACATGTTAGTTTGTGGTATCTTAGGACATGCACAAAGCGGAATGTGGGCAGTAGTAATTGTTTCATCGAACGTGACTACTCCTTATACCACAACTAGTTAAGCAGATTAAAGATAAGAACCATATATTTTTTATTTAATCATTTAAGTAACCCTAAATTCATTAGGTTTACTGGCTTTTAATAGAAAGATTTAAAAAATAAAATTTTAACACTTAATATGATGAACATAAAAAGAGTTTTAAAAGTAGCGTTATTCACAACAAGTGCAAGCGATATTGGACAAATGTATATAACGCTAGGTATAATTGCACTATTGGCTGGGGCAGTAAATGCAGCGCTAATAAGATATCAGCTAACTTACCAAAGTTTAAGTGCGGTAGACTATTATAATGCAGTATCATTGCATGGCATCTTCATGATATTCTTCATGGTAATGCCCATTTCGGTAGGTTTCGCAAACTATCTAATACCTAGGATGATAGGAGCTCATGATTTATATTGGCCTAGAATTAATTCCTTTTCCTTTTGGATTTTAGTTCCATCTGTCTTCCTAGGACTTATAGCTCCTTGGTTTGGACCCGTTAATACTGGTTGGTACATGTACGCACCACTATCTGTAGAGACTTCAGTAAATTATGGACTTGGTACCACATTGGTTGAAATAGCTCTTATACTGTCTGGTATTTCATCTACATTAACTGGAGTAAACTTCCTAATGACTATAATAAAATTAAAGAAAATACCATACTTTAAAATGTCCCTATTTACATGGTCTTTCTTCGCCACATCAATCTTACTAGTGGTCGCAATGCCACCATTAACTGCGGGACTAGTTTTCGCTTATTTAGAAAGATTATGGAATTTGCCATTCTTTGATGCGTCGTTAGGTGGATCTCCAGTACTATGGCAAAACCTGTTCTGGTTCTTTGGACATCCAGAAGTCTACATATTAATTTTACCCGCAATGGGTCTAGTTGGTGAAATTCTACCCCGAATGGTGGGTAGGCAGATTTACGGTTACAAGGCATTAGCATTATCGTCAATGGCCATAGCATTTCTAAGTGTACTAGGAGTATGGATGCATCACATGTTCACAGCTATTGACAATACGGTAGCCCAAATAGTATCATCGGCTACCACGATGGCAATTGCAGTGCCCTCTGGAGTGAAGGTATTTAACTGGACTGCGACCTTATATGGAGGTGAGATAAGATATAAGGCACCCACGATTTTAGTAATATCCTTTATAGCCATATTCTTGGTTGGAGGAATTACTGGAGTATTCTTTCCGTTAGTACCGCTAGATTACGCATTCAATGGTACCTATTTAGTGGTAGGACATTTCCATTACATGGTGTTTGCAATACTCTTTGCGTTATTAGCTGGTTTGATTTATTACTTCCCGTACTTTACTGGTAAGTGGTATCACGATGATATAGTGAAAAGCGGAACTATAATGATAGTGGCTGGTGCATTTCTAATAGCTACTGGCATGATTATTGATGGAGTCCTAGGAATGCCCAGAAGATATGCTTCAGTTCCTTCACCAATTTACATACCATTCCAAGATATGATTGATGTCGGAGGAGTGTTAATGGGAATAGGCCTACTAATGGCTTTTGGTGATTTGTTGTACTCATGGATAAAGGGAAAGGCTGTAGAAACTGTAGATCCCTGGAACGCTATACAGATAGGTCAACCAGATTTCTATATAAAACCGGTTAAACTACCGTTAAGTTTTGGTAAATCATTGGATGGTAGTTTTGATGAAGAATATCATGGAGTGAGCTTTCCATATTACAGCATACTTGGAATAATGCTTTCATTTGTGCCCCTAGGTTTCATGTTTGGGTTCATTAACTTAATGCCAGTAGGTATATTATTCCTACTAGCGTTTATGGGTGTTGGCGTGTATTGGGCATATGATCAGTGGTTTAAACAAATACCTCCACCAATGCAACTTGATGGAGGTTCACCAGTTTCCGCTGGTAGTGTAAATAATGGATTAGCATTAACACCGTCACTAGGAACTATTATAATGAGAGATGCGAGGTCGGCGGTTTTATGGTTCATATTAGCTGAGATATGTCTTTTCGGATCCTTTATAGGAGGGTATATGTTTGTAGCTAGCCCTATTACTAATCCCATAGCATATGCTAATGTACCACCATTAAAAGTTGAATATTTCCCACTACCGGTAATAATGACAATTATATTACTTTCAAGCTCGATACCAGCACATTTAGCATATGAGGAGTTCAAGAAAGGGAATATGAAAATGTTCAAGGCATTAGGTATACTAACTGCGGTTATGGGATTCACATTCCTAATGGGACAAGTTTACGAGTTTACGCATGTCATACAATTTACTCCACAACAATCAGCATTTACTGCGTTCTTCTTTAGTACGGTAAGTCTACACGGATTTCACGTGATTATGGGACTGGTAGTGTGGGCGTTCGTACTATTAAGGGCTTATAAGGGAGTGACACCTTATGGAGGTTCAGTTGCTGCAACGTATTATTGGCACTTCGTAGACGCCATATGGGTTGTAGTTTTCAGTACGTTCTATCTCCATCTCTTCGTATAAGGTGAAAAAGTGAATAATTATTTTTTTATAACTATTCTAATGTTCTGTATCTTTCTTATTGCGATATCCGTTAATCCATTTACGGAAGAGTACATGTTCGTTAATCCAATACCTTATATGTTAGCCCATTATTCACTTTTTGGAGCGGGTATTCTTATCTCATATTATCTCGTTAAGAGAAAAATTGTAGACAAACATATAGGATTTCCAGTCGGAGCTTCAATTGCTTTCCTATGGCACTACCCATTTTTCTTTAATTTAGGTGCTGAAATCCTATCAGTAAGATTGATAGAGGAGATTACTTTATTGGTTGGGGGTCTAATTATAGGTTCCTCTCTTAAGGAACTTAATAGAAGCTTTAAGGTACTTCTTTTAGCTTTATGGATGATAGGCGATAGTTTACTTTCTTTAATATTAATGATAAGCCCATCGCTTTATACTACTCTATATGCCCCTAAGGAATTAGAGTATCTAGGTATAATCATGTTCCTTATGATGAACTTAATTGCAGTCTACATACTGCTAAACTACATAAATAATTTGTTAAGAGATGAGGAGAATGTTGTTAATAAAGACTATGAAAGAAATTCCTATCCCAAGAATGATCACTAAATCTAGTTTAGTATACTTATAGAGAAGATAGATTAGACCTAATATTCCTATTTTAATGAGAAGAAATATTGCAATAAAGACTGGAAATGGTAATGAGGAGTATAATGCGTTTATTAATGGGTTGCTCTCTACAAGACCCCTAGATAATCCCAGTGCTGTAGTTATAACGTCAAGCATCAAAAGAGTTGTTAACGGAACTAAAAGTGTTTTCATAAGATAATATTTTAACTTTTACTTAAAAAGACGATATATAAATTTATATGCACTTGTGTGCAATTGTGTGCAATCGTATTTTGAGAAATTATTTTTAATAAGGGGGAGTATGATATTATATTATGAGCTTAGAGGATCAAGTGCTAAAGTTCCTTACTGACATCTCGAGAAAGGAGGAGGAAATCGAATACTTAATAGTTAATATGTTTAAACCCCAACTTGAGAGTAAAGGAGTTAACCTAGCTAGTATAAAGAGGGAGTTTTTAGTAGATGATAAAGGTATTTTAAGAATAGGGTACGTATTACCCATTATGTATTATGATCAAGGGGAAGAGATTTATTTGTTTTTGGCTAAAAATTACGCAGACTACTCCACTTTAGAACAACTGTTAATTAGAGAAAAGATTCTAGAAAATAAATTCTCTAAGAAAGTAAGAAGTTTTCTGATAGCGTTCGCAATCCCCAAAAAGTATTACGATATGGCCTTAAAATTGGGTATAGAGGTGATAAGTGAAAAAATTTTAGGTTAGATAGAATTCAAATATCTTGCTAACTGAGATAAATATTCCTTAAATATTTGAAAGTCATTTATCCTGTTTTCAATCCTAATTTTGAATGCCTCGTTATAGATATCATATAGTTGAGGATTCCCAACCCTATATGCTACAGATCTTATTACGTTATCTTGATCTTCTTTGGATAGAGTAGGCATTCCCAATTTGTTACCAACTGCTGTAATCAAGTAAAAGATGGCTTCCCAATAATATCTCATAGCCTCAGATAAGTTGCCCTGAGTTTCATAATAACTTGCTGTATTCCAGCTCTGATTGTACCTAGCTAAATAGTCAGCATAAGTTTGCAGTTGAACTATGTTTTGCTGTTTAGGAGCTACCGGGGCTCTCACTTTAATGTAATTTTCAGCTCTCCTTTGTAAGAATTCGTAAAGGAAGTATAGGAATACAAACGCGGGTATCGAATATAGCCATAATATGTAAGGGTTACTTACGTAAAACTCCCCAGATTCCACTAAAGCTGCCAAAAATAGTTCTATTGGAACCATTATAAGGGTTAACAATCCTCTTATCCACTCCCTAGGTCTAATTATGATGTATAACCCACTAGAGGCAGCTATGGCATAGGAGGGTAGTTCAAGCCACGAGTGTGGTAAGGTCATTAAACCTAACGCAGATAAAATTCCAGGGACGTTAAGACTTGCTGAGAACGCACTCAAAACAGCTCCCGTAGAATATATACTTATTGCCAATATGATCATTCCCACAGCAGGTATGAAGTCTAGTAACCCAACTCTCACGTTATTAGCAAATATCATTAATACCTTACCAAAATAAGACTGATTCAACACTTGATTTTCCGTACTATTGAATTGTGAAACTAGAATTGGATTATTCTGAGGTATGGCAGAAGCTATTAGAAATAATACTACCTCAAATACGAAAACTATCAAGATAAGCTTTGTTAAAACTCTCATTAAGGTTAATTATGATCTTGATATTTAAATTACTTTTCCTAAGAGTTATCTTTCTACAATTCTTTTAATATTCTCATGAAATGGCGGATATATTATTCCCTTTTCAGTTATTATCCCAGCAATATATTTAGGTGGAGTAACATCAAATACAGGATTATATACATTTACGTTTTCTGGAGCTATTGGTATTCCCCTAATTGTCCTAACTTCATTAGGATCCCTCTCCTCGATCTTAATTTCGTTAACGTTGCTCTTTAAATCGAAACTTGAAGTCGGGGCTAATGCGTAAAACGGTATCCCTAATTCGTGAGCTATGACAGCTTCCTTATATGTTCCTATTTTATTGAAAACATGCCCATCTCTTAATATCCTATCAGCCCCAACCATGACGCTATTAACCATTCCTCGATACATTACCAAACCAACTGCAGTGTCGGTAATCAATGTGACTTTTATTCCTTCCTCCATTAATTCGTAAACGGTTAACCTACTACCTTGTAACCAAGGTCTAGTCTCTGGAGCGATAACTGAGACGTTCATCCCTAAGGCTTTAGCCAATTTCACTGGAGACAATGCAGTCCCCAACCCAGTACCAGTCGCCAAACCACCAGCATTACACTGCGTCAGTACTGTATCACTGTCGTTTAATTTCTCTAAACCGTAAAGTCCCATTTGTATTTCAGCGTCATATTCCTCATCAAAAATCCTCTTAGCCTCAACTTTCATAAGGTCTATTAGCTCATTTATGGTCTTAGCGTTACCGTTTTCCACTGCATTTTTAGCTAAAGTTAACATTCTTGAAGTCGCCCAAACCAAATTAACAGCTGTAGGTCTAGCTGAATCCAATATGGCTTTAGCCCTAGTCAATTCTCTAATAGCCTCATCTAATGTCTTTACATTCTTGTTACTAGTTAACGCCAATACCATTCCGTACCCGGCAGTAATTCCTATTGCTGGAGCACCTCTAACTTGCATGTTCTTTATGGCTAATGCTGTACTATCAACGTCCTTTAAATCTACGTAGACCTTTTGGAATGGTAATAACGATTGATCCAGGATTGTCAAAGTATTATTTTCGTCCTTCCAAATTATAGGTAGTAACTTTGGTTTATAAACCTCTTTAACTTCCTTAACTGTTAGCTTCATATGATATAATGAAAAAAGGAAGATTTAAAGCTTAGGGAAGGAAGATGGGTACATGAACTTAACTATTATTGAATTTGAGAGTAACGTTTTGAGAGATAATCCCTTAAATGATCCGTATAAGAGAAGAGTGGGAATAATTTACCCTAAAGACTATGAGGGGAGACCAATATTGATTTACCTTAGCGGTTACCTCTCTTCTTCACTAACCCAAATTAATTATAACCCATTGGGAGAGGACATGGTGAGTAAGGTTGAGAGATTGAGTAACGAGGGGAAAATGAAAGGTTCAGTAATAGTTCTTCCAGATATGTTCACTAAGGTTGGTGGAAATCAGTACATAAATTCCTCAGCAGTTGGAATGTATGAGGACTTTCTGGTAAAGGAATTAATACCATTCTTAAAGGATAAGTTCAAGAGCGATAAGATAGGAATATTTGGACACTCCTCAGGAGGATATGGTGCACTTATATTAGGAATGAAATACCCTAATACTATTAAGGCCATAGCTGACCACGCTGGTGACGCATATTTCGAGTACGTCTACTTACCTACATTTCCTAGGGCAATTGAGCAGTTAAGGAGATTTAAGACTCCAGAGGAATGGTTAGAAAATTATTGGAAGAAGGAAAATAAACAGCATAGGGAAGATTTAAATACGTTGAACGTGGTCGGCATGTCAGCATTTTATTCTCCAAATAATGAAAAAATTGAGTTGCCCTTCGATCTGGAAACTGGGGAAATATTGGAAGATGTTTGGAAGAAATGGTTAGAGAAAGACCCAGTGAGAATGGTTGACAAATACGCTGATAATTTGAAAATGCTTAAGTTCATATTTATAGATGTAGGCAAAAAGGACGAGTTCAATATACAGTATGGGAGTAGGACTTTACACAAGAAATTGCAAAAATATGGGATAAATCACTATTACGAGGAGTTTAATGATGGCCATCTCCACACTAACTATAGATATGATATATCATTAAGCCTTCTTGAAAAGAAACTAACGTCGGAATAGCCTTTCTTTAATCGCCAAAAAGCTAGAATATGTAACTTCCCACTTGCTTACTGAATGAAAACTATATGTATATATACTATCACCGATATTTCCTACTAACATTCTAACATTAGCTTTCTTTAAAATGGAATAAGATGGATAGCAGAGAGATCCATGAGCAGCGATTACCATTTCGGCTCTTAACCTTACACATTCTTTAGCTACTAACGGTCTTTTAGTGGAAGAGTTTAACGCTGGATTCTCCTCCTTATATAGAATCTCCTTATTTTTATCGGTAAATAATACTATGAATTTCCCTCTAGAGAATAAGTCTAATCTGTTTGAATCATCTACAACAGTACATATTATCATAAGAATTTTAATAACTTGTATAATAAAAAGTTTAATCCTAACCATGCTTAGTTGATCTGTTGAATATTTTCCACTAAGTCACTATTATCTATCTTTCAACTAACCTCAAGATGTACAACTTATGTTTATGATGTTTTTTAACTTTTTGTGAAAATTCAACGAGTCCACAAAGCTTCCTAATCGTTCATATAATCTTGTAATATTTTGCCATTTCCTTAAACGTCTCAATCCTTACATCCTCTGGAATGTAATTTAATTCCCTTTCGGCCTTCTTGTAGGAATATACTAACTCCCGTGAAAGGACATCATAGGCCATTTTTAGCATCTCGTGTGAAGATTTGAAAGGCTCTATGAGCTTTACGCTAAATGGGAGCCATGACCTTATTTCCCTATTTATGGCTTTTACTGCATCAGAGAAAAGACTTGTCAAGTTAGCGGGTTCCTTATCAGTAATGTAAAAATAATCGCTCCTCTTATATTTGCAAGCTAATTCTATTGCCTTGGAAGTATTTCTGGTTGAGACTACGCTAAACATATTATCATTTTTTAGACCAATACCATGAGAAACTAACCACATGAAAGCCCTCCACATAAGGATTCTACTATAGGGGCCATAAACTATTGGAAACCTAAGTATTACATAATTGGGGAATTTAGATATGTTCCTTTCCCCTTCAAGCTTCGTAATTCCATGAAGCGTATTTGGCTTTAAACCTTCCCCATGAGGACTCTCTTCAGCTATAGGTCTCTCTTTACTTTCGATATTTTCAGACACTCCTATACTGCTTATATATACGAACTTACCGGAATTAACTTGAAAGAACTTCCTTCCTATTTCAGTAGGGAATTGTACTTGTAAGTATTCAAATTCTCTAGGATCCTTAGTCCACATTGCGCCTATGAAGTAAACTAAACAATCAATGTCTTTCAAATAATTATCATAAGAGAAAACTATATTTGCACCAATGTTTTGTAAGGCTTTTGTGTAATCGTTCATGCTCCTAGCGTAAACTAGTACATCATGTCCCTTACTTATGGCATATCTTACGAAATTGCTACCAACGAATCCCGTACCGCCAAATGTTAAGATTTTCATATTAACATTTTTGCAAAAAAGTATAAAAAGATGTCATTTAGCACTTTTGCTTAAAAAGTATCCTAATAAACTAACATGTTGTGAACTATTCAAAATTTTGGGCAAGGTTTAAGGAATGGGCTTTGACCACAAACGATGAAGTTATCTTACCTCATAAGCTGAGAAAGATAGTTGAAATAATCAAACGAAATCCCGATATAACCTTAGTTAGACTTGCGGGATATTTAGATACTGATGCTCTATACTTAGCTAGATATTTACGTAACAGCTATAAGAATATCGTAGAAACCTAATCTATAAGCTTAACATTTTTTTATTCTGTTATCGATTTCAACTATATGAAGGAGATAAAAGAGATAGAACCTTGGGGAGTTAATATTCCCTTTATATTCTTGGCAATGATATACTGGGCTTTGGGTTCACTATCACTACCCCTTAACTTGCCATTTCATCCCTATTTTATGCTGTTGGGAGCTTACGCATTATACTTTGGCATGATACAGAGACTGTTCTTTCCAGCAAAAAATTACTTAGCGTTACATATAGCATCTTTAATTCTCTTGGCTATTCCAATACAGTATTTTCAAATTATTGCATCAGTTGTCCTAACTATTACTGAAGTCTGGGCACTAAAAGATCTGAAAATGTATGGTTATAATACTAAAAAGTTACCTATCAATGCTCTAGTACTATCGTCACCATTCTCGTCCATAATTGCGTGGGTATTTTACCCAAACTACTGGCTTCTTATCACTCCTTTACTTTTGTATATATTAGGAGTAAACGTGGGAGTATTTTCCGTTAACTTGAGAACCAAACCAGTATTCGGACTGCATCAGTTACCCATATTCCTAATTATAATATTGTCGTACTTTTTCCCCATACTATTTCCCTTTATCGGAGTAGTTTACTTCCTTACAATATATAGAAAGACGTTTACTTTTAAGAGCATTACTGGGATTTCATCTTTACTGTCTCTAATAGTAATTCCCTTGTTGTCGCTCTATTTTGGAGATTTCGTTCACGCTTTTACCTTAGGTATAATGTCGAACTTATTCTTCTCCTGCATTACCTACTCTACAAGTAGATATAATTACAATAAGGTTGTAATTTCTATACTACTCTCAGATTTAGCTTATATACTGCGATTCTTTTACTTCGAAATTTCAGGGATTTTTTGGATTGTTGCAGTAATTTATTTCCTCTATTTAATTAAAGATAATTTCTATTTGACTTCCATAAAACTAGGACTATCAATGAGATTTATAAGAATGCAGAAAGAAAATCGTGGGTCTCCTTAGCTACGTTTGCCCATGAGGAGTGCAATTCTAAAAACTTCTTCACCTTCTCATCTTCATGCTCACTCTCGTATTCTTCATCTTTCATCCTTAGTATACTGTTTGCAGTACTTGCCATTTCCTTTATATCATACTCTCTCACTGTTCTAACTGGTTTTAAACTGGAAAACACAAATCTTATTGCAGGTATATCATATGCTACAACCGAAGTACCTAAAGCTAAGGTATCTAAAACCACTAGAGAAAAACCATCTTGATGGGAAGGATAAATTAAAACTTTAGCCTTGGCCACTGTATTGTATACCTCTTCTATTGGCCTATAACCTTTATATTCAATTTTAGGATGCGACATTAGAATCGACCTATCGTTCTCATTAAAAATTTTTCCAAATACAACTATTTTACTATCTAATAAATCAGCGATCTTAGGCAATTCCTTAATCCCCTTCTGTGGGACTAATCTAGCGAAGAAAACCGCATAGTCTTCTTTACCTCTAGTCCTCCTATACTTATAAATAATATCCTTATTGAAAGCATTACCAACCTCATAAACCTTTAATCTCACACTATGTGCAATCTCTTCAATTCCAGATAGATAAAACGGTGCCTTAGATACACCAGCTATTCCCCTTAATATTCCATCATTTATTGAACGTAAAAATGCCCTTTTATCGAATTTGTAGAACATCCACATTAAGGTGTCATATGCTAATCCTTTGATTCCTAGAAATTTCCTATACCCCCTTCCGAAAGAATTTCTGAATGGCTCAAGATGTAAAAGTTTAACTAATGGTTTATTCAATCTTTTTGCAATATGGTATGATAATCTTAAGGTAATTGAGTCTTCGTGCATGTCGTAAATGACGTCCGGTTTAATATCCTTTAGTTCATCAATATATTTTCTATCCTCCCCCAAATTATTCCATCTTAAGTAAACGGTATGAGATCTTATGAAATAAGGTAATGTACCAACTTCTTCAGCTTCTTTAGTTTCATACACAGAATGATGAACACTAATATGTGCATTCTCTAAATCCTTTAACACTTCATAGTTCCTTCTCACAAGAAATGACGGAACGTATAAGAATACCTCGTCCCCCATCTTTACTAACTCTTTTAAAACATTTATTATATGAACCGATACTCCAGATGGGTTAAAAACGTTACCAATTGCCAGTACTCTCATCTTTCTCACTTTAGTTTAACACTATGACTATTCTTAGTTTAAAGTGAGAAATTAATGATTTTCTTAACTATTAACTTCCTTCTTGCCCTTATAAGCTTTCTGCTTATATCTTGTGGTCATATTATAATGAATTTCATACCGTATTCTGTCGCGAGTAGCAATAAGTTATATTATTAAAGTTATTAAAGGAGTAAACGTGGATCCATTTATCCTATCGTTATTACTAGGTCTTTCGCATGGAATTGAACCTGATCATGTAGCGACTGCAAGACTTTTAAAGAGCCGATGGAAGATTGTACAATTTGCCCTATCTCATTCAGCTGGGTTCGTTATAATAGCAATACCACTTGTAATTCTAATAGGTGATAATAAATTCTTAGAGATAATCTCAAATATAATAGGTATTATATTTTCAATTCTACTTCTAATTCAAGCAATATTTGATAAGGAAATTGATATAGGGGCAAACAAGGCTGGGTTATTACAAGGAGCTTTCGTCATAACTCCAACCAAGGTGTTGGTTATAGTTATCGCTTCCACTGCTTATAGTATACTCTACTCTATAGAGGTAATTTCAGTATTTATAATAGCATCTGCAGTTTCAATTATATCTCTCTCACTATTAAATTTCGTACCGAAGAGAGTATATAAAATAGTAGATGTAGGAATAGCTCTATTAACTATGACTTACTTAATCTTTCTTCTCATTAATTGATAGTTCTTTCCTAACTTCATAAATTATATTAGCTAATTCTAATTCCATCTTTCTCATATTTCTAAGCTGTTCAAGAATTTTTCTTCCTTTTTCTGTTAACTTATACTCGCCATTGTCGTCTTGAATAAGCCCCTCTTCTGCAAGCATTGATATATATTTTTTTGCTAGCGAGGCGCTAAGATTAACATTTTTCATAATACTAGATATCCTATTAATTTTACTATCTATCGCCTCCAAGATATCACTTATTATATCATCCCTAGTCCTTCTCATACATATACTATAACTGTTCGATCATATATATTTTTTATCGTTTGGTATCCCATTATACTTCGTCAGACTTTAAAGAGCAAGATTTATATTTCATGAGTAATACTAAATTGTTATGCCGAAATCCAGAATGCACGGTATAAGGCTCAACAAGAAACAAGAGGAAGAGAGGAGGATTAACGCTGTAAAAGATGTGAGGAACGGGATGAGTATAAAGGACGTTGCCAAGAAGTATGACGTCTCCATCTTTACCGTGTACAAGTGGTTGAGGAAAGGTGACCTGAGCGCTAAGCCGAGGAAGGGACCCACGAAACTGAAGGACGAGGAAAAGCTCGTCCGAATCTTAGAAAAGAGCCCAAGAGATTTCGGCTTGAACTACGATTTCTGGACCTTGAAGCTCATAGCGTATATACTTGACAAGGAATTTGGGATAAAGTACAACCCGAGGAGTTTAAGCCCAGTCCTCAAGAAGTTAGGCTTCAAGTACAAGAAAGGAAAGAGAACTTACGTTAGAGACGATAACGCTGTAGAAAGGTGGGTGAAGGAACAAGGGGAGAAGCTTTTTAAAAAAATAAGAGAAGGGTACAAGGTACACATCTTCGATGAGTCGTACGTGTCCTACATAAACAAGGGTAAAGGCTGGATGAAGGTCGGAGGAGGGATAAAGGTCAACCCTAAGAGGAAGAGGTTTGCAGTAGTAGGCGGGATAACGATTAGTAAAGAGGGAATAACTTTCTCCTATTCGACATACAAGAAGCCCTCGCTGAACTCAAAAGATATTATACTCTACTTGAGGAAGGTAATAAAGGACGAGAAGACCGTGATAGTGATGGATAATGCTAGAATACACGGTAATGAAGTGAGGGAATTCCTTGAGGAAAATGGGGTGGAGTTTGTTTATCTGCCGCCTTACTCTCCGGATAAGAGTCCGGCGGAGGGGCCGTGGGCAGTCCTCAAGAAAAGGCTCTACTCGAAGATTTACACGGACTTCGAGACCTTAATGTGGGATGCAACGAGGTTCCTACGCTCCATATCCAAGAGAGTAAATGACCTTACGTATAGTGTGAAGAGGTGCGGTGAACCTTGGACGTCAATACTGAGTGAAGTTTTCTTGCCCTTTAAAGTCTGACGAAGTATAATAAACGATGAGAAACTATGTCGTAAGAACTAGCTGAATAGCTGAAACTTTTTCAAATGTAACGTAAAGTTCACACGCGTTCACTGATAATTTTCTGAGGAAGGTTTCGGATCTAATAGGATTTTTAAACGATATATAATATTAATCCTTTGTTTCTTAGACTTAATAGAAGCCATTTACCTTCACATAATCCTCAACCCATTCATAAATATTGGAGAAATGGAACTTCTTATGTTTCGTAGTATTAACTATTCGAGATATTCGCCCGCTCTGTAACATACGGAGTGTATAACTCTATGTTATTACTACTAGGCTTGCAAATCACACAGTTAAATAGAACTTATCAACTAAGAGTTCTTGAACTTTTCTCAAACTTAATTTTGGATTATGAGGGAAACTTATAAGGTTTATGGAAAACATTTCTACTAACTTTGACTCTCCGCTCCTCCCTTTATTTTCTGTAACGTACTTTTAATCTCTTCAGCCTCTTTTTCTCCCCTATATTTACTCACTAACGAAATGAACGCATTTATTTCATCCTCAGTCATGGATTCTTGCATAAGCGGGCTTAGCTTAGATAAAAACTCCCTGTACAAATTTTCCAAGACTTCCGTATATTCAGGTAATGTTAAAGCTGGCATGTCATCTAGTAATGATATTATCGAAGATGAAATGGAGGAAAGTAGATCCTTTAGGACACCCTTAAAGGCTACAGCTTGTTGTTGTTTCTCCATCTTACTAATATCCTCTACTTTCTTCTTCAACTCGCTCAAATTTTTAGCTAATCTATACTTGTGAAATTCCAAATTAATAATAGCGTTTCTTACGCTCTTTGACGCTATGTATCTTATCTCATCCCCGTCTTTTAGAACGTTAATGTAACCTTTTAAGTAAAGGTTCTCAATTGTTTCTTGGATAGTGTTTCTAGATAAGATATAACCTAATGCTGATAGTTGTGAATAAGTGGTCCCACTAGGTCCTGCTTGGGCTATTGCAACTAATACTAACCTTTCCCTCTTGCTTAGAAATTCCATTTGGAAATGAATAGTAGTTAAAGATTAAAAAGCTAATAAGGAATATGGAATGTGATAAAGGTTAGCGCACCTGGCAAAATACTTTGGATAGGAAGTTACAGCGTAGTTTTTGGAGGCATATCACATGTAATAGCAGTTAATAAGAGAGTGAGTTGTAGTTTGAGAGAAATTAAAGAGAAGGATAGTTTAATTTTCCATACTAGTTATGGGCACTTCAAAAATTCTGGTAATGAGTTAATTAATTCAGTCCTAGATACTTTTAGAGAAAGGCTTTCACAACTTCCTCAAGGTTATGAAATAGATCTATATAACGATAAGGAGTTTATAATAGATGGTAAAAAAACGGGACTAGGTAGTTCTTCGGCTGCTACAGTTTCCCTTACCGCTTGTCTGTATTACGCTATCCACGGCAAACTGGATTTGTTTGAGATACATAAATTGGCACAAATTGCCAACTATAAGAGACAAAAGGGAATTGGTAGTGGGTTTGACATAGCTTCAGCTGTTTTTGGTAGCATAGTTTACAAGAGATTTACTGATTTAGATAAGATGGACTTCTATTTCGAAAAACTCAATTTGGGAAATTACGATATGATGCTTGGATTTACGGGAAAGAGTTCTGAAACCGTGGGTTTGGTTAGGAAATTTGTAGAGAAGAGTAATTTGGATGATTTTAAGGAAATAATGAGGCTTATAGATGAGGAGAATTATATGGCAATCAAACTCATAAAATTGAATAAGCTTGACGAGGCTGTGGAGCACATAAAGTTAGGAAGGAAGTATTTGAATTATATAGCTGAGCGTATTGTTGGTGTTAAACTGGTAAGTAAAATGGAGGAGGAGTTGATAAAAATAGCAGAAGAGGAAGGTGCGTTAGTAGCCTTATCTCCTGGGGCAGGTGGGGGAGATTCAATTTTTGCATTAGGCAATGATTTAAATAGGGTAAGGGAGGCGTGGAGTAAAAGAGGTATTTTCATAATTGATGTGAAAGAAGACGAGGGATTAAGGCTCGAATCTAACTAAATTTTCATTCTCTACTTAATACTTTTGGTCCATCTCCTACTTTAGATACTATTATTCTCTTTATTTCTAGAGATTTTAAGAATTCTAAAATATCTCCTATATTTCTTTCTGTAGTAAAAATGTGAGGATTTGGTCCAGCATCAAATGTATAACCAGCCTTCCCATAATCATGTATCCATTCCATAATCCTTATGGAAGTATCGTTTAAGTAAAAGAAGGATGGCCAACTATCCAATATTACTGCGTGCATACTATTACTATGTCTCATCATAAGATAGTAGAATTTCTTCTCATCCCTATTCCTTATAGCCTCAATAACTTCATTAAATGTCTTCTCAATGTATTTAAGCCTACATTCCATTAGTTCTGAAGTTTCAGCTGATCTTATCATACCCTTTCTAGAAGAGATTTTCTTTTCTTTCTCACTTAATATAGGAATAATATCCACTAATTCACTCCAATAGTCATGCCGGAAGATTTGATAACAATAAGAATCCTCTCCATCTTCTCTCTCCCCCTTATTCCATACTACAAATCCTCCAAACATACTTCTACATGCACTTCCAGATCCCAGTCTAGCTATTTTGGAAAGCTCTTCGGATTTGAGGTTTAACTCCAGTAACTCATTTAGACTAAAGGCTAACGCTGCAATCCCTGCTGCAGAAGACGCTAATCCCGCATTAATAGGAAATTTTGACTTTGACTCAACTTTAACGTGAAATTCCTTGCCAACGATTTTCTTAAAGGTATCCAAGACCCTTCCAGCATACTCTTTCATTTCATCTTCTGATAAGATCCTATCGTTAACTATTACAATATTCTTATCGTTTAAGGTTACTTTGGTAATCACTGATAACTGATCATCTAAAGTAATCGATAATGAGTTGTTGAGCGGTAAATTTAGTCTTTCATCTCCCCTTTTTCCCCAGTACTTTACAACGGCTATATTTGACGGTGCAGAAACTGTTACAGACTTTAACACGATTGTAAGAATACTCCATTACTTATTAACTTTAACTAGCTCATATAATTCCTTTTTAGACACTTCATTACCCTTTTTAAATATTCCCTTCTTGCTGATTGAAATATTATCTATTATTATCTCGTTATCGTTCTCAATTCTTAAACCCAGATCAATTAGTTTCTCGATTAAGTCTAAATCCCTTATTCCATAATATTTAAGGAGAAGCAAAGCTCTCATGTCTTTAACCTTTCTAATTCTGCCTAAATTGAACGGCTCTAAATTAACCTTTTCGAGAATTAGACTTAAATAATACGTTGCCTCTAAACTCTTTCCATCTATAAATGTGAATCCATTAATTGTCCATATTCTAACGTAATCCTTAAATACGTCAACCTTAGAGTAAGGAAGTTTAGTAGCTTCTAGCTTATCTAAAATTTCCCTCTTAGAGGGTATATTATGGAATTCTATGCCAAATCTAGTAGTATATAATTCCTCTGATTCTTCTAGAATATCTTCCATATCTTTTATGTATAGATTCGATAAATTTAAAATAATATTCCTTCTTATGGCTCTAATACTAACCTTGTTATGAAGAAACTCAACCTTGTAATTATATGCCTTTATATTGTATTTTCTTAGTATCTTGACTAAATCGTTTAGTACGTTATCATCGCTACAATCTGTACGTATAATGTATTTGTCAATAATTACCTTTTCCACAACTGTTCTTAGATAAATTAACCTATATATTAATTATAACAATTCCTCAAGAATGGCGAACGGTAAAAAATATTCAAATATGCTCCATACATAATATATGATATTTAGGGCGCGCACTTTTTAAAGTTTATAATTACTATAATCTCCTCCAAGAGAATTTCCATAAATATTTAAGATCTAAGGTGAATAAAGTAAATTTGTGCAAATGCTATTGATTATTTTGTATATATAGTCGTAGCATACTTATTCTGATAGTTCCTTAAAACAAACATTTATTTACTCTATAGGTTATGATACTATAGTAATGAAATAACAAGTGAAGAATTATGTCTCTTAACATACTGTTTTTAGAGTTTATACTTGCATCATCTTTCCTATTAATTATTTCGACTGTATTGCAGTTTTACCTTGAATCTAAACTCCCTGGTTTAACTAAGGATTTAGATAAAGTAGTCTTTTTAGCTAAACTGGGTGCTTTACTATCTCTCATTAAGCTTCTATCTTCGGATAAGATTTCGGATATTCTTGAGGGCACGATGATTGCCGGTCCACTTAACATTAAAATTGAAGAATTGAAAAACTATATCTCAGCGAATTGGGATAGCCTCAAGGGTTATATCAGTATATTGAACGAGAAGATTAAGGACGTAGACAGGATAATCTTCTTATCTAAAGAAGTAAGCGTAACAATGTCGCATATAGTCAATGAGAACAAAATCTCTTTAGTTCTACTTTTTTGCTCTTCTTTATTTTTATTGTTAAATTTCGTGGGCATTGCCTTCTTATTTTCCGGATTAGCCTTTGGAATTCTAGCCATAGCAATTGCGTCTAGTTTAAATTGCGTGAAATACGTTGATGAGCTAAAAGACTTTTTCTCTAAATACGCTTGATATCGTTAAGAATTAGTATTTTAATATCTGATTTAACTTTACTTTAAATGTGGTATATAGACAGTGTATAAGATGGAAAAAGGGGCTAGTGAATACGCAGTGTGAGATAGAGGTTCAAATTAGTGATGATGATGAAGTTTACGTTATAAAAAATGGGATAGTTAAAAGAGTTAAAGGAGAAAACGATATCATACCCTATATAAACACCATTTCCCCTGCATTTAGAGCATTAGTGTTAAGTAAATTGCCCAATAATATGTCAGAAAACCTTTACAGATTGGTGTACAAAACACAACCATTTGGTGAGATAAGGAAAGTCTCAGATAGGACCTATTCCATATGGGGTGGACATTATCCAAGTTTCGTTACTTTCCTAAACTTACCTTCAGAAGTAATAAAATATCTACCACCTTCTAGAATGATTGAGATAGACCCGCAATACTATGCCCACATAGAACCTTTATATAAATCAATGGAAAAACACTCAGAATGGGCTAACGATACAGCCTATTTCTATGGAAATCAAGTTTGCATAGCATTAAGGGGGTGTACTTCCTTTGGAGATGAAGCATATAGTGTAAAAGACATTGATCAGAATTTGAACGTTATAAAACTATGGCTATTTCACATTATACTAGGTTCTGGGACAATTGTGATTAATGGTGGTGTAAAAAGTCTGGAAAAGTTCTTAATGCTAAGATATGACAAAGGATTTGAATTTTTGGAAAGTAAGGAAGAAGCTGGAAAATTGGAAATAGAGATTAATGATAGGAAAATAAAAATAACGTTAAACGATGATGAGCTATTAAGTTTAGACTATACCTCCTCTCGTTATATTAAGTTTTCATACCCATTAAGCTGGAAGAGTAGATATTCAATTTCAGATTTTGTATCCTCTTTAAAAATGTGGAAGGGAAGTTAAATTACAGCAAGTATTCCACCAATGAGTATCATTGCAACTGTAATCCAATAAACGAGCATTCTAGTTCTCCCGTACGCATAGTTCATCATCAAATTCTTGTCCTTTACTAGCATTCCAATCAACACACATGGAATTACAACTATAAACGGGGCTATCGACATTAAAGTTAGGGCAAAGTTAACAACATTATCGTAATTATTCGTGAAAAGTAATGTGATTACAAGTGCAGGAATTGACTCAGAAATGTATAGTAGTATAAAGTTGTTAAAACTATTTTTACCTAAGGCTTCTAAAGTCCCCCATGCACTTCCTAGAGACTCTACTATTAACGCCAGAAAAGCTGCACAAATTAATCCAATTCCAAATATATAGGGAGAGAAGGGTCCAGAAACTAATGACAGAGCATATGAGATTTCCTTATAGTTTAAAGGGTCCACTGATGGCGAAATTCCAGTAGTAGCCATTTCTATTGCTACCATTATTAATTCTGATACTATTGCTCCAATAAGTGTCTCTATGGAGGACCACTTTATCTTAGTCTCTATTGAGGACTCTACGTTTTGGTACTTATAAGAGGTGGCTGAAGTTTGGTAAAATATCATAAACGGCATTATTACGGCACCAATATTTGCGGCAACTAAAAACGTAAAGGATTTAGAAGGAGAGAAGTAAAGTACGTTTTCGCCATTTACAATACCCCTTAACATTGCTTGAAGTACAAAGGCAACAGCTAAAAGTAAAGATATTGGAAGTAAGAATTTCTCTATTTTCTCGTACTTCCTAGTTGATATTATAACCAGATGGAATACAAAGAAAATTGGAAGAGTTATATATGGTGGGATCCCTAATACTAACCCTCCAACCGCTATTCCAACATATTCGACTATGTAAGTAAACACGTCGACTACAAACATTGAGAGAGATGCAAGCAACGCTATTTTACCAGAATATCTCTCCCTAATTATCTCGCCAAGACCTTTACCGTTATTTACAGCACCTAATCTTCCAGCAGCCTCTTGAATAATATATAAGGGAATGGATAAAAGTAGCAATAACCAGATCAGTCTGTATCCGTATTCTTGACCATTTGCTACTCCAGTTAATACACTGGCAGCATCAACATCTGCCATCATTACAATCCATGCCGGACCGAAAAGTCTGATTACCTCTTTAATGCTCACATTATAATCTCGTTATACTCAGTATATATATTCTTTACGCCTAATCGTAAATGTATATGTTTGTTTATGATGAAACAAAGCTTCACTTTAAATTCTTAAAATCATAATATATCTCTCATGAGTATAAAAAAGATAGGTGTAGTTGGAGCAGGAACAATGGGTCACGGAATTGCGGAAGTTTCAGCACTAGCTAACTATAATGTGAGTGTAGTAGATATATCTTGGGATTTTTTAAATAGGGCAAAGGAGAGGATAATGGAATCATTAAACAAGTTTTACGAAAAGGGACAAATAAAGGAAAAACCAGAAGATATAATGAAAAGAATTGAATTTTCAACTTCTTATGATGTAATGCGAGATGCGGATTTTGTTATAGAGGCGGTACCTGAAATTATAGAGCTCAAAAGAAAGGTATTTGAGACGTTAGATAGTATAACCCCTTCACATACATTTTTAGCCTCAAACACTTCATCAATCCCTATATCAACTATAGCTGAAGTAACCAAGAGGAAGGAGAAAATAATCGGAATGCACTTCTTTAATCCCCCACCAATTATGAAGTTAGTAGAGATAGTTCCTAGTAAGTACACTTCTGACGAGACCATTGAAGTCACCATAGATTTAGCTAAAAAGATGAACAAAATACCAGTTAAGCTCAAGGTTGAAGTACCAGGTTTTGTTAGCAATAGAATATTTCTGAGATTAATGCAAGAGGCTTGCAGGGAGGTTGAAGATGGTGAAGCAACCATTGAGGAAGTTGATAGTGCAGCTAGGAATGGGCTCAAGTTACCCATGGGCATCTTTGAACTATCAGACTATGTGGGAATAGATGTTGCGGTGGATTTATGGAACGTGATAGTTAGTAGCGGTACTGCTCAAGATGTAAAGTGTGAAATGTATAAGAGGAAGTTTGAGGCTAAAGAATTAGGTGTTAAGACTGGGAAGGGATTCTATAATTATCCAGCTCCCGGGAAATATAGGAAAGTTGAATTACAAGTAACAAGTAAAGTTGACCCAGCTAGACTAATATCTTTAGCAGTAAATGAGGGAGCTTGGCTAATACAAAATGGTATAGTGAATGCTAAAGATATAGACACTGTAATGATCTATGGCTTCAATTTCCCTAAGGGTTTAATGGAAATCGCTGATGAATTAGGTATAAGGAATATTTACAACCATCTAGTTGATATTTATTCAAAGGGATATGTAGCGTATAGGCCTAATAGTTTGATTGAGGAGTTAATAAATACAAGTAAAGGTTTCTATATGTGAGTTTTTTCCTATCATAACTTCCAGTGAGTTAAAGGAGGAGAAAATCTCATTTCTTTGGTATGTTCATAACTCATAAGTTGGCCAATATTTTCTCATTACCTCATCGTCTAGATCTATGCCCAATCCAGGGTCATCGGTAAGCTTAATCACACCATCTTCTATAATCTTTCTCTTCGGCTTAACGATCTCATTCCAAAATGGTACATCGTGACCATGAAATTCCACAAAACCGAATGTGTTTGCAATTGACCCTACATGGGCATGAGCCATAGTACCTATTGGTGATGCTATATTATGAGGAGAGTATTCTATATCATACATGGCAGCTAATTCAGCTATTCTCCTTCCCTCGGTTATTCCACCAGCTT
The DNA here is from genome assembly GCF_900079115.1 of Saccharolobus solfataricus. NCBI lineage: Archaea > Thermoproteati > Thermoproteota > Thermoprotei > Sulfolobales > Sulfolobaceae > Saccharolobus > Saccharolobus solfataricus. Next base: position 2,782,675 of record NZ_LT549890.1, read on the forward strand.
TAACTATATCCGGAGCCCACACTCTAACTCCAGTATTGAGCAAATCCTTGAACTGATATACTGTATAGAGGTTCTCGCCAGTCTCTATCGGAACTGAACACTGAGAGGTCAACAACTTTAACTCGTCGTAATTGGAAACAGCCATTATTGCCGGCATTGGATCCTCTAGCCATCTTAGTCTATATGGTTCTAGTGCCTTACAAATCCTAATTGCAGTATTTAAATTATATCTCCAATGCAAATCGAACATTATTTCGACCTCATCGCCAACGGACTCTCTAACTGCCTTTACTATATCTACCATGTAGTCGATATCTTTAAGAGATAAATCTCCATTTCTTACTCTCCTTAAATCTATATAAGGTGTAGGTATGTCTAGATCAAATTTCATGGCTTTATAACCCTCGTTCTTCATCTTTAGAGCTCTCTTAGCGTATGCCTCAGGTGAATAATCTTCATTCCACTTTTCCATTGATAACCTACCATGAACTGGATTATTGGTTGTGATCAACCTATTTGTCTCCACCTCAGCCTCCTTGATCCAAGGTAAATTAACTGGTAAGTGTAAAGCATTAATTGCTTCTAACCCTTTCCCTCCATGAGCGTCGACATAGACTGGTATTTCCGTCTTATCCCCACCTAGTAATTTGTATATTGGTACATTTAGGTATTTCCCAATAAGATCGTACAGTGCAATATTAATGGCTGAGATCAAGTGATATACAGTAGTTCCAGAGTATAGTGTAGCGTACCTGAGTTTCTCAGCTATCCTATTAACTTTGAATGCGTCTTCTCCAATTAGTAATTGTATAAACTCGCTTTCCATTCCCTTTAAACCTGGCGCAGGACCTGCCTCACCAGTACCATATAAGTCTTTGGAGTAGATTCTCACAAAAGCCCATTCGAAATTGGCCTGAGCTACGAAAACTTTGAAATCAGTAATTTTTAGTTCCATAAAGTAATAAAGAAAACCTAAATAAAATAATCATATCTTAACCTTTTAACCTAAGTATGGGTTTGGCTGTTGTGGCTGAGGTTGTTGCTTTGCAGGAGCTGCAGCTATCATATCATCAATCTTTAAAATTGCAGTAGCTGCTTCTGTAGCACTCTTCAAAACTTGTTCCTTAACCTTTAGAGAGTCAATCACTCTAAGTTCAAGCATATTATCGTAAATCCTTGCCTTAGTAACGTCTATTCCAGCATTCTTTAACCCAGTTGCGTGTTTGTGTCTTATTTCGGTTAACGCGCTTATCGGATCCATACCAGCAGTTTCTGATAGTATTGAAACGTACTCTTCTAATGCATCTGCAAATGCATTAAATGCCAATTGCTCCTTTCCTATAACCTTTCTTGCGTCATCTCTTAATCTCTTAGCTAACTCTTCTTCTACTGCTCCACCACCCGCTACTATATATGGTTCCAATAGTAAGTTTCTTATGGAGTTGAAGGCGTCATTTAAACTTCTCTCTGCTTCATCAGTTATCATGTTATTTGAGCCCTTTATTATTACAGTCACTGCTTTAGCTTTATCGGATTGGATGAAGAGATACTTGTTCTTTCCTAAATTTCTAACCTCTACTAATTTAGCTTCCCCTAAGTCACTTTCGTTAGCATCTTTCATACTACTTGCAATTTTGGCACCAGTAGCCCTACTCAATAATTCTATGTCGCTTCTCTTTACGTTCTTTAATGCCATTATTCCATTTTTGCCCATTAAATATGAAGCAATTTCATCAATATCCTTTTGGGTAATAAATAATTTGACGCCCATTGCCTTTATCTTATCCACCATTTGCTTAACATAAGCCGTTTGTTCATCTAAGTATCCCTTTATCTGAGTGGGATCGCTTATTCCCAACTTCATACTGATTTCTGTTTTTTCAAGTTTTAGTGGAAAGTCAGCTAACATCACTTTAACGTTTTCCACTCTTTTCGGCATATTCTCATTGGTTGGCTCTTTATCTACAACGATTCCGTTTATTAGCTCACTATCATCGAATTCCCCGCCATTGACCTTTACAATCTTAATGTTCTTAATATCTAGATCATAACTTCCATCCCTTTTATCCAATACCGCTAACGAAGCGTCAATAACCAAGTTTATTATCTTCTCGAGAGTGTGCTCTGTGGAGAAGAACTTACTAGAAAGAGTAGTATATACTAAATCGTGAACTATCTTCCTATCCTCTGGACTAATCTTATCAGCTATATTTTTTAGCAATTCTAATGATGAATTTAGTGCTTTCCTATAACCTTCAATTATTACCGTTGGATGAATCTTTTGATTTAATAAGTCTTCAGCCTTTTCTAACAGTAATCCAGCGAGGACAACTACTGAGGTTGTTCCATCCCCTACCTCGGTGTCAACAGTTTTTGCGGTTTCAATAAGTAATTTAGCAGTAGGATGCTGTACTTCCATGTTTTTCACTATTGTAGCACCGTCATTAGTTATTGTAACGTCTTGCCCTTCAACCAACATTTTGTCCAAGCCCTTAGGACCTAGACTTGACTTTAGCATTTCTAGTAATATTTTCGCTACTGCTATGTTGTTTAGTATTACCTCATTTCCAGTAGATCTTTGTGTTCCTTCTCTTAATAAATAGGCCATGTTTTCTTTCACTCCGACTCTACTATGTTTAGAAAAGTATAAAGTTTGTGTTTTATCGGAGTATCTGGATGGTGAAATAAAAATAGTGGAGAGTTTGAATTTCAGTTACGTCCAGACCACTTCTTTTGTCTCCATATGGTCATAAGGGCGAATATATCTGCTAAGAACATTAACGGAAATGCCAATAGACCTAAAGCAAATCCCCTTATTTTCCTCGTATATAATAGGATGGAAATAATCATTACTATGCTAACTATGGCTGATACTTCGCCCACAAGTGTATGGAAAACATAGAAATAATGGAATAGTATCATTTTTGCACTCAGTTTATTGTCGTAAATTAACATAATAGGATTAAAGTGATGTGGAAGAAAATGGTGAAATTTATTAGCAATAGGCGTGGGATCTATATTGAATAACCTATCAATTCTAGATATTATGACGTTTTCTGTGAACCTAGCTGGGTCTGTCGTAATTGCCCTAACAATGAAATTCCAATGTTTAATTGCGTGTGACAAAATTATTTCAGTATATAAGCTATAGCTCAGTAATGTAAGTAAAGGTAACGCATACCAGTATAGTACTGTAAACATGTAAAAGAAACCCTTTTTAATGATTGTACCATCACCTATCTCTTTGATTAGGAAGAAGTTATTAGATCTATACCATCTCACCATTTGTTTTAACAAATCCCTAATTGTATCCGGTGCCTTAGTCTTGACTACTACATCATTGGTAACCGTTGCCTTATATCCCTTTGAATAGATGTAATTGGTTATTTGTCTATCATCACCTAGAATTGTAGAGAACCTCCATAATTTAACACTATTAAATTCCTCAGACTCAACTAGCGATTTTATTACATCAGTTTTAGCTAGTATGCATTGACCATTAAGTGATACTATACTACCAAATCTAGCCAATGCCCTATAACTTATTTCCCTTAATCTTTGCATCATCTCTGAAATGTGGAAAGTTACCTTATTTCTGCCTGGCAATATCGAAATCTCTGGGCTAACAGCAACTATATCCCCAGCTAATTTAGAGGATAGTATATCAATAGAGTTATCCGGGAGTATTGTGTCACTATCTAAAAGTAAGACATACGGGGTTTTAACGTATTTGAATCCTTCTCTTATTGCCCTCCTTTTACCCATGTTCTTATCCAACTTAACGAACAAACCTCCTTTTGATATGGTTATACTTTTATATGGTTCATCACACCCATCTCCAACAACAACAAAATTCAGATCTTGTTTTTTAACGGAATTTATAACTTCCTTAAACACATCAACATCCTCTTTATAAACTGGAATTAATACAGTAATTTCGCTCCTTTTTATATTAGTTTGGGAGGACTTTGGTTTATATGTAAATGCAAGGGGTAAGGTAAATGAGATATATAGAATAGTAAAAATGGAAATGAGCGAAGAGATGAGCAAATAAAGTGTAAAGTCAAGTCTCATATAAGTCCGAGTATTAACTATAAACGCATTAATATAAAAGATTTTCACTAATTTTTCTTTTCTGCTCGATATAGTAGTCCCTTATACTACATTTGTTTGAATATTTTTATTGAATATTTCTCGAACACATAAATACATAATCTATATACATATTCACGTAAAAATATATCATTGTTACAAGCATAATTAGAACCTCCTTACACCAGAAAAAGATAGCACAAAAAACCGAAATTTTTATTGAATTATTCCCATAATATTCTTATCTTGATTTCTCCATGTTCCTTTTCCCTAAGCACTTTAAGTAACTCTTTTTCATCATTTATACTGACAGTCTTAGTAATTAGCATCTTAGCAGCCTTAGGATATAAAGTCTTCCAAGAGGCTAAATGAACTACGGCTTGCTGGAAGTGGGGCTTTTGACCATTCACTAGACCTATTATCGTCTTATTTGTGTGTACTATTTCTTGTAATGTCTTGTAGTCCAATGGAACTGAACCAGAAGTTGAAAATCCAAAGAGACCTAAAACTCCGTTCCTTCCTAACAATGGAATAACATTACCTAATATATTTACATCTGCTCCCGTTGCGTCTATTATTACATCGAACTTACCTACTGAGTCTTTCAATTTGTCGTACCCATTGGATGAATTATAATAGTTAGTTTTGGTTTCCTCTATAACGGTCTGTTCTACCTCAGTGGGTTCTCTTCTGTTTGCCATCCAAACCTCTAGTCCATAAGTTCTAAAAAGCAAAGTAAATAAGACTCCAATTGGTCCGGTGCCAACAACGAGAACTTTCCTACAATTTAGAGTTCCATCATCACAAGTCCACACTGGAACCCTTTTCTGAACTTCCAATATTTCCTCAATGGACTTCTCAATGTCTGCTAACGGTTGTGCTAAAATTCCAATATCTTCAATTGACTTAGGAATTTTAACCAAATACTTAGGGTCGTCGTACCACCATTCCCTCATAAACCCATCCATTTTGTGTATTCCAGCTTCTCCGAATTCCCCTGTTTCACAAAAGTCTGGTCTCCCAACTAAACAATTTCTACAAATACCGCATCCTCTCCTATTAACTGGCATTACCAGATCTCCTTGAGAAAAACCATGATAAGACTCTTCCACAACACCTATTGCCTCATGACCCAATACCAAGAAATCCTTTCCCTTAGGTAAAGTCGACAATGTTAACTTACCATTAACTATCTCTCTATCAGTACCACAAATACCGTTGTAGATTGTTCTTATCTTTATTTTCCCGTAGCTGTCCAATTTCTTTTCATCAACATCCTTTACCTGCACTCCCGCGTTTGGGGGTTTCACTATTATAGCTTTCATTAAAACCTATGTTAAGATGGGACAGATATAAATTTTATGCTCAATACAACTTAAAAATTTTAAATCTACGTAAAATTCCAGGCTAGTATACTATGAAATTATTAACTTTTCCAGTTAAATATGGGATCCTCTTACGGTATTGCATTTGTAAAAAGTAAAGAGACTCAGAGAACCTATCACTTATGATATGCTTTTGAAGGGTTAAAGAATCATATACGCCAAAGACGTTTAACCCCCATTATATGATGAGCATTGTTTATAATGACCTTAAGAGCTCATCCAATTTACTTTTTATATTTTCCTTATTATCTGCTTTTTTAATTTTTTCAATTAATTTTCTAATCTGATATGAGACCTCTACATCATTAAATAGCATTGTTAAGGAATCTTGAATAACATTCTCGTCAATATATATCATTTTAACTGTCATACCTCCATCAATTGTGAAATTCACGCCACTAATCCACGAAGCATCGTCAGAAACTAAAAATGTAACTAATGAAGCTACATCCTCAGGCTTTCCAACCCTTCTGGTCAGATGTTGCCCATGATCCAAACCAGATAAAGTTGACTCTCTAGGAGGGACTTGCCACCTACTCGTATCAATCCACCCTGGACTTATGGAAACCACCCTTATATTATACTTGCTTAAACTAACGGCTAAGGAATGTGTTAATGCAATTATGCCACCCTTAGAAGCAGAGTAAGGTTCAGTATTTGGCTCAGATTGAAAAGCCCTAGTTGATGCTATGTTAACAATCACACCACCATTATTCTTCATATATTTCACTGCATACTTGGAACAAAGCCAGACTCCGGTCAAATTTGTCTCAATCACTCTCCTCCACTCATCTAAAGTTTGCTCTTCTATACTCTTTCCACTAAATCCTATACCAGCGTTATTAACAAGAACATCAATCCTTCCATATCTACCATAAACCTTTTCAACCATGTTTGAGACGTCCATCTCTGAAGAAACATCAGTCTTAATGAAAAAAGAATCTATTCCCTCACCCCTAAAATGATTCTCCCTATATTTCCCAGCTTCTTCATCTACATCAGCTATAACTACGGCATATCCTTGCTTACCTAATCTATAACCTATTGCTGCTCCTATTCCCTTAGCTCCCCCTGTAATAATACTAACCTTTTTCATCTAACCCCTCACACTTATTGTGAGGATATCCCTATTCTTATACTTTACCTTAATCCTATTTCCCTCAATTACTATATCCCTTGGAACCTCATTCAACTCTAACAAGTCAAGACTTCTTGCCTCAGTTACATTGAAAGGCACTTCAACATAAGCCTCTCCCCTAGTATTCTCATATTCGTAAAGCCTTAACACTACGCTATTGTTATCATCCTCAGCTACCTTAACTGCTTCTAAAATCAACTTACTATCATTAATCCTAATGAAACTCTTACGTTTAACCTCACTAACTCCCTTAACTACTCTCAATGGTACGTTTAACTCATAAGCTCTCTTAATAACCTCAGCCCTCTTCCAATCACCAATATGAGGATATAATGAGTAAATGAAAGTGACCTCTTCAAGGTCGGTAGATGGATCTGGATATATCGGAGTTTTAGTCAAACTTAAACCAACTGAAGAACCTCTTAACGTTGCCCCATACTTGCCGTTATTAAGTAATGCGGCACCATACTCACTTTCAGAGAAATCAACAAACTTTTGAATTGGAACCTCAAACCTAGCCTTATCCCAACTGGTATTACTCCAAGTGAACCTTTCCACAACTCCAAAGGGAATATCGGAAACTGCCCTTTCCACGTTTAAGTCAAAATTAAACCAGCTCTTCACCAACAGTTCTCTATCCCTCATCCTTAGCGTAGTGATGAAATCTATCCTTCTACTATCAGCATAAACACGGACAATTTGAATAATTTCTGATCTCCTAAATTTATAAGTAAATTTAATTGAAGCCACAATCCCGTCATTATTGACTATTTCAGATGAGGAGGCCCTAATTTCGAAACTTCTATCCTCAAATCCCTTCTCGATATCCCACGCGTCAGCCCAACCTGGTATATTCTCGTAAGCTATTAATAGGTTGCTCTTATCCCTTAATACTTCCCTATTTGCCTCTTTATCAAATAGTGAGAGAACTTGCCCACTTTTACTTATTCTTACTCTAAAATATTTATTCTCCACAAGGTATTCAGCGTTATTTTCATTAATGACGGCTTTATCTCTAACCTCCACTGGTTCCAACAAGGAGAATCCCACTGATGGGACTCTAACCTTAACCAACTTACCGTCAGCCTCAATGTATTCCTCCCTATCCCATGACAGTGAATTAAACACAAACGTCTTATCTCCGCTACCACCAACTAACTTCTGCATCGCTTCACTCGCAACATTATTAGCCTTATTTATCACTTCTTCTAACTCTTGATAAGCCACCTTATAAACGTCTTTTATCGCCGATCCAGGTAAGACGTCATGGAACTGATCCTTTAATACAACTTTCCATAGTTTTGTAAAAACTTCTTTATCATAAGTCCTAGCTAAAGTGCTCCATAGCTCGGCTTCTCTTAACGCAATCTCTGCACTTCTATTAAGCAATTTCATCTTTGAATGAGAGGTCAATACACCCCTATGAGTTTCTAAATATAGTTCTCCTCTCCACTCTTCTACTGGAACTATCCTTTGTATATAGCTATTTACACCACTTAGTTCAACCTTGGGTAATATTGGTAAAAGGTTTACTGCTTCAGCTCTAATCAACATATCCTCATTTGGTCCTCCACCGCCATCACCGTATCCGTAAGAGTATAGCATTGGTTGATCCTTTTGAGCCCAATTATTATATTGCTCTAAAACACTAGAGGCCGAGAAGTCTGAGTTATAACCACCCTTTCCATGCCCAAAAGCTATTGCTGGTAAGTAATCGCCGTTTGGTCCTACCCACTTAAAAACGTTGTATGGGAATTTATTAGTGTCGTTCCAGAAAACCTTATGAGTTGCGAATGCCTTAACTCCGCCCAATTTAGCTATCTGAGGTAATGATGCTGAAAACCCAAATGTGTCGGGTAACCATAAAATATTAGCAAGCTTCCCAAAATTTTCCAGATAGAACCTCTGAGAGTATAAGAACTGTCTAGCAAGCGACTCACCAGATACCATATTCGCATCTGATTCAACATATAGGGCTGCTAATTCCCATTTGCCTTCTTTAACCTTTTCCTTAATTCTTACAAATAATTCCGGAGAATCAGCCTTTACCCACTCGTAATATATGGCAGCACTCTGAATAAAGTGAAAGTCGTATTTGTCTAAGAGTGTCAAAATTGTTGAGAATGTCCTTAGAACTTTCCTCCTCGTCTCATCAAATGGCCAAAGCCAAGCGGTATCAATATGAGCGTGACCAGTTCCTACCAATACCCCTCTTTTACCGTACTTATTTACTAGTTTTGACAATTCACTCCTCAAAGTGTTCAAAGCCCCTTCGAATTTACTTCTATTCTCATCTTCCTTGTATACATCTAGAGGTTCCTCGATCTCTTGAACCATTCTACTTACATCCAATGTCGTTCTTATTAACTTAGACAGAATAAACAACTGTTCTTTAGATATTGTCTCGAAGTAAGCCTCATGTAAAGCTTTACTTAAGGCACTAATTAAATCATCCTTAACTTCATTGTCATTTATACTTCTTACTAGGTCTAGGATCTGAGATCCGTAAACGTATAACTTATAAGCGTTAGAGTCTATCTCAGTATAAAACGGTATTCCAGCTGAAATATCAACCTTTTCACCAAAGTCCATATAGTGGGAAAGCTCTAAACTAATCTTATGGTTACCAAAGGGAATTGGTATCAAAGTGTGATATCTATCTAGCTCGAAATAGGGTTTGTCATCCAATCTGATGAGCCCACTCCCCTTGTGGTCAACGATTAACAAATAGGAATTTCCCTTCCCTTCAATCTCCAAGTAGGCTTTATTATGATTTTCAAGATTCCATCTTAATTGTCGTAAGTTTCTAAAAGAATTACCTAACGTTAGTATTAATCTCGCCTCAAGCTCGTTTATGTTTCTCATAAGAATAGTTCTTGCATAGAAGTATATAAATATGAAATTATGACTCTAAAGTATGAAAACGTTTTTCTTAGGCTTCAACTATTGGCCTAGAATATCTAATATAAAAATGTGGAGTAGATTTGAAATTGAAGAGATAAGGAGAGATTTCGAATTGATGAGCGGACTAGGCACAAATACTATAAGAGCGTTCATATTAGATGAAGATTGTGCAGATCAGCAAGGTAATCTAAGGCAAGAATGCAAAAGTAAAATCGAGATATTTTTGGAGGAGGCAAATAGACATTCCATAAAGGTTCTATTAACCTTAATAGTAGGTCATATGAGCGGAAAGAACTGGAGTATCCCATGGGATAGTGAAAATACAATTTATGACAAGGTCGACCAAACGAAGAGATTTATAGAAGATGTTGTTAAAAGCTTTAAGCAAAACAATGCGATACTGGGATGGATACTAACAAATGAAATATCGTTAGTGAGAATACCCCAAAATGACAATATATTCTTGAGATGGCTTAGGGAATTATACAATTACATTAAAAGGATTGATGATCAACATTTGATCTCAGTCGGGGACAACGTTTCTCCATTCTCCCATAATTTCTTAAGACCGGAAAACGTTAAGGGAATTGTAGATTATGCCTCACCGCATATCTATCAGTACGATCAAGACCCAATTAGACATTCGATTAGATACTTCATGATACTTGAATATGATAGGAGCGCGGGATTGCCAGTAATTCTGGAAGAATTTGGATTTCCAACCGCGGTTTACTCTGAAGAGAGTCACGCTAGATTTATAGGGTTAATTCTAAGGGGGGCACTAGTTTATGGAGCTGATGGAGCACTAATCTGGTGTTTTTCTGACTTCCCTAGAGAGGATGATGAGCCTTATCTATGGGAACCTCATGAACTAACCTTTGGAATAATAAGACAAGATGGAAGTGAGAAGATGGCAGCTAAAGTAATAAAGGAGTTCAGTCAAAAGACTAAGGATATAGATCTGTCATCCTATAAGGTACCTAGAAGGGATTCAGCAATACTAGTTCCCTCTTGGTTTTATAGGAATTTTCAATTTGTCCCAGAGCAAGATAGAAGATGGGATTTCGCTAGAGTGTTAAATCAAGCATTTGCATTCGCTAGATTATCTAATATTCAAGTTACATTTGTAAGAGAAGATGATCAAAATTTGTCGGATTATAAGTTGTTAATAATACCCTCTGTTACTAGACTACTTACAACAACGTGGAGGAAATTACTAAAGATTGTTGAAAATGGTACTAGTGTCTACTTCTCAACTTACACCTTAACACACATGTCTGCGACACACCTATGGGAGGAACTTTTTGGCGTAATGCCTAATAATCCAGCAGGAAGTAGGGGAGTTAAGATACCAGAGAGAGTTAGATTATTAGAGAACAATCTTGTACTCGATTTAGGACAAACAAATATGTATACATATTCGTTTAAAGAGAAGGACGCTAAAGTGATAGGGATAGATGAAAACAGTAATATTGGCGTAGCTTTTTTGGCTAAAAGAGGGAAGGGTAATGTTATTCTCTCCACAGTACCTCTAGAGTTGATTTCCTCAAATTACGAGACAATGAAGGAAAATCGCATATCATTTTACAATTATCTTGCAAAAATAGCTAATATCGAACAGAGATTTCCAATGCAAAACTATGGTGTTGAAATACAGTATCTTGAAGGAAAGGGAGATAGCTTACTAGCAGTTTTAAATCACACATGGGAAGATAAAGAATATGGACTTAACGTAGGCGTGAAAGAGGATATGGATGCTTGCCAAGGAGTGGTTAGGGCTAAATCTGGTTGCTTAATAAGAGTCTAACCGATACCAATCTTTTTTAATTATTATTATAAACTTATTTTATGACTCTAGGTATTGCATTCGTAGGAAGTGGGTTTTCGGCTAAGTTTCATTTAAGGGGATTAGTGGGAGTTAGAAATGTAGAAGTCAAGGGAGTATATTCAAGAAATCTAAACTCATCTAAAGAATTCGCTATGTTATCTGAGCAATTAGGATTAGGGAAACCTAAAGTGTATAGTGATATAAGTAAAATGCTCTCTGATAAGGAGATTAATGCAGTATGGTTAACCGTTCCCAATGACGTACATTTAGAATACACAAAGTTAATTGCTGAAGAGGTTTCTCAAGGAAGGTCCAATATACACGGAATAACGATAGAGAAACCACTGGCAAGAAACGTGAAGGAAGCTAAGGAGATGATTAGATTAGTAGAGAAGGCTGGGCTATTGCATGGATATTTGGAGAATCAAATCTTTATGCCATCTGTAGTGAGGGCTAGAGAAGCTATTTGGGAGATTGGATCGAGGAATTCTGGAAGGCCATATTTAGCAAGAGCAGCTGAAGAGCACTCTGGTCCTCATAATAGCTGGTTTTGGAGACCGACTATTTCCGGTGGAGGGGCATTAATAGATATGACTTGCCATAGTTTAGAGGCAACTAGATTTTTACTTACTGACCCAGCAAAGACTAAATCCTCACTTAAGCCGAAAACTGTATATGCGGAGACAAAAACGTTGAAGTGGAATAAGAAAGAGTACGCTCAATATTTAAAGGAAAAGTATAACGTGGACTTCTTAAAGGAACCGGCTGAGGATTATGCACTAACCATAGTAACTTATGAGGACGATTTAGGTAATTCTGTATTGGCGGAGACTAGAACTTCGTGGAACTATGTTGGGCCTGGGCTTAGGTTATCAGTAGAAGTGTTAGGACCAGAATACAGTGTTAATATCAATACTCTACAATCTGAACTTTCAGTGTTCTTTAGCAGGAACATTAAACTTCCCCAGTCTGAAGCTTTCGTCGAGAAACAAAATGCTGATCAAGGACTTATGCCGATTATACTTGATGAGGCAGTGGTTTACGGATATCAAGGAGAGGATAGGCATATGGTTGAGTCTTTTATATCCCGTAAGATGCCTTTTGAGAATTGGTATGATGGATTATTAATAGTCCAACTTATGATGCATGCCTACCTTTCAGCTGAAAATGGGAGGAAGATTAGTTTTGATCCGCAAAAAGTAGAGGACTTCATACCTAAAGTAGCTAGAGGATTATATTCTGCCTTTTAAAAAAATACATTTAATAGCATAACTGATAAGTTTGGAGTTTCTATACTGTAATTACAGAAAATGTACTTTTTACTTAGTATGATGAAAGTAAAGTTTTTAAGCATAGATTTTCAATATGTATTTATGGGATAGGGCCAGGACAAATGGGGTAGTAAAGGGGGTTATGGGGATTTAACGGGGAGTTGTCCTGGCCTCCCTTTCAAGAGATAAGGTTTGAACTCTTTTAAATGGGTTAATATAGTTATCCTTTACTTGTTAAGTTTACCAAGAACTGTATTACGAAAAGACTATCGTAATAAAGTTTTTATAAATAAAGAGCATATCTTAACTCATGGCAAGAGAAATAGGAAGACCCGTTAAGAGGATAATAGAAGATCCCTCTTTAATTACCGGAAAAGGCAGATTTGTATACGATATTGACTTTAAGGGTACGCTTTACGCAGTATTTATAAGAAGCCAGTATTCACATGCAAAGATAAAGAGTATAAGATGCCCAGAAGGTGCGTTGTGCTACACCGCTAAGGATTTACCAGAGCTCATCGGATTAGCTAAAGAAGAGGCAATTTACCAAGGGCAACCATTAGCAGTTGTTTTAGCTGAAGATGAATACAAGGCTAGGGATTTAGCTGAACAAGTGGAAGTGGAATACGAACCATTACCTTCAGTTATTAATGTTGAGGAAGCTTTGAAAGATGTTAAAAAGGCTAAAAGTGATTTAAGCTCAAATATTGTATTACAAGATAATGTAGAGATAGGAGATGTAAATTCCGCATTTAAAAAAGCTTATAAGGTAGTTGAAGCCGAGATCATAAACCAAAGAGTAATTCCATCAGCAATGGAACCTAGGGGCGCTGTAGCGTACTTTGATGGAAGAAGACTAACGGTATGGAGCAGTACACAGAATGTATTTGGATTAAAGGACACTCTTTTACAATTCTTATCTAAGTATGGAGTAAATGATGTGAGGGTAGTCCAGCCTTTTGTCGGAGGAGCATTTGGTAGCAAAATCTACATTTATCCCGAAGAGGTTATAATATCCTATTTGGCAGTTCTTACTGGGAAGCCTATAAAGTGGTTTAATACTAGGACTGAAGAGTTTATGTCGACAAATCACGGAAGGGACATGAGATTAAAGTTTAAGGCTGCCTTTGATAAGGAGGGTAAGTTATTGGGGATAGAAGGAACTTTGATCATGGATTTAGGTGCTCCAATAATGGAGATTTATGAGGATTCCTTCGGAATGGCTACTACGGCAGCTAGATTATTGGTCGGCAGATATAAGGTTAATGCCATAAAGGTTAAGGTATTAGGTATTGCCACTAATAAGACATTTATAGGTCCCTATAGGGGTGCTGGTAGACCTGAGGCTACTTACTTCATAGAGAGAATTCTTAACCTTGGAGCTAGAGCTTTAGGTGTTGATCAATTTGAGATTAGAGAAGTTAATATAATTGATGAGGTAAGTCACTATAATACTCCAACTGGAATGTATTATGATAGCGGAAAATACAGGGAGGCATTAAAAATCGCTAAACCGTCTTATCATGAGCTATTAAGAAAACGTGACGAGTTAAGGGCTAAGGGTAAGTTAGCTGGAGTGGGAGTAGCTATTGTATCAGAGATAGCGTCCTTCGGGACAGGTACTGCTAGGGTTCAACTTACACCAAACGGTAGGATTCAAGTAGTGAGTGGGTTTACTCCGCATGGGCAAGGAGACGCTACTGCATTTGCACAAATAGCAGCTGAGGTATTCGACGTTGATGTAGGTAAAGTTGATGTGTTATGGGGAGATACGGATTTAATATCTCATGGAGGTTTAACTGGCGGCAGTACAACTTTAACAGTTGGAGGTTCTGCAGTATACGAAGCCTCAATAAGATTAAAAGAGAAGTTGCTTAGAGTTGTAGGTGAAAAGTTAGGTGTAAGGCCTGAGGAAATAGAGTATAAGAATGGGAAGTTCTACCATAAAAAGGGCGAAATGAGTTTAGCTGATACCGCTAGGGAAGCATTACGTATGGGAGTATATCCAGAGGAGCAATATTCTTACACAATTAGACCTTATACCTCTCCCTATGGAATACATATGGCACTGGTGGAGGTAGATAGGGAGACTGGATTTGTAAAAGTATTGGAGTACAAGGCGTTTGACGATGTGGGAGTTGTTGTAAATCCACTTTTAGCTGAGGGACAAGTTCATGGAGGTGCTCTTCAAGGTATTTCCCAAGCACTATATGAGGAAACTGTTTACTCACCAGAGGGTTCATTAATAACTTCTAACTTCTCCGATTACGTTATTCCCACTGCTATGGAAGCTGTTAAAGTGGAGTGGAAGTCTCTAGCACTGGCTAAATCAGACACCCCATTAGGGTCTAAGGGAATAGGAGAACTGCCAACCATTGCATCAACTCCAACAATTCTTCACGCTGTAGAAGACGCCATAGGTAAAAACATCTATACAATGCCAACTAAACCAGAATTAATTTTAAAACTTTTAAATAGCTAATCATTATATGTTTTTTCCAAAAATTTTAAAGGGAATAACTTTAAAAGATTAAACTATTAATTCCCATTATGACCTCTGTTGAAGACACTGAGACTCTACTCACTGCTTAACAATTTGGCTATTAGTCTCGTAAATCCCTTCATATCATTCTTTACTGCATCCAATGGAATAACGGGTGCATTATTGGCAATAGCATCCTCTGCTAATACTGCGTTTCCAGGGATAATCCAATATGCGTTAGCAAATCTGTACATAAAAGCAAAAAAGTTAATTACAATTGGAAGTTTGTTTGGGGGTTTACTGTGGATATTAATAGGGGTTTACATGATATACAATGAATATTTCGTGTTGGTTTACTCTATTATAACTGCTGTTCTTGGTGCAGCGAACTTCGGTTGGTTACTCATTTTGGATAAAATAAGTACAACTCATAGGGGAAGAACGTTAGCGTACTATAACTTTTACGCCTCAATAGGTGGTTTAATAGCTACCTTAATAACTGGATTTATCGTAGGTAATAATTTAGACTTAATGCGGTACTTCTTTATCATCGCTGGTTTAATATACGTTTTTAACGCTTACGTAATTTACAATTCCGATGTTGACGCGGAATTTGCAAGGGGTAATGGTATAAGATTGTTTTCATCAAATCTTGAAGTGAGAAAATTCATCTTGACTAACTTCATCTTCACGTTTGTATGGTCAATGGCGTGGCCAATTTTTCCGTTAGCTCAAGTATATAAGTTCCATATGAACGAATTTCAGGTTGCTATAATTAACGTTACAGGTGGAACTTCCACCCTAGCATTACAGAGGCTCGTGGGTAGATTAGTTGACAGACATAGAAAATACGTTATGTTCTTTGGTAGATTTGCCTTAGCAACTTTCCCACTTGCATATGCATTTTCCACCACACCTTACGAGATATATATTGCTAATCTAGTTTCTGGATTTACTAACTCTGCCTCAATCTCTTACACTGCGTTCCTATTTGACCACTCTAGCTATTACGAAAAGAGAATCAACATAGCTTTATACAATATGTTTAATGGAATCGCCGCGCTTTTAGGTTCAACAATTTCAAGTGTGATGTTCAATGTTATTTCAGATTGGTTCAGTCTAGTAGTTGCCATAAATATCATGTTAATTGGGATAGGGGTAATGAGAATATTAATGTCACTACTCTATTTGAAAATAAAAGAGGTTTCTTAAACATCTACTTTGTGGACTTATTGAACTTTCCGGAGTATTCAAGGATCAATACGAATCCAAGTTGTGTACCTATACATTAATTGAAACAAGTATGATTGTAGCTTAATAAAAAATATCCAATAGATCAACAAAGCATCTCTTCAAATAAAGTTTTTAAATCCAATAATTAAGTGTTAGCTATGAAATTAGGAATTGTAGGACTGGGAGGATGGGTAACTGGTGCTCATATTCCAGCACTAACTGACCTAGGAATAAAAGTGGATTATTGTGCAGATATAGATGAAAAAAGAGTGAAAGATCTCTCTCAAAAAACGGGGTGTAAAGGTTATTTAGATTATAAAGAAATGTTAAGGAATGAAAATCCAGACCTTGTTTTAGTAGCAGTACCCCATAGCCTTCACGCAATTATAGCATTAGATGCCATAAATAATGATGCTAATGTTTACGTGGAAAAACCAATGGCTACTTCATTTCAAGAGGCTTTAACACTAGTAGAAGCTTCGAGGAAAAGAAATAAGATATTAGTTGTAGGTCATGAAAATAGGTTTAACCCAGCAATGTTAATTGCTAAGAAATTGATAAGAGGTGGTGAAGTAGGTAAAATATACCACATGAGAGGATTTTATATAAGACAGAGAGGAATACCTACATCACCAACCTTCATTAAAAAGGATTTAGCAAAAGGTGGGGCAGTATTTGATATAGGTACACACATCATAGATTTATTACTTTTCCTCTCAGATTTCCCAACGCCTAAAAGTGTTACAGGTAAGACATATAATGCTTTCTCTGAGGACAAAACTAAGTTCTCTGCTTATCCCTCGCCTAACTTGCCTAACTTTAAGGTTGAGGTTGAAGATTTTGGCTCAGCCTTTTTAAAATTAGGAGACGAGATATCAGCATACGTGGAGGTGAGCTGGGCTTCATATATAAAAGAAAACAAAATGGAAGTAGTGATTTTGGGCGATAATGGTGGAATACATATAGATAATGGAGTGTTAAATTTCATGCGGAATATAGAGGATGAACTCTTCATCAGTAGCCCTTTAACTCAACAAAAAGGAAGCGTATATAGAGAGGTGTGGAGAACTGTAATGGAATCCATTTCAAAAGGATTTCCAGAATACCCATTGTGTTCAGCAGAACAAGGTGCAATAGGAGTAGCAATACTGGAAAGTATATATAAATCAGCTTTAGAAGGTAGAGAAGTAAAAATAGATATTCCACAATGGTTCCTTAAACAGTTTCAACCAAGAGCTTAAAGCTCTTCTTATCTATTTTATCCAGATCAATTTCGTAAAGATTATCATTTTTATCAATCAAAACCACCTTAGACTCTAAGACAACTACGTTTCTCCTTCCAATCGTGTAGACCTTTATTAAACCTCTATTAGTTTCTACGTCCCATTCCAATTGATCACCCTTTATATTAATTCCATTTATTTTCTTAACTAGGAATATTAAATTATTATAAGCTAATGCATTCTCTAATACTTTACGAGAGTTTTCTTCTAGTTTAGTGTAATCCTCTATCAAGAATATCTCCTTACCGCTCTCGTCATAAAGACCTATAAACGTCGGTTTAGTTATTGGAAATAACATTTTTGGCACTAAAGCCTTGTAGACCTTCCCTTTATAAATAACATCTACGGTACTTCTCCTAATTGATTGATTTATCTTCACATTGCTAGTATCAATAAGATTTGTAATAATTTTTTCTTCTTCGCTATTGCGTTTCATTCTGGAAAAGATATTTTCCTCATTAATTTGTTCCTTAAACATTTTATAAAATTCCCCTTTCTTATTTAACAACTCAATTGGTTTTCCTTCCTCCACCACTTTACCATTACTTAAGACTATAACCTTATCTGAATTCATAACCTCATGCACGTTATGCGTTATCATTATCACCGTCTTACCCTTAGAGACATCTATCATTGTTTCATAAACTTCTCTCTCACTTGTAACGTCCAAATTAGAAGTTGCCTCATCGAATATTAACACGTCAGGATTCTTTATAATTGCCCTCGCAATACTTAACCTCTGTCTCTGCCCTCCTGATAGGTACGTTCCCCTTTCCCCTAAAATTGTATCATAAGCGAATGGTAACTTAACTATCTCATCATGGATTTTGGCAATTTTACACGCTCTAATTATGTCAATCTCGCTTACATTATCTGTTCCATATGCAACATTATATCCTACCGTGGTATCGAATAATACTACGTCTTGAGGTACGTAGGCTACTTTCCTTCTTAAATAATTTAAATCTATTTCTCTAATATCTATACCATCAATTAGAATTCTACCCTCATTAACGTCATAGAACCTCAGAAGTAGTTTAGCTATTGTGCTCTTTCCAGAACCGCTTTTACCAACAATTGCGACTTTCTCCCCTGGCTTTATGCCAATATTGATATCCTTAATTACAGGGAAGTGTGGATCATAACCGAAGTAAACATGTTCAAAACGTATCTCAGCAGGCATATTAGGTCTCTTAGGGTTTTCCGGATTTGTTATTTGAGGTTTGGCTTCTAATACTTCCCTAATCCTCTCTGCAGAAGTTAATGATTGTTGTATGAATGGTAAGACGTTACTTAGATTATTGATTGGTCCATAAAACTGAGAAACGTAAGCTATAAACGCTGTTATTACGCCTATTTCTATAATGCCAGAGATTACCTCATGTCCTCCTACCCACCATATTAATACAGTTGAGAGATTAACTATGAATCCCATTAAAGGCCAGTATACGGAGTTCATCTTATTAATTGCAACACTGGATTCGTAAAGCTTATTCAGCATTTCCCTTAGCCTTTTGGACTCATATTCCTCTTTGGAAAAAGATCTAACAACGAGGAAGTTGGGTATGGTATCATTTATTCTAGAGGTAATATCAGCACTTCTTCTCCAATTTCTATGATAGAGCCTATGTGACTTTCTTCTATATGAGATTATCAGATATATAATTGCGGGTACTGGGATTAATATGAAAGCTGCTAACGTAGGATTTAATGTAAATAAAATAACTCCTATTCCAATTATTGTAAATAAGTTCGTAACAAGTGTGGGTAACCCCCAAACCAATAGCCAGTTTGTATTCCCAGCGTCAGTTGTAAGTCTAGAGAGTATCCTACTAGGAGATATTCTCTCTATAAATGAATAATCGTGATTAATCGCATGTTTGTAAAGTATTTCCCTTAAATCGTTTATTATTCTAGAACCGAGATTGTTTAGTATTCTATTCTGAATAGATGACAGTAAGGCTAGTGCCGAATACGATACTATTAAATATATTATAATGTTAATGAAGAGAGTAGAAGGATGAGATGGCGATAACAATACGCTATCTATTAATATTTTAAGTAAGTATGGAGGAACCAAATTAAGACCAGTAGTAATTAAGGAGAGAGTAGCGCCAACTATCATGGTCTTTCTATATCTAGAAGCAATGGTCCAAAGCCACCTTAGTGTACTTACACCAACTTTTGTAGTCTCTTCTCTCTCCTCATCCTTTACTTCTATCTGCTCACCTTTATTAAACGCGTCAATGACCTTCTTGAATAATTCCTCTTTTCTCTTGGTAAAATAAGCAATCTCAATTTCCTTACCGTCAGAAGTATAGCCTATTAACTTATCAACACTTATACCGGTCTCTAATGAGAGTTTTATCACATTCTCTATACGAAATATTTCTTTATCGCCGTCGAAAACCAATATCTTATTGCCGTCAATTTGGACCAACTCTTCTTTCAAATTCAAATCTTTATCCAAATCGGTCTTAACTTCTGCCTTGAACTTCGAAGTCACTATAGATGCTTTCTTCACAAATAGCCCTATTTTTTGATTTAACTTAAAAAGATTTCTATTACCGCACGATAAAAGGTAATGTTTAAATATTTAAAAAACAAGAGAATAGGACTATGAAAATTGCTGTAGTTGGATGTGACGGCTTCGGAAAAGTACATTTAAGGGCTATGAGAAATATAAGTGGAATAGAGTATTATGTTTTCAGTAGGAACGAGGAAAAGGCAAGAGAATGTATGAAAGAGTTTAACGCTGAAGGTTATTTTACAAGGTACGAGGACGTTATAAAATCGAATGTTGATATTGTTGACTTACTAGTGAGCCATGATCAGCATTACCCCATGGGAGTAATGGCAATGAAGGCTGGAAAGCACTTAATGTTAGAAAAACCAATAGCGAGAACAATAGAAGAGGCTATGGGATTGATAAACACTTCAAAAGACACCAAAAGAAAATTCATGGTTTTGGAGCAGTTCTACTTTGAATCATCAGTTAGAAAGGCTAAAGAACTTTTACCTAGATTAGGTAATTTATCCCTAATAATTGTGAGATCAATTCACTTGTATCAACCAAAGGGGTGGAGGAGAGAAAAGGAGAAAATGGGAGGAGGAGCGCTTATAGATGGTGGAGTTCATTTCATAGATA
Organism: Saccharolobus solfataricus; assembly: GCF_900079115.1. Taxonomy (NCBI): domain Archaea; kingdom Thermoproteati; phylum Thermoproteota; class Thermoprotei; order Sulfolobales; family Sulfolobaceae; genus Saccharolobus; species Saccharolobus solfataricus. The sequence goes on from NZ_LT549890.1 coordinate 2,803,439, forward strand.
CATTGCTGAACTTAGGTGGGGAATACGAAAGTGTAAGGGGAGTTTGTGGAAAGTACTTCTCGGGAATAGAGGGAGAAGATCTAACCTTGGCTACCCTTAGGTTCAGGAAAGGACATCTAGGTTTATTAATGTATAGCTGGACAACTCCAAATCCTCCCAAAGTACCAGCATTTGAGATTTATGGCGAAAATGGGAGTATTATAGAAGATCCTAATACGAGAGTTATGGGGAAGGCTTATGGGGATCTAATATTGAACGTTGACGGTAAGGAGGAGAGAATAGAAGTCGAAAAGGTGAATCCAATAGAGGAGGAAATAAGGGGATTTGTAAAGGCAGTCAAAAATAATACCGAAGTACCTATGCCTCCTGAAATTGCCTTAAGGGATTTAAAGGCAGTCCTTGATATTTATAAGTCATGCGGATATTCCTAAAAAATCTGTTCTATTCTTTTCATGTAATCATCTCTTAAATTGATATTTAGGGCTGATAGGTTATCTTCCAAGTGTTCTATTTTACTCGCTCCTATAAGTGGAATAACTGTAATTCCAAGTTGTTCTCCCCTCTTTAGGAGCCAAGAAATTGCCAATTGAGAAAGAGTTATTCCTAGTTCTGATGCAACATCCTTGAGGCCTAACAATATCCTTAAGTTAGCTTCAGTAAAATATCTTTTCTTTAAATCTTCAGTTATGGAAGCTCTACTTAACTCCTCAATCTTCCAACCATTCTTGTCCACGTATTTCCCAGTGAGAAACCCTTGAGCCAATGGTGAATATGCCATTATCGCTAAACCAAATCTCTTTGCAATAATTGCCTTATCTTTCTCTATATCTCTCTCTAACATATTGTACTTTTCTTGCATTACAATGAATTTCTCAAGGTTATGCCTTTCGCTCAATTGTAGGAATTCCATCACGTCTACTGCAGAATGATTACTAACACCTAGATAGTAAACTAAACCGTTGTTTACTAAACTATTCAATGTCCTCAGAGTTTCTAGCTTTGGAGTATCTGGGTCTGGCCAATGTATGAAATATACGTCAATATATGATGTGCCTAGCCTTTTTAAACTCTCCTTAATTTGCCACAGTATATGTTTCCTAGATAAACCCTCTCCGTTAACGAAGTCACCCATCTTGCCTCTGACCTTAGTTGAAATCACAACAGATTCCCTATCCACAGTTTTTAGAAATTCTCCAACAATACGTTCAGCATTACCAACATGAGGAAGATCAACTGGTGCCATAGCTCCATGATATCTATTAGCTGTATCTATGAAGTTCACTCCCTCATCATATGCTCTTTTTAGGATCTTTAATGTAGTTTCTTTGTCTACTTTATATATACCCAGCTCATCCTTCTCTTGCAATCTAGGAAGAAACCATGTTCCTATGGCAACTTGAGATACCTTAACTCCGGATTCACCTAAATTAACATACTTCATATGTATAAAACGAGAACACAACTATTTATAGTTTCAAAAAACACTATAACCTTTTACCTTTTGCAGATATTTCCAATCATTTGGATACTCAAGTCTTAAGTATTCTTCTGGTAATTTATCGATTGATATTATCTCTTCTCCTCTATTATCTTCTTTCTTTGGTTGCTCTTCTTTCCTCCTCAACTGTAGTAAAGCCATTTTTCTTTCACTAATGTATAAGTATATATTGAAGTTTTTAAAGCTTCCGCCCCTTAGACTTATATTAACTTACAAATATATAATCCAATCTTCCTAATCTCGGAAGATAACTAATTATTAGAGACATTCTATATAAATCCCATAAAATAAGTATATTTTTTAATAAGGACATGGATTTTTTATAAGGTTCTCAATCTCTAACGGGATATCTCTTCCATCTTTTTAACCACTATTAAATTTTAGTACATGATAGTTTAAAACCTTTTGAAGGATATTATACCTAATGAAAATCAGATACGGTATCATAGGAGTAGGTGGTCATGGAAAAAATAGACATTTAATCCCATTGATTAAATTAAAAAATAAAGTAGAAATTGTAGCAGTAGCTGACGTAAAAAAGGAAAGATGCGAAGAGGTATCCTCCCAATTCAATATTAAATGTTACTTAGACTATATGGAGATGGTTGAAAAGGAATCGCTTAACGCTGTAAGTATTGTCACACCAACGGGATTACATTCTAGGATAGCCATAAATGTGCTAAATAAGGGAGTCAATGTGTTAGTAGATAAACCGCTAGGGTCCAATTTAGAAGAAGTTAAAGAGGTAGTTAATACGGCTAGAAATAAGGGATTAAAGCTAATGGTAGGATACTGGAGTAGATTTTCTCCAGCATTACAATACGGTAAGGAAATTATTCACAATGGTCTATTGGGAGAGCCTTATGTAGCCTATGGATATTTAGTAAGGAGGAGAGGCATACCAGGTATTCCGACATTCATTGATAAGACGCTTTCTGGAGGAAGAGGCGCGTTATTAGACATAGGATGCTATTTAATAGATAATTTGCTTAGCTTGTTAAAATTTAGAAAGCCAATAAGCGTAATGGGTAAGGTATATACGAAATTCGGAAACGTTAAGGAGGAGGTAAAGTTTAATTGGGGTTCTTGGGATCCGGAGAATTTCAGCTTAGACGACTACGCTGTTGGATTAGTAAAACTTGAAGGTGATGTAAGTTTAATACTAGAAGTTGGCTGGTCAGCAAACGTATCTCACGTGGAGGAGAAAAGTTACGTAAGAATATTAGGGGATAAGGGTGGAATCGAGGGAAGCGGACATGAGGCAATCGTGGATATATCTTTCCACAGTAGAACTGAGAACTTCCTTACTGATACTAAACCAGTCTTAAGGAAAGTTGACCCATACTTCGAAATGATAAATGCTTTTGTAGATAGCATTTTAACAGATAGGGAACCTCCAATAACTGGTGAGGAGAGCGTAACTCTTCATTCTATTATTGATGGTATATATAAGTCGTCAACGGAGGATAAGGAAGTAAAAATCTCACTCTAAGGGCTTATATAAGGCTTTGGGATTGTTACTACCCATATCGAGCTTAGCTTTTTCACTTATGTTTAAGGAGAGAAACTCCCTTAAGTTATACGAGATACTCTTTATACCTGGCCCACCGTAATCACTACCATAAATTGTCTTATAGCTTATCTCCTCAAGTCTAGGCAAATACTCCAATAGTTTCTTGGGAGGAATGGAAGAGATTTCACCGTAAAGGTTTCTCCTTATTCTAACTAGTTGGAAAGCAGTAGGTACATAATTTGGTCTTCCCATGTGAGCTAATACAATCTTAAGCTGTGGAAAATCGACGGCTACATCATCAACGAATATTGGGTCAGCGTACTTATTCCTAGCTTTTAAAAACACACTAGTACCGGTGTGAATGACGACTGGTAAGTTATGATCTTGAGCAAATTCGTATAATAGCTCGAGCTGCTTTAGACCACCCTCCTCTTCCCTATACGCGTTTGGCTTTACGTGGGAGTGGACTGGGTGTAATTTAAAACCAGAAACCCCAGCCTCATATTGCCTTTCTAGCCAGTCCTTAGCCTCGTTGAGGCTTATCCTATTCGGCTCAATTCCCCCCACTATCGAAAACCTATTTCCGTATTCCTTTAAAAATTTTATCATGGCAATTGGAAAATCCTCTTTAGTACGCCATATTTCTCTACTGGGATAAGCTATTATAACTATGTAGTCAATATTAACACTGTCCATTTCCTTTATAATTTCTTGAACGCTAGGTGGAGTATACTCATATCCAGAATCGTTAGAAAAGAAGTCCTTTGGTAAGGTCTCTTTAAACCAGACGTGAGTGTGAGCGTCTACATACCCCATATAATATGATTTCAATTTGATCCCTTTTAAATCAATCCATCTTTATACGCAAAAATTAACTTGATTGTGAAAAGAAATCGTGGAAGCTAATCCATTTCTTTTAAAGTTTTCTACCCTAAATAACCTTATCGTATTACGCCTACATTTAGAATTTTAGATCTCTTTCCCTATCACTATTGTAAGTTAACTTTTAATTTACTAATGGGAAAGTACTACTGAACATAGTTGAAATATCTAAAAATTTTTGCAATCTTATCTAATCTTGCAAACAACTTGGTAAGTCCGTTCATATCATTCGTCTCAGCGTACTTTGGAATGAATTCAGAGGAACTTGCATTAGTTACCTCAGCCACTAACGCAGTTCCTAATATATCTCAATATTTCCTAAACTTTATTAAATCTAAAGCTAAATTCTTAATATTTATAGGCACATTAGTTAATGGTCTACTATGGGTCATAAGCGCGTTTATACCTTTTAACTGGATATTCTTAACTGTTTATTTTATTATAACAATGAGTATTGGCATAGCCAATTTTGGGTGGAACTTAATAATGGATAGGGTGAGTAGGAATAGTAGGGGTTCCACATTATCACTTTACCTTGTTTACGGAACGATAGGCGCATTAGCTGCTACTTTAGTAACAGGTTTTATTACGGAAAGCAACACAGAGTTGATAAGGGAGTTCTTCCTAATTTCCGGAATAATACTAGTTGGTTCTGCTAACCTTTCTAGAAAAATAGAGGTGGATACGAAACTTGAAGAAAATCGAGTTAAAAGTGCTTCATTCCAAATGAAAAGATTTTTAACTACTATATTCCTCTTCAATCTGGTATTATCATTAGCATGGCCGATTTTCCCGTTAGCGCAAGTGTACAAATTCCACATGAATGATGAAAATATAGCAATCTTAAGCGTAGAAACTGGAGTTACAACAATCTTGTTTCAAAGGATTGTTGCTAAATTGACAGATACTAAGAGAAAATTAACGCTTTTCCTTGGAAGCGCTCTTTATACTATCTATCCTTTATCTTACGCCCTATCTGATTCCATTTATATGATATATATCGTAAATCTAGCCAGTGGATTTACCAATGCTGTTGGATCGGTAACTTACATTGCCTATATATTCGATAACTCAGACGACAATACTATAAGGAGAAACTTGGCAGTTTATAACTTGACAGTAGGTTGTGGAGTGATGACTGGATCAATACTAGGAGGAGTAGCATATAATTACGTTACACAATTTTATAACCCAATATATTCAATAGACCTTATGCTTATCCTATCCTCTATTCTAAGATTCTCGGTATCTCCCCTATTCTTGACCATAAAAGATACTCGCTCAAAGCTTAAATAATATTAATCATAAATAAAGTCATGTACTCATTTCCAAATAGCTTTAGGTTTGGTTGGTCCCAGGCCGGATTTCAATCAGAAATGGGAACACCAGGGTCAGAAGATCCAAATACTGACTGGTATAAATGGGTTCATGATCCAGAAAACATGGCAGCGGGATTAGTAAGTGGAGATCTACCAGAAAATGGGCCAGGCTACTGGGGAAACTATAAGACATTTCACGATAATGCACAAAAAATGGGATTAAAAATAGCTAGACTAAATGTGGAATGGTCTAGGATATTTCCTAATCCATTACCAAGGCCACAAAACTTTGATGAATCAAAACAAGATGTGACAGAGGTTGAGATAAACGAAAACGAGTTAAAGAGACTTGACGAGTACGCTAATAAAGACGCATTAAACCATTACAGGGAAATATTCAAGGATCTTAAAAGTAGAGGACTTTACTTTATACTAAACATGTATCATTGGCCATTACCTCTATGGTTACACGACCCAATAAGAGTAAGAAGAGGAGATTTTACTGGACCAAGTGGTTGGCTAAGTACTAGAACAGTTTACGAATTCGCTAGATTCTCAGCTTATATAGCTTGGAAATTCGATGATCTAGTGGATGAGTACTCAACAATGAATGAACCTAACGTTGTTGGAGGTTTAGGATACGTTGGTGTTAAGTCCGGTTTTCCCCCAGGATACCTAAGCTTTGAACTTTCCCGTAGGGCAATGTATAACATCATTCAAGCTCACGCAAGAGCGTATGATGGGATAAAGAGTGTTTCTAAAAAACCAGTTGGAATTATTTACGCTAATAGCTCATTCCAGCCGTTAACGGATAAAGATATGGAAGCGGTAGAGATGGCTGAAAATGATAATAGATGGTGGTTCTTTGATGCTATAATAAGAGGTGAGATCACCAGAGGAAACGAGAAGATTGTAAGAGATGACCTAAAGGGTAGATTGGATTGGATTGGAGTTAATTATTACACTAGGACTGTTGTGAAGAGGACTGAAAAGGGATACGTTAGCTTAGGAGGTTACGGTCACGGATGTGAGAGGAATTCTGTAAGTTTAGCGGGATTACCAACCAGCGACTTCGGCTGGGAGTTCTTCCCAGAAGGTTTATATGACGTTTTGACGAAATACTGGAATAGATATCATCTCTATATGTACGTTACTGAAAATGGTATTGCGGATGATGCCGATTATCAAAGGCCCTATTATTTAGTATCTCACGTTTATCAAGTTCATAGAGCAATAAATAGTGGTGCAGATGTTAGAGGGTATTTACATTGGTCTCTAGCTGATAATTACGAATGGGCTTCAGGATTCTCTATGAGGTTTGGTCTGTTAAAGGTCGATTACAACACTAAGAGACTATACTGGAGACCCTCAGCACTAGTATATAGGGAAATCGCCACAAATGGCGCAATAACTGATGAAATAGAGCACTTAAATAGCGTACCTCCAGTAAAGCCATTAAGGCACTAAACTTTCTCAAGTCTCACTATACCAAATGAGTTTTCTTTTAATCTTATTCTAATCTCATTTTCATTAGATTGCAATACTTTCATACCTTCTATATTATTTATTTTGTACCTTTTGGGATCTACACTTAATGTTAGCCTAATTGGAAAGTCATTTAGATTTAATACTGTTACCAGTCCATCCCTTTTAATTATTAATGAAAATAAGAAGGGATAAGTAGCGATAGCCCTTATTCCGATATGGTCTCCAACAATATCCCTTATTATCTGCCTTGCAACACTAGGGTAGAACTCTGAAATCAGATATGGTAGGTAAGTTGTAAGTGATAGGACGTAAACTTTAGAGTTAGAGTAAGTGTTCTGAAAGACTACTGGGTGCAATTCGACACCGTTATAGGCGTAAAGGATTGGCGTAGCTCCGTTTAATGAAAATATAGGTCCTACAGGGAAATTGGCTTGCCTCTTGTAATATGACCAATAGAACGTTTTCCCATCCCTGGTTAACGCATTGACACTAACACTATCGTAAATCAAGTTACCGACACCAAGAATTTTCAGTGCAGTATCCCCCAAGACTTCAATAAGCTTTTTAGCTGCACTTGCTGTAAACATTAAGTTAACTCCCCTATTAAGTAAATCCACAATATCTAGATGGTAAATATCTGACTCAGTTATGAGCAATATATCACTTGGATTTACAACATTAGAAACCTCTAGCGGTATTCCAATTATTCCTAGATGGTCCTCTACGTATTTATCAAACCTTTGAGTCATGAAATGCTGTAATGGTATTCTCTTCAAACCTATAGAGGCGTATTCCCTAATGTCTTCCCTCCACCTCTGTACCTTTTCCTTATTTTCCATAATACTTTCAAACAAACTCCTTCTCTCTGGGTCTAAAATATCTCCAGCCTCGAAAAGTGTAATTTCCTCTGTGAGACCAAATGCGCTCAAGATAAATTGCTGTAAATATGTTTTAAAACTACCGTAATCTCCACCTTCTCCACCTATGAAAGTATCAAACCATACACCCTTTAATTTATCACCGACTAGACCTTTAACGTAATCAACTATGTACAATGAACCATATCTTGCCGTATATTCCCTAGCCTCAGTTCCAACATAAATGTTATCGAAGATTTCAGCTAACTTATCTAATTTAAGTCCTCTATGATAGAAGTCTTCCCTCCACTCAGCGACCTTTAGAGTTATCTTGACTTTTTCGTTTACATTTTTTGCTGGTTTTACAACATAATCCCTTGAAGCGTTATAAACTAGAGAGGAAGAGTACTCACACCATAAGCGCGATATAACTGGATCTCTCAACATTTTAAGTAATGTACCTTTAGTGAAATTAACCCCATACATTGAGTTAAACAGTTTTACATCCTTTTCAGAATGGCACCAATTAGCCCAAAAGTCATCAATAATTATCTCGTCAAATACCTTTGCTTGCTCTTCAACTACGTTTTTTACCATCTCCCTATTTCTTTCATCTGCAATACAAGCTACTTTAAAACCATAATTCTCCATTTCACCCCAACCCTCACCCCATGTACCAATTGCCATCCCTCCAGCAACTTCAAACTCCCTCTCAAAAACCTCTTTAAACTTAATCATTGTGTTAACATCTAGCATTATTCCATCTCTATAATTTTCTAGATAGATTTTAACTACTCCTAATTCTTTAAATTTTTCAATAAGCTTCTTGATCCTTTCCTCGTTAAGACCCCTCAAAGTTGGAGCCGTAACGTAAACCGCTAATTTAAACTCCTTCATACTTATCACACAACGATTAGAAAATTAAAATACTAACCCCTCTTAACTGTAATAGTTTCCTTACCGTTATATTCTATTTCGACATCTGGCTTCGTGTGCTCAATACCCTTACCCTTTTCAACCCAGATAATCTTAATTATTTTCTTACTCATCTCTAACTCTCCTCTTTTCTTTCCTATAGTGAGCTCTTGCTTATCTTCATCCCAAGTAATTGGTATTATATAATATTTTCCTTTTTCATACTCATACGTAATCCCATCATCGTCATATAACTCGAAATAACCGTTCTTACCTGGATAAACCCTTAAGTCAATTACATCCCAATACTCTTCAGCGTTATTTACATTTTTTCCCAATAATGGTAAGACAGCACCACTTCTTACGAATAAGGGTATGGTATCTAACGTTACCTTTACGTCCATCATCCTCCCGCCTTCTAACTTCTCACCAGTCCAGAAATCATACCAATATTCTTTAGAGGGTAAGTAAACCTCTTTCTCTATAATACTCGGCAAGGTCACTGGGGATATCAATATGTAAGGACCAAACATGTATTGCTCATCAAAATCGTAAACGTTCTGATCATCCCTAAAATCCATAACTAGTGGCCTCATAATCGTATATCCGATACTATATGTCATCCAAGCTAATGAGTAAATATAAGGCAGTAATTTGTATCTCAACCTTATATATTTAAGGATAACTTCCTGGTACTCTCTTGGAAATCTCCAAGGTTCTTTTGGAAATATTGTACCGTGAACTCTGAGTATGGGACAAAACGTGCTCCATTGGAACCACCTAACGAAAATCTCTGCATATGCCTTAGTTTCTGGGTTTCCAGAGAAGAAGCCACCGGTGTCAGTAGTCCAGTAAGGTATACCAGAAATTGAAAAATTGAGCCCAGCGGGGATTTGAGCTCTTAACGTAGCCCAATCACCCAGTACATCACCAGACCAACTAATTGCAGAATGCCTCTGTTGACCGGCGAAGGCAGATCTGGTCAATATTACAACCCTTTTATTGCTAATTCTCCTCTGTCCTTCATACACAGCCTTAGTTTCCATTAAGGGATATGCGTTCAAATATTCATACCCTTTTCCAATTTCTAAATCCACATCGTGAATTGGGGAAAAGAAGACTAAACCAAGCCCAGTTTCTGGCTCTGAGGCATCTAGCCAATAAGCGTCTATCCCTAAATCGTAAAACCCCTTAACGTAACTCCAAAAGAGCTCTCTGCATTCATCCTTAAAGGGATTAAACGCTGTAGTCCCCAGAATTATACACCCTTTACTTTCCATATCCTTAAACACTTCAGTCTCCTTCCCAAAAGTAGGCCATATTGATATTGCCAACTTAGCTCCCATTTTATGGATCTCCTCAACCATATCTTTAGGTCTTGGGAAATCTGTCTCATCAAATTTGAAAGCGTTCCACCCGTACTTCCCCCAATATCTCCAGTCGAGTACTATTACGTCTAAGGGTATTTTCCTCTCTCTAAACTCCTTAACCACACTTGTTATTTCATCTTGTGATTTATATCTCTCTTTACTCTGCCAATACCCATAAGCCCATTTAGGTAAAAGAGGAGCGTCTCCAGTTAACTTCCTATAACCTTTTATTACATCATCTATGGAATCACCGTAAATTACGTAATAGTCTATCTTTTTACCAGCTTCAAACCAAACCTTTAATTTATTCCTCCTAAGACTTATCGATCCTAGGGAATAGTTATCCCACAATATTCCATAGCCCTTGCTTGAAACTATGAATGGAATACCGATATCAGTATTTCTCTGAGATAATGTAGTCGAAAGACCGCTATAGTCTAACTTGTAGGCTGAGGATTGACCTAAACCATTTCCACCTGCATGTTGTCCCAGGCCATATACTCTCTCACCCTCACTCAACTCAAACTCTTGTTCAACGTTGTAAGTTGATAACTCCTCGTTAAATTTCAAATCCCTTCTTTTCTCCTTAACGACAATTCCCCCCTTGTTGTCCTTCATTATTAACTCTCCGTTAGAAGTGTTTATATCTACACTGAGAGATTCGCTGGAGAAAGAGATTATAGATGGACCCGTACTTTCCCCTTTAATGCTTAGCTTCTCTAGGTTTGGTAACACAACTAGACTATTATCTACTATGGCTTCCCTTCCATAATAGTATAAAACTCTAACAATATTATCTGCGATAAATTCTATTTCCACATTTAAATTCCCTATTCTCATTATAAAGCTTCTTCATGATCTATTATATAAGCTTTGTGTTATTTACTGCTTTGTGGATTGCTTCAGAATTGTACAAAAAGTTTATAAATTATTCGTTTAAGTATTACCTATGGAAAAGAGTAAGTACAAGAGGGACTGGAGCAAGTACGACGAGAACGTCATAACTAGATATAAGTTGATGTTCCCCTTCTACGTATTCGAACATTGGTGGGACTTATTAGCAGAGGAGAACAGGAACGCTAGGACAAAGTATAAAGCTCCGAAGGAGTTCAACGACTTCCTAGCCTTCCTCCACATCTTCCTACCTTACAGAGCAATAGAAGGAGTATTAAGAGCCTTAGAACAATTGAAAATCATCCCCACAAGCCAACAATATGGGAGAGAGTGAGGAACATGAAAATAACCTTCCCCGAGGCAAGTGACGAACTTGAAGTAATTGCAGACGCTACCGGCATTAGCACAAACACGGGAGGACAATACATTGTTGCCAAGTGGGGTAAGACTAGGGATTCAAAATTCCTCAAGATCGAGATAGTAATGGACAATAACGAATTCAACGTGGTAAACGCTGAGGTCACTAGCAACGAGGTTGAAAGCGCTGTAAAAACAGTTAAGGATCTTCAAGATAAGGGAAAGAAGGTCAAGAAGTTTTATGGAGATAAGACATATGACGCCAATGAGGTTTACAAGACCGGAGTTGAGGTTGTAGTTCCTCCCAAGAAGAACGCTTCTACTAAAAGGGGCCATCTTGCTAGACGTAAGGCTGTGCGGGAGTTTAGGAAGTTGGGTTATGATCGTTGGAGGGAGGAGAAGGGTTATGGCGTTAGGTGGAGGGTCGAGTCCTTGTTCTCTGCGGTGAAGCGTACTTTTGGGGAATCGGTTAGGGCAACAAGTTTTGCTGGACAAGTAGTTGAGGCTAAGCTCAAGTTCTGGGCTTACGCGTGGATGGTTCACTTGGCGAATTCTGTAGTCGGTAGGGCTCCGGGCATTAGGGTGTAAGCTTGAGAGGAACGTTGAAATAAATATTAATTACTGAAAAATTAGTGTTATACAATATCGTTTTAATGAGACAAATTGAACAAATCAACAAAGTAGTTATTTACGACTCTGGGACAAAAACTTTAGATACCCCTTATTTTGTATCATGAACACATGAATAAGAAGTTAACTCAGAAAGACTTCGACAATTTCAAGGAGTCAATAGAGGACTTGATCAAGTTGCACAAGGAAAGTAGGCTCAGTAAGATAGAGAACAATAAGGAGAACGAAGAAGAGAGGTCAGCCAGATTAAGAAGATTCGGTCGAGAGTTAAGACTTAGAGGAGGCAAAGTTCGTCAAGATCAAGAAAGAACAAGGGAGAAAAAGCAAACTAACCCCACAAGAGAAGGCATACATACTGATAATCAAGGAATATCTAGGCTTATCCAACAAGGAAACCGCAGAACTAGCATCACTACTGAACCTAACGAAGAAGGAGATAAGCCACAAGACAGTAGAGAGACTATACTCCCACCCCACATCTTCGTCATCCTCTACAACCTACTCTCAAAGACCGTTGGTGGCCTCAAGGTGGTCATGGACGGGACAGGCTATTCCCTAGTAGTAACCAAGCATTAAAGGAGTGAAAGGGAGAAGTCTGGGGAAGATGTGAAGGAAGGGAAGGAGTTCGCGTACTCCTTCTTCATCTTTGACTTGGGTAGTAACCTGATTGTCGCTTACGGTTATTCGCTTAAGAGTGAGAGGGAGGCTTATGAGATGGTTCTCGAGGTCCTGAGGGATCTTGGTGTAAAGGTTGACTCCTTGAGGGCTGACAAGTACTATAGCAAGTCTATACTGGATGACTTCCCTGATTCTGAGATCTACTTGATACCCTAACGCTACGATCAAGGGAGGGAAAAGGTGGAGGGAGATGATATTGAAGTTCATGAAGAACCCACTGGAGTATTTGGAGGAGTATTTTAAGCGTGAGAGGCTCTGATCTCCTCCATTACGGTAGACCCAAAATCACCTCCATAAAAATAAATCTATAGTATTAATAAGTGTTTCCTCAAGATTAAATATAAAATCCTTTAGATCAGATAAATCGTCTAGAAAGCAGAGGATGAGCAGCAATCTAAACTCCTCTCTTGTCATGACGTTCTTAAACACGGTGTAAAGCGAGTAGAAGATCATGGCCAGCACGAAGATCAACTCGCGGAAGATGAACTTGGTGGAGCTCGTGAAGGGAAGGAAGGCCTTGATGTTCCTGTAAGACGTCTCAATGGGACTCCTAACCTTGTTGTACAACTTCAGCACTTCCCTCTTGGGTAGGTCGAGGTTGGTCGCCCTCGCGAAGTACACCACGGTCTTCTTCCTCTTCTTAACGATTTCCTTACCATACACCAGGAGTCTGAACTTGACCTGCTCTTCCTTCTTATGCCTCTTACTGTTTGTCGTGTACTCTCCGTCGAACTCCTCGTAGATCTTCACGTCCCCCACAGGGACTCCTATCACGAACTTGAACTGCGATATGAACTTGAGGACTTCCACGGTGTAGAATCCCGCGTCCAAGGTTACGAGCCCCACCTTGAAGCCCATTCCCACAATTTGCTCCATGAGAAGCTTCACGATCTCATCCTTGCTCATCCCGTTAACTTGGGGAACGAAAGCTAGGAGGAGCACCATATTCTGATACTTCGTGGTCGCGGTAGCGTAGTTCCACGAGTTCCCCTTGGCTGAACTACCCAGTCCCTCCACCGGCTTACCATACCACGTCTTGGTTGTCCAGTCTATGGAGATGTCGACTTCCTTCACTCCCTTGAGTATCTCCATGGAAATCCTCCTCATGGACTCTAATAGCTTCTCGATCACCTCAGTTCCCTGCTCCTCCACGTAGTTCCTCACGGTCTGTGGTGACACGTTATACCCTTTGGACTTGCTTTCCACGGAGTCGTTCCACAAGCACGCGGAGACCAGAACTCTCGATACCTCCTCCGCCTTTCTTCCCTTGAAGCTCAACATGGAAAGTAATTTATACCCTACTTGTTGTAGATTATTTTGGTGAGGAAGACCAGGTGTTATCACCTTGTCTTCACCACGTGATAATACCGGCTTCCTCACCTTAAATCTTTCTTCAATTAATTGCGTTCTTGTCAAAGCTATAAATTCTATTATTTTTCAGAATCTGATATTACCCAACCAAAATTATTTTTTGTAAAATGATTTTGGGTCTACCGATTAAAAGGAGGACAGGGTGGATCATAAAATAAGGTCAGGGAAGAGAGGATCCACTTGACGGTCTTAGCGAGGGTCACGATTCACGATCTACTGTGGTCTAAAGCGTTAGATTAAAAATCCCGAAATGCTATATAAATTTAGAAACCCATTAGACTAATTTGTCCCAGACTCGGAGTTGCTCTTTGATTAAATATTATTTCTAGTTCTTATGGGTTGATTATTGTCATATTGGCAACATAAATTTGCTAGATACCCTAGTTGTGGATATGCTTGGTCTAATGCTATTGTGTACCATACTGCTGTTGCGTTGAATGGCGTACCGTCCGTAAAATACACATCATGTCTCAAGTATAATATTAACGCTAGTGTCTGTACTTTACCGTTAGGAGTGTTAACGTAACCAGTAGTCCACGTCCAATTAGTCGCTAACCAAGGAATAATTTGGCCATTGTCATAATTTACTAATGCTAATGGTTCATAGATAAACCACTCCCCGTCATCAACAAGATTAGGACTGCTCTACGGATTATAATTATCTTGCCACGTACCGATTGGCGAAGCTACAATTACAATGCTCCCTTCGGGTTGTACAGATGTAGACTGCGATATCGTCGGTATTATGAAAACTCCTATACTTATTAGCATTAAAACAGAAATTATTCCAGAAATTATCTTTCTCGCCATTTCTGCTTACCTTATTTTATGATTATTCGCATCGATTTATTTAATATTTATACGTAACATGTTAAATATATTTGGCCATAATAGTGGGACGAGAACTTGAATTTTAACCATTATTTTGTGTGATAGATTAGTTAGCATCCTAGCTAGTCTATATTGTATAAACGACTCCTATTTTGCGTATCTTAACAATTACTGCTTTGTTGATATATTGAATATTTTTTATTATATTATTATATCATCTTTATTTTAATTAATTTAAAGATATTCAATTTAGGTTTGTAATGGCACTTAAGTCGTTGTGAAAATTCAACAAGTTCACTAAGCAAATAATTACTAAAAAAATTTAAACTCGGAAATAGCGACATATCATATGGATTGGAAATTAGGAATTATCTCAGATGAGATCTCTCAAGATTTCGAGCATGCAGTAAAGGTAATAAAAGAGTTAGGTGCAAGCTATGTTGAAGTAAGAAATTTATGGAATAAGAATGTAACGCAACTATTGGATTCTGAATTTTCAGAAATGAAAAGGGTTGTTGAAAAGTATGGGCTTATCATATCCAATCTAGATTCTCCTAGCTTTAAGATATATATAGATGACGAAAAAGGTTATAAAGAACATTTACAAATTTTAAGGAAAGTAATAGAGTTAAGTAAAAAATTGGATATAGCGTACACGAGAATATTCACTTTTTGGTATCAAGGAGAATTAAGATATTATATTGATAAGTTAGCTGAAAGATTCAATAGTGCTATAGATATAGCTCAAAGTGAAGGGGTAATATTAGTCATAGAAAATGAGTACAGTTGTTTTGTAGGCACAGGGAAAGAGCTTAGAACATTCTTAGATAAAATAAGGACGAAATGGGTTAAGGTATTATGGGACCCTGGAAATGCCTTCTTCGCTAGGGAGACGCCGTATCCAGACGGATATGAATTAATAAAAGGTGACATTATGCACTTACACATTAAGGATGCAATGGTTAAAGATGGTCACTTTATTTGGATGCCAGTAGGGAAGGGAATGATAAACTATAAGGAACAATTTAGAGCGTTAAGGGGTAGTGCTCATGTCATATCTTTAGAAACTCACTATAGAAATAGCGCAAATGACCCAGAGGCTAGTACGAGAGAGTCCTTTAATGGTATAATTAAAATATTGAAAGAGCTAAGTTAATTTGATTGTTTTTAAAAAAAGATTTTTATCTTAATGCTTTAGTTCATTCGTAGAATATTTTTCCATTAAATTACTACTATCTTCATTTCAAGTAGTGATCAGATTCATAATTCCTTCTTGTAACACCTCTTAACTCATTGCTAAAATTTAACAAGTCCAAAAAGCGTTATTTTAATAATCTCGTCATTAACCACTGCGTTACTTCTCTGTACAATCTCTGTCTGATTTCGTATAGCATTTATAGGAAAATCGTTACACTTTTACGTTACGTTAAAAATATATAATGAATCTTTCCTGGTTAGATGAAAAATGTTTATTGATAAGCTATAATATTAAGAAGTACAATGAAAGATATTTATAAATACATGGATAAATATTTTGACTTTTTATGATAAGGGAATTTCCTAAAACTACTAATGGTATACTTCCAATGATCCATTCGTGACGTTGTCCGATTTGAGCAAAATTAAAAACCATTATAATTACAGCATTTCAGATTACACTATTCTTCATTATATTCAAGTATAAAAAATAATATAATATGTATTAATAAGGGAAAATACAGATAATTGTACAATCTTGCAATAAAATTTGCCATAACAACAAGTAAACACGTCAGTATGGGAATCTCATTTTTCTGATATAAATGATAATATATGTAAGATTGAACCGCACCAGTTTTATTCAAATATAACTGCATATATTTTATGAAAATGACAGTTAATAAGTCAGTTTTCAATAGCAGAATATAAATATATAGAATTAATTTCACGTAGCTGGAAGGAGGTGCATAGGGTTAGCTGGAGTCTGGGGGAATGACGTCTTCACTTCACGGAACGCGCGTTCTTGTTCCACTCTTACCTCCCGATCGAGGAGATTCGAGAGGGAGACCGAGAACTCCCACAACTTTACCTTCCTCCAAGAGCGGATCAAGAACCAGACATTCAAGAGAAGATAGGAAAGCAGAACGAGAACCAATTCCTTCCTCACGTCACAAGTCCTAGTCCTGATCCTGAACTCCTCAAGAGAGCGGAAGGCGTTCTCTATCCCCCACCTCTCCCTATACATCTCGGCAAGGACTATGGCATCATAAAGATCCATCTCCTTCCTCACGAGGAAGGCAATAATCTTGCCGTCTTCCTTCCTCAGAATAATGAGATAAGCTCCACTCCCATGTCTCACGCAGAGAAATCCAGTATATCTAACTCCGCCAAAACTCACATCCACATCTTGCAACATCCCCTTGTACTTCTTGTACATCTGGGCCTTGGCAGATATGACGAAGTCCAAGCCCAACTCCAAGAGGAACCTAATCACTTCGTTCACCGCGAACTCCCTGTCCGCGAAGACCATGACGAGCCTCAGCTTGTCCTCCTCCAACTCCTTCACGATTACCTCCATCACCGCCTTGAAACCTTCAGCTACGTTCTTCACGGTCACTGGGATCACGTCCAAGAAGCTCCTCGTCCTCCCCAGGAGGAAGATCGCAGCTTGAACCAGTCCCCACGACGTCCCCTTAGTTGGCTTTATCCTACTCAAGAAACTCTTGTCAGCGTGATATTGAGGTATGGCATGGAAGTCCACTGCTACCCTCCTGTCCCTGACTCCCCTTAACGTCATCCTTCCCATCTTCCTCAACGCATCCCTCACGTCCTCAACTTGAACCGCGTTCAACTTTCTCAACGCTCTTCTCCCATCTTTCCCCAACCTGCTCAAGTAGCTCCCACTCGCCTTAAGCAAGGCACTGAGGAGTTCCTCAGGGAAAAGTATTTTAGTGAGGACCGAGTAAATTATCTTGAGGGCGGACCTGGCGAAGTCCCGGTTGAACTTCGCCGGTTTAGTTGTATTCTCATGTTTCATATATTCAGGTTCGCCCTCGTATATACAAACTTTTCTCCAGAAATTCTCATCCTCTCAACTTTTTCTGTATTCCATTCATCTCGTTTTTTACGCAAAAAATGAGATTCCCATACTGACGTAAACGAACCTCGTTAATTAACGAGTACCTTCGTCCTAATCCTCGTCGAAAGAATTTCGAGATCACGATAGAAGTTAAGGAAGAATACCTCCATAACCACTCCCCTTAAGGTTGTAGACGAAGCCTTACCTTCCCTAATCTTAACACCACTACCCTCAACCGGAAGTCCAGCACTACCAACACCCTTAACTAAGACGTCCTTCCTGGAAATCCAAGCCCTATCAGCCATTAACTTAACGTTATCAAATGAAAAGGCTAGATCACTCAACAATCCAACCTTGAAGTCCCTAACGAAATTAGTCCTCCTTTCCACAAGACCTTAAACCCGAAGTAGGACTTACCGTGCTTCCTACCCCAACTACCCTTATACTTCCTAAAGGCTGTGAAGTTCTTGAGCCTGGAAGTAGTATAACCCATGAGGAGAAAAACGTCATTGAACCCCATCTCCTTAAGGTCAAGTGAGATCTTCTCAAGACCGTTTTGAAGACTCCTCTTTCCGGGGTAGGCCTCACGGAAGAATGTGTCAATTATGTAGTAGTCCTCGAACCTATCGTTTTTTCTCTCCCAACTTCAAGTTCAAATTCCCTATACTCGCTGATCACCTTGTTCAAAGCCTTGTTTAACTCATCCATTAGTGTTGTTCTCATTGTCTCGCCCTCTTGAATAACTGTTTGTTGGAGTTTCTTGTAGAAGAAGAATACTGTGCTCTTTGGTGGAACTTTCCCGCCCAAGAAGTCCATAAAACTCTTACTGTCCCTAATTTCTCCCTCCAAGTTATTCCAAGAGATGTCGAAAACGAACTTGATTAGGAGGACTTTGAGGAGTAAGATGACGTCCCACTTGGGCTTCTTGGAGTAAAGGGACTTAAGCTTACTCCTAAACGTTTCCCAAGGGAAGGATTTATCTATCTTGAGCAAGAGGTCCTTTTCAGTTGAAATTGCCTTTACCATAATATTATCTCATCCTAATTTCTTATTAATATTACTCATGAATTGCCATTTAATCAACTTGGATAACGTCTCGTGTATCAAACTACCACAACTACTACCACAACTAGCACGTCCACCACCACAAGTACTGTTACTACCACAAGTGTTTCAACTACTACAAGTGTCTCCACGTCTGTAAGTACTACTACAGCTACTGTTACTACTACTGTCAGTTCATCCAACACTACACTATACGCCATAATAGCTGTTGTAATAATAGTCGTAATAATAGTGGGAGTGATACTAGGCCTTAGAAGAAGATAAAATAAAAAGAAAGGGAAAAATAAAGATAAGTTTTTCTTTTTATTTACTCTATTTGTACATTTGATAGAAATATTCTTCTTTCCATAATGGGTTTCGTCTCCTTTATTCTGAATGTATCCTTAAGAATTATGTTTTCAGACGAATTTCCTATTAATATCTGATACTCGCCTTTCTCTACTACTAGTCGCATAAAGTTATCGTAAAACGCTAACGCTTCCATGGGTAGTGCGAATTTGACTCTTCTCTTTTCACCAGGTTTAAGATGAACTTTAGCAAATCCTTTTAATTCCTTAACTGGGTCTAGCAACGCTAGAAAAGCTTTTTGAAAATATATAGTTGGACTACCTCATCGCCTTCCATATTTCCCACATTTTTAACGTCAAGTAAAATGGTGATATAACTTAAAGGTCCAACCTCTTTTGGGGTAACTTCAAGGTTAGAATATTCGAATTGTGTGTAACTTAAACCATATCCAAACGTAAATAGTGGAGATGAATGGAGCATAACATATGGTCTAAAGGAAGACGGTTTCCTACTATAATATAATGGTATTGCCCAGTATCCATTGGGAACGTTATAGGTAATCGTCCACTTGGATTGTAGTCTCCAAATATTATATCTGCTATGGCATTTCCTCCTTCTTCTCCAGGGAACCATGCTTCAATTATCGCTTTGACGTAATTAATTATTGGTGAAAGGACCAAGGGCCTACCATTAATTAAAACTAAAATTATTGGTTTTCCGGTCTTATATAGTTCTTTAAGTAATTCCTCTTGAACTCCAAGTAATCTAAGACTAGCCCTATCGTTACCCTCCCCAGTGACCGCTTGATATTTCTTAAACTCTTCTTCAGAAGGAATATCTGTCCAGGATAGTGGTAACCCTGATTTCTCACCCATGACTGCTATTATTACATCAGCTTGCTTGGCTATTTCTATTGCCTCGGAGAACCCTTCTTTCGATTCACCTGCAATATCACACCCCTTTGCGTAAAGTACTTTGCCTTCTCCAACTTTTTTCGCTATTCCTTGGAGTACCGTTACTATCTCTATCCCGCTATCTATATTTAGGTGTCCGGTATAAGTATAGTCTCCTAACATGTTTCTTGGATCATTGGCATTTGGCCCTATCACTGCAATTTTATTAATATTCTTACTTAAAGGTAACATATTGTTCTCGTTTTTGAGGAGGACTATCGACTCTCTGGCAGCCTTTAACGCTAATTCTCTAGATTTTCGATCATCCAACCTTTCTGGAACTGCGCTTTCGTCGACAAATGGATTATCTAAAAGTCCAAGTCTTTCTTTAATTCGCAAAACTCTCTCCACTGCTCTATCTATTATAGCCTCTGAGACTAGACCCTCCTTTATAGCAGTAACTAAAGGTTCACCGTAACAATCTATGGTCGGAAACTCAATGTCCACTCCAGATTCGAGAGCCAAAATAGCTGCCTCCATCTTATTTGACGCAACCTTGTGTATTGCCTCTAATTGTCTAATACCATCGTAATCTGATACCACTATTCCGTCAAATCCCCATTCTTGTCTTAGAATATTAGTTAGTAATTGGGGATTACCATGACATGGGACTCCATCAATTTCATGATATGCTGGCATAATTGACATTACTTTTCCTATCTTTACTGCCACCTCAAATGGGAATAAGAACGTTTCCCTTAATTCTCTATTTCCCACATGTACTTGTGCAATATTTCTTCCACCTCTGGAAAACCATGGGCTGCGAAGTGCTTTGCAGTTGCCACTAATTGGGTCTCACCTTGTAATCCAGTAATATATGCTAATCCATTGAAGCTACTAGATATGGGTCTTCCCCGTAAGTCTCTTCACACCTCCCCCATCTTGGGTCTCTGCAAACATCTAATACTGGAGAAAGACATTGGTTAACCCAATTAGCCTTCCTTGAGATCTTATGGTTGATGCTACATTTGTAAGTAATTCTGGATTCCAAGTACTGGCTAGCCCAATAGCTTGGGGAAACGCTGTAGAAGAATATCCCATTAAGCCAGATAGACATTCCTCATGTATTATAGCTGGAATTTTGAGCCTGGTATTTTCCACCAGAAACTTTTGAACTTTATTCACCAGTTTTACGACTTCTTTTGGTTTTAGACCTAATCTGCTACCAGCTACTCTGGTGATCTGCCCTATTCCTAATTTTAGATATTTCCTCGCTTTTTCCTCAGAGAATTCCTTTCCCTCCATAAGAGCGTCTATTGGTATAGCTTGGAGTTGAGCTATTTTTTCCTCTATGCTCATCTGATTTAGGAGACTCTTTATAGCTGTCACGATATTAGAGTATCTGTATCTAGATTTAAGAGTTCTGGCTTACATGTTATATCTCGACTGATTTAAATACTCTACTACTTAATGACCTAACAATTCCCTTAAATAAGAGAGATATTTTGGTAACATGAAATCACCGTTTTCCAGTTCAGGATACCACATTTTCTCCCACTCGACTGATATGTAATATTTATACCCAAATCCCTTTAGATCCATAACTATTTTCTTTAGGGGAATAATCCCTTTACCCGGTTCAACGAATACTCTTTTATTATTCTTTATCACAAAATCCTTCACATGAACTTGAAATATTCTTTCAGATATTAAAGGGAAAACTTCCTCATGGGAATTGTTTGCGTAAATTACATTAGCTGGGTCATATACGAATCCTATGTCCTCCTCGAGCTCTTGCAATAACTTAACTATGTTATCCTTTTTAGCTAAACTGTCATGAGTTTCTATAAGAATTTTAACTGAATAATCTTCAGCTATTCTATTCATCCTATTTAATGACTCGGCTATTCTATGAATTGCACTTTTTTCAGAGAATTCTCCTCCATATACTCTTACTCCAAGAGCATTCAAGCTATTAGCCATTTTTATTAACGTTTCCAATGCTTTCTCGTTCCTTTTTCTCTCAGATTCATCAGAAAAATGGAACCTAGTATATCCTGCCAGATCAGATATTTTGATTGATGAGAGAATTTCTAACGCTTTTCTATTTATCGGGAACTCCGGTTTCAAATGTTTACCATCGTCTGCTACTCTCAACTCTAGTCCATCGAACCCAAACCTACTTACCCTCTCTACAACATCTTCTAAACTTAACTCTGGATAAGCCAAACTAGTGAACACGATTTCCATTGAAATAGATTAGCAATATGTTTTATAAGTTTTCTACGAAGATAGAGATATGGATGGAGTTTTCCTAACCAACGTAACACCTTTCACCAAAACATTGGAGCTAGACTTAGAAGGGCTAAAAAGAATCGTGGAGTTCGCACAGAACTCCGGGTATAAGTATATTGTGCCTTTAGGTACTGCTGGTGAATTCTCCTCTTTAACCGTTGAAGAGAAAGTTAGAGTTGTTGATCATGTGAGAAGAGCATTAAGTAAGGGCGAAATTATAGCTGGTGCCTCATCTACCTCATTTTTAGAAACTGGTGAGCTTTGCAAGAAATATAAGGAGATAGGTGTCGATAAAATTATGGTCTTACCTCCTTATTACTTAAAGGGTAATGAAAAGGGACTGATGGAGTATTTCTTTAAGGTGGCTGAACTATGTGATTCAACCATGGTATTATATAACAATCCATCATCAACGGGAGTGGATCTCTCTCCTCAACTAATAAAGAGATTAAATGATATGATACCTAGTTTTAGGGTGCTAAAGGAGGCTAGGTATAATGTTGTAGAATTTAAGGAAGTGGTAAGACTAGTAGGGGATAAGATAGATGTAATAGATGGTTTAGAAGAGAGAGCGCTATTGGGTCTTGTTTTAGGGGCTAAAGGATTTACAACTTCAATGGGCTCCTTTTCCTCTTTACCCCTTATGATTTATGAGAGTTATGAGAAAAAGAGGAATATTGATACTGCCATAAGACTATATGATCTGCTCTTAGAGTATAGGTCATTTATAAAACTCCCCTTGACAATGTCCCATTTAGCTAAGCTAGGGGCGTGGCTACGTGGTTTAATCTCAAGCTATGCTACACGACCACCGCTACCAAATTTGGACGATGTGGTAAGTGAGGATGTTAAGAGAAAGATGATAGAGAAAATAAATCAAATAATAAGCTTTGAGAAAAATACTATAGAGTAAGGCAGATTGTATAATGAACTATTGCACTAATATGAAGGGACTTCCCTTAGCCCCCAACAGGTTAAGACATATGCCATCATTATTACAAAGGTAAAACCATAATATACTCTTGCTATCACTTTAAGAACGCAATTTATTTTTGAATAATTCCTCTACTACTTTAGCTGCCAACTTTGGCTGTCTATCTCTAGTAAATATTCCTTTCCTATTAAGTATTGTTCTGCTTGGATTTTGAGGGGTCCTAAAGTCGGCGAAGTTCCATATGTGAAAGCCTACAATATAATCTTTCTCCCTCAATGCTTCTATATACTTTCTTATCATTTCACTCTGATATTCCTCTGACCACATTTGGGGAGGATCGCTATGAAGACCGTATATGGCATCAGCACCAAATTCAGTAATGATTATTGGCTTCTCTGGAAATTTCTTATGGATTTCCTCCAACTCTATTGCGACAACCTTTACACCACTATCAATATCCCCCCACTCAGTATACCATCCATGGTAATAATTTAAGGAAATTACGTCAACGTATTCCAATGCTAGGTCTCGTACTGATCTATGAGAAGCAAAAGTTACTGGTCTGGAAGAGTCCAAACTCTTAAAGAGTTCTACTTCCCTCCTTATGAATTCTGCAACCTCACGTATATCGCTTGGAGGTTCATTCATTACACTATACATTATCACAGAAGGCCTATTTTTATGTTGTCTAATCATTTCCTTTATCGTATCCCTTACTTTTTCGAAGTACTTCACATCGCCGAACATCTTAGCAATCTCCTCTTGGCTCATTACTCTACTGATATTGGAATAACATAAAGGTGGTTCCAGTATGACCAAAAATCCCATTTCATCAGCTAAATCTAAGTGTTCGTTTGAATAAGGGTAGTGGGAAGTTCTGAAGGAGTTTGCTCCAATTTTTCTCATAAGGTAAAAATCCCTAACTAATACTGCCCCATAGGTAAATTTGCCTAGTATTGGAAAATCCTCATGCCTTCCAAAGCCCTTCAAGAATATGGGTTTTCCGTTTAAGTATATTTTGCCATCCTTCACCTCTACATCTCTAAAGCCTATACGTTCATAAACCGAATCCTTCAGATTACCACCAACGTACATTTCCACTATGAGAGTGTATAAGTAGGGATTATCTGGAGACCAAGGTATAACATTATTTACATCCTTTTCGAATACTTCGTTACTACTCTCCTCATTCAATATTACCCTTCCCTCTTTATCAACTAATTTAAACCTTAAGCTGAACCTTTGATTACATTCTGACAAAATTTCTACCTTTAGGTGCCCATAGGATTTAGTATATACCGTTATGTCTTCTACGTGACACTCATCTACAAACTCTATGTAAACCGGCCTATGGATTCCCCCATAGTTAAAGAAATCAAATGCTGCATTGTTTAGATCTCTGGCTGGGGGTAAGTTATAGGGGGATGGCGTGTTATCTATCTTCACTACTATTTTATTAAATTCATTAACTTTAAGTTTAATAGGAAATTTAAACTGGGTAAATGATCCCTCATGAGTCCCCCCATATTCTCCGTTAATCCAAAGTTTTGTGATGTATCCAGCCCCCTCAAATACCATCCAAGCCTTCCTATTTCCATTATCGTTGCTAACGAACAAGTCCTTTTGGTACCACGCTATCCCAGAAAACTGATCCCACTTTGGGTTTTGCTCATTCCAAGAAGCTGGTACGTAAATAATATCTTCAGATTCTAAGCCTTTATACCACCCATTCTCTTCCCCAGTATTCTCGTTATCTATCTTGAATTTCCAGAAGCCTTGAAGGTCTATTTTAGGTCTATAAAACGATCTCATATAATATCTACAGACAAGAGAATCTAATTAAAGCTTTGTTAATATATATTACAAACTCGTAAATAGTAACGCTAAAGGATTAAATAGGTAGTCTCATACTTCTATTCGGGGTAAATATTGGATAAACCAAAGTTAGTATTGAAAGAGTTTGTTCAACACAATGAAGTAGCGCTAGGTCATCATCAGTTTAGATCCCTATATATAGGCTTTCATCCGATTTCTAGAAACATGATAGTTCATGATGGTCATGCAGCTAAAGTATATTCCAATGGAGAAGTAATATATAGATATGAAAAGTTAGGCAGAGCGCCCAGAGTTGCAGGTGACACTCACGCAGCATTAACTTGGTCTAAGGATTTATTATTCATAGGAGGATGGCTTAAGGCACCTCCGGGAATGATAGAAGTATCGCAATATGAGAGGATCTTAAAATATCAAGATATGAGAATGAAGTATAGCCATATACATATGATTTATGATAATGATAAAGTGGAAGTTCTGTGGAGTAGGAAGTGGGATGATAAGATTCCTCCAAACGGGAGTGTTCTCATGCAGTCATCTTATTCGAAAAGTATTAGTAAAATTAAATCAGACTAGAAATTTTCACAATTAGTCGTTTCGATCGAGATGCAGCCAATGAATTAGAACATGAAAACAGCCTCTGAAAAAGCTTATGTGGGAGGATTACGAAATCTTTTTGTAATAGTACTAGAATGAACCTCGTAAACCCTTGCACATAAGCTTTTCTAAAATAATGTCTTTGTTCAAATTTCTATATCTTAAACGTTAAATGAGCATTTTTCCATACTACTCCAATATTTTTACAAATGTTTTTTGAATTTCATGACTGTTTGAGAACACTCCCCTCCAAACAATTGGTACGGCGAGGTAACTGATCTACTTTACGATGATCACGAAGATGCAGTGTACTTCAGTAGAGCTGATGGACATGCAGAATTAGGACTATGGAAAGTAGGTGTATCCACTAGAGATGCAGAATTTCTGGTGAAGAATCGTACTGTGTATAAGATGGAAATGAAAGACGATAAAATCTACGCCACGATATTTAATCCCATACACACTGACGTTTCCTCAATAATGGTATATAATACGCTCAACGGTGAACACAAATTCGTAGAATCCTTCGATTTTCCATTAGAGAACAATAAGAAGATACACATTAGGCGTGTAGGAGGACAAATAGTGCAAATCCAAAACAAACTAATCGCATTCTATGGTGGGGCACTTATACATATTGACCCACAAAAGGACGTATATAGGTTATATCCATTTCTAGATGTTCGTAACCCAGAATCGGAAAGGCCTACTTACATTCCAGGCTTCAGAGCACAAAAAGTTTACATAATGGGTATACCTATTATATCAGCAAATCCTGCAGAGGACTTACGGGATATATCATCTAAGACAACATTCGGCTTGCTCCTCAGAATCGACCCAGTAGTACCTCAGATAATCACAGAAAGTGGAGCGATCTTCGGCATGGCACATGATGGCGAACATTTATATATCGGCGCGTCTTACGCTAATCACACGGGAGTATACACTTATAGGGCAGGTGATGGCGGAATATTCGCAATACCAGTAAGTGAACTTTTTAGGAAACCGTGGAATCCAATAAGGATATGGATTCACGATGGTTCGTATTCACCTACTTCAGGGATAGATGGCTGGTTTGGTGGTATTCCATTAAAAGGATTTACTGAAAAGAAGTTAAGAGTGTACACTGGAAAATCAACAAAGATGAGAATTGCCGAGTACTCATTGTTCTCCAAGGTTAGAGATGATACTGTTTCGCTAAACACTGGATGGAATATAATAATTTAAGCAATTATTACGATATAGTAGCGTTTAAACTGGACGAGAATATAGATCAAATCCAAGCCGAAATAATTTTGGAATAAAATTTTTAAAATTCAATCTCTTCATTTTCCCTTAAAGCAACGTCAATTCCATTTATTTTACCTTTAAACTTTCCATGATAAATCCTCATCCTTATCTTTCCATTGTTAATAGTTAGTAAACCCCATGCTGTAGGAAGGAGTAATATCCATTTCAAATTCTTCCGTTTGTCTATATTAACGTCATTATTCAGCAAGTTAACCCTTATACCCTCAATTGCGTGAACGATATTTATAGCAACTAATGGTCTCATATATCTTGCACCCCATTCGAGATGATTCCAGAAATTACCGGCTAATTCATACCTTTCATAAACATTCCTCAAAATCTTCTTAGCATATTCGTCGAAACCATTATAGAACATATGTGAAGCTAGGTAATATTCTATTCCACTCCAAGGTGTCTTAGACTGTACTGAGAGTTTAACTCCCAATGGTGTAATCTCTTTATTTGAGGACCCATTCTTAACGCCCTCTTCTTCAGTATAATTATACTTAATTATTGAGGAGAATATGGATTTCCGCTTCTCATGGTCTAAAAATTCCGGAAGACCCAACAACTGAACATACCAGTCGCCAGTCATTTGAGAAGCATTTAAGGAATCATCTCTTAGATTCGAAATAGGATCATACCAGTTTATATAATACTCCCCATTCCATAAGTATTTATTAACCTTTTCTGTTAACTCTTTAACCTCGTAGTTATGAAGGTTATTAAGTAGTTTTGATGCCTCATTTAGTGCTTCCAGCGCAGCTATCCATAAAAAGGATACGTAAGGAGAAAAGCCTAACCATGACCAATCATCTAGTGTTTGCATTGATAAGGCTAAAGTGTGATAGCCCAAAATCTTGTGAGCGTCGCTAACTTTTAACATGTTGTTCACATGTCTCATCCACTCTATTCCAGATGGTAATGTAAGGTAAGGCAAACCATCTAAGGTCTGTGTTCTCATAATGCTTTCAATTGCGTTCCTAGCAACCTCATAAACACTCGTTAGAAACTCCCTATCACCGGTGTATTTAGCTATTAAATAATAGAGTAACACAAATTCCGGGTTGATATCTACCCTCTCATAAGTGTCTACTGTTAATGAGTGGCGAATATAATGAGGCATTCTACCCTTAGGATCCTTGCCTGTTTCCTTTATAATTTTCTTTATTGTATCATATAATTTTTTCAGATCAGTACTTATAGTTGGATCCTTCTTAACCTCTTCCTTGTACTTCATTAAATTCTCTGGGAATGCTAGTGAAAATAAAACGTATTCTGGGGTATCCTCCTTTAATGCCCTATTGGAAAGATCCCTTACGATATTCTTAGCCAATTCAGGAAATAGTAACATTACTCCCGGCAGTGCATATAACAGTACGTCTATAGTGTTTAATGCAGTATTTTCTGGACCTCCTGTATAAGGATATTTTCCAACTTTCCTATAATCTGAGGTATCGAAATATCCTTCCCATATTCCAAAGAATCCATCTTTAGTTAGCCAAGTACTTTTAACAAGGGTAGCTATTTGTGCTCCAATTAAATCAACAATCCACGATTCTATACCTTCTGCATTATAAAATAAATCGTGGAACTGCGTAGTCTTCTCCTCTAGGTAGTTTAGATTGTTCACAACGTAATCCATTACTTCTTCACAACTGTTAAAGAAGTTCTCGTAATAATGCCCAACTTTTCTGCCATCTTTAAGTACAAAATTAGGGAAGAACCAAGTGATTATGAAAGTTAAATCGTTTCCCTTACCACTTACGATTCCTAGATTATCTCCTTTTTTCTTCACTAAACTATTAGACCTATAATCATCCCAGAAGTCGAAAATTTGATTATAAGCGATAGCTGATACGTCTTCTCCTATTACCTTTATGCATAGATTCCCTTGATATCTAGGATCATCAGATGTCGTTTCTCCTTTGAAGATTACCATGTCCTCCTTAATCTCTATCTGACCTTTCTCAAATGGATTGTTAACTCCGAAGAAGAATCTTGTATTCTTCTCACTGTTGAATTTAAATATTGCTACAGGTAAGGAAGAGTTCCTTACGTCTAATGGTATTAACGGTGAGAATGCCTTTAGCTTCACTTTATTATCGTAATTTAGGTAAGCCATTGGTGGTTCTCCTATAAACTCAATTTCCCTTATCGGCCTTATCCAAGGTCTTGTATAGGGGTTCGCACCAAAGTAATAATCGTATGCTTGGAGAATTCTAACCGTTTTTTGCTCTTCATATGCGAAGAAGGAGTCGAATTCAGTCAAAAAATATCTATACCTATCCTCATTTCTCTCCGCAATTCCTCCGTTGTTAAATATAGTCCATGAGTAAAGTCTGCCATCGGCTCTTATTTCCATGGATCCAGTACCAATTCCACCAAGAGGAACTCCAGAATCCAAGACATAAGAGTATTTGTATTTCATGCAATCTTCTATGTAGCATAGTAAATAAGCTTTTATGGGTTTATCAGTGATTTTTTAACGGAATAGCGAGTGTAGGGAGTTAAGATGGAAATAGAGTTAAAAACTTTAGGAAATTACAAAGCAATATTAGGGGAGAGCCCAGTTTACGATAGAGAAGGAAACAGACTATTCTGGGTTGATATTGATGGAAAGAAGGTAATAGTGAATAATCTCGATACCAATGAAGAGAAATATTACGACACTCCAGACTTAGTCACATCCCTCTGCCTTATTGATTATAAGAGAATAATAGTAACTTTACGTCATGGATTTCATACTCTAAACTTAACTACTGGGGAGATCACACCATATTTGGAACTAGAGAATAATGGAGAGAATAGGTTCAATGACGGGAAATGTGACATAAGGGATAGGTACTGGGCTGGGACTATGAATTTACACATAGAAAATCCGAAACCTACTGCTAGTCTATACAAATTAGAAGGACAGAGATTAACTAAAGTTTTAGATAAACTTTACAGATCTAATGGACTTGGCTGGGATCCAGACAATAAGTTATTTTACCTAATAGATACTCCGCTTAGGAAAGTTTTTCAATTTGATTTCGATAAAGATAAGGGAGACATCTATAACAAAAGGATCGTCATGGATTTTAAGTATGAACCAGGCAGACCAGATGGGATGACAATAGACGAGGAAGGTTATTTGTGGATAGCACATTCCGCGGGAGGCAAGGTTAGTAGATGGAACCCTAAGAATGGAGAAAAAGTATCAGAAATAAAACTTCCAGTACTTTACGTCTCATCAGTTACTTTTGGTAGTCCAGAAATGAATCAAATATTTATAACTACGATGAGTAAAGGAGGTGAACCTCTAGCTGGAAGACTATTCACTGCCAAGATGAATATTAAGGGATTACAGAGTTACAAATTCCTTACTTGAACACTTTATCCATAAAGGTTATATACTTACGAAAAGAGGGAAACTACGATATGAAGGCAATAGTTGTAAAACCTCCAAATCCTGGAGTTGAAATTAAAGATGTGAAAGATGATGAGAATAAATTGAGTAATATCGGACTAGTTAAGGTGAAAATTCTGGAAAACGGTATTTGCGGTACTGATAGGGAGATAGTAAGCGGTAAAAGAACCAGTGTAAAGCCCCCTATTGGTAAAGATGAGCTTATCTTAGGACATGAAGCTATTGGCATAGTAGAAGTAGGTGGCTATGGTTTTAAAGAGGGCGAACTAGTAATGCCTATAAATAAGAGAGGATGTGGGAAATGTCTCAACTGTTTAATTGGTAGACCAGATTTCTGCGAGACTGGAGAAGGTCTAGTGGCTGGCACTAAGGGATTAGATGGATTTATGAGGGAATATCTCTATGATGATCCTAAATATCTAGTTAAAATCCCTCCTGCAATTAAGGATATTGCCATTTTGGCACAACCCTTAGCTGACATAGAGAAATCCGTTGAGTCAATTCTCACATCACAAAAGAGAATCCCAATATGGACTTGCGATGATGGAACCTTAAACTGTAGAAAAGCGTTAGTAGTAGGCACTGGACCTACGGGAATCCTATTTTCGCTAGTTCTGAGAACGTATGGATTTCAAGTATGGATAGCTAATCGAAGAGAGCTGTTAGATAACGAGAAAGAAATACTAGATGAACCCAGAATTCTCTTTTATAATTCGGCCAAGGGATACGAGAGTTTAGTCAAAGATGTGGATAAATTCGATTTAATAATCGATACTACAGGCGCTTCAGCATCAATAATACAAGAGTTAGTTCCCCTATTGCAAATCAATGGAGTACTAGGTCTTTTTGGCTTTCCGAGATATGACAACTTTTCTCTAGACTATAAAATCGTACAAGATTTTGTAATAAACAATAGGATTATAATAGGCTTAGATAATGGTCAAAAACCACACTTTCAACAAGCTCTTATTCACCTAGCGTCATGGAAATCTTTATGGCCGAAAACTGCTAGCAAGATGATAACGAAAATTATTAGTATAAATGACGAAAGGGAAGTTATAAGTAGTCTTAGGGAAAAGCTTCCGGGGGAAATAAAAGTCAAAATAGTATGGGAATAAAAAGGCAAAAAAGAAAAATTTCTTCTTTTCATTATTATTTTATTTTATCTCCTTCTTAATCCTAGTATTACTCCTATTATTACTATGATTATAACTACTACTGCTATTATGGCATATAGTGTAGTATTGGATGATGAAGTTACAGTAGTAGTAACAGTAGCTGTGGTGGTACTTACGGATGTGGATACACTTGTGGTAGTTGAAACACTTGTGGTAGTAACAGTACTTGTGGTAGTGCTAGTTGTAGTAGTTGATGTAGTTGTGGTAGTGCTAGTTGTAGTAGTTGTGGTTGTTTGATACACGAATGGGTCATTGGAAGTATACCAACTTGAAGGAACTTGTGAAGTATAATACCACCAAGGCTCAGGAACAGACTGATTAACCAAATGTAAGGCTAAAACAACAGGTAAAGGAGTTGAGGGAAGACTGGTCCATGGGGGAGCCGGCCAATAATAGTTTTGCTGAGTTGGCCAACCAGTAACAGTATTGTTAACATACTCATACCACTCTGCGCCGTATACTAGAGCAATGGAAGGCATATATTTTATCCATAGAGCAGCTAGCTTATTTACTATACTATAATAGGCATTATCGTTTATGCTGAAGTTACCATTTGCCCAGTTCACAAGTTGTTCGAACGTTGGATGGATAATTGATAAATTAAACCTTTCTATGTTATAATATGTGCTATTTCCTATCGGTGTTATGTTGCCGGGGGAATTCCAATAACCATACAAATACCCAGAAAGTGGTTGTATAGGAGTAGGACCGCTAATTAAATCCCACATTAGTCCCATCCAGTAATTGCCAGTTTCCATGTAATTATACCATGTTGTAAACGGTGGTGTTTGTACTTCCACAGTTATGCCTATTTGCTTCAAATCTTGTGCAATTAAAGTTAAATCGGCGTCCCAATCAGTCCATCCGGCTACCGTAATGATGGTCATTGCTGGTACTGCAGTACCATTTGGTGTAATTAGTTGGCCATTAACTAATTTATAGCCGTGGGATTCAAGCAACTGTAATGCAGCAGTAACATTACCTTGAGGTGGAGCGAATTGCTCAGCAAGTTGCAACACCGACGAATTTATATATTGTAGCTGTTGTGGAGGTAATGGAAGAGGCGTAGTTGCTGGCGGTTCGTATCCATATTCGCCCAAATAGTATATTGCTGTTCTATTGATCGCAAGGCTTATTGCTTGTCTTAAAACTGGATCGGATAAAGGCCATTTTAGGTTATTGAGTGTCAACATTGTTGGAAATCCAGGAGCAAAATAGTAATGATAGTGTAGAGGATCTTTTGCCACAAATTGCTGTTGTATATTTGGTTCGAATAGTCCAGCCCAAGTTATTTGCCCATTATTTAATGCAGTATCTGCTTGAACATTACTAGGATATGATGGATAGAGTAAGTATTTTATTCTGGGTTCTCCCGGCATCCAATAGTGTGGGTTGGCCACTAGTACTATTTCTTGCGGGCTGAAACTATATAGCATATAAGGTCCAGTACCTATTGGATTTGTATTAGGGTATGTGAATGGATTTCCAGTCTTGTTTAGTCCTACATATGTTCCATTTGGTAATTGCTCTACTGGGAATATTTTACCCCATTGTGCTGGGTCCACAGGCCATTGCTCCAAAATAGTATACAATACCATTGGCGTTACTCCAGGTTTAAATACTATTTCTAGCTCATATGGGTTTATTATTGTCATGTTAGCTATTTGATTAGCTGAATATCCCAATTGTGGGTATGCTTGTTCTAACGCTAATGTGTACCATACTGCTGTAGCGTTAAATGGTGTGCCGTCAGTGAAGTATACGTCATGCCTTAAGTATAATATTAATGCCAATGTTTGTACCTTAGTACCATTTGGCAAGTTAACATAACCGGTAGTAAATGTCCAATTGGTGGCTAACCATGGAATAATTTGACCACTTAGCGAATTAACTAGGGCTAATGGTTCGTAAATAAGCCAAATTAGACCTCCGGGTAAGGCTGGAGCGTTCCATGGATTAAAGTTATCTTGCCATACTATACCCGGACTAGGCATAATTACCATGCTTCCTTCTGGTTGTACTGATGTTGACTGTGATAGTATTGGCATTGCAAATATCCCTATGCTTATTACCATTAATACTGTAATTATTGTAGAAATTATCTTATACCTTTTCATACCTATACACCATTAATCTGTTTATAATGGTATATTAGGCTATATTTAAACTTTTCTCAGTAATTAAAATCACAATTTTCTTGCAACCTAATTAGTGATACAATCTCTTAATAGATTTTCAAGCAAATATCAATAGAAATTAAGAATATAAAAAATGTTATTCAATTCTTTTATATGGATCTGGTACTGCTTCTATTAATAGTCTGGTATACTCGTGTTTTGGATGTGAAATAATAGTTCCCACATCACCCTCCTCCACTATCCTACCATTCTTCACCACATATACCCTATCAGCCACATATCCGATTGTAGCAATATCGTGAGTAATGTACATAATCGATATCCCTTTCTCATCTCTTAACCTCTTAAATAAGTCTAATAGTGATGCCCTTATTGAGGCATCAACGTTTGATACTGGCTCATCAGCTATTAGCACCTTAGGATTTAGTGCCAACACTCTAGCCAAGTAGACTCTCTGTCTTTGTCCTCCAGAAAGTTGGAACGGATACTTATTGAGAAAGTCTTCTGGAGGAGTTAATGCAACTTCTCTTAGTAACTCTTTTATTCTCTCTTCAATATCACCCCTATATTTGTATATCTTTAGTGGCCTTTCTATATGCCATTTAACTGTATGAGCTGGGTCTAGTGAGGAATAGGGGTCTTGGAAAACTAATTGAACATCAGCTCTATACTGTTTTAGTTGTTTCTTATTCGCTTTGGTAACATCTAAACCCATGGGAGTATAAATTATTGAACCTTTGGTCGGTTTCAATAACCCTACTATCATCCAAGCTATTACTGTCTTACCTCCGCCGCTTCCTCCCACCATACCTACAATCTCATTCTTCCTTATATCCATATTCACATCCCATATCCCCGGTCTATGCTCTTTTCCAAAAACACCTTTTCTAACTATGAAGTCTTTATATACATGTATTAACTCAATGAGCTTGTCACTCATAAGCTTTCTTCACCTCATTTCTCCATTCCGGATACCTAATGCACTTATAAAATCCAAACTTATCATACGCTACGATTTGAGGTGGGACTTCCTTACATGTGCTCGTAACAAAGGGACATCTTGAAGAAAAGACACAGCCTTTAGGATATCTTATAAAACCCTCAAAGTCACCAGGAATTCTAGGTAGTTTTTTCCCTCTAGATCTAACGGTAGGTACACTACTAAGCAGAAGATAGGTGTAGGGATGATAAGCTTCCTCCAATAACGTATTATACTTACCATACTCTACTATTTGCCCACCGTACATTACAGCTATGTAATCTGATATCTGGAAAAGCATTGCTATATCATGACTTATAACTACCAGTGTTAGATCCTTTTCCTTCTGTATTTTCTTTAATAATTTGAGTATTTCATATTGCACCACTACGTCTAATCCAGTAGTTGGTTCGTCCATTATGAGTATTTTTGGATTTAATAGGAGTGAGATTGCAATTACAACCCTCTGTTTCATGCCTCCAGACAATTGGAAAGGGTACATATCTAATACTTGCCTATCAGTTAACCCTACCTCTTCCAATGTGTTATACACAACGTCAATGTTGGCATAATAATCCATTCCTTTAGCCTTTAAGATATCTGTAAAGGTCTCCTTAACCTTTCTGATTGGGTTTAGGGAGTTTTGCGCAGCTTGAGGAACGTAAGATATTACGCTTCCCCTTATTTTATTTAGCTCATCTCTTGACATCGAGAGAATATCGTATTTGCTATCTACAATTATACTACCCCTCTCCACGTATAATGGGGGATTTACAAATCCCATTATCGTTGTTGCAAGAGTAGACTTTCCAGAACCTGACTCCCCTGCAACACCTATTATTTTACTTTCCGGGATGTCAATACTGACATTTCTTAGGACTTTTATTATACCGTAGTCCGATAAGTAACCTACGTTTAAGTTTTTTACCGATATTGAAATTTCGCTCATCTAGTCATCACTTCCTCCTTCTCTTTTGTTTTTTCTATTTTCTTCATATATTTCTTTACGTCCCATATCCTTAGCCTTGGATTCGCAACTCTATCAATCCCTATGTTTATTAAAGCGAACGAAAACGCTACTAAACCAATCATAAGCCCAGGAGGAATGTACCACCACCATAATCCTCTTAGATAAGCCTCCCCTCCTAAGGACCAATAAAGCATAGTTCCCCAATTTACTTGTGTTAGACTACCCAATCCAAAATAATAAATGAATGTAAAGCCAGCTATTCCATAAATTGCAGTAAAGAAGAAGTTTGACGCTATGAACGGTAGATTATTAGGTATAATTTGATTGAAAATTACACTTAATTTAGATTCTCCAATAAGATCAGAAGATAATATATACTCCCTTCTCCTTAACGATAATACTAAAGATCTCAAAACCCTAGCACCCCATGCCCAACCAGTTAATGAAAGAGTAAGCAAAATTGTTATATACCCTAGTTTAAACTGTAATGCCCCTAGATATGCTCCTATTAATTCGATAATCAAAATACCGGGTATTATTAAGAAAATCTGAGTTATTGCACTTAATATTCTATCAATTATCGTCTCTGCATATAATCCTGCGGTTACTCCTATGAGGATAGCTATTAGCGTACCTATTAAACCTACAGCAAAACCTACTCCAATTACTGGAAATCCACCTACTAAAAGTTGAGAAAAAATATCATGACCATAGTCATCTGTGCCTAATAGGTGTTGAGGTGAGGGTGGTAGATCCCTAGGAAAGTTAGTCGCGCTTGGATTGTATGGAGTATAAAATACTCCTATTAAGGAAAATACTATTATCCCTAGTAGTATATAGAACCCAACTCTTGATACTCTTTGTTCCCACACACCTCTTATTAGATTATAAACCGGACCGTACTTATCTATTTTTAAATTAAAAGTATTTAACTTTCTGCTGGCCATCTTATACACCCTCCGTCTCCTCTTGACTTGTCCTAGGATCTATTATTGTGTAAATTATGTCTGCGACGAAATTACTTAATACCATCGCAGTAACTAACATGAAAAATATTCCGCTTAGTAACGGGTAATCCAAACCGGTAATGGCTTGATTAAAGAAGTAGCCTAAACCTGCATAGTTAAATAAATACTCTATCGCAACAGCACCCAATACAGAGTATCCTAAGGAAATGGAGAAACTGGTAAAGTTAGGTAATAATGCTAACCTATAGGCCTTACTTGCAACCATTTTTTCTGATACTCCCATTAACCTATAATAATTCATATAATCCTCTTGTAAAATGGGTATCATATTATTTCTCATTCCCATTATCCATCCTGCTAGGGAAAAGAGAATTAGTGTTAATGTGGGTAATATTGCATGATATATTACGGACCAAATAAAGGGCAAACTCATAGTAGGTTTGAGAAATTGAAAGGTATTATATTGCCCACCCGTAGGGAATATGTGAAGATCAATTGCTAGTACTTCTATTAAAATCTCCCCAGTAACAAAAACAGGAAACGTATATAAAAACATCATGAGTCCCAATATGGCGTAGTCACTTATTTTACCTCTTGACAAAGCAGCCACTCTGCCAAGCAAATTACCTATGAAGAAAGAGGCTACAATAGCTGGTATTACTATACCAAAAGTCCAAGGAGCAGCTTCAGTTATTATTGTGCTTACAGATACTGGAAATTCGGTAAGAGAAACACCGAAATTCAGTGTAACTATTTCTTTTAAGTAATTAAAATACTGAATATAAAGAGGTTGTTGATACTGAGCTAAACCTAATTGCTGAACAAGAATTTGAATCTCTTGTTGAACATTTTGCCCATAATTGGATCCAGCTCCACCAATTCTACTATAAATTATGCTTGCCAATGCACTACCAGGTATTAGCCTAGGAAGGATAAAATCTATTGTAATTCCAACAAACCAAACTATGATGTAATATATACCCCTTTTGATCAAGAAATCTCGTCTCACTAGAGACCCACTATTAGAATCTTTGAAATAGAGATATATAAATTATGAGTATCAACAACAATTTTGTTAATTTAGAATAAATCATATAAAGTATTCATTTATTTTCAATTCTACATATGATTTGACTGTTGACGAAGAGAAGATGTCGCAATTTCTAAATCCTTTCTCAAAAAATTTTGTTGCACAATTAAAGGATTTAACAAAATTGGTATTAGAGAAATTTAAACTAAGTTTCAAATAAATGAAATTGTTATCCACACTTCATAAATATTATATGTAAAAAACTTAAACTACTAAAACAGTTCTAGATCTTTAAATGAGTATCTGCACAAGGGTTGTGATAAAAGAAGTGTTAAATCGTATTAAAAATTGAAAATAGTCTTTAGACTTAATGAAGTTCTATCTCTTTTTTCTCAGCATACCAAAAAAATAGCAACTTTTACTCGATAAGACTAATCTCCTCGTTATGTATCCCTCTTAAGTTTGTTGATTTTCGTTACTAGTTAGATCATTTTTACTGCATGAAGCAGTTCCTTCCTAAGCGTGAAGACTATATTATTTTTTATTTTAATATTTAACTCTCAATACATGTCAAAGAGAATTGGTGTAGCGGTTGTAGGTCTAGGCTCAATTGGTAAAACTCACGTAAAAGCATTAAAGGACTTAGAAAAGGAAACAGAATTCGTAAAACTAGTTGCGGTAGTGGATCAGATTAAGGCAATAGCAGAAAAAATAGGAAGTGAATACGGTACACCCTATTATACCACTATAGATGAAGTATTAAGAAACTCAGAGGTCGATGTCATAAGCATAGCAACCCCTTCCTATTTGCACGCACCCCAGGCTATTTTAGCAATTGAATATGGAAAACACGTAATAGTCGAAAAGCCAATGGCTACCACTCTAGCTGGAGCTAGAGAGATGGTAAGTAGGGCTGAGAGAAATGAGGTTAAACTAGGAGTAATATTCCAAGAGAGATATGCCCCTGACATAAGGAGGTTAAAGAACGATATCTTGAAAGAGCTTGGTAGAATATATTTGATAGAGTCAGAATTGAAATGGTACCGTGATATGAAGGGATATTATAAGAGGGATGAGATAGCTAGGAGTTGGAGGGGCATGTGGAACACAGAAGGAGGTGGAGTTATGACAAATCAAGGTATACATACTATTGATTTAATGATATGGCTTAATGGTGAAGTGGAAGAGGTGTCTGGATTTGTTGACAATTTAACTCATGATGGAATCGAAGTCGAGGACACAGCAGTCGCGATTATGAGATACAAGAACGGAGCATTAGGTACTATTTCTCAAACAGTCTCAATGAAGCCCACTACTTACCAATACAGGAAGATTAGGGTAAATGGAAGTAATGGGTTTGTGGAAATTACTGACGGTAGTCTTAGTACAGTCGCAATTGAGGGTAAAATAGAGGAGTCAAAATCCAGTGTTGAATATAAGAAAGAAACGATAGCTCAGCCAGGTAATTTGCATAAGGAGTTGCTCAGAGATTTCTTAAGGGCTCTATCAGAGGATAATGATTTTCCGATAAATGGAAAAGAGGGTATGAAAAGCTTAGAGGTGATAAAAGCCGTTTACCTTTCCTCAGTTAATAGACAAGTAGTGAAGTTACCTTTAGATGTTAGGATTGTAGTGTAACCATTTTATTATTCATACTTCCTAGCTGATTACGATTAAGAACTTTTTTTCGCATCTTTCCTTATTTTTTAAAAACTATTCTAGATCTCAAAAAAGTTGAACAGTGCTTACTACTCTTTAATAATTTTTTTGGTTAACTAGTTAAAGCTAAATTTAAATATCAAATACGTGTTCCTCTCATCTATGAAACTCGGAATACAAAGTTATTCGCTTAGGAAATTAACTTATGAGAATGCTTTAAAGGTAATGTCTGAGTTAGGAATATCCTACGTTGAAGCGTTCCCAAGACACTTGCCTCCTTCTTCTAATAGTGTTAAGGATATAATCAATTTACATAAAGAAAACGGAGTCAAAGTTATCGCCCATGGGGTTAACCATCTTAAGAGCGATAAGAAAGAGTTGAGAAGTATCTTCGACTTCGCAAACAAGGTTGAAATTGAGGTAATAACTGCGGATCCAGATGAGGATTGCCTTAACTTGATGAGTGACCTAGTAAAGGAATACGACATTAAAGTTGCCATACATAATCATGGTCCCTATCATAGATGGGGGTCTTATAAGAAGATTTACGAGTTCACGAAAAACTTAGATTATAGAGTTGGAATGTGTCTTGATCTAGCCCACTTATTTAGATATGGCGAGAATCCAATTGAGGCAGTAAATACACTAAGGGATAGAATTCACGACATTCATGTAAAAGATGTAAATAATAAGGGAGAGGACGTAATAGTGGGTAGTGGAATTTTAGATGTGAAGGGAGTTATAGGCAAGGTAAAGGAGTTGAATCTAGACATACCGCTAATGATAGAATATGAGCCAGAACCAGAAAACCCTCTTCCGGGAATAGTTAAGTCCTTGGAGTACGTGAAAAAACTACTCTAGGTTAATCTTTCCCCTAATTTTTTGATTAATCTTAGCAACGTAAGTGTTTTGCATTGTCTTCTCTACTTGAATTTCCTTACTATCGTCAACTATTATCTTGCTCACTGGTTTCTCTGATGTGATAGTTAGCTTAGATACATAAATCTCCCTTGAAAACTTAATTTCATTACTTGAGGAGGTAATTTCAGCATTATCGTAACGCTTGAACGAGGTCTCACCGTAAACTATTAACTCGTCACCCTCCAACGGGATTATTGATCCTTCTCTCAAGTAAATTGGCAACTCATGAGTAGACTTAACAACACTCTTACCGTTTATTATCTCGCCATTCCAGTAATTGTACCACTTACCTCTAGGTAATGTTACTAACCTACTCTCCTCTTTACTTACAATTGGAGCGTAAAGCAAATACTTACCAACCATATACTCGTCTTCTATTCTATACATGTCGTCATCATCCTGGAATTCGTAAAATAGAGGTCTAATTACCGGATGTCCCTTCTCACTAGCCTCTAAAGCTAAGGAATAAATATAGGGTAAGAACTTATACCTCAACTCCACGATTTCCTTTACTTTCTCCTTATAGTAATCTGGCAGGAAAACTGGTTCCGTATCTATACCATCAGTTGCCTTGTGTGACCTATAGAAGGGGAAGAACAAGGCTAAAGCATAATATTTGACTAATAAATCCATAGAGTTGTCAATTTCCGCGAAGTTCCTGCCTTGAAATCCACCTATATCACAACCTACAAATGGTACACCAGAAATCGATAAGCCGAGAACCAATTGTAGTTGAAGCTTCAAATCATCCCATGAAGGGGTATTATCACCAGTCCAGATGAATGCGTATCTTTGTATTCCGGCATAACCGGCTCTACTCAAGATAAATATTTCATTCCTATGGCTTGTCCTAAACCCCTTAAACGTTGCCATAGCCTCATATAAAGGATAAGCATTTCTAACTTTTTCGTGTTTAACCCTCTTTCCCCTCAAGTAGTGAACTACGTTATCTGGAAAAGTGGTAACAAGTCTATCATCTCTGAACTGTACGGGTAACGAAGATAAAACGTCTCTGATCTCAATAGCCCTAGAGAAGTCAGTTGGTTCATTCATGTCTAGCCAAATACCATCAACTCCTTGTGAAAGCCATTCGGAGATTAACCCAGCCCACCATTCTCTAGTATCCTCCCTGAAGAAGTCTGGATAGACAGTAGTACCAGGCCACATTTTACCTACGAATAGTTCACCACTTTCAATCTCACAGAATTTTCCCATTCCGGAAAGAAATGGTGAATAATTCTGATCAACCCTTATTCCGTGGTCAACTATTGTAATTAGCTTAACGTTTCTCTTGTGTAATTCGTCAATTAGCTTTTTAGGTTCTGGGAACCTATAAGGATGCCATGTAAATAACTTATAGGAGTCCATGTAGTGTATATCTAAGAATACTCCAGCTACTCTAAAACCCTCCTTTTGCATTATATCTACTAACTCAACAACCTTATCCTGGGGGTAGTAAGAGTAGCGTGATATCATGTAACCGAAAGCCCACATGGGAGGTAGGAAAGGTTTTCCGGTAAGCTCCGTGTATTTCTCTAGAACGTCCTCAATTCTTGGCCCTTCAATCACGTAAAACTCTACTGAGTCCTCTGGAATTGTAACAATTACTTTATCGTATTCCTCAAGTCCCACGTCGAAGATCACTTTAGAAGCTGAGTTGAAGAAGTAACCAGTTGCAACGCCGTCTTTCACTGATATAAATAAGGGTATACTAACGTAAAGTGGATCTTGATATTTCTTATAAGCCCCAGCGTCAACGTTATACATCACATACCTTTTCCTCTTTCTATCCAACTCAAACGCCTTCTCTCCCAATCCTATAATGTGCTCTTTCAAATCCAATGATTTCTCGACAATAACCTTGTTACCTTGTTGAACTATTGTTAAACCCAACTCTGATAAAGATTTATTCGATGATATCTTTTGCTCAAGTGGGAATTCTATGGGGGGAAATGGTTCTCCTATAACTACTTTGTAAACGCCTTTGTTCTCGTATATTTTTATTGTCTGCATCCCTTATCACCGTATACAATTCTCTTCAAAATATAAAGCTTTCTTTATCTAGTTTATCTAACAACTAGATTGTTATCCTTTTTTCGGATTATGACAATAACTAACTACATAACGTTAAGTTTAAACCAATTAGTATTTATTGGAAAAGCGTTGAATTCGATAATTCCTATGAATACCTACCTTAATATTTGCTATTACTTAAAGATAAATAATAGATACTAACAATTTTAATATAAAAACATTATTAGCTCAAACATAATTCTTTTAAAAACTATATAACCCTAGGATTTTACGTAAAATGCTAACCAATAACATGCATTCGAGACACACTTTTAACTAACTATGCTAATCCTTAATTAAAGAAGGTTTAACAAAATAGATTTATATACTAACCCTATATCATATCATAAATGATCTGTCTTGCGGTTAAGTAATGGAGACGTTATAGTGTTTGCTGGAGATAGTATAACCGATCGTGAGAAGTCAAACAACGCTCCTTTAGGGTATGGGTATGTCAATCTTTTTTATAATCTTATGTTGGCTAAACATCCAGAGACGAAAATTACTGTTATAAATTCTGGTATAAGTGGAAATACTGTAATCGACCTCATAGATAGATGGGACGATGATGTGCTAAGTTATAAACCTAATTGGATATCGATTTTAATTGGTATAAATGACCTCCATAAGTTTCTAGGTGGCTTAACGACATTTAACCCTGAAAACTACTATGAAAACTTGAGACGTCTACTAAAATATACTAGAAAAGTGCTTAACAACGTGAATTTTATTTTAATGACCCCATTTTATATCAGTAGGAATAAACTTGAGGGTGGATTTAGGGCTAAGGTGCTGGAACTATTACCTCAATATATAGAGAAAGTTAGATTACTATCTAACGAGTTCTCTGCAACTTATATTGACCTTCACGACACTTTTAAAAAACTAGTTAATATAAGGGAACCTAA
This sequence comes from Saccharolobus solfataricus, assembly GCF_900079115.1. Classification (NCBI taxonomy): domain Archaea; kingdom Thermoproteati; phylum Thermoproteota; class Thermoprotei; order Sulfolobales; family Sulfolobaceae; genus Saccharolobus; species Saccharolobus solfataricus. The sequence goes on from NZ_LT549890.1 coordinate 2,846,531, forward strand.
CGTCTACGCACCAGAACCAGTTCATCCAAATTTCACAGGGCACATGGTAATTGCCTTAAAGCTGCTTGAGGCATTGGAAATATGATTCATTTATAATACGAATTATATGAGATAAATTATTTTAAATCTCTTCAGTTATATTTGGAAGTTTCATTATAATGAGTTAACTATTAATACTGGCTCTTAAAATAATTTATTAAAAAGATTCTTTGCAATTCCTACACTAGTTTCCTTGTATTTATATAAATGCAAAAAATAAAATACCTTATATAATAGAGTTTATTATCTTCTTCTTACCACTACATAAGCTACTACTGCTATAATTACAATTATAACAACAATTATACCAGCAATAACACCAGTAGATAACCCACTAGATGTTGACACAGTACTAGTTACCGAAGTAGTACTCATAGAGGTTGTAGTAGTGACAGATGTTGACGCACTCGTTGTAGTAACAGTTGAAGTACTTGTGGAAGTCTGAGTTACTGTTGATGTGGAAGGCTGCAACATAGCTAATAATGATGGTGGTGTTGCAGTATTGGCCTTGCCGTATATGAATGCAAGTAAATCTTGCCAAGCAGCTTGAGTATAAGCAACCTCTTGTGCGTTAGACATACCAGGAGGTCTAGGAGCAAGATTCATTAACATTAATAGATTTCCTCCTATCCAAGGTTCCACATTCCATGTATAGAAGTATTGTGGAGTCGAAAATCCAATATAGTATTGGTCCTCATATTCGTATCTTGGATATGCGTCAAAGACCACTGGGATTGCGGGTAAATCCTTTATTAGAATAGCTGCCATTTTATTATATATCTGTTTTAGTAATGTTACATTTGTTGTATCTCCAGCCTGTATCCAAAGGTCTATAAATTCCTTAGGAGGGATCCATCTACCAAAATCAGAATATACATATACCCCAATAGTTTCTAGAGCAGTTACGTTTGGCTGATCAGTACCAGGTATAAGTGGAGGTATGAACGCAGATTCCCACACATAATAAGGACTGTAAGCATTAGTGATCCAGTATATTAAATCATACTGACCCCCATCAAGAGCCGGGCCGAACATTTGTGAAGGAGTTTCTGACACAACATTAATCTGTAGTCCTATCTGTGCTAGATCCTCTGCAATTAGTTGAGTAGTGGCATAGGTATCAGAGAAACCTTGATAATTTATCATTGTATAAGTTGGTAGTGGTGTACCATTAGGGAAACTTAATTTTCCATTAATTATTTTTAGACCGTGCGATTCCAAAATCTGTATAGCTTCAGTGAGATTATACTGATCTACTTGATGGGCTTCCTGTATAATTGTTGAATTTAACCAGATTTCTTCCATTGGAGATGGTAAGAAGTCAGCAGGTGTTGGAGGAGCTCCGGTAGGTATCCCATATTGCGAACCTAAAGAAATTTGTGTTCTATTTAAGGCTAATGACAACGCGTATCTAAACCAGGTCTCGTTCCAAGGCCAATAGTTAAGCCTAGCAAAGTTTATCCACAAGAACGAGGGTTGACCTCCAGATCCATTCCCTATACTTGCCATACCATGATAATATTGAGGATTAGCATATGTAAATAACTTACTGAAAGGAGTTGATCCAGTACTTCCAGTTCCACCCCACTGCGCGATTCCTTTAGCTAGAAGGCCATATGCTTGAGCATTACTAATCCCAACATAGTATGTGAACGTTGATATAAATGGCCTACCTGGGATCCAGTAGTATGGATTTCTATAGAATGTAGCTTGGGTTTCTGTGGCCTTAGCTAAATAATATGGACCTGTTCCCACAGGTATGGGTATTACTGCTGCAGCTGGATTCGTTAAATTAGCGTATTGTTCCCAAGGGACAATAAATTGCTCTAATAAGTCATACAACGCGTACTGGACGTTTGGTTTACCAAAATGGAAAATAACCTCGTATGGATTAACTTCGGTTACTGTAACATTAAATGGATTTCCATAGACCTTAAAATAGTCTTGATAAGTTGCAACCACATCCTTAGCTGAAAATGGCCATAATATTTGTCCTTGCGTACCATTAGGTAATGTTCCATTATAGTAGAAATAAACTCCATGTCTTAGATATACAATGAAATTTGTATTATTATCTGTGAATGTCCAGTTTGTCGCCAACCATGGATAAACCTGACCTGTCATGAAATCTGCAATTCCTAATGTCTCGAATATAAACTCATAAGGAATATCATCGGATCTCTCTCCTACTCCAAACACGTTCCAATTATTAGGTACAATAGGTCCACTTCCGGTTGTTACTCCAAAAGTTGGATATGACGATGCCCATGGAAAACTATAGCTTGCTGCCGGATTTAATTGAGGTGATTGTGAATTGACTACTCTGCTACTGATAATAAATGGCATAAAGGCTGAAAGTGCCATTAATATTAATGCAGTAAGCCCTATTACATTTTTTATCTTTTTGTTCATAACTTCACTTACGTTTCATTCGATATTATGATATATAAAGTTTTATGTTAACTAGTTAAGTTGAATAGGGGACAGAATTTATATCGTCAAGGGATTTATAAAGAATTAAAATTTAATAAAATATTAAGTAAGAAAAATGGCGAAACTTTTATATTTATGGTATCAAACATACAAAATGTGTAATAAGATGGAGTATATGAAATTTGGTAATAGTGGTTTAAAAGTGTCGAAGTTTTGTCTAGGTACATGGCATTTACCTCCGTCTAAGGAAAGGGATAGCTACGGGGTTTATAAGGTAGATGAGGAAGAGAGTAAAAAGACAATTGTAAAGGCAATAGATCTTGGCGTAAATTTCTTTGATACTGCTAATGTCTATCATGGTGTGATGCAGGGACCAGACGTTTTCCATGTAGGTAATGCTGAAAGGATATTAGGGGAGGCAATTAAGGGATACGATAGAGAATCGTTAGTTTTAGCTACAAAGGTTCGCGGGAAGATGGCTGAACATGCTAATGGTGAAGGACTTTCAAGGAAGCACATTATGTGGCAAGTAAGAGAATCGTTGAAGAGATTGAATACTGATTATATCGATATATATTTAATGCATAGACCAGATCCAGATACACCAATAGAAGAGACTATGGAAACATTTCACGATTTGGTAAGACAAGGTAAAATACACTACATTGGTGAGAGTTATTTTGATCCGACAGACATACCCTATTTAGTTAAGATTGCAAAAGACCTACATGTTCCTTTCATAGCCATGCAAGAACCCTATAATTTTTTAGAGAGAGACATAGAAAAAGATAAATTTATACTGGCAAAAACGTATGGATTAGGAATAATGGCATATATACCCTTAGCACAAGGAGTTCTTACAGGTAAATACCTTAATACTACTCCAGATATGAGTAGAGCTACATACGTACCCGAAATATCTAATAGGTATTTTACTAAAGAGAATTTCGAGGTTTTAAGGGAATTTCATGAAATTGCTAAGGAACTAGGAGTCACAGATACCCAATTAGCCTTAGCGTGGATTTTCAAGATTCAAGAAATCAATCAAATTACCATAGTCCCTATAATAGGGGTTACAAAAATTAATCAGCTAGAGGAAAACATTGAGAGCCTAAATGTGAAGATATCGAATGATACATATAAGAAGTTAGACGAAATTTCAAAACGCGTTAAGGTAAATTGGGAAATTAAATATAATAAGATTATAAAAAGATTTGAATAACTTTTGAGTACTTTGCCAATATAATTTTAAATTACAAAAAATCTATAGTTAAGTCATTTATATTCAACATTTGGAAATTATTAGATAGTTTTATATGGATCCGGCACTGCCTCTATTAAACGTTTAGTATACTCATGAGATGGATTGGATATAACTTCATAAGTGTTTCCCTTTTCTACTATCCTTCCCTTATAAATAACCATAATCTCGTCAGCAATATAATTTACAGTTGCAATGTCGTGGGTTATGTATAATATGCTGATACCATTCTTTTTAAACTTCTTAATTAGATTTAATATGCCTGCCCTCAACGAGGCATCTAACATGGAAACTGGTTCATCAGCAACTAACACTTTAGGTTCTACAGCAGTTGCTCTAGCTATTGCCACCCTTTGCCTTTCTCCACCAGATAGCTCATGAGGATATTTATATAGATATTTCTCGGGTGGCTTTAATCCTACATTTTTAAGAACCTCAATTATTTTCGGTAATAATTGATCTTTATTTGAAACCTTTTTATGTATGAGTAAAGGTCTCTCTACGTGCCACCTAACAGTATGACGAGGATCAAGCGAAGAGTAAGGATCTTGGAATATCATCTGAACGTTCTCCTTATACCACATAGAGTTCCTCACGCCGTATTCACTCACATCTTTTCCTAATAGAATTATCTTACCAGAAGTCTGTTGAATCATACCAGCTAGTATTTTAGCGATAGTAGACTTACCATGTCCACTTCCGCCTACCAATGCTGTTATAGTGCCCTTCTTTAACTCAAAGGATACATCATTAACAGCATTGATGGGTTCACTTAAAATAAGGTTTTTTCTAATATAATAAATTTTACTTAAATTCAGTATCTTCATTACAACCTCATGTTGATTGCTCTCTGATAAATCAGTTTCTGCCTTCTCCTCAGCATAATATTCTAACGGTATGGGAAGAGTAGATAAGTCAACATATCCCCCTTTTTGTAGGAAACACCTAGCCTTATGACCATCCATTATATCTCCTAAAGCTGGGTTAAGAGTGCTACATTTTTCCATCTTGAATGGACATCTATCATAAAACCTACATGAATTAGGTACTTTCGATAGCATAAGTGGTGGATTCCCTGGTATTGATAATAATTTCTCTCGTCTCTTTACCAAAGACGGGAGGCTACTTATAAGAAGGTATGTATATGGATGAGACGGCCTTTTTATAATTTCCTCCTTTGATCCAATCTCTACTATCTCACCAGCATACATTATGCCTACTCTATCCGATATCATCAACAACATTGATATATCATGAGATATAATTACTAAAGAAACACCTAACTGTCTTTGTATTCTCTTTAGATCCTTAAGTATTTCATATTGGACAATAACGTCCAGTCCTGTTGTAGGCTCATCGAGTATTATTAAAGAGGGGTTTAAGAGAATAGACGTAGCTATTACAACTCTTTGCCTCATACCGCCTGATAACTCATGCGGATACATATTAACTACATTATAAGGAAGATCCACTAACTCCAGTTTCTCTTTTATTAACTTACGTGCCTCTTCCACATTTACTCCATGACTTACCGCAGCTCGCATCATTTGATCACCTATTTTAGCTACTGGATCTAACGCATCCATAGCAAACTGAGGTACATACACGAACTCTTTCATTCTAAGCTTTCTGAGTTCTTCCTGAGTAATTGATAAGATATCTTTGTCTTTCAAATAAACGTGGCCCCTAAGGACTACTCCAGGGTACTTAAGTAAGCCGTAAATTGCCATTGCTAACGTAGACTTCCCACATCCAGATTCGCCCGCTATAGCGAAAATCTCATTTGGATATACCTCAAAATTAACGTTAGTAACACCAATTACAAATCCATCTTGATTAAAATAACCTGCTGTTAATTCATTTACCTTGAGTAAACTATCCATAATCTCCTCCACCTTAACAAAAAATATAGTAACTCTAAAATAAAAACTTTTTGCGATATATTGTTATTCTGTATTTTCGTACAGAAAGACGATCGAATCGATTTAGTTTAATCTTAGTATCAGAATGATGCTTTGTGGATTGCTTCAGAATTGTACAAAAAGTTTATAAATTATTCGTTTAAGTATTACCTATGGAAAAGAGTAAGTACAAGAGGGACTGGAGCAAGTACGACGAGAACGTCATTACTAGATATAAGTTGATGTTCCCCTTCTACGTATTCGAACATTGGTGGGACTTATTAGCAGAGGAGAACAGGAACGCTAGGACAAAGTATAAAGCTCCGAAGGAGTTCGACGAATTCCTAGCCTTCCTCCACATCTTCCTACCTTACAGAGCAATAGAAGGAGTATTAAGAGCCTTAGAACAATTGAAGATCATCCCCACAAGCCTCGATTACTCAACAATATGGAAGAGAGTGAGGAACATGAAAATAACCTTCCCCGAGGCAAGTGACGAACTTGAAGTAATTGCAGACGCTACAGGCATTAGCACAAACACGGGAGGACAATACATTGTTGCCAAGTGGGGTAAGACTAGGGATTCAAAATTCCTCAAGATCGAGATAGTAATGGACAATAACGAATTCAACGTGATAAACGCTGAGGTCACTAGCAACGAGGTTGAAAGCGCTGTAAAAACAGTTAAGGATCTTCAAGATAAGGGAAAGAAGGTCAAGAAGTTTTATGGAGATAAGACATATGACGCCAATGAGGTTTACAAGACCGGAGTTGAGGTTGTAGTTCCTCCCAAGAAGAACGCTTCTACTAAAAGGGGCCATCTTGCTAGACGTAAGGCTGTGCGGGAGTTTAGGAAGTTGGGTTATGATCGTTGGAGGGAGGAGAAGGGTTATGGCGTTAGGTGGAGGGTCGAGTCCTTGTTCTCTGCGGTGAAGCGTACTTTTGGGGAATCGGTTAGGGCAACAAGTTTTGCTGGACAAGTAGTTGAGGCTAAGCTCAAGTTCTGGGCTTACGCGTGGATGGTTCACTTGGCGAATTCTGTAGTCGGTAGGGCTCCGGGCATTAGGGTGTAAGCTTGAGAGGAACGTTGAAATAAATATTAATTACTGAAAAATTAGTGTTATACAATATCGTTTTAATGAGACAAATTGAACAAATCAACAAAGTATCAGAATGACAAAAGTTTATATACAATGGTAAAACATAATTATATTTGGTGATACCTGACGAAAGTAACTTATATTCTCTACAAACTTGCAATTTATGTGGCCACATTTTTTGTGGTCATAACAGTAAACTTCATATTACCAAGATTAATGCCAGGAAGCGCTCTTGCTGTAGTAATATCCTTAATTGAAGGACAGAATGGTGTCGCTGCTACAGCTGGAAGTAGCGCGATAGCCCTTGAAGTAAGCCAGCTTGAAGCTGCATTTGGTTTAACTCCTGCACCATGGTATGTACAGTATGCGCATTACATACAAGGAATATTTACGCTAAACCTAGGAGCCAGCATAACATATTACCCAACTCCTGTACTCTCCATAATTTTAAGCGGACTACCTTGGACATTATTTCTAGTCGTAGTTGGAGCAATCATAGCCTTCTTCCTTGGAAGTTATCTTGGAAGTATAGCCGGTTTTAACAGAAGAAGTAGAAAAGATTTAGTAATATTAATAATTACATCAATCTTGGCTGCTTTGCCTTCATTCGTTATTTTAATGTATTTAGAAATGTGGTTATCCGTGCAACATGGAATATTTCTTATAAGCTTCCCAAGCAAGATTAATACTAGTCCCAATTCAATTATGGCCCTTTCAAGATTTTATACACTCCCAATAATAGCGTTAATGTTTACATCATTATCGGGATTTGTGCTGGGAATGAGAAATAATATGCTACATACGATTAGAGATAATTATGTAACTTACGCAGAGATTCTTGGATTAGATCATAATCGAATTAGAAAGATGGTTTACAAAAACTCATTGTTACCAAATATAACCGCCTTTGCAATAATATTGGGTCTCGCAATAAGCCAGTCACTGACTGTAGAAGGTCTATTAACGACACCAGGTGTGGGATTCTTCTTCGGGTTAGCATTAACTTCAAAGGATTTACCCCTTCTCCAAGGGATTTTCTTATTTATCGCAATAATGTTAATACTTTCAATAGCTATAGTAGAAGCAATCTACACTATTCTAGATCCTAGAGCAAGGGTGAGTGAAAGTGAGTAAATATTACAATAGAATTAGAAAAGCATTATTTAATAATAAATTTATATTAGCTGGAATTGTAATAATCTTAGTAGACTTTGCGATAGGGATAGTGGGAGCTTTTTGGACACCGTATCCAGTTTCAGAAACCTTCGGAATTTCTCTTCCTCCTAGTTCCGCTCATATCTTAGGGACTGATGAATTTGGTCATGATGTTCTCTCAGTGATGATGGCATCTACGCTAACCTCTCTAATTGTAGGAATTTCAGTTGGAGCATTAATTGCAATTATTAGTACGCTAATTGGATTGTTTGGAGGCTACTACGGTGGTAAGATAAGTGGTGTAATAATTGATATATTAACTATTACCGCTTTAACTATACCAGGTGTCATCTTATTAGTAATAATAGAAGCGTACTTTAGAGCTGCTAGTTCGACTATAAATATAACCTTGAGTTACATAATAGTTGTTATAGGACTTGCGATAACTAGTTGGGCTTTCGGTGCCAAGCAAATAAGAGCTCAGGTCCTTTCTATATCAAAAAGGGATTATATTATAGCTTCAAGATTAATTGGAGAGAAATCTTGGAGAATAATATTTAATCAAATATTACCATCGATACTTCCATTAACAGTTGCACAGTTTCTTTTTGGAGTACTATATGGAATCTTATCACTAATTACTGCAGAATTTTGGGGTGTATTGCCAACTAACATAAACAATTTAGGAACTATGCTATTCTTTATCTCATCCAACGGAGCTTACCTAAGTAATCAGTGGTGGTGGATATTAGGTGCGATAATACCAATTATGGTATTAGGCGCTGGTCTAGGGATATTGAATATAGGAATAGACGAGTTTATTGATCCTAGACTAAAAGAGGTTAAACCTAAGGTAATTCCGGAAAAGATTGTTATACTTGAGGAACAGGAGATAATAGAAGTACCAATGTTAGGAAATTATAAGAATAGAAAATGATTCTAATGTATTAAGAAGATATATTCAGATTTTTACTATTTTAAAAACTTTTACTAACTTCCTATACATTAAATCAAGTTAGGGATTAGATATATTTAATACTAGCAATTAAGAACATAGATAAAAGAAATCACACAAAGATATGTGATACTCATAATTCATTGTACTAAGTAGTATATAATTAAAAGGGAAACTTATCCATATGAAATAACTGAATTTTAACTTAAATTAAATTTACCTAGATAAAGAACTCTGTCATATTTAAATTTTACTAGATACTTATATAGGTTAGTACCGCTATTTAAACCCGAAAAATCACATAAATAAATATTTTAACTTCAGATCCGTAACTATTAACAATAATGTATTTTCACGTGACGATATGCTAATTCTTTTTCATAAGGAAGCGGTATTGTAGACAATTTTACAAGCATTATTCAACTTTTATACGAATTCTCTTAACACAATACAATTTGAATACATCCTTTTGAAGTTCCCGTTATAGTATGCACTAGGTATCTGGGCAAAGAGATTTGAAGCCTATTGAATACTAAGCAATAGTAAATTGTAACCCAATAATATACTACTAAGTAGAGCTAACTATCTATAATCTAGGATAACCCTTATAACAAGAGGAGCCCTTATAACTTCCTCTATTTTTATCTTTAAACCTTCATCACTTAAACTCCACTCTAACTTACCTTTCCCATCTAATCTGCTTACATCTACTATTACAGCTTCTTCTATTAGCTTTAGATTTTTCATAAACGACCTTAACGTAATTTCCTTAGGCTTTCCGAAGAGAATAGCGTAAATATGCCTTTGTCGCGGATAATAGTCTTTCACAGTGTATCTCACATCTTGATAGCCTAAAGTAATTTTTCTCTCTGTAAAGAATCCCCCTTCATTAATTCCAGAAGGACCTTCTCCGTAAACTCTCCACGGTTTTGATCCGAAAATCGCTTCGCCATTTACATTTAGCCAATCCCCAACATCAAGTAGAATTCTCTTAGCCTCTTCTGGTATCGTACCGTCAGCTTTAGGTCCTATATTCAAGAGAAAAACTCCATTTTTACTAACAACATCACCTAAATGGGATAATATAACACTAGGTAGCTTGTATTCAGCATCTTTGATGTAACCCCAGGATTTGTAGTCTATAGAAGTGTCAGCTAACCATGTGGAGGGATATACGTTCTTTATTGTTCCCCTTTCAGCTAAATCCGGTATGGCTGTACCTTCCCCAAATGCCCCTTGCTTGTAAATTATTACGGGTTCTATTCCCCATTTATATGACCTATTATAGTAATAGGACGCAAAGGCCTTCAAATATGGTTGGAAAGAGGGATTGGCAATCCACCAGTCGAAATAGACTAGCCATGGCCTATACTTTTCAACAGCCTCAACAATTCTAAGCAACCAATCCATTAGAAACTCATCATTTGGCTGTACATTATCCAGTGAAGGTGGATCTCTAGGATTTAGGGAAGCAGACTGAGCTGGGCCATATAAATCAAGATATCTGGGGTCCTTTACATCAGACTCTATTTTCATCCCTTGATCGAAAAACCACCAGTGCTCAGCCCTATGATACGAAATGCCAAATATTAGCCCTTGACCTTCAACAGCTTCCTTAAGTTCTCTAACAATGTCCCTTTTAGGTCCAATCTTGGTTGCACACCACCTAGTGTAATTTGATTCCCATAGTGCAAATCCATCGTGATGTTCTGCAACTAGGACTACGAATTTAGCTCCACTTTTCTTAAAGACCTTAGCCCACTCATATGGATCCCAATTCTCTCCAGTGAACATCGGTATGAAATCCTTATATCCGAAATCGGTTACTGGGCCGAATTTTTTAGGTGATATTGGTGTTCTGGTCTATCTGGCATGTACATGTATCTAGGGTACCATTCATTACCAAATGCTGGTACTGAGTATACTCCCCAATGGATAAAAATACCGAATTTAGAGGTGGTAAACCACGATGGGACTATATACTTTTTTAATGAACTCCAAGTAGGTTTGAAAGGACCATTAGATGGTACTGGAAGTGATTTCAAGATTTTGTAAGAATTTTGTGACATTTAACTGACCTACCTATTGATTAAAGGAAGTACACTTAAACTTTTCTTAAGTTGATTAACATTTAGCTGATAATGTCTTTCAGGGTAAAGCAGTTTTGGGAAAATGCTTTCATTAACGTATAATTGGAAAGCTTTTAAACTTTTAAAAAAGTATGAACTTGTGAGCCATAAGTACATTAACGTGATGGTTTCGCATCATGGCTGTTGGTCAGAGCTCACGAGTGTAAATTATATTGATACGTTAATTAACATTGAGTACTCTAGTTTTGAGATACTTAAGGCAAGTAGGATTGCTATGATTAGAGGGAGTAAAGAAAATATTAAAGGGCAGATTAAGAACATTATAACTAAAGATAGGAGTATTATAGACTTTGATATATCAGAGATTGTTAGTGATAATAATAAGTACTCAATCTATTTAATATCAATGTTACAAGAGGCTGAGAATACGATGATAAGTAAACTGAGAGCTAAGGGTACTTCTATCATTGGGACTACCATACGAGATGGTAAGGAGATCTACGACGTTATAGTACCAAGAGACGTTAAGACTTTAGTTGTAGACGCCATAATGAAGGATGACAGGGTAAAAATTATCAACTTCGTGGAGAAGGACGTTAATGAGGAATTAATATTCAAAGTAATAAGTAGGAACTCGTTCGAAATGCTTCTAACTGAAAAGGAGAGAATGCTATTGAGAAAGGCAAGGGAGTTAGGTTATTTTAATGTGCCTAGAGATAGGAACTCTCAAGAACTAGCTAAACAATTAGGAGTTAGTAAGATGAATATCTCTTTCTCTTTAAGGAAGATACTTAAAAAAATCTCTGACTTGATAGATTAACTCAATCTGAACTTAAAGTTTTTAGTAAGATTTGGACAAATTTCTCATAATCGATGTCATATACGACTTCGGCGTTAGGTTTATTGTTACCAATAATATGTCCAGGGTCCACGTAATCTATTATAGTGACACCTCTAGTCAACCCCTCATTAGTTTCAACATCTACGTGCTCTTTATGAGATTTTTTAATAATTTTTGGGTTAATGGCTATAGCTGCTGTAATAACGTCTGGATGTGGATTTCCCCTCATTCTTTGTATCTGCATTGAAAATGTTCTATAATGTGAATAAATCTTAACGTAAAAATTAGAAAGTTTGGTATTAAGGGATTTTATGAAATTTCATATATTAGGATCAATAGCATTAGCCACTGCAACCTCCCAAGGAACTAATGTTACGTTGGTGAAACCAGCGTGTAATGCTATCTTTACTGCATCTGGTCTACCCAAAAATTATATTCTGCTATGGGTGTAATGTTGCCTCTTCCATAGATTGTACCACCCATAATGTATAGGTGATGTATACATTCAGTTAATCTAGGATACTTTAGATATGCTAAGGCTAAATTAGTTAACGGAGAGATAGCTAAAAACTCTAATACCTTAAAATACGTTTCACATAACTCTGTTATAGCATCAAAAGCATGCTTACTTTGTGCCTTAAGTCTTATTGGTTTCACAATCTCATTTCCTACTCCTCCCTTTCCATGAACATCTTCTACGGTTTTAAAAGACTTAACTAGTGGTCTTTTTGAATTGGATATACTGGAATATCGATATTTAGAAACTCTAAAGCCCATAACATAGTGTCTACTTGCTGATTAAAGTTTACATTACCTTCAACAATAGTAATCCCGACAACTTGTATATTGTTTTTAATCAGCATTATCAAACTCATTATATCATCTTCTGCAGTGTCACAGTCTATTATGAAGTATCTCATCTATTTCACTTTTTCCATTTAATATAAGTAATATAACAATGCCTCTATGAGTGAGCCGATGCTCTAGCCACAGCCCAAAATATGAATATTTTTGAAGGAGACATATAACCGAAATTCTTGGGTATAGGTCTTACTCCTATTGCCTTAAATCCTTGTACCTTTCATATATACTTCTTCAGACTTATTTTCTCGCTCACTCATCTGACTTTCTCACCGCCCTGGAAGGGCGATGGTTCCCCTTCCAGAGGGATCATCGTTCCCACCATCAATTCGGGTTTACATCTCTCATCTGGTAGGCAGACGAGAGGGCCAGAGACCCCCTCCCGTTTAAATTCATAACTGCAATAACATCACGATCATTCTCATAACCGCATGAACACCTAAACCAACAATATCCCCTTTCTTCCATCCTTCTACCACACCTAGGGTTAGGAGTATGGTCGGTAGTATTTCTGAAGCTAAGTCTTCGGTTTCCGGCGTGACCGACCCCTACTGTCGGACTGAACATTGTGAGAAAATCCACCCATATAGGTGTGACAAGGAGGTAGGGGTCCTAGGAATAGACGTGTCAAAAGATAATTTAATCACGAGCAGGGGAGGAAAATACGAGAACAACCTAAAAGGCTATGAGAAAATCCTCGATATGAAGCCTTGCACGATAGTCCTAGAGCCCACCGGAGTATACTCAATAAAGCCTTCCCAATACTTCAAGGAAAAAGGAATAAGAGTACTACAAGTAAGCCCAAACGTGCTATCAAGGGAAAAGGACTTCAGGGAAAAGAAAACAGATTTTTACGACGCAGAAAAATTAGAAAACATGGTCGACAAGGCAAAGGAGTACGAGTATAACGTCCTTAGAGAACTCGTAACTCTATACCTGTTCTTAAAGGACATGGAAGTAAAACAAAAGAACAGACTAAAGAGAGCACTATTCCTAGTAAGCGACAACGACAAGATAAATAAGGAGAGATTGGAAAGACTAGCAAGCGGAGACTTCGCACAAGAAGTACTCTACCAACTAGAATACACGCCAATAGTACTTGAAGAAGTCAAAATACTGGCTAAGGCCCTCTTTGAGACGCAAGAGAAGTTAAAAGAGGTCAAGGAGATGATAGAGAGCCAAGTACCGGAAGACCACGTCCTACTGACGATTCCGGGAGTTGGGAAGCTTGCTGCAGGGATAATCATTGGCGTTGTAGGTGATATTAGGCGCTTCCCTAAGCCTGAGTCTTTCGTAGCTTATTGCGGTCTAGATCCGGTAGTGGAGAGGAGCGGTAAGGCGGTGGTAAGTAAGGGAATCTCAAGGAGGGGTAACAAGTATTTGCGCAGCCTTTTCTACTTTCTTGCGCAGATGAACTGTTCAAAGAACCCGACCTTATTGAGGTTTTACGAGTCTCATAGGAATAGACTTCACGGTAGGAAGTTATACACTGCCTTGGCGAGAAAGTTGGCTAAGGTTGTGTGGAGCGTTTGGTATAATAATAAGCCTTATGAGCCCAAGTGACCCAAAATCGCCACGTGAATCCTTTCAATTCACGTGGCAATCTTAGTTGACACTATGCTTGAAGTTCAACCGAAATATTTATTACTGAACGCCCCCAACTTTGTAAAATACTTATCTAGATTCTTTATTTTAGCATCTTTACTAGTAAAGACGCAATAATGCTTAGCTTCATTTAAAACCTCTAATTATATTAGAGATGTAAAGGGTTAAGCACTTAATAAGAAAACGTTTAATTATTAATTATGAAGATAAAGGGAAAAGAAGAGTTTTGGGAACCTAAAACTCAAATTGATACAATTAATGAAAGTGTAAAGTTATTCAAGGATAGGATTGCACTAGACTATTTCGGAAACAAAATTACTTTTGAAGAGCTTCGTCATATGGCAAACTCTATTGCTAGCCAGCTATCAGAGTACGTTAAAAAAGGAAATGTTGTAATTATATCTACACAAAACATTCCCCAATTTATTATAGCAGAATATGCAATATGGAAATTGGGAGGAGTTGTATTACCAGTTAATCCTTCCTATACTGAATATGAATTAAAATACTTAATACAAGATGCTAATCCAAAAATAGCTATTGCCTCATGTGAATCTAACGTTAGGAAATTAAGTCACATAATAAAAATAATCACAACTAATCCCAATACTTTCCATGAATTACCATATGAGTATAAGGAAAAATGGAGAGTCGAAGATTATTGTGAGGAAGAATTGAACCTCAAAAGTAATAAATTTAGAATGGATAACGTAAAGGTAAACGTTGATGATTTAGCCTTATTAGTATACACTTCGGGTACTACGGGAAAACCTAAAGGCGTTCCAATAACTCACTCTAATATTTACGCCTCCTCGTGGATTTATAAAAATTGGTTCAAGTATACTGAAAATGACAAGATACTAGGCATAGCTCCATTTTTCCACATAACTGGCCAAATATTTCACATAACAACTTCAATCCTAGCCGGCTCATCAATTTATACTTCATTTAGATTTGATCCAGAACTTTCCCTTAGAATTATTGAAGAGAACAAAACTACATTAACAATGGCCGTAGCAACCGTATATAGGGCTATGCTGAACGTATTAGATAAGCAAGATTTGACAAGCATGAGACTTTGGTCCTCTGGAGGGATGCCCATGCCCAGGGTAATAGAGGAAGAATGGAGGAAGAGAGTAGGGGATTGGGTTTACATGGCGTGGGGATTAACTGAAACTACTTCGCCTGCAACTTTATGGCCATATCCCTATAACGGTAATTTGCCGGTTGAGCCAGAATACGGTATTGTGAGTTCTGGAATTCCAGTATACAATACTGAAATAATGATAGGGGAGGATGGGGAAATATTCGTTAGGGGACCTCAAGTTGTTAAGGGGTATTGGGGGATGGGTGAGTTTAAGGATGGTTGGTTGCCAACTGGAGACATAGGAAAAATAATAAACAATTGGGTTTACATTATCGATAGAAAGAAGGATATAATAAACGCCTCTGGTTTTAAGGTAATGCCTAGAGAGGTTGAGGAAGTAATATATCAACATTATGCCGTAGATGAGGCTGTAGTTGTTGGAGTGCCAGATGAGTATAGGGGAGAAAATATTGTGGCTTACGTAAAGCTGAAAAAGGGATATTCGCTTTCAGATGACTTGGCTGCCGATATAATAAATTATTGTAGAATGCATTTAGCTCCATATAAGGTTCCCAGGCAAGTTAGATTCGTGAATGATATCCCTAAAACCCCATCTGGAAAAATAATGAGGAGAGTATTTAGAGATGAAGCTTAGAAGATCTTAGATAATCTGAGTTTGATCTTTTATGTGCATTGTGGTCATGTTGAATTTTCACGATCATTTAAGGACTCCCATAAACATAAATTATGTATCAAAACATTAATTGAAATATAGATAATAGTTATATTATAGTTATTTTTAGAAAAACATCCAATATGTTAACAAAACGTCTTTTACGGAAATATATAAATGTTAAACAAGTTAGGTATACTATTTATAAAATAGTTAGGTCATAAAAGTACCCGAGAATATGTCTAGGCGTAGATTATACAAGGCGATATCTAGAACAGCAATAATAATAATTGTAGTAGTAATCATAATTGCAGCAATTGCTGGAGGTCTTGCAGCATATTATAGCTCTAGCAAACCACCCGCTACCAGTACGAGTTTAACCAGTACGAGTAGCAGTTTATCCGTGACGACTTCTTCTACAACTTCTACCTTATCTTCTATTACGACAACGACGTCAACTGCTTCATCATATGTAGTAGACTTTATAAATCCGTGGGGTGCTGAAGACCCTGTAGGACTAAAATGGATTGGAGGAAATTTCTCAATTTACTACCCTGGCTATTCAGTGCAATTCACATCATTACCAGGAGCTAGTGGTGTAGAGGAGAGGTATGTTGTAATTAACGATATTGAGGCTGGTAAGCTACAGGGTATCTTTTGGGCTCATGGAGGCCCAGAAGTACTTTCCTATGTGGAACTATTACCTAGCCCCCACGATTTATACAATATGACCCCACTGTTAGCCCAAGAGGGATTATTCCAGAAGGGTGTCACGGAAGCACTTATGGCTATATCTTATAATGGTACAATATTCGGCTCTCCAACAAACGTGCACAGAGCAGAGGAGTTATACTTCAATCCTCAAATCCTTAAGAAATACAATTTACCAATTCCTACCAATTTAAGTTTACTAATCTATGATACTCAACAATTAGAAGCACATGGAATAAATCCGTGGGCAATGTCTGGCGCTGAAGGTGGATATGAACAATTACATTTGTGGTTCGCAATATTCCTATCTGTAGCTGCGCAATACTATGGAGCTGCAGGAGCTGCTAAATTATCAAATGAGTTAATGTATGGAGTGCTTAACTTAAATAACGCAACAGTTCAAAAGATTATTAACGAAACTGATAACGTATTCTTGCAGTTTGTAGGTCAGAACGCTGTAATTCCAAGCTGGCAAAGTCAATCTATATGGTCCGCTTTAGCATTGGTAATAAAGGGACAAACTGTATTCGAAGCTGGTGGCAATTGGCTTGCTGAATATGCAGCAATATGGTACAATACTACTACTTATCCTGCGACACAGCCATATCTAAGCTGGTCCAATGTCACATTAATGGCAATGCCATTCCCTGGTACACAAGGTATTTACGTTATAGATATGGACTCTGTTGCAATACCTACTGTTAATAATCCGCAAGAACAAGCAGCTATAAACTTCGCAAAATTCTGGACTTCGTATGAAGGGCAGAAAATATGGACGTATTACAAGGGTGTGTCAGTATGGGCTAATTCAACAGATTACTATGCTACTCCAATGCAGTGGTATGATTATCAATCTTTACTAAATACTCCGCCTCAGAACTTCACATGGGCGTTCGCTGATGGTACACTATTTGATGATGTGTTCTACTTCCTCATAGCACAAGAACTGAACTTGCAGGAGCAAGGTTCATCATATATTCCCACATTTAACGCAGCTCTATTCAAAGCTGAAAATATGACATTCCATGAATGGCAAATAGCTGCGAAAGATGGTTTCGGCTTCGTAGGACAAAGAGGAAATCCATTTGGTGATTATCTACCACCATGGGTTAATCCAAGTACTTACACATATAATTCAAGCTATACACCATCATTCTTACTAACACCACCTCATTACTTATTACCATACTTAAAGAAACTTGGACAACAGCAAGATGCTAATAAGGTTAATGGTATAAATTACTATATTATCAATAGTGTCAATTTGCTACCATATCCATTGCTAATTGTACTAATGGTATATTTGGATCAAACTAGATATAAATATATTATAAATACGTTCGTAAATAAGATAAACTTTTTTTCGAATGTATTTTTATCTAAATTTTTAATCTCAAATTCTACTTTATACTTAGGTGTTTAACTTATGAGGAAGGGAGCTATCCTAATGTCTATACCGGGATTCATATTTGCAGCTTTTTTGATATACTTATTGGTTCTAAATGTTTACTTTTCACTTTTGAATTGGTCATTATTTAATTTACACCCAACTTTTGCGGGTTTAGGCACGTATCAGACTTTATTTTCAGAATACTTTTTTAGTTTGGCGGTTACTCATACAGTTGTTTATACAATAGCCGCTGTTGCAATAGGTAATATACTGGGAATCCTGGGAGCTGGAATTTTATATTTTTTAAAGAGCAATGTGAGAAGAGCCATTTACCTATCTGTATTTTTGTATCCATTAGCTGTACCTTCTTCTACTTACGCGATAACTTGGCAGTGGTTATTTAATCCGCAAACTGGTATTAACTTAGTCTTGAGAATATTCCACTTCCCAAATATAATTTGGCTAACCACACAACCCACTATTTATGCAGGGATGATAATTATAGAAACATGGGCATATACTGGGTTAGCGGTGCTATTCTTCCTTGCTTCGTTTATGAGTGTTGATAAATCCATTATTGAGGCAGCTAAAATAGATGGTGCAAACAATTTTTATCTATTATTTAGAATCATATTACCAAACTCAATGAATGGTTTAATAGTATCTACAGCTCTTCTATTTCTATTCTCATTCAGAATATTTACTGTACCATTTACTATAGGAGGACCTACAAATCCAAATATGATGAGTCTAGTAGAATACATTTACATTTTGTTTAGTACTGAATACTTCTCCCTATCTTCAGCGTTGTCGTCTTTAGTGGCATTAATAGCGGCAATAGTAATTATTCCTTACGCTATACTCGGTTTAAAAAGGTGGGTATTTAGGAGGTGAGATAAAATGGAAAGATCTGTAAGTAAAGGCAGTTATATAGCAAGTTCGATTAAGTACGCGTTATTAGAAATAGTAGCTGCAATACTCGTTATCATGTGGTTGGTTCCACTTTACGCCATGATTTTAGGGGGATTGAAATCCAATTTAGAAGCAGCCAGTACTCCAATACTTCTTCCTCCATCTAAACCATCACTAGACGCATATGCCTTTGCTTGGTTTGGATATGCAACTATTCCCGGACTGGAACCTACATTGTTAAGATATCTCCTTGTAGTTATACCATCCGTCCTATTATCGGTAGTGATAGGGACAATGACCGCTTATTTCTTCTTCGTACTTAGTGAGAAACATGGAGTTATGAGCAATGCCTTATTTTCCATAATGGCCCTAGCAACCTTCCTTCCCATAGAAACAGTGACGTTTCCATTGATTGAGTT
Source organism: Saccharolobus solfataricus (assembly GCF_900079115.1). Lineage (NCBI taxonomy): Archaea > Thermoproteati > Thermoproteota > Thermoprotei > Sulfolobales > Sulfolobaceae > Saccharolobus > Saccharolobus solfataricus. Next base: position 2,865,964 of record NZ_LT549890.1, read on the forward strand.
AGAGACTTCGCTAAACGTTTACAATACTTATATAGGGTTGATATTTGCTATGCTAGTATTCTATGTGCCTACTTCTGCATTATTAATGTCAATATTTCTTCCCGTGGTTCCTAAGTACTTAATAGAATCAGCTAGAATGGATGGGGCTGGAGACTGGACTATATTATGGAGAGTGGTTTTTCCATTAATATTCCCTGGATTTCTATCAACTTTAATATTCGTTTTCTTACAGATTTGGAACGAGTTCTTCATACCATTAATACTTACAAATACGCCAAACATGTTAATGTTACCAGTAGCAGCTAGATTCTACACTGCTGCCTATGCGTTAATTTACAATAGGTCATTTGCAGCTGGAGTTATTTCTTCCTTAATACCGTTGATAATATTTATATTTCTTGGAAGATATTTTATACGTGGGTTAGCAGCACTGGGTGGAGGAGCTAAAGGGGTGTAAAGGAAATGACCACAATTAGAGTAGAAAATTTATCCAAAATATTCAAAAAAGGTAAAACGGAAGTAAAAGCAGTTGATAATGTCTCAATAACAATAGGCTCAGGGATGGCTTTTGGTGTTTTGGGACCGAGCGGTCATGGAAAGACCACATTTTTAAGGTTGATAGCGGGATTAGAAGAACCTACCAGTGGATATATATATTTCGATAATGAGGTAGTATCATCACCACGTAGGGTTGTAATGAGTCCGGAGAAGAGAGGTATTGCGATGGTGTTTCAGAATTGGGCTTTATATCCCAACATGACTGTTTTCGATAATATCGCCTTTCCATTAAAGCTAGCCAAGGTACCTAAAGATAAGATAGAAAAGAAGGTTAGGGAAGTTTCTGAAGAATTAGGCTTATCAGGTGTTTTAAATAGATACCCTAAGGAACTTTCTGGAGGTCAAATGCAAAGAACAGCAATAGCTAGAGCGTTAGTAAAGGACCCTAAGGTTCTTCTATTAGACGAGCCATTCAGTAATCTGGATGCACAGATTAGGGAAAGTGCTAGAGCTCTAGTAAGGAAGATACAAAGAGAGAGAAAGTTAACTACACTAATAGTATCCCATGATCCAGCAGACATATTTGCAATAGCAAATAAGGCTGGAGTTATTGTTCATGGAAAATTCGCTCAAATAGGTAGTCCGACTGAAATATATGAGTATCCTGCAACAGATCTAATAGCTAGACTAACCGGTGAAATAAACTTGCTACAAGCAAAGGTGATGGAAAATAATGCGACGTTAGGTAACCTAAAAATACCTCTAAATAATGTGGAACTAAAAGGAATGAACAATATAATTATAGGAATAAGGCCAGATGATTTAACACTTTCTGACACTTCACTAGATAAATATATAGACGCGGGTATTGTAAAAGTAAAGTTAGTAAGCTATGGTGCTGGTATATTTAAGATAGTAGTATCTCCAATTACTGACGAAAATATAGATATAATAGTGGATGCAGAAGAACCATTAGAGACTGGAATTGAAACTCATCTATTAATTAAATCAGGTAAAGTAAAGATATTCGATATAAATGGGAGTAATTTGCTTACGGGTAAAACGCAAATCATAAAGTAGCTAGGGTATTTTTCCACGTATTAAAATATTATACTTATTTCTACTATTATTTTACCCTATAGTTATGTTAACAGATTAGCGAAAACGTTATTATAATGGTAGTAGCTTATTCTTCACTATGATTAAGGAGTTATTCGATCAAATGTCAAAGGGTAACTTATTATTAATAGATATGAGTTACGAAATGTTTAATGGGATGCAGACCTATATTGGAGATCCACCATTTAAACATGAATACTTTAGGAAAGGTAATAAGTACGGCGAAGTCACACTTTCAACATTGTACATGGGACTACATTCTGGTACCCATATAGACCTTCCTTTACATTTCGTACCTAATGGGGAAAGTGTTGAGAAATTTAACATAATGCAATTTATAGGTTATGGAAACGTTTTAGACTTAAGCTATAAGAAGTTAGGAGAACCAATATCTAGCAACGATCTAAAGAAGTTTGATGACAGGATAAAAGAGAATTACGTTGTAATGCTCTACACTGGTTTCTCAGCAATGAGGGGTAAAGAAGATTTCTTGTACAATTGGCCTTACCTTGATTCTAATGGTGCTGATTATTTAGTGAGTAAGAAGATAAGGGCAGTGGGGATAGAAAGCATGAGTATTGCCGGTTGGGCAGGAAAGGAGTATCCTCCTAGAACAAACTGGGATGAGGTAGTATACGTACATCATAAGTTACTTAGTAACGGCATAATAGTATTGGAAAGTGTGAACAATATGAGGAAAGTGTTAGAAGAGTGTAAAAATGGTGAGGCATTGTTCTTCTATGCACCTCTAAAAATTGTTGGCGCTGAGGGAGGGCCAATTAGGTTATTTGCTATTTGTGAGAAAAAGTGAAAGATCTTTAATTCTCTCCCGTATCTTATTTTCTTCTTCGCATATTGTTAAAGGTGGCCTTACTACATTTTTTATAGGCATGTTTAATACCTTTAACAGTAGTTTTATTGACGCGGTGTATGAGTTACAGTAGTCGTAAATGTCAGTTATATTTAACACGTCAACCCAGTATTTGTTAGCGTCCGAAAGATTACCGTTTTTCCAACTTTCGTATACCTTCAAATGGAGCTTCGGTATAGCGTTGGCTAGTCCCATTACCCCACCGTTACCACCCATGTATAGAAGTGGTAATAGGTACTCGTCAAATCCCGTAAGTATGGAAAAATCCTTTCTAATTTCCCTTATTTCGCTAATCAACTGCTTGAAGAAAATTAGGCTGTCTAAGGTTACTTTAGTTCCAATTATGTTAGAGTATTGAGATACTAATGTCTTGTAAACGAAGATTGGTATATTAATTCCAGTGAAGAGGGGTATATTATATATTATAAGGGGAATGTCTACTTTCTCAGCGATCATGGAAAAGTGGTTTAATAACTCTTTTTCTCTTACTTTAAAGAAATATGGGGCCATAACTACTATAGCGTCAACTCCCATATCCTTAAAATCCTTAGCTAACTTTATGGTTTCCTCTGTGAAGTTGGTAGAAGCTCCAGCGAAAATTAGCGTATTATCGCTTCTTCTAGAATCTAAGGCTATCTTCGCCACGAGTTTCATTTCATCTAAAGTTAAGCTAGCGAACTCACCCACACTTGAATTTACAAATATTCCATTAACCCCATTTTCACTTAAGTAGGATACTAGCCATTTAAGACCTTCTTTATCTATTGAGTAGTCCTCTAAAAATGGTGTAATTAATGGAACTACTACACCTTCTAATCTCATAAATAAATAAACACTACATGGTTTTTTAATATTTTGATTAGAAAGTCGTTCCTCCTAATATATCCAGCAAGACTTCAAGTCCGTAAGTAGTAGCTATGCCAATAAATAGCCAAGTCCAGAACCTGGCCTTAAATCCACCTAGTAATGATGCGGCATTTATGTTAATTCTTATCATAACGAATACTAGGGAAGCTGAAGCAACTACGTTAAGAAATGCTAGGAATATCTCGTTTGAAATTCCAAGATAATATATTGAAGCCCCAAGGGTAGTAGGTAGACCAGCTAGTAGGGATAATGGTATCAGAAACTTTAATCCCATGGTTCTTTTGGACATCATTGCTGGTGACGATATGGCAAATCCCTCTGTCGCGTTATGGACTGCAAAGCCTATTGTAAAAGCCCAAGCTAAAGGAACTGATCCAGACAATAATGCAGCGGCTATAGCAAATCCCTCCCCTATATTATGAAATCCTAGAGCGCTCGCCACAACAACTGGTAACCCTTCCCCACTTGGGCTTTTTTCGAGGAGACTTAAAAGTAACCATGTCCCTAATAGCCCTATTGAAGTTAAGATAAGGGCAATGGTGAAATCTGGGTAATCTTTAGCTGATAAGAAATTTGTAACTATTTCTTCAGCTCCCGAACCAGTATCTAATGCTAAATACGAGAGTATTCCTCCAGTAAATGCTCCCAGATATCCAATTGTTGTTTTGCTGAATTTCCCTTTGGATATTATTATTGCACCTATAGCTACCGTACCTCCCGCTATTAGACCTAAAAGGATCGGGAAGTAATTCATTTCTTTTCGCCATGTCGTAATTGTATAAAGAAACTTATAAGCTTATCTATTATATCAATTATACAGGTTAAAATAGAGGTGAACTCACCCCGCCCTTAGGACGGGGCATCTCCACCTCGCGGTGAAGATTTCCTGCTTCTCAGATTAACCTCGATCCCCATAGCGGAGGTTCCAACGAACTGTTCTGTAATGCCCCGTGTGGAAGAGAGGTTACGGAGGGTTTTCTCTCCACAGGCTTAAGATCCCCCAGTCCCGATGGTACCGACCCAGCTCTTTCAGCCGAGGTCTAAGAAAATTTTGACATATAACTTTAAAAAACGTTTCTATAAGGGGGCTATCCATCCCTCACAGAAGGGGACTTTCGCCCCCTTAACCCCCGTTAGAGTTAAAGAATTTCGTAAAAACTTGTGAGGTAATATATCAACTATTTACTACCTTTATTGCTAATTTGAAATACTTTATTAGTTTAAGGCTATAGATATGAGCACCATACATCATGCATTATTTTTAAGAAAAATTACTAAGTATAAACTCACTACTCTATTATCTTCTTAAACCTTATAGATGCTAAGATATACATCGTTATATTAAATATTAAAATGGCTAAAACATCACCTACTATACTATCCATGTTACCGGTTATCATTAACCGTCTGCAAATATCTATAATATAAGTTAATGGATTACCTAAGGCGATGTATTGGAGTACTTTTGGCATTAGTTCTATGGGATATAGCCCGCTACTTGCAAAGAATAAGGGCATGGTAATTGCTTGTCCTATTCCCATAAACCTCTCTCTGGTTTTCATGAAAGAGGCTATTACGACTGATAGTGAGGCAAAGCCACTAGACATGAAAAATATAATCAAAGAGGCAATAAGAAAGTAAAATACATTGTAGAATTTAACGCCGAGTAGGAGCGCTATTGTTGTTATAATTATTATTTGAAATAGGCTTCTTATTCCAGACGCTAAAGATCTACCTACGACTATAGAATACCTAGGCAATGGAGTAGTTATTAACTTTTTCAATATTCCAGATTCCCTCTCCCAAACCAAGGTTAAACCGTAAAATATCGAGATGAATGTCGAGGATTGAATAATTATTGCAGGAGTTATGTAATCAATATAGGGTATACCACCCGTTGGTATTGCTCTAATTCTACCTATCACTGTACCGTAAAGTACTAACCACAATATTGGTTGTATTGCTCTAGTATATAGCTCAGTTCGATCGTTCTTTATTTTCCTTAATTCCAGCTCAAGCATTGTAGTTATATACTCTAGTACGTTAACCAATTTTTATCCACCTCCAATCCTACTTCTTACTTGTCTCACCTCACTAGTTCTTCCCCTTACTTCTATGCTACTCCCCACGTACTTTATGAATACGTCATCCAGAGTTATTTCTCTTACCTCTATCCTTCTATACTTTACACCATTGCCCCTAATGAAATCTATGAGATTTGGTAAAACAGTGTCAATATCCTTAACTACAACACTAACTTGGTTATTTTTAATTATAACATCTTCAACGTCAGATATGGACTTTATTTTGTTTAAAATTTCTAAATTTACTCCTTCAACTTCGAAAGAGATTATCACATTACCAATACTCCTCTTAAGCTCCTCAGAAGTTCCGGTCTTAACTACTTTGCCGTTATCAATCAGTGCTATCCTATCAGAGTATATATCAGCCTCATCCATATAATGTGTGGTAAAAAATATAGTCATTTCATGTTCCTCCTTAAACTTTCTCAACTCTTCCCATACGGTTTTCCTAGCAACAGGATCTAATCCTATCGTCGGCTCGTCTAAAAATAAGATCTTGGGCATAGTTAAAAGAGCACAAGCTATTTCTAATCTCCTTATCATCCCTCCAGAAAAGGTCTTTACTAAATCTTTTCTGACCTCATATAAGCCTAACCTATCTAGGATGTATTCTATTTTCTCTTTCCTTTCAGAAGATGGTATACCGTAAATTTTACTGTAGATTAGCAAATTGTCATATGCTGTGAGGTCAGTCCAAACACTTATCTCTTGAGGGACATATCCTATTATTTTTCTAACCTTGTCTGCCTCATCAGTTACACTATAGCCCCCGACATAAGCTGAACCGCCACTGGATGGTATTTGAGTTGTTAATATTCTAATTAAGGTAGTCTTTCCGGCTCCATTAGGACCTAGAAGGGCAAAGGCACTACCCCACTCAACTTCTAAGTCAATACCATTAAGGGCCTTTACTTTATCATTATATATTTTAACTAGACCTTTTACGTAAATGGCTAGGTTGTTAAAAAACACAAGATATCGTAACCGAAATAAATTTTAAAGTTAACTGAAAGACTAAAGAAAATTCGCCCCTTTAGATAAGCGAGTTAACTTACTGATAATATTTATAAAAGATCGAAAGCCTAGCTCTTTGCGGTAGATCCAAAATCATCCGTTGAAAATAACTCTACAGCATTATTAAGCGTTTCCCCCATTTCAATAGGATTATCTTCCGCTATGGACGATTCAGTTCTCCTTTGCGGATTATAATTTGTAAATAATGTGGTTGTAAAAATATCAACATTGGTAATCATATGTCCTCTATTAGTCGGTCATCTTCATTCAGTTAATTTCGTAGCAATTTTTGAAATAAAGTGAATTCATAATGGATAACTGAATCCCTCGAAGAGGGCAGATGAAATAGTTTATCGTCTGAATGCAAAATATATAGAAATCAAGGTTATTGTTCCTCCTACGATTTCTTGTATATCTGGTATTTGGTGAAATATAAGTATTGCTAATATTGTAGCGACAACTGGTTCAATCAATTCAGCAGAAGTAACTAAACTGATCGGTAACTTATTTGCAGTATATATGACTGAACCATGACCAATAAGAGTAGGAACTAGCACTAAACCTAGCACAGCTAATATTGATGTTAGGTTAATGTCACCTAAACCATAAAATGGAAGGACTGGGATCATGAAAATAGAGGATATTAAATAAATAATAGGTATGGTTGAAAGAAAATCATAATTTAGTCTAGAAAGAAGATATGTATAGATGGCAAAGGAAATTGCGGATAGTATAGCAAGTATATTGCCAAAAATGTATCCGAATGAGGTATTAAAATTCATTACAAATATCCCTAAGATTGCCATAATTATGAAGGGATCAATTTTCTTCTTGAATAACATTGCAAATATCGGGCTAGTAGAAACTAAAATAGTCGAAGAAGCTATTGTAGTTAGAAATACACTAGAAACAAAGAATAACATGTGAAGAGAAAGAAACAGAGATGGTAAGATAAATCGTTTTAAGAAGATTTTCCTTCTTCTCTTTAACACGAATGGAAGAAGAAGAATCCCTGCTATTAAAAATCTTAGAAAAGTTATAAAGGGAGGAGTTATACTACAAAATTTTACAAAGATTGCAGCTGTTCCAAAGGCTATACCTCCTAAAAATAAAATTATTTTATCTCTCATATTGTGAAAATAATCGGTAGGATATTTAAGTATGCCTTTTCCATCATATTACCTCACGCTCGTCCCCTATTAGTCTTTGAAATGCAGAATCAATTATTCTAAACACTTCTACGGAAATGAATTAAAATTATTATGAATATATGAATTAATCTCAAAAAACCTTATCATAATTATATAAATCAAAATATCATGAAATTAAATGAAAAAGAAAATTTTAGATTTTATTAATCATAATCCAGTCAGAAGAGTAAGTTTTCCTTTTTGTGTAAGAAGGTTTTAATATAAGTCTGACTAAGGTATATTCATGAAGACTAAAGTACGTGTTGGCAAAAAATTAACAATTCATATCCCTAAAGGTATTGCAGAGGAACTTAACATAAGAGAAGGGGATATATTGGGAGTGTTCTCATGCAGTCATCTTATTCGATATCATATAGTAAAATTAAATTAGGTTAGAAATTTTCATAATTAGTCGTTTCGATCTAGATGTAGCTAAGGAATTAGAACGTGAAAAACAGCCTCTGAAAAGGGTTTATGTGGGAGGGTTATGAAATCTTTTTGTGGTAGTACTAGAATGAACCTCGTAAACTCTTGCACATAAGCTTTTCTAAAATAATGTCTCTGTTCAAATTTCTATATCTTAAACGTTAAATGAGCGTTTTCCCATATTACTCCAATATTTTTACAAACATTTTTTGAATTTCATGACTGTTTGAGAACACTGCCAATTATAGTACTGCTTCTTAAGTAATACATAAATATTGAAGTATTTAGTAAGATTTTTACTTTAAATTTTAGCTAGTTGTCAGATAGTTATAAACTTTAATTGCTCAATTTTTATGATATTTCGAAGTGGATTATTTCTGGAAATAGATTTTGGGTCTATCGTTCAGGGCGGGGAGAAGTCAGAATATAAGTTGGCGAATTGCTTTTCTTTATGGAGTTTTGATAAAGATTGATAATACGTGGGGAGTGTTCTCATGCAGTCATCTTATTCGATATCATATAGTAAAATTAAATCAGGCTAGAAATTTTCACAATTAGTCGTTTCGATCGAGATGCAGCCAATGAATTAGAACATGAAAACAGCCTCTGAAAAAGCTTATGTGCGAGGGTTGCGAGATTTTTTGTGAGGGTTACCAGGATGAACCTCGTAACCCTCGCACAATTAATACTTATGATTCTAAGAAATTTAAATCTTAAGCCGAGAAAGTACGAGCTAAAGGATATTGCATTAGCATTAGCAGCCTACTCCTTGGGAGTTCAAATCACGAAAACGGGAATCCCACCATCAACCCTATACTACTATTTGAGGAAAGTAGGGATAAGGAGGAGAAGAGAAAGCAGACCAACATGCCCATCATGTAACTCTAACAGAGTAGTGAAGAACGGCTCATCTAGAGGGAAAGCAAAATACAAGTGTAAAGCATGTGGAAAGACGTTTTACGACGTCACAAGTCATAGAATGGATAGGGAACAGAGGGAGAGAATCTTAAAGGAGTACTTGAACAGGATGAGCATGAGGGCAATATCAAGAGTTGAAGGTAAACCATTGACTACTGTTTACAGCCTAGTGAGGAGGATTGGGATAAGGGCCTTTACGAATCTAACGATCTTGAAGGGTGAGCTCAAGAATTTCACAGCTAAGTCTACGGTGTTTGACGAGTTCTGGACTTATTTCCGTGTTAGGCATGGGGTGATGAGGGAGGATTTGTGGATTTGGACTGCTCTTGCTGATGGTGTGCCTTTCTATGAGTTTGGGGATAGGAGTTATGGGACTTTTCGTTATCTCTTGGGTTGGTTACCTAGGAGTGAGGTAAACTATACTGACTACTATTGTGTTTATCAAGTTCTCGATAATCGTGTAGCGGGTAAGAAGTATACTTATCTTGTGGAGAGCCATAATTCTTGGTGTAGGTCTCATTTGGCGAGGCTGGCTAGGGATACTAAAGCTGTTACTAGGAGTGGGAGGATGACGGAGTACAGTTTGGCCTTGTTGAATGTAATGTACCCTCACGTATTCTCAAGGGAGAGAACTCCCTTAAATGAGGCATACTTGAAGGGAGTACAGTATATTAGAGAAAACTTGATATAATTTTACTATATGATATCGAATAAGATGACTGCATGAGAACACTCCCAATACGTGAGAGTGTCCGGAATGTAAAAAATTGAATTTTTATTGGCAAGAATAAATTGGTTTCTAGTATTATCTTGGATTAAATTGGAGTAACACTTAAGTTATGGGAGTAGAGGGTAGTACCATGGCAAGAACATTAAGACACATACCAAACCTGATGTACTACCCTCTTCCCCCAATAGAGGATATGCCGTGGAGGGAAAAATGGTTAACGGAGATCAAGCCCGTGCTGGACACCATGGATTTGGAGAGGGTTCTGGGCGAGGGTGCGCTGGTTTACCTGAAGTTGTTAATCGTCATGGTGCTCTACTCTTGCTCCTATAGGGACGCGGTGAAAATGGTCAACGTGAACGTGGTCGTGGCCTGGTTCGTGGGGAGGAAGGTGGGGAAGAGCACGCTGCACGACTTCGTGGGCAGGTTGTACGGGGTGAGGAAGAAGTTGTTGGAGATTTCCTTCAAGCTTGAGGAGAAGTGCCTACCCAGTTACCTCCCTGCGAGCGCGCATCTCGTGGACTTCATGGCGTGGCTAGTGGACTCCTTCCTACTGGACTTACCTCCTGGGAAGAGGAGCGTGGAGACCTTTCGGGAGAAGGCGGAGCTGGAGAGGAGGGAAGGTAACCTGGAGAGGGCCAGGAAGCTGCTCTCCCTGGGGAGAACCAAGAGGAGGTTCGAGGGAAGGTGGACCAAGAAGAGAGGGGTCTCGCACTACGGGCTCAAGGCAGTGGCCGTGATCTCCGTCTCCCTCTTCGTGAGGTCCATCACGGTGAAGCCAGCCAACTTCTCGGACAAGAGGTTCAAGTCACCGCTCAAGGGGATTAAGATCGCGGACAGGGGATTCTCTCCCTCCCCGACACAGCTCATAGCGCGGGAGAAGCCCTTCACTACCCTGAGGGCCCACGTGGAGTTCTTCGGCACCTACCTGAACGCGTTCTGGAGGCCCTACGGGACCACGACCTGGAGGAACGACGTCTTCCTTCACGTCCTGGGAGTGATCTACAACATCAAGATGTTCCTCGCGATCCAACGGAGGACTCCTCCAGGACGTAGAGCCGTTCAGCTCTGAGACGCGCCTCCTCGCGATCAGGCAACGCTATGCGCGATAGGTAAATCCTCTCGTCTTGATATTTTTCCATTATAAAGTTTTTCTCGGTTATCCGGGTTTCACCCTTCTGGCAATATTAATATTTATCATTCTGTTTATCTATTCGTTCAGATAATTACATTCCGGACACTCTCACGTAACAGAAGTTCATAATTAACCTCAATTAATCTCTCGTCATCAAGTTTGATTATCAACGTATCCCTAGGATCAATTCCTTGAGAAATCAGTTTCCTCAGGACTTGGAAAGCTATGGTAGATTTACCGCTTCTCCTTATTCCAGATATTGCAATAACGTTAACTCCCTTAAGCAGAGAGAGAATACGATTTACATAGTCTTCTCTCTATCCATGTTTTATTAAACCTTCCCCAGTAGTTCCAGTCTGTCATGATTTCAAGGAGTTCCTCTTCCACTAACATTAATATATAGTTGGAAAATTGGTAATTAAATCTTGTCTTGTATGACAAACGTAACTTTCTAGACTCTTTTGTCGTAGCCAAACCCTTTATCTTTATCGGGGGTTCAAAGGGGGCGGAAGACCCTTTCCGTGAGGGATGGATAGCCCCTTTGTATAAGAAATATCTGTTTTCATCAAATATGTTGATGACAGTCATCGACGGGGCAAGCGTCACCGAGACACCTTGGTTAAAGCGAGGGTCAATGAGGTACGCCTCTGTCCTAACCAGTAACGCTAATGGCGTCATGTTTAATGCGGGGTGGGAGCCACCCTTAGTGCTTGTGGAACTCCGCCTCTACCAGTACTGATGTACTGGCAAGGTGGGGTTATGAAGCAGGAAGCCATGTCCGTTAGGGTAGGATAGCTCACATAACGATTGCTAGATCCAATACGTCGTATAGTTGATTACAATACTTTAGAGATGGTTATTCAATCTCATTACCATCAATTATTAGTTTTAAATAGGTTAATGATATCGATGCTAGTTCTCTATCGGTGATAATATATGTTATTGGGGTTTGGACTTCGTAGGATTTCATGAATTTGTGGCTAATCCATGAAGTTTTAAAATTACTATATTTTAATTGGTGTAGTACGTTGATTGGAAGCAGAAGCTTGCTTCTTATCTTTTTACTTTTTCCTTGCTTTATGTCTTCTTTTTAAATACATAAATGGCAAAATTCTGAAATAAATAGAAAGGGAAAAACATTTAACTACAGATTTAGAAGAATATCATGTGATAAAAAGTTATAGTGTACTATTATCCCATGAAGACTGGAGTTTACTAACCGACAAGTTTAATGAGGAAGAGTTAAGAGTGCTGATGAAAGTTCGTACGCCATCATTAGAAAAGATGGAGGAGAATATAATAGCTGAAGCTTATGTAAGAGATCCTTTGATACTTAATGAACTAATTAACATAATTAAGTCCAATAATAGGGTGATCAGAGTTAAAATTATTGAAAACGTTAGGACTAAGAATGAGTTAAGGGCTTTAATATTGTTGTCGGCTAAGCTAAGGGGAGGAATTAGTGAACTCTTGATGAATAAGGGGGCCTACTATATCTCTGAACGGATTTCAAATGGGTTAGAAAAATGGTCTTTAGTAATAGAGGATAAGGTATTTAGAGAAATAATATTACCCACCTTGAGGGAGAATACTTACAGTTTAAAGATTATTGAGAGAAATGATGGGAATTTGCTTTCTGTAAAGAATTTGCTCACAAGTAAGGAGTATGAAATCATGTATAAGGCGTATAAGATGGGATATTTCGATTGGCCTAAAAAAGTGGATTTGAAGGAATTATCAGAGGAACTAGGGATAAGTAAGGCAGCTACGTTACAGGCTTTAAGAAGGGCAATGGGCAAATTAATTAGGAATTATGTAGATAATTTGACTTAAAACTGATTGTTTTTTCTCTTCTTGAATCTAATTATCTCTAGTACAATCCCTACTATTATAAGGGAGATTCCTACTGCAAGATAGTATTGATTGTAAAAAATCTTGTACCCCTCTAACAAGATAGTAGCGTTACCAACTCCATATAATACTGAGGACGGTTTAATGGTAATACTTCCCCTTACTAGCAATATATACGTATAGTTATGATATACTATGAGAAAACTTCCACTACTTACACTAACTTTTGCCCTTTCATACCACGGAGGGATTATATACATACTACTATTGTTCACGTGTAATGTAGTGTTTAGGGGAAACGTTATTTCTCCTAACACTAATATTAAAATACCTATTGACAACAAATATATGCCTACTCTCATTATATCTGCACCTTTCTAAAGGCGTAATATGCTAGATAACCCAAAACTAGATCTAGAGGTAAAAGGTAATTAAATATAAACATATACCCTATTATTTCTATTCCGAGAACGAGGAAGATTAGGCTTATGCTCATGAAGAAGCTTCTAAAGGGTCTTTTAGTCAATATTGCAATTATGTAAGATGAGTTGCAGAGGAATAAGTATTCAGATAAGAAAATATTTATCCATGTAAATGATGAATTAAATGAGGATAGGAGAAATATCAATTCTGAAATTAAAACAAATAGTCCACCTATTAATAAAACGTCAATGAAGTATGATAGGAGAAATATTGTCTTCCTGCCCCTCATTTGCAAAAACGATATTATCGTTCCATCATATAGATCTTGTCCCATTCCTAGACTTATATTCTTTATAACCAGTATGGATAATATTATACCTATTGTAAACGTAATTATATCGAACAAGAGTTGGTCGACACTTGCATTTCTAGTCTGGGGATGAAAGAAATTAAATGAAGCTACTACACTAACGCTTAAAGCTACTTCTAAGTCAATATACGAGAGTAATCCATATTCCCCATATCGATGCTTTATTAGGAAAGTGATTACTCCCAACCAGTCTCCCCTTTGATACTTTTATCTATTATAGAATTTCTCACGTAAAATATTCTTACACCAGCGTTTGATAAGAGTTTCGAAATTTCAGCCAGGTTACCCGAAACCCTTATCTGATTGCCTATGACTTCTATCTTCCTATCCTTTAATGTCTCTAAAGCTTTACCTATGTTATCAACCACTATGTAAAACTCTTCTAGAAAATTATTTCTTAGTAGCTTTTCTACTTTACCGAAGAATTTCATAATACCATTGTTTATTGCCAGGACGTGAGTTGAAAATGCTAAAATTTCTGCCGGTATATGGGATGAGATTAGTACAGTTAAGCCCATCTTTTCCCTTAACACTGCAAAAGTATTGTAGACTTCATATCGTGATGTTATATCCAGGTTGGCTGTAGGCTCATCTGCTATAATTATTTCTGGATTTTTCATTAAAGAAAAAACTACCTGTAATTTCTGTTTAGTACCAGCTGAAAGTTCTCTAACTTTATTTTTCATAAAGTGTAACAAATTAAAGTCCTCTAATAACCTTTTGGCATCGCTAAGAGGATAATTAAATTCACTGGAGACTTCCTTTACTATGTCAATTACAGTGAGGTATTGTGGTAAAAATGGCTTATCCAAAATTATACCAACTTTTCTCGCTATTTTATTACTATTCCAAGGATCCTCTCCTAAAACACTTATATAGCCAGAGGTCCTATTTATTAGCCCACCAATTATCTTAAGTAGTGTCGACTTACCAGCACCATTAGGACCCATCACCAAGGTTATACTCCTATCCTCTATGGAGAATGTAAGGCCATGGAGTACCTCAATATCACCATACCTCTTTGTTAGATTGTCTGCTTCAATCACGCCCATATCACGAAATACGTTATTAACACTAAAAAACTTTTTAAAAGACTAATGTGGCTTTAGCCTCGGAACTCCTTAATGCGAATTCAGAAACACCGCTTACCTTAACCTTATCCAACAGCCTTTCATGATCAACGTTCTTAACTTTCATTCCAAATTCACATGCTGTAAGTTCTATGTCATCTCCTCCTAATTCTATCAGATTTTCATAGTAATATGATAATGGCTTTACGTTAGGTAGCTGTATTTTCTCTATTTCCTTTGTTACTCCCCTTAATCCATCCATAGTGAAGAACATATATACTTTATTTCCAGAAGAGGCGTAACCTATTGCAGTTATATAGGCCATATAGAGTTTCTCGGCTTCTCCAGATATTACCATTATTGCATATAAATCGCTCATTCCTTATTCGCCTCCTCCAATTCTCTAACCGTCTTAACTAGATTATACCAGAAGAATATGAGTCCCAAATAAACTACTATGTAACAAATGTATCTAGTTACCTCTATATATCCTTGCAATTGGGATGGGAACACATAAGCTGAAAATACACCGTTTTCTAACGCTACATTATTATTAGGGACTATATATTGCACAGAGAATTCATACCAACCTATTGCAAATAAACTTACTATTAAGGGTGACAATAGTCTCCTAATAATTGGCAAGAAAATCATCATAACCACCTTTCTTGGACTTTAACCGCTAAATAAACTCCTAACAACATTCCGAATAGGAATATGATACCGTCATAACCTAATTGAGCGAAATTGGTCCACATCAATCCTACATTGCATCCGAGAGCCATCCTAACACCTATACCAACTAACATTCCTCCTCCAAACCCTATCAGCAATCTACTCTTATTCCTAGGTATTCGTATTTTGAAGTCGCCACTTAAATACGATGCCGAGAAAGCTCCAATACACAACATTATTACCATTAGCGTACTGGGGTCTATGATTGGTAGCGAATCGTTAAACCATGGTGTGTTTAGAAATAACTTGACATTTCCTAACATTAACAAGTACTCGAAGAACCTACCGCCGTCAGATGAGGTTATCACAAGGTAATTGAAGGTATATCCAGCACCAACTATGAAAACTAAAAGCAAATCTAATGCTAATATTATCGTAGTTAAATTAGTTCCATATGGTTTTCTTAAAAGTATCAAATCTTTAATTTCCTTGGTTAACGATACCTTTTCTTCTCCAGATGTGCTTAGGTTTTGATTATAATACGCTCTCGCAGTAGGTAAATTAATGCTTAGACCAGATGAGATTGCCCATTTTCTCTTAGTGTACTGTTGTAAGTATATTCCAATGAATATTAGCGGTAGACTAACTACTAGCGTGGTTATATAGATTGACATATTTGAAATGGAGTGAAATATAAGATAAGGTAAGTATTCTACATATCCTCCGTTAATAGTAGATAAAATTCCATTCGTCATTGTGTATAGCTGGAAAGGCCATATGCCTATGGCAAATACGTAAGTTCCTATCATCATTCCGAATAGCTCTATCCAATTTTGAACGTAGCCACTAGCAGCCCTATACAACATTGACAAATTACAACCTCCGGCTAATGCTGCACCAAAGCCGAATATTATAGAGCCAACAAGAATGTACCATCCTGCAAAATAGTTATAATAATACTGATCAACAGCTGGAATAAACCCAAATGCAACCAGCAATCCACATCCCAAAGCAGATAATCCGAATAGTATTAAAAGGGCTCCAAATCTCTCATAGCTTTTAGCTGTAAATATTGATGTCATGGCGTTTACAAAACAATAATTGCCTCTTTGGGCTGCCCAACCTAAAATAAATCCGGAAAGAGCAAACAATCCATAAACTAATGCCCAATTCTCTTGAAGTACTGGCTGTAGTACCATACTTGGCATTGATTATTTCACCTTCAGGATTCTCACCTTATAAATTCCGTTATCTTTTATCACTACAAACGGGTATCCTAAGGATTTGCATAAAGAAGGTAAAGTAACATGTACTGCGGGCTCGTGATCTGTTAATACTTCTAGCATTTGTCCAACTTTCATTTTCTTCAATTTTTTGCTTGCGCTCATTTCTGGAACAGGACATTCTTCTCCTCTAACATCAAGAACCTCGTCTGGCTGTCTTAAAGTTAGATCTTCCACTTTGACTCCCTCAAAATATTACGTATTTTTAGGTAATTATAAAAGTTGTGATATTATAAACCCTTATTAAAGTTGGTATAATTAAATTGTAATTATCATATCTACAATATCTAATATTTTTGCATAAAAATTATAAAACACCTTATCTAGCAAAGCTAACTAACCCAAAAGATTTTTACTTCACATTTTTATGATTGTTTAATGATAAGAATAGACTTTTTATTCTTAAAATTAAATTCAGTTATCCATTAAATGGCTAAAGATAAGTTTTTAAATAGAATTAGCATCATTTTAAACAATGATAGAGGAAACTACACTGATTTACGCTGAAGATTTCAAGCCGTTATTAGACTTGGAAAACTCGTATAAATTATATAAATTATCAAATATAAAAAAGCTAGATTTTGGTTATATTTGTTACCTTACCATGTTCAAACTAAAAGTAGAATGTATTTGCAAACCAAGAAAAGATGGCTTGGACATAATAGAAAAGAATGGAAGGTTCATAATAGATATAACATTCCAGAAGGAAAGTGAAGAGAGAATAAATGTAAAAATAAGTTACAGAGGAATTCTCGAAAAACTCCTAAGTAGCATAGCAAACTCCATAAGGAAAAATTTGGAAGAGTATTCGAGGTACTTGTTGAGGAAACAAAAAGTTGAAAATAATTTTAGAATTTCTACTCTTAAGCCAGATAAGGTAGTAGATCTTAGAGGGGAAGAATGCCCAGTTCCAGAAATAACGTTAAAGAGAGAATTGATGAAGGCTAATAGGGGAGAAATAGTAGAAGTTTTGACTGATAATCCTGCCGCAGTAGCTCACACTATTCCAGAAATAATTAAGTTATTTAACTGTAGATATGAGGTCTTGAAATACGAAGACTACGTATCTTTTAGGATTTTAGTTTTAAGTAATATAATTAACACTGATGAATACGTTAAGGCTATTAAGGAATTTAATGAGATTAGAATTAAAGAACTAATTAGGGATAAGAAATTTATGTCATTTTTATATACATATTTTATGAAACTCCATAAAACTGAAAAAGTTAATGATTTTAGGAATTATATATTTAACTGTGAAAAAGATATTTGTCTAGTCTCCTCTGCACCTCTAGGTAGAGGTTGGCTATTTACTGGACTGGTTAAGAATAACAAAATAGTATGTGCTAGGATTGACACTAAAGACGGAACCTTATTAGATTACGAAGCCTTAGAATATTTAAAGAAGTTATCCAGTGGTGTTTCACCAATTTTACTCAAAATGATACAATTTCTATGGAAGAGAAAAATATCAGAGCGGAGTTAGAAAAATCGGCTTATTTCAACACAAGAAGCAAAAAATTTTCATATTTGTTGAAGAAACTAACAGAAAACGAGTTTATATATAAAGAGTAATACCATTTGTCTAGTATTATCAATAGAGGAAAGTAGGTGGAAGGACGAGATGAACAAGAAAAGGTTAAAGCGAGGGACTCCATAACTCCGTTATGCAAACCATACAAGTATCCAAAACGGAGCTGAAGTCCCTCGCTATAAATTTAGCAACAAACAATATTAACGTTATCTCTCAAGATCTAGACCCGGAAATAGTGAAAGCAGCACCATCCTTGCTAACCGGAAACAGAGGAAAATACTACTTGAAGGTAGTAAGACGAGGCGAGAAAGTAATTAGTAAAGGTCAGAGAACCTTCAAGTTCTACCCAATCTACAGAGAAGTAAAGGGAGAGATCAACGTAGTCGCTGTAGATGAGACCGGATTAACCGTGGGAGAAAAGGAACAAGAAAAAGCAGAGGGCTTTCTACTCTACAACTGGAAGAGAAAAGGAGTAAAGATGAGATCCTTGGACCTCGTATATCCCTTAAGGTTACCCCTCCTAGTGGAGGTAGCAGATTTGAGAAGCGACAGTCCATCACAGTTCCTACTCAGGAGCGTGAGGGAAGTAAGCCAATACATGGAAATAGATTACGTTGTAGCTGACGCCGGATTCTTGAACCTAGGGGTCATCAAGGAAATGCCCGTGAAGACCATTGTGAGAGGAAAGTCGAACTTGAAGGGATTCAAGGAACTATCTAACGTTCCATTAGTTGAGAAGAGATACGAGGTTAAGGACAAGGTTTACGTTGCGTATAGGGTCTTGAAATTTGAAGGGCTTTATTATTACGATGTGGTTTACGTTAAGGGAAAGCCGAGGCACTTTATGTTCGTGACGAACTTCGAGGGAGATCCCTATGAACTGGCTGAACTCTATAGGTTGAGGTGGCAGGTTGAGGAGGGTTTTAAGGTTAGGAAGGCAAGGATAAGGTATGTTAGGAAGTTGAGTAACAAGATCTTCTTGTTCCTCTATTACACGGTTCTGGATTCTGCGTGGAATCTAGTGAATCATCTTCTCTTTAACTTCAAGTCCACGTGTAAGAAGGTTTTGTCCTTCGATTCATTCGTCAAGCTTCTCTAACTTTCTCGGTGTTCAGAGGAGACTATGCACGTCGTTTTCACCACGTGAGAAAAATTCAGAATTCTCCTCTTATTATTAGAATTGTACGCTATATTTTTTGCAAATTACCTTAACATGTTATGTTTCATAATAATTTTATTGTTTTTCTCTATATCAATCTCTTTTTGAAAGGACTAATATTATATCTTTCAAATGAAATAATTTGGTGAAACACCACTGGAAGTTATCTGGAGAAACAAACGTTATGTATTTATCGTTAGATTAACTATTTTAAAAAAATTTATTTAGACTAAGTGCGTATTGCCAATTATGGAGCTTAAGGATGAATGTGGCTGTATAATCAATAGAAGATACGCTTCAGATTTTCTAATGAAAAGGTTATTTAGTTATAGGAAGAAGGTAAATGCGGAAAAATTAGGCTATTTTAGAATAGATAATTCTAGATGGTTCGCACTCTATAGGGCTAGAGATGGAAAAATATATTATGAAAGTTCTGAATGTCCACTACTTATAATAACCTTAGAAGCACTCTGTGAGGGATATATGGAAAATAATGGAAAAATAGATAGATATACCTTCATGGGAAAATTAAGTAAAATTAAGGGATTTACAATCAATCAGATAGTGAATGAAGTTATTGACAAATTTATAAATGGTGTTAATGGTGGTTAAGAGAATTGCTTACATAGTCGAATCCAATTTGGGTTCTTACATTTTAGGACAGATGATAATACCACAGTTAGAGGAAAACAGACACAACGCGGAAGTTATTGGAATGTTCTTTATACACGATAATGTATATATTTTAATGAAAGATAACCCTTTAGCCGAAAGATTAAGCAAGCTTAGTAGAGAAAGGGGCATATATTTGCAAGCTTGTGATCAATGTGTATACATGAGAAACTTAGCTGATAAATTAATAGAGGAAGCAAAGATCGGTTGTTTCCCAGACTTTTATGCAAAAATATTAGATATTGTAGATATGATAATTACAATTTAATTATACCAACTTTAATAAGGGTTTATAATATCACAACTTTTATAATTACCTAAAAATACGTAATATTTTGGGGAAATCGAGTGAATAAAAAGCAGTTAATCAAAGCGTTATCCAGTTATCAATTATGGTTAATAGTAGGACTTATAGTAATTATATTGATAGGAGTAGGAGCTGCATACATTATGTTAAAGCAATCTCCATCATCGTCAACACCTAGTTCAACCCAAACCACCAGTAGTCCAGTTTCTACTACATTACCTCAATACAGCTTCCTAGTATTCACACAGAAAGGAATTGCAGAAATAATAAACCCATCATCCACTACTCCTTTCCAAGGATATATCCATTCTATTAACATCTCTACGAACTTACCCCAACAAGTATATTGGTGGGTTGAATATCCACTCGAAAGTGTGGCACAATCTCGATACTACTTCATACCAGTAAATAATGGCACAGTCTACGTAATCGATCCTAATAGTTTAAAGATCATAAAGGAATTCAATTTTGGAAATAGTATAGGGTTTATAGGAGTTTCGTACTCGCCAAACCAACAATTAGTTGCAGTTGCAGATGGACCAAGCGGTATCTTAGCCCTAATTAACGTTTCATCGCTTAACGTAATATGGGAACAACACTTCGTATCTTCAGTTAACGGCAGAACGTATTATCCCTGCGACGTTAGATGGAGCCCAGATGGAAGCTACTTAATAGTTCCAATGAGATTTAACAATAGTGTTGACCTTATAGCGTTAAACGGTAGTGTAATTAAGGTTTTACCTGCAGTTGCTGGTTCGCAACCCTATATGGTAAGCCCTAATATACAAGGGACAATGGTAGCGGTAGAGTACGTTGGGAATAACTCAGTTGGATTTTACTCTCTACCATCATTGAAATTGTTAGGCATATTACAAATGCCAAATGGTACAATACCTCAGAGGGGCGTATTCACACCAAATGGAGAGTACTATCTAGAGGCACCTTCAAACGCAAATCAAGTGTTTGTAATATCTACATCAACTTTTCAGATAGCCAAAACTATAGACTTGCCAACATTTAGCGTTAAAGGCTTGGCGGATATAGAACTTATGCCTGGAGGACAATATGCATACGTTGTGATTCACGGTAATATACAATCAGGCGGTATAATAGCTCTAATATCCCTAAGTAGTTTAACAGTGAGTAGCTATGTACCCTTGTCTACTGCTCCAGCAGTGATAATTCCAGTTCAAAACCAAGTGGCAACTTACCTAGTCGATAACGTCTTACTGCCTCCAGTTAGCGGACTTCACTGTTAAGGGGATAAGGATGAAAGTCATACACCCATATTTCTATACTTTTTTGTTTTTTAATTTTACTATATTTCTCCCAATTTTAATAAATGGGGTTAGGATAGTTAGTTTGTGGTATTCTCCCTTATCCGATACTGGACAACAAACGTTTATATTTCCCTTTTTAATATTCACTGTTATATATCTCGCTTGCTCCAGTATAGTTGGGTACTTCCTTTACAAGTACAAGGAGAATAAATTCATATTAGTGAAAGGAGACTTCAACGTACTAAATATTATAAAGAGTCTTCTCAGAGATAAAACGTTTAGAAAAATGCTAACTTTTTATTCAATTGTCTATTTTTTATCTTTCTTAATAGTTGGAGGAGTTATCCTTATACCAAACATTAACATTAGCCCATATTTTATAAAGCTAACAATAATAACATACAACGCATATGGAATTCAAACCTACTTCAATTTCTTCGTGCTTAATATACCAATGATCGTCTTTGGTTTATTAAACACGTTAATATTATCATTTGCGTTTATGCTAAGCTACTATACCATATCACTAATGTATGTGTCATACAATTTAATGAAATGGAAAGTACCTAGAACCTTTAGGATAGCTACAACAAACATGGTAGGAGGATTCTTGACAGCCTCAGTCCCATCAATTGGAACTATTGCGGGAATTTGTTGTTTAACCCCTACTGCAATAAATTCATTATTGTATCTCGCTTCTTCCTCATTCCCATTAATAAGTAAAAACCTAGTGTGGAAGTACACAATCTATATGGGAATGCCTCTACTCTCTACTATCTCCCAATTAATATTACTATCCTCCCCCGTATTTGCAGGAATAGCAATTCTCTCTTTATCATTATATTCTCTCATGCAAATTAGCAAGAAATTAAGGGAGGGATTGCTATGGCAAAGACAATGATCTCCAATAATTTTACACTAATTTTAAGAATATCAATAGCCTCCATATGGCTTTATGCCGGTATTTTACAGAAACTTCTCAATCCAGCATTTCTGAATCCATCTTCCGAACAATATGTAGGTTTCACTATACAATACTTATCCCAAGGGTCTATTATAAGGCAGTTTTTATACATAGTCGCAATGCCACATCCGGTTCTAGTGGGAACATTAGTCATGATAGGAGAGATTAGCTTTGGGATTCTAACTCTTATAGGATTAATGAGCAGACTATGTAGCGTAGTAGCATTTTATACCAACTTAATTTACTTCTTATCTGCTAGCTGGACTGGAGCTGAGGAATATGGATTAAATCTTTTAATGATGATAATAAATGCGTACATAATAGCTTATGGTCCTGGTATTTACTCAATAGACTCTCTGGTTTCTCGAAAAGTTAACGTTGTAAATAACAAGATAATATGGATAATAGTAGGTAGTGCAATATATGTTGCGATCATTGTGTATCTAATACTTGTCTAGGATAGTCTCATTTTTACATACCCAACAATTAGGAGAATAGTTGCTAAGAGAGAATCTAAGTATCTATCATATATTATTAAATTTATGATATAAAATCCTAGTATTACAGAATAATATATCATGTTCTTACTTCCGAATGGTGCAAGACCGTAAACACCTAAAGAGAAAGAGATTGACGCTATTATATAGGGTAAAATCAGTACGATGTTATTACCTATCAAAATAAATTCAAACAAATAAAATGGCAGACTGGATAACATAATTATCAAAGGTATCTCAGCTAGTAATTTTCCTATGTATACCTTACTTATTCCTACTAACCTTATAATTTGCCTTAATTCGCCTCTAGGAAAAGAGGATAATAAATAGTAACTCATCAAATCGATAAAGGAAAAAACAAATATCAAAAGGATAATTAGAGGTATCTTTAGCGTGTTTGAAAAATTATTGTAGGTGAAATTGACATTTAGAGGAAGATTAACGTTATCTGAATCGATCTCAGAAATTGTATAGTTTAGATTTTCTTGTTCAGGATCCACTGCGATGAAAGTCTTACCCTTAACACTTATGATTGAAAGATTTTGACTGGAATAATATTTTAAGAAAAGACTTGAAAAGGCGAAAGTAGTTGAAGAATTTGGTATATATACTGTTAAATTTACGCTCTTTTGAAGCGAATTTTTTATTATTATTAAGTTAATCCTAGTACTATTGTGAACATATGCTACTGGAAGATACAAGTAAAATGACCCATTATTCGTCTTAACACTCTCTGTGAAATTGTAGTATGACAACTTTATTTCTGAACTCACACCGTTTCCTTGAAAGTCAAAGACGTAACCTGATACTTTTATCCCATAAGAAGAACCTTGAATGATACCTACAACGCTTATTGACATGGAAAGAATTTGCCCTACTATTAGCGATAAACTCAAGGCTATGAGAATTAGGAAGACAAACGCAACTGATCTTTTAAATTCCTGCATAAAAATATAGGAAAGCTTCATCGGGTGTCACTCTAATAACCTCATACTTAATTCCACGTTTATCTAAATCAATCTCGACACTATTATCGTTTTCCCTTTCCCATATCTCATCGTTCTCGAATTTTATAACTTTGTACAATAATCCACTTTTAGAGCCATCAAAAACAATCTTACCCTTAGAAATAATTATAACCCTATTGATTAAATCCCATATATCCTTAAGATTATGATGAGCAATTATTACACTTCCTTTAAAGTTCCTTATTAAATCTCTCGTTAATGAAGAAGTTTGGGACATGTCATCAACTATGAGATATTTCGGGGAAAAAGGTAATGAAAGAGCTAAGGATAACCTCTTTTTCTCGTCTAATGCCAGATCCCTAATCTTCTTATCCCTATCTAAACCAACAAGATCTATATAGTGATACTCCTTCGTAACATAACTCATTACGTCCTTTACCCTTATAGTGGATATGAATTTGGGTACTTGAGGTATATAAGCGATCTTCCTCTTGTCATCTAAATACACTTTACCTCTACTCGGTTTAGTCTCACCAGCTAGTATCTCAACTAATACAGTCTTCCCTGAGTTATGAACACCAACAACTCCTATCTTTTCGTTCTCATAAATATCTAGATTAACGTTAACCACTGCAAAGCTTCCGTGAAAAACTTTACTTACATTTATTGCTCTTATCACGTTAGAACTTAATCATTTAAAAAATTAATATATCTTATCATGATTCAACAAACGGAAACTCACTTAATATTCATTCCTCAAAATTTTATATACAAATATACCAAAAGAAATGTCTAAGTATGAGTGAAAAGTCAAGATCAAAGGTATTAACAATTATATTACTCGTATTAATTTTATCAGAATTTTTCAATAGCATATTGGTTAAAACGAGCAGTGTAACAAGTACGTTCATCAGTCTGATCGTCTTAGATGGAAAGCCAATAATTGTGATTCAGACCTTTAGAGGCGATTTTCTGAATATAATTTTGGAAAACGTTAACGGACAGAAAATAACTTTACCTAGTATCTCTCTCAATGTATCTAATATTTTGGCGTATACCTATGATGAATATCTAGTTATTGAAATACAAAACCAAGGAAATTTGACAGTATATGTTATAGACTCTTCATTAGCCCTAATTAACAGTTTAAAGCTAACGTACAATTATTCTATACAACATCCAGTCTTAAGCGGAAACTATTTAGTTCTAATTAACCAGAAGTTAACGGGAATAATAAGCAGAAATATTAGGCTTAATAGTTCTCTCTTAGAAGAAAATATTCCGATCTATAACATTTCCCTATCAGCCTTTAATATAATTAGTAACCATAACGAGAATATCAGTATAGACGATGTTACAGGGTTCCCCTTAAATTTTACACTGATCAAAGGTCGTTATATAATTGGATCTTTCTTCCCATTAAATGGAGTATTACCAATTTTCACGTATAAGAACTGGATTTACATAATTTATCCCATATATTCTAATTCTACCATAAGCAAATATGAAGTAAAAACCGTGGATTTGAATACGAGCTCAGTAAATTCTACCGAGATTAAATTTAGGGGATATATGAGTGGATATATGCCCTCTAATTTAGATGGTTTGCGAGTCCTAGTATTTTACAATGAAAGTAACATATCCATTTACTCTGTTAATGGAACTTATATGGAAAGCTTATACATAAACAGCTACACTAGACAACTGGAGAAGCCTTATGCAGTGTATACGCAATTCTTTCCACTTGTAGTGTTCTCAAGTAGCTTAGCCCTTGTCAACCCAATTGTAGTACCAACGTCCATTGAAATAGGACCTATTATAAGTGTAACCAATTACTCTATTAACATTATACCACCAATTACGACTCGCATTTCAGATTACTATTTATTAGCAAACTTTAATCCTTTTCTGCATTTAGTCCTATTTAATACTACTTATGGAATAACCATTCCGCAAGTAGCAAATTTCTATATTTATAATGAATCTATCCTATTAATACTTTTTTATAATTCGTCTATATCTTACTATGAAATTGGTAAGAACGGTTTAAATAGACTTCCCTCGGGTACAATAATTTCGACTGGGCTTATTGTGGAGAACAACTCTATACAGTATTACCATAATCCCATATTCCTATATCAAAACATTCCACCAATTCAAGGTTCTCCCATAATATTGAAAAAATACGATAATGGTACATACGAATTAGTTGTAGGATTACCAAACTCCACCATTTATATACCTAGAGGATATTTTGTCGTAGGAGTTTACAACAATACTATAGTGTTATACCATAAGGGTAAACTTTACTTATCGCTGGGAGATAAACTTCATGAGGTAAATCTCAATATTCCTCAAAGTAATAATGAATTTCAGAATTATATTGTCATAAGTGTTAGTATATTATTGATATCGACTGCAATATATATTATAATTCGTGAAAAAGATAGAATTTCATAGGAAGACGTAACATCTAACCCTTTTAAATTCAAATCTTAGTATATTCTATAATGATAAAAAGTTATACCGTAATACTCTCGCACGACGATTGGAGTCGTTATACTGAGAAATTTGATGAAGAGGAATTATATGTAAAAGTAGTTAGAAGAATTCCATCCTTAGATGGACTCACTGAAAACGTTATGGGTGTAATTTACGCCAAGGACAAGGACTCTTATAAGCAAATAGTTAAAATGCTTAGTAGAAATGCGACAACAATTGACTTTAAAATAATAGATTTGTATAAAAACAAATCTGGAATCAGAGCAATATACGCATCTGTAGAGAGTCTTAGAGGGAGAATAGCTGAAAGGTTACTACGAGATTGTAGGATTTTCAGTATGAACGAAACTATATATGAAGGAATGGAAAGATGGAGTATAATTGCTGACTCTGAAAACTTCATCAAGATCATACCAGAGGTGAAAGAGTTAACTTACGAGTTTAAAATTATTGAGGAATCTTCAAATCCATTCCTTTCAGTAAAGGAAGAGCTAACACCTAAGGAATTAGCCATTCTGAAACTGGCCTTTGATAGGGGATACTTTGAAACACCTAAAAGGATAGGATTAGAGGATTTGGCAAATGAGTTAGGGATTTCTAAACCAGCCATAATGCAGGTTTTAAGAAAAGCTATAGCGAAGTTAGCTGAAAAAACTATAAGAGATATTTAACTTGTTAGGGAGCTTAAAATTCCTAATCCTATCATAAAAATTCCTAAGAACAATAATGATAATCTACCTGCTCTGACCAAAATTTGGAAATCACCTCTTAAACCCTTAACTAAACCAGAATGTATTAGTGATACTATTATTGATTGTGAAATCCATGAACCTACTCCAAGTGAGCTACCCCCTCCTAAAGGAGGGAGCTTCCTGCTTCACAGCTCTACCATGCCAGTACCGAAGTACTGGTAGAGGGCAGAGCTCCACAGGCACTAAGGGTGGCTCCCACCCCGCATGGTACTTAACCGCATGGTACTTAACGTCTGTGCCATCACTGTCTGGAGCAGAGGCGTACCTCATAGACCCTCGCTTTAACCAAGGTGTCTCGGTGACGCTTGCCCATCAGTAACTGTCATCAAAAATATTTCACAGTCAGTGTTTTTAAATATTTCTACAAAGGGGGCTCCATCTCCGTCTCAAAGAGGCGAAGTTTTCCGCCCCCTTTGAACCCCCGTCTATTATAATAACCCAATGAGGAAGGTAATATGAATGTTAATAATTGAGCTAATTGCCATAGTTAACAATAACACCACTATGAAGTCACCTCCGAAGGCAGCTGCAAGTCCGTGAATCCAAATTAATCTGTAATCTGGGTTCTCTTCTTTACTTTTAACTTCACTTTTATGTCTTAGTATAAAGACTGATGCAACACTAATCATTGTTAGTCCTACTATAATATCAATAACTGGATCTAGACTATATCTTTGAAAAAATGAAAATAATTGCCCAACTAGTGCGCTTAAACTGGACCATACTATAGTTAAAGCACCAGCAAACACACTAGTTGAAATAAACGCACCTCTAAGATTCTTTTGCATTAGCCCATAAGATACGGTAATAGGCCATGTGTGTTCATCAGGCTTAAGTCCATGGACTATACCTACTATGAAAATGGCTAAAGGCCAATATACTCCCATAACTGATAGTATTTTATGTGCTATAGGCTCTAGTATATCTGGTGACGACAATATGGCAATCGCAATTCCAAGGGATATTGAAAGGGCAATAATGACTTCTTTTCTCCTCATACGTTATTAGGGTAACCCTAAAGCATATAAATTTTTCTATCTATAAAAAAGGATGAGGAAATAAAAACACTTTACTTTCTTCTAACTAACACCACTACTACTATAATTATTAGGAGAACTACACCAATTACTATATATATAGTAGTATTTGAAGATGTGGTTGAGGTAGTGGATGTTAAAGGAGCTGTCGTAGCTGAAGATGTGGCAGTTGATATTTGAGATGTTGATATAGTAGATGTGGCAGTTGAAGAGCTTGTCAATGTTGAAGATGAAGATGGTTGTGCTGAATAAACTACATAATATGTTGAAGATGGATCATCAAATACTTCTAATTTTCCGTTCAGCATAAAGTAATTGGAAGAGTTTAATTCAACTAATGTGCCATTCTCCACCTTATAGACACCAATTATTGAGCTATTACTAAATACTGTAACGTTAAATATAATGTATTGCGAAGTTGTATTAATTTCAACACTCTGTGCTATGTGTACCTTACCGTTTAAATTAAGGTTGGTAATGTTTACAATTACTGGGCGAACTGTACTGACATTATGAGTAATGTTATCTTCCGTTAAGACTACAAATCTTGATGTAGAATTTACCGTTATTTCTACTAATATACTTTTATGGTTGTGCACTGATACTAAATGGGAAATGTTAACTATTGCGGTTGAAGTCACATTACCGTCGTTACTATTTCCTATAATTACTGGAACTCCATTAACGTAAGTGTAACCCATGAAGTTCGCATGTACTTGCTTTACTCCACTAACCGTAACTATCTTAAGTTCCGTGAATGCGATGTTGTAATTAAGTCCAATCTTAACTGGCATTATCTCTAGATTTCCAACAATACTCGAAATGTGTACATATCCTAGAATTGTACCATTTACCCCATAAAATTCTATCGTCTCAAAATCTGCACGTATGTTTCCCTTACCTGACATTACTGGAACTATGCCTTCTCCTTTCCAAACTAAGGCAGGAGTCAGTGTGCCATCGAAGTATGCTGTAGTAACCTTATATCCATTAACCGTTGCATTGCTTTCTGTCCCATTATAGTTAATACTGACCAGTAATGGAGAATATCTCCTTGGTATTTGCGCTGTCGCGGTTAGCTCTTCACTAACTGATACTTTAGCCTCTACAGATGTTACCGGGAATAAGTATAGGCTTATTTTATTGCTTATACTTGCATTTTCTTTATTAATTGTCAATGTTGCATTAGCTATTGTGGAACCGTTTGCGAATTGAAGCACAACTTTACCTGTTCCATTAATATACGCATAAGCGTTAATATCAGTGGCATTAAAACCAGCCCATATCAATTCCGTCTCATTTACACTAATTATTACTATTCTTATTAAATTAGGTAAATCAGTTTTTATCGTAATGGTGTTATTAGTATAAGCTGATACGTTAACATATCCCTCAAATTTCTCTGGAGAAGAAGCAAATAATAGAGTGTAAACTGTTCTGTTGTACGTTACCTTAAACGCTTTGCCGTCACTTAGGGTTGTATTATATGTAGCTGAACTTACAGTATAAGTTACTGTACTTGCACTTAATGGACCATTAATACCGGAGGCTCTGTATACACTATCATATCTTTGATAATACACGTGTATTGTAGGACTTGAACTAGCTGAAATTGGAATTGTTGCGAAAACCGTTAAGAGAAGAGGTAGGAGGACTAGCCATTTCATGTGGGATAGTAGGACGTTTCCCCTATATAAGGGTTAAGTTGTTCCGCTTCATGAAACGGGTTGAATTTCAAAAAATTGTCTAACAAAATTTATATCGCGAACCAATATAAACTCATCTGAGGTTTCATTACTACTACTGTTGGTAGACTTTCCTATAAATTTAAAGTAAAGACCTATATCGTTAAGTATTTGTTGTGGCGTCAAATTCTCATAACTCTTACCATAAATATAAGCAGTTACCTTAACATCATCCTCCTTTATAGTTACATTTGCATAGGTTTGGTTAAGATTTAACATTACGACTTGACCATCTTCAAAATAGAGAATAACATATAATTGAGAAAACGTTATATTAGGTTTGATACCGACAATGTACATTCCATGTTCTTTAACGTGTATCTTAAATTTAGCCTTAAGTGAAAATGAATAGGTTTGAGGCTGTTTAGTAGTAGTTGAAGATCCAGAATTAGTAGTAGAGGACTGAGTTGTAGTGATAGTTGAGGTTGCTCCAGATGTTGTGTTAGTTGTGGTTGAACTAGATGGAGAGATAATTTGCACTGTGGAGACATTTATTGGAATCCCGCCTACTGGCTGAGTAGGTCTATTGTGTAGTGTATAATAAAGTTCTATACCTAAAATTACATTTACAATTAAGGTAATTATTACCAAACCTACCAAGAGTGTTTGTCTATCCACGATTTGTAATTGGTTGAATATTCCATATAAACCTTGGTTCCATGAAACTGTGAAACAATGCATTTTAGAATGACGTATTTACGTCAAAGTATAATACCTCAGGTAACTTACACGAGCTACATGAGTTACATAATATTATAAAACTTTTCATAAAATTCGGATCTAATGATTAAAAGATGAAAACAAAAAGTTTCAGAAGTAAAATAATATTCTAATGAAGGCTATCAGTGTTACTCAAAATGTAGAATCAATTATTCTTATCTGTTTTTAGAGAAACAAATTGAAATCACAATGGATTCGTGAATCACCCTATTGAGATAGCTATCAAAATTAAAGATTACGATGCACAAACTAAACATTTGAAAATGGTTCTAGAAAAACTCAGAGAAACTAAAAAGTTTGGTGTAGAGGGCTATAAAGGTATCTATCGAAAAAGTATATTAATCTAAAATGGAACGGTGATCTTTTTAAAATGTTAATGTAGTTTTTCGTTAAAATGTAATAGTAGGTTAATATAATTGATACTATGAAAATGCTAATATAAGTATATTAAGGTCAGTAGACATATTATGAGTTAATGCATGTTTATAAAGTCAAGCTTGACCTTAAACACGATTCGTGCTGGACATATAAAACGTCTGATTTCAAAGTAAATGCGGAGGTAAAATATCTCTTTCCTCTAATAACTAAGAATTCAATTTTTGAAATAGCCGAGATTTACTCTGATGATAAAAATGAACTTTCAGATTTTATATCAGCAATTAATAGAAGGTATGGTAATAATATAAAAGTTGCTAACATAGATAGGCAGAGGTCTAGTAAAGTGGCTTTATTATACTATTTTAAAAATTTCGACAACTCTGTTACAAGAGTTATGATTGAGAACAATGCAGTAATAACAA
Organism: Saccharolobus solfataricus; assembly: GCF_900079115.1. Taxonomy (NCBI): domain Archaea; kingdom Thermoproteati; phylum Thermoproteota; class Thermoprotei; order Sulfolobales; family Sulfolobaceae; genus Saccharolobus; species Saccharolobus solfataricus. The sequence goes on from NZ_LT549890.1 coordinate 2,897,422, forward strand.
ACTTATCCATAAGTAATGGAATAGAGGAGTGGTACGCATATTTCTTTGGAGAGGAAGAGGAGATTCTCTCAAATATATCGCATGGTCTAAAAAGGATAGACGTTAAGGTAGAGAACATAGATCTGGAAAAAACTAAATTAAACGAAATAAAAAACGATCTAGTCATAATTAACTCCCTAACTCCTACTGAGAGGGAAATTCTTACGACTGCAATCAAGTTAGGGTTCTTTGAGTATCCTAAAAGAGTCAGATTAGAGGAGTTAGCTGAGATGTTCGGAGTTACTAAGGTAACTTTAGATAGGCATATAAGAAATGGGTTAAGGAAGATTTTAAGTCAATTATTTATAAACTCCTAGTGATTTATACTGAAATTTAAGGATCATATCTGTTACTTTTTGATAAGATATAATCCTCCAGACTTTTCTAGTAACATTTAATTCTATCTACTAAGGTATAAACATAACCTAGCCTCTATATTAATTTTTCCGAAATGAAGCTAGTACGTTACGTTAAAACTGGAAAATTATGAAGAGAGAAAGCAGACAAATAGCAATTAAATTTTAACCCATTATTACGTATTTGGATATTAACCAAAATGCCTAGTTGGTCTTTGAATACTTTTCCACTGAACGACTATTAGCCTCCAATTTATGATTAGATGCACAACTTCTGTTGGTGAAACCTCTTAACTCTTAGCGAAAATTTAACAAATCTACAAAGCATAACCAAAAGAAACACGTTATCATTTCCAGTAAGTCTATAGTCTAGTATTATTTTATAAAATATTATTAAAAATAATTCCATTGTATTGGCCTTAATGAATACATAAAACTTATCAACTTGATTAATTGATTCCTTGTTATCACTATTTATAAGAAACTTATTAATGAATTATAAAGTGTAACAAATTTCTGGAAACAGTAGTGTATAGTTTCTAAATTTTTGATAAAGACCTAAGTGAATTTTACTTGTACGTGTAATAGAAGTCATCTCTTTCTATCTAAAAAGGTTTGCAAAATTGTATTTTGAGCTGATTATTGTCCTTCTTGCTTTAAGGTAGTATTCCGTATTATCTGTAAAGTCTAATGTTTTAATACCTTTCTTACGTTTCTTCTTATATGCGTAAATTCTGTGACTTAAGTGGAAAAATAGCCGTTGTAACTGGAGGTGCAAGTGGTATAGGAAGAGCTATAGCGTTTAAATTTGCTAGTCTAGGGGCTACAGTGGTTTTAGGTGATGTGAAAATGGAAGAACTTAATACTGTCGCAAACGAAATCGCTCAGCAGACTAGCTCTAAAGTAATTCCACTTTATGTAAATGTGGCTGATTTCAATTCAGCTAAAGAGTTCTATATTAAAGCCACTGAGACTTTGGGAGTAGACTACGTGGATATTTTAGTAAACAACGCTGGGATAAATAGGGACGCCTTATTCGTTAAAATGACCTATGAGCAATGGGATGAGGTGATAAAAGTTGACCTATATAGTATGTTTAACATGACTAAGCAAGTTGTTGATGGGATGATAAAGAGAAATTATGGAAGAATTATCAACATGTCTTCGATGAGTTGGTTGGGAAACATCGGTCAAGCGAACTATTCAGCAGCTAAAGCTGGGGTCATAGGCTTCACGAAAACTCTAGCGAGGGAATTGGCTAAATATAACATAACTGTTAATGCCATAACTCCAGGTTTCATAGATACTCCAATGACTAGGGCGGTTCCTGAAAAGGTTAGACAAAAGATCATAGAGAGAATACCAATGGGTAGAATTGGTAACCCGGAAGAAGTAGCTAACCTAATAGCTTTCCTATCATCTGAAGAAGCGTCTTATATAACGGGAGAGGTAATAGGAGTTACCGGGGGCCTGATATTATGATAACTGGGTTCGCTAGCAGTCTCTACAAAAAATATGAAGGGTCAACCTTCGAATTATTAGCTGATACGGTATTTTCGGCATTAGAAATTGCGGGTTTAGATAAGACCAATGTGGATGGAATATATCTTACATATCTGCCTGGTACTTTTGATAGTTACGCTTATTCCCATTTTTTCACAAACCAAGTAGCCCAATATCTTGGAATAAGACCTAAATTCGCTCAAATTTTTGATTATGGAGGAGCCTCTGCCTTAAGTATGATATATAGAGCATATAAGGCAATTAAGTCTGGAGAAGGTGAAACGATTTTATGTATTGTAGGTGGAAAGGCTTCAGAGTTGAGAAATAAAGGAGTTACTGTAGATGCAATAGATAAGGCATACCCTGATGTTTCTCTAACACCTTTTGATAGGCTTTTCAGAGGACTTAATGACCTAAATCCAGTATCAGATTACGCACTAGTTGCTAATAGGCATATGTATCTCTTCGGTAGTACGGATGAGCAAAGAGCCCTAATAGCGGTTAGGCAAAGATTTAACGCATCACAAAACAGTAAGGCAATGTTCAGAGATTTACTCAGTGTAGAACAAGTGTTAAAATCTCCTTTAGTTTCCTATCCTTTACATCTTCTTGAAATAGTTTACCCTATAGACGGTTTTCACGTTTTTGTAGTAAGTAAAAGAAGTAGCAAATCAGCTCTTAGAGATATAGATATCTTAGGGTATGGAGAAGCTCATTGGCCTCTAATGCCTGCAGAGCTAGATGAAATAGTATATACCCCAGCCGTCGAAAGTTCAAAGGGACTATTAAGCGAAAAGATAGATGCCTTCGAGCTTTATGACTCGTTTACCGTAACCGTTATGTTAGAAGTTGAAGATATCGGTTTAGCGGAGAAAGGTAAGGGAGGCGTGTTTTTTGAGAATCATGATACTACTTACAAGGGAGATGTTCCTATAAATACTGGGGGAGGTAGCTTGAATACTGGTCAACCAGCTTTCATGAGTGGTGGTGTCATTTTAGAGGAAGCATTACTTCAATTGAATGATATGGCATATGGCCATCAAGTTAAGGGTGTGAATAAGGTCTTCCTAAATGGGGTGGGTGGGTGGAATAGATCTCATTCAGTTTCTTTAGTATTAGGTGAGGGTAGATGAGGTTAGAGGAAATATACTCATACTACGATAAAATAATACGAAGCGGATCCTTGCCGTATATTAGATGTAGGAATTGTACGTATACGTTCTTTTACGTAAGGCATGTATGTCCCAGATGTAGTTCGAGAGATTTAGAAATTCTAAGAAGTAATGGAATCGGTAAGGTCTTTTCGTGGACTAAGATATTTAGGAAAAACGAAAGTTTCATATATGGTATTGTGGAGTTAGAGGAGGGATTTAAGATATATTGTAATTTAGCAAGCGACGTTGAGATAGGTGATAAAGTTAAGGTCGATATTATCCCGTTAGAAGATGGGAAGTATAGGGTATTAGCAAACAAGCTTTAATTAAATATATTTAAATATATTCAAGTTTTATTATCATTTTATCTTTAAAATTAATTATATATAGGTCTCCTTCTTCTGTTACTACGTCGCATTCTAATCTTTCCTTAATGCACTTGATCCACATACCTTCAAAGTTTGTACCCTCCTTTACCGTCGTTTTCGATATTGATTGGAACGTATTGCTCTCGGAAAAATTTACAGCTTTTCTCACACTGACCCTAAATCCCTTGATTGAAGGGTTTTGTAATATGTTTTTTATATCCTCAAACTTGAAACTCATTTCAATTCTACATTTCTTACAATAGAATATAAAGCTTATCTTGCTAACAATTTTTACTTTAAAATGGTTAATAGTCCACTAAATGATAATTATATTTTTTATTATAACTACGACTGGCGTGTCAAATATGTTCCAAAACTAATTCCCCATATTATTTCCGGATAAACTATTATCCTCTCCATACCTCCTGGTCCTAGGGGACCGTAATCCTTAAGGATATATAAGACTAATGAAGCTAAAGTTATTAGACCTAATATGGTCCAGAAGTAATTCCTCCTTATTGAGGTAAATATTGCACCTATTCCTCCAAAAAGAAAAGTTATTAAAGCTGCAATCAAATGAGGGAATCCAGTATTCTCGGGAAATATACCAACTAGTGCAGCACCTAACCCTACTAAAAAGACTAATGGTGAGTAGTTTACTCTTAATAGTAGTGACGATATTATTACTAATATGCCCATAATCACAATTGACGTATTGAATATTATTGCAGTTCCTCCAACTCCTAGGTCACTGATGTAATTATATTTAACCGAGTAATTTGGATATAAAATTTCCGATACTGTAAAAAACAATAAAAATTGTGACACACCTACTAATATAAGATAGCCTGATATCTTATCCCTATTTAACATCATCAACATTTTTGTTTATTATTATACTTAAATATTTATCTATTTTCAACTCTTAATAATAATCCCAATACCACCAGCTTCATTCGTTAATTCATGCAACTTTACCCCTTTCTGCTTAGCGAAGTAATACGGCGCTTCAGTGAAATCTAGGTTATCTATGAGTAATACTCCACCATTCCTCAAGTAATCCCATGCAATATTCAGTTCAAAACTCACGTTCTCAAAAGTATGTTCACTGTCATGAAGGAAAACGTCAACCTTACCCAACTTCTTTAATAGGTTTGGTAACACATCTCTACTCTTTCCTATATATAACTTCCATTTATTTTTTAACTGTTCTGTGACTAAGAACCCTACCCTTTTTCCATCCTCCAAAGTTTCCCTCGTATCAATTGAGAATAACGTACCTCTCTCCAAGGCAGAGAGGATTATTGTAGTTGATACGCCTGGTCCAACACCTGTTTCAATTACAATATCTGGATTGTAGTATTTTATTATTGAATACAGAATATACCTTTTAGCCTCACTCAGTGCATAGGGGAAACTATGTCCTAAAGTCCTTTTAATCCTATTATTTATTTCTTCTACCTCATTCCAGTATTTGCTCAGATCCGCATTAAATATCTCCTTAAGTGTTTTGGATATCGATTCCGATTCCTCCATACTAATAAGTATACTTTTGAAAGTTATTAAAGATAACTATTGTAACCTAAGGTTTCCTTTTTCGCTTAGTTATCAAGAATGAAATTCCCATTCCTAAAAAGTATAAGCTTGATAAGGATAATCCTATAATTGTTTCCATCACTCCTCCAGTTGTACCTGGCGAAATTATCCACGCAATGATAAAGGAGACTAGGACTCCCCATCTCCAATAATTCCTCCATGTACTAGCCTTAACTATTCCCAAGTAAGTCAAACCTATCATTATTAATGGCATTTCAAATGCTAATCCTAGTGATCCCATTAATAGGAAAGTTGTTGATATGAAAGAACTTAAACTTATTGTAGGTTCTACTGCTGGACCTAAAGACTCAGTATAAAACGATATCATCTTGAACATTAATGGTATTAGAATGAAAAACGCAAATAGAGAACCAGAGAAAAAAAGCAAAAAGGCAGGAGCTATGGTCAGCTTAAAGATTTTCTTTTCATGTTCATATAACCCTGGACTTAAAAATGACCAAGTTTCTCTGATTATGATGGGAAGCGATGTTAATAGTGCAAGGTATAGGGAAACGTAAAGTGACGCATATAACGGGTCGAACAAGTTTATTATTATTATCTTAGTATTTATGGGCAGTTCATGATAAATAAAGAATTTAGTTACTTTTACCGCTATACTATCATAAAATGACGGATAAGGAATTGGAATTTTTGAGATATTTATCCCAAGGAGTGGTATTTGTAATGGATCTATATTTATCCATTCGTAACCCATCATGAAGTAAAAGAAGAATGAAATAGCTAATGCTATAATAATTCTCCTTAGTCTTATCGCTAATTCTCTTAGGTGATCTAACAATGGTTTCTCTTCAAAAAAACTCTTCTCTTCTTTTCCCCTCTCCTTTGCTTTCTCTTTCACATGGAATACCTCAAGCTTTCTTGCTTTGTTTTAGTGCTTCCAATTGCTTTTTTAACTCTGCTATTTTCTTCTCAAGTTCATCTACGCTTTCACTATTCCCCCTTTTTTCAACTACGCTACTAGACATCATTTGCCGCATCTCCATTTCTGCTTCTAGTTGTCCCTTCTTGAACTCCCCCATTGATCTTCCTAAAGCTCTGAAAAGCTCCGGTATTTTAGACGATCCAAAGAAGAGCACAGCAATAACCACTAATATGATTATTATATCATTAGGGCTATCTAGCATATTTTCCCTCCCACCCACCCTTATGTTTATACTTAATCATTATATATTAATAAATTTTCTTACAAACAACTCCGAAACGGCTATATCTGATTTCCTCCTCTTTCTGAGATTTTGGTTGGAAAAAATGGGGTGAAATGGATCTGTCGGGAAGCGAGACATGTTGAAACCATCATCATTAAACCTAACTTGTAAACATGATTGCTTATTAGTTTTAAATTCGGATTCCTTTATATGCCAATAAAACTAAATAGTCCCTCAAGATATCATGGGATATATAACGCTCCACACAGGGCATTTCTAAGATCTGTGGGTTTAACTGATGAAGAGATAGGTAAACCATTAGTTGCCATAGCTACAGCATGGAGTGAGGCAGGACCATGCAACTTTCACACATTAGCGTTAGCGAGAGTAGCAAAGGAGGGGGCGAAAGAAGCTGGTTTATCTCCATTGGCATTTCCAACAATGGTAGTTAACGATAACATTGGAATGGGATCTGAGGGAATGAGGTATAGCCTAGTTAGCAGGGACTTAATAGCAGATATGGTAGAGGCGCAATTTAATGCTCACGCATTTGATGGATTAGTAGGTATAGGAGGGTGCGATAAGACAACACCCGGTATATTAATGGCAATGGCTAGGTTGAATGTTCCCTCAATTTACATTTATGGTGGATCAGCAGAGCCAGGGTACTTTATGGGTAAAAGACTAACAATAGAGGACGTGCATGAGGCAATAGGCGCTTACTTAGCAAAGAGAATTTCTGAAGATGAGTTATACGAGATAGAAAAAAGGGCACACCCCACATTAGGTACTTGCTCTGGATTATTTACGGCAAACACCATGGGCTCATTATCCGAAGCGTTAGGAATGGCACTACCTGGGAGTGCATCTCCAACCGCTACCTCGTCCAGAAGAGTGATGTATGTAAGGGAAACAGGAAAAGCCTTAGGTAGTTTAATTGAGAGTGGAATCAAGACAAGGGATATACTAACTTTTGAAGCTTTTGAGAATGCAATAACAACCCTAATGGCGATGGGTGGTTCAACGAATGCGGTACTGCACTTATTGGCGATAGCCTATGAAGCTGGAGTGAAATTAACTTTAGATGACTTCAATAGGATATCTAAAAGGACACCCTATATTACCAGCATGAAACCTGGTGGAGATTACGTAATGGCTGATTTGGATGAAGTTGGAGGTGTTCCAGTAGTTCTAAAGAAGTTATTAGAGGCTGGGCTATTGCATGGTGACGTTTTAACAGTTACTGGGAAAACTATGAAGCAAAACCTTGAAGAATATAAATATCCTAACGTGCCTCACAATCACATTGTCAAGGATGTTAAGAATCCCATTAAACCTAGAGGAGGAATAATTATATTAAAGGGATCATTAGCTCCAGAAGGTGCGGTAATCAAGGTAGCTGCAACCAGTCTTGTTAAATTTGAAGGAAAGGCTAAGGTATATAATTCTGAGGAGGATGCTTTTAAGGGAGTTCAAAGCGGGGAAGTTAAGGAGGGTGAAGTGGTAATTATAAGGTATGAAGGTCCTAAGGGAGCTCCGGGTATGCCAGAAATGTTGAGGGTTACAGCCGCAATCATGGGAGCTGGTCTTAATAACGTTGCCTTGGTTACTGATGGGAGATTTTCAGGAGCTACCAGAGGGCCAATGGTAGGTCATGTAGCTCCAGAAGCGATGGTAGGGGGACCTATAGCGGTAGTCGAAGATGGTGATACTATACTAATTGATGTTGAAAACGAAAGACTTGACTTAAAGTTACCCGAAGAGGAGATAAAGAATAGACTGAAGAGATGGTCTCCTCGACCTCCAAGGTATAAGTCTGGACTATTGGCTAAATATGCTTCTCTGGTCTCGCAAGCTTCCATGGGTGCTGTAACTAAGCCAGTATAATTTTTTATCTGAATTCCCCTTTTCTATTTTATGTATGAAGATATTTGGGCAATTGAGCACGCAATAAGCTTACTGGACTGGGACATTCAAACTTACATGCCCCAATCTGGAATTAAAGCTAGAGGAGAAGCAATTGCAAGGTTAAACAATCTAAGAAGGAAGTTATTATTAGGTATTAGAAGGGATATAGAAAAACTAGAGCCAAAAAATGATGTTGATAGAGGTTTAAAAAGAGTATTAGAAAGAGAATATAAATACTATGACGCTGTGCCAGAAGAATTAGAAATGAAACTTCATAGAATAACATCAGAAGCTACAGTAGTTTGGAGAAATGCTAAAGCCAAGGCTGATTTTAACGTCTTTAAACCTTATTTAGAGCAAATAGTCGAGATTGAGAGGGAAATAGCGAATAGATTGGGCTATAAAGATCATCCATATAGTGCACTCTTGGATAGGTATGAGGAAGGATTTACTGTTTCCGATGCTGACAGTGTATTTAATCAACTATTACCCAGCTTGTCAAAGATTCTTGAAAACGTTGAAGACAAGTTCACTAGGAAATACCGCTTCGAGGATGAAAAATATGACGTTTTTCAGATGAGTAAAACTATAGAGTACATAGCTTATGAGATACTAAAGATGCCAAAGGATAGATTTAGAATTGATGTTTCTCCTCATCCCTTCACTACCTCAATGAATAGGAACGATGTTAGAATAACGGTAAGGTACGAGGGGTATGATTTTAAGAGAGTCCTCTATTCTCTGATACATGAGAGTGGACACGCAATATATGAGTTGCAAATAGACCCAGGTCTAGAATACTCTCCTTTAGCCAGTGCTCCTTCTATGGGTCTTCACGAATCTCAATCAAGATTTTGGGAGAATATTGTAGGAAGAAGCTATGAGTTTGTTAAGACCATTTACCCCCTACTTAATATTAAAGATAGTGTTGATGGTGTATATTACTATGTTAATGGTGTAAAGAGGCAACCGATAAGAGTCGATGCGGATGAAGTTACCTATAATTTTCATATAGCAATCAGATACGAGATAGAGAAGAGGGCAATAGAGGGTAGTTTAGAGGTTAGTGAATTCTCCTCGCTATTTAACGATTTGATGGATAAATATCTAAATATAAGACCTAAAAATGATGGAGAAGGAGTTTTACAAGACGTTCATTGGAGTCAAGGTTCTTTTGGTTATTTTCCAACTTACACATTAGGGAATGTTATAGCTGGAATGGTATACTATCACATGAAGAGGGATATTGGTTTTGACGTTATTAATATAGAGAAGATGAAGGAGTGGCTAAGGGAGAAAATTCATAAATATGGAGCTATATATTCAGTAAAGGAACTGCAAATGAGGTCATTTGGTGAGACGTATAACCCATCTAGACTATTAGATTATTTGAAAGAAAAATATAATGCGTGATGTGAAATCTCTCCCTGAATGGTGAAGAACTGGGTCCTTACTGAAAAATCCTTAACTTGGATATCTTTCTCTTTTTAGTTTAGTTTATTTCCTTTTTTAGTCCTCTTGCTCATTATCATCATTATCATGATGATGTTTCTTTCCATGTTCCGTAGCTTGGGTCTGTCCTTCTTGTTGTTCTCCTCCATATTTCACTATTAAGAATGGAATATTACTGACTGACTTTGCCTCGGGGTTTTGCGATACTACATAAGATATTTTAATATTTACGGTGTAAGTACCCTTGTTAAGGTATAATGTGTAGTGCTCCGTTCCGTGAAGTGATAATGTAAAGGTGTAATTGGTAATGTGAATTGTAACGTTAAATTGGGAGAAAACGTCTTCTAGTACATCCTCTTTTAATTTTATGGTATAAGTACCATTTACTGAAACAGTAAGAGTAGCATTCTCAGCTAATGTACCTTTTTGTCCAGCAGTTAAATTTCCTAAATTGAAGGAGGCTAAGGTAGTTTGTATAGTTGGTGACGTCACGTTATAGCTAATAGTCCCTAAACTTCCGCTTATCTCCTCTCCAATTACTACCCCACCTACTAGTATTGTGCTTAGTAGTACACCGAGTAGGAGTAGTTTATTCATCTTTTCACCTATATGTTAACTTCTTATTTCATCCTTTTAAGGAAAACGTACCGGAACAGTGAAACAGTTATTTCTTATCGGTTTTCACCACGTATCTAACCTTACCTTCCTCTCTTATTTCCTCTACATATCCTAACTTAACTAACTTCTTAACTCTTCTATATGCAGTAGATTTAGGTAAGCCTGTTTGTTTCACAATGTCAGATAAGGTATTTGTGCCCTTTTTAATTGCCTCTAATACAATAGTATCCCTTTCATCTAAAACTTCGGGAGCTAAGTCTACACTTTCCTCTTCCTCTTCTTTCACAACCCTAACATTTCCTCTCCTTACCAGGAATATGATCAGTGAAACTAGTACTGCATCGCTACCTATTAAACCACCTATTATTATAGGAATCTCCAATTCATTTTGTGCTGTAGTAACATGGGAAGAAAGCGCATATAGCAATATGACGCTATTTACGTTTGCAAAAGTAACATTATAATAATTGCTCATTACATTAAAGCTGTAGGGCTGTGGAGAAATATAATTAATAGAGGAGTTAAGAGGTAGATAAATATTGATTGTCGCGTTATACGGCTCATTAATTTGGATAACTCCTCTAGGTAGCATGGCATTGTAGTAAATGAAAACAGTAGTATTACTGGGAGTGAGATATAATGCATTTCCGGACAAGTTATATTTGGCTCCAATGACCTTAAGGTTCGTTATATTATGCCCTATCAAGATGAATTGATTAACTTTACCAGTAAGTTCAGCCTCTACAGTACCGTTATAATAAATATTTAAGATTGATGAGTGTGAAATAATGACTGGAACTGTTATCAATGGTAAGAGCAATAATAGCAAAATCTTCATCAAATTTAACTAAATATTAACCAGTTTATTAGCTTAGCGATTTCTAAATATTATGTTATCTAACTTCTCCTTATAATTAAGAGTTCGGCCTTTACATTATCTTCTATATCTATCGAAGTATAGGTTCAAAAACCTCCCTTAGAATTCAATTATGATAAAAATCTTTAGTTACCATTATTATTTCTAGCAAGATATTAAACGAAAATAAAAAGATTTTTAAATGTGTTTTCTTTTATTTTATTGTGGTTTGTGAGGAGTGGATTGCAAGGTTTATGTTCAATAAGATAATAAACAGTTTAGAAGAATTAGCGGAATATTTGCTAGATGAATTTGAAAGCGATAAATTGGTTATGCTTATTCTGGAATAAGGTATTACTAATATTTGATAGTCCTTTTAAATACGCCAGAGAGAAGCTGGGAAAGGATAAGTACGGAAATCCCATGTTCTATAGAAGTTACGGGGGATATAAGGATACTTTATAGTGTTGATTCAAAAACTGTATCGTGTTTATTTGGAAGATGGGATCTCATAAGAGGGTTTACGGTCCTTAGCCTTTTTCTTAACAATTTCCTTAAGCTTAATTATTTCCTCCTTGTCCAATTCAACATAATAGTATTCCCCATCTTTTCCGGTCTTCATAATTATATGTTTGTCATTAGGCATTAAAAAGGATATGCTAATTTCTCTCATCGAATTTTAAAAATATATTATAGTAGTATAGGTGCATATATTGGAATCCAAGCTTCTCTTTATGTTAGAAAAATTTTAAAAATACAGTTTACTTTATAAAAATTCCTTCTTCTTTTATTTTATGGAATATTTCAATATTAGCTGATAAGGTACAATAAACACAAGTAAGAAGTGAGATAATACAACATACATACGTAATGTACTGATAAACATACAATACTATATGTATTTGAATTGAATCAAATATTCCTATAACTAAGTAAACTCTTACAACAAAAGAATGCGTTAATATCGCAGCTACGGTTGTCAAAACACTCAAAATAATAAATGATATAAGAAGAATTTTCTTGTTTACATTTTATTTATCTAAAAAGCCTTAAAAATACTCTTCCTTTTCCCATATCACCACATGAGAACTGATCTCGAAATGAGAAATTCAAATCCCTTGATATTTAGATGAATGAGTTGAGCTACATTAACGGTAACCTCATAGTGTTTTCTAACAGTAGTCAGTATAGGAACTACCATTCTACTGATCAGCCACTTTATGGTCCTTTATAGTCTTAATACTTAAAATTTAGGTTTCGGATTTTTGAAATGGAAGATAACCGACTTTATCTTCCTTATCCCTCTAAAGCTATATAATAAAACCTTTACTGTAACGTTTCAATTAAGATTGATGAGAAAAAGGGATCAATTACCAACCTTCATACACGGTCTTCTCCTTAAGATAAAACTCCAGAGCCTCTTCTCCCATCTCTTTCCATGTGGTTGCTCCAGAATTCTTAAATCCTCCAAATGGTGCTTGTAATTCCAATCCAACTGTGGGCTTATTAACCTTTATAACTCCTGCTTCTACTTTACTGACAAACTCATTAATTGCCTTAATATCGCTTGCCACTATTCCAGCTGTATGTCCGTAATCTACAGCATTAACTAGCCTTATGGCCTCGTCTAAATCTTTAGCTTCAGTTACACTTAAAACTGGACCGAATATCTCCTCCTTAAATAGTCTCATGTCGGGTGTGACTCCTTCGAATATTGTAGGTTCTAAGAAATATCCCTTTCCGGATAGTGTATTTCCGCCATAGACTAATTTAGCACCTGCACTCTTACCGTACTCTATGTACTCTAAGTCTTTCTTAAATTGGCCCTCATCTACAACTGGACCCATGTCAACGTCTTCAGTACCTGGTCCTACTTTCCACTTTTTAACTCTTTCCAGTAGTCTTTGTCTAAATTGACTATATACGTCTTTATGAACTATTAACCTACTTGTTGCAGTGCATGACTGGCCAGTTAGTCCAAATCCTCCCCTTACTGCTAATTCAGCAGCTAACGTTAAATCAGCACTCTTATCTACGTATAGTGCATTTTTACCTCCTAGTTCCAATTGAATTCTGGTCATTCTATTTTTATTTCCTACAAGTTTATAAATTCTCTTACCTACCTCAGTTGATCCAGTAAAGGATACCGCTGCTATGTTTTCATCAGTTACTATTGTATCTCCCACCTCACTTCCTTTACCGACAATTAAATTCACAACTCCATCCGGTAGCCCGGCTTTAGATAATACATCTACTAATTTAGCAACCATTAATGGTGTTTTCGACGCTGGTTTTATTATTGCAGTGTTACCAGCTGCTAGAGCCGGGGCTAATTTCCACACCGGTATTGATAATGGGAAATTCCATGGAGTAATTAAGGCTACTACGCCTAAGGGTTCCTTTACTGTAAATATCCTAGTATTAGGATCTGCTGAAGGGAGCGTTTTTCCAGATATTTTAAATGCTAATGCCCCATAAAACTTAAGCAAATTATAACTCCTAACTACCTCAAACATGCTATCCTTTAGGGTCTTACCCTCTTCCAATGTCATCAATAACGCAAATTCTTGAGCTTCTTGTTCCATTAATTCCCCAGCCTTGAGTAATATTGCACCTCTTTTGGGTGCCGGAGTCTTTGACCATTCGTCGAATTTAGCTACAGCCTTGTTTATGGCCTCCTTGACATCGTCTTTTGTATGTGTTCTAATTTTAGCTAATATGTGATCCCTATCGGCTGGGTTAATGTCAATGTATTCCTCTCCACTGCCCTTAATCCACTTGTCAGCTAATTCTTGATACGATTTCATATTAACTAAATCACCTTAATGGTTTTTATTTTGCTATGCTAACATGTTTACTACCAACTTTATTAAACGCTGAACGCATTTTATCATGATGAAATTATTTAGAGTTGTAAAGAGAGGATATTATATAAGTTACGCAATATTAGATAATAGTACAATAATAAGGTTAGATGAAGACCCGATTAAGACTTTAATGAGGTATGCGGAAAATAAGGAAGTCTTAGGAGATAGAGTTACTGGAATAGATTATCAGTCATTGCTTAAGAACTTTCAAATTAACGATATTAGAATAACAAAACCAATGGATCCTCCAGAAGTCTGGGGATCTGGAATATCATATGAAATGGCTAGGGAGAGGTATTCTGAAGAGAACGTAGCTAAAATATTAGGCAAGACAATTTACGAAACAGTTTACGATGCAGTTAGACCAGAGATATTCTTCAAGGCTACTCCAAATAGATGTGTGGGACATGGCGAGGCAATAGCGGTAAGAAGCGATTCCGAGTGGACACTTCCAGAGCCGGAATTGGCAGTAGTATTAGACTCCAATGGTAAAATCTTAGGCTATACCATAATGGATGATGTTTCCGCCAGAGATTTGGAGACTGAAAATCCTCTCTACTTACCGCAATCTAAGATATACGCTGGTTGTTGTGCCTTTGGACCAGTGATAGTTACCCCAGATGAGATTAAGAATCCATATGGACTTGATATCACTTTAAGGATTATGAGAGATGGTAAAGTGTTTTTTGAAGGATCAGTGAATACAAACAAAATGAGAAGGAAAATAGAAGAACAAATAGAATACTTAATTAGGGATAACCCTATACCAGATGGGACAATTCTAACTACAGGTACTGCCATTGTTCCAGGTAGAGATAAGGGACTTAAAGATGGAGATATCGTGGAAATAAGTATAAGTAATATTGGGACACTCATAACTCCAGTTATAAAAAGAAGAAAAAAATTGTTATAATGTATTTTTTAAAAAAATCAACTAGACTGTTGGGTACTCTCTTCCAATTCTTCCACATCTGCTAATTTGTATGTCCTTGTATCATAACCTATTATTAAACCCACTATCCCCGTTAATATACCATAAACTGCTAAACCTAACGTTAAGGAAACTGGATTGTATGTAATACCTAGAATCCCTATTAAAAGTCCTATAACTGCAGCTAGTTTCACCCAAAAATATCCCCACCCTGCAGCAGTTCCCCTCTCTTTAGCTCCAAAATATGCATTTATGGATGTCATACCTTGACTAGCCGGACCTATGACGTGGAAGAAAAAGAACAAGAAAGAGAATACTGCAAAGTATATTAAGGGTAGATGATAGATATAAGTAAGTGCAATTAATCCTACTGAAATACCCTCACCTACAGCCCCTATCACATACTGAGATTTAGTACCTATTCTAGGTGTTAGCCATGCAGTTAAATAACCCCCTATTACTCCTCCACTATATAAGAAAGCTGAAGCGATAATTGCAGCTAAAGGTCCTGCTAATTTTAATGCCAATAAGATGTAAGGTACATAAAATCCAAATGTATAAAATATGAAGCTTTGTTCGAAATTACCATTAAATGCATATATTAATTCTCTCCATTTAGTTTTTCTAAATATGCTGAAAGCACTTTTTAATCCTCTTGCTGGAACTCTTATATTTAGATCTACATCTGGTACATCAGCTAGATCAATTCCGTAAGTCTGCTTTAATATTCTTTTCGCAGTAGCTAATTTGCCTTGATATGCAAGCCAAAGAACAGATTCTGGTATTTTACTTCTTAGTAATAATATTATTATTGCCAACAGTCCTCCAACTATCATGATAATTCTCCATAATAATGGTGATGTTAAATCACGCGTAACAAAGTAAAATGGAACTACAATAAAAGCTATTGTGACTTCGTACATAATATACCATTGTATTTGCCATAAATTTGACCAGAATAATCTTTGCTTTTTTTCTAGATATTCGAATATATATGCAAAACCGGTAGCAGTATCTGCACCTAATGCAAAACCTAATAATCCTCTAAAAATAGTTAGCTCAGTAATATCAGTAGATAAACCACCTAAAATTGCCATAGCTACAAAAAGTATCATATTTAAGATGAACATGTTTCTTCTGCCTATACGATCATTTAACCAACCGCCTATTACTGCCCCTATGACAGCACCTAACTGAACAGCGGCTATTGCGAAAGAAATCGCAATTGCAGGTTGTTTAGGAAATGTAGCTTTAAGAGATGCAGTACCAAAAGTCAGTGAGGCGAAATCATACGCATCAAGCCATAAACTAGCTAACGCTAAAATTATTATATACCTTGCAGTTATGTTCTTAGTACCAAGTACTACATCATATATCTTTTTTATACCTTTTTCTATCTCTTCTTTAGAATATTGCGACATATCCTTCTTAAAAGAAACTATAATTATGGATATATTTAAATATATAGCTTTACCAGTAAAGATTCTTAATATGCCTTATTTTTTTGTATATCATGACATAATTTTAAGGAAAAATTATTCATCAGATTCCTAATAATTCTCAGAAGGGAACTTTACTTAAATAAGATTTAATATATACAATATTATGCCTTAACCCTTGAGCTTAATCGAGGTTGCAGTAAATTCTTCTTTGGTCCATTAACAAGATAACCTATTATATAGAAGGCCTCGACTAATATCCGTTTACGAATGTCATAAGACATTTGAATTTTTACGTCTTTTCGCCATCACCTATACGTAATATATGTTCACATTTAGTAATGCATTGAATACTTTCTCGATCTAATGACCAGCATTATAAACTATATAGTTAATTAGAAACTTCTGACTGTAACTAAAATGTTCTTCTTAATTTAAACCTAAAGTTATTTAATACAAAAAGATTTTACCAGAATTATATCTTTCAATTTTTAGCTATACTATCGAGAGCTTGATTTAAATATACATTGTATAATTACATATTTTTGGTAAATAGTAAACTTTATTAATTATTGAAGAATAAAGTCTTTTATGGGAGGAAGGGAAATAAGTACGACTCAAGTGATTAAGGTAGCCGTAGGTACTTCCCTAGGTACCACAATAGAATGGTACGATTTCTTCCTATATGGTTACGCAGCCTCACTAATATTTCCTAAACTATTCTTCCCCCCAACCTACTCTCCAATAACGGCTTTACTAGTATCCCTCTCTACATACGCAGTGGGATTTGTTGCAAGACCAGTAGGCGCAATGATTTTCGGACATCTGGGGGATAAATTAGGTAGAAGAACGGGATTGCTATGGGATTTAATACTAATGGGTATAGGAACTGGGATAATAGGCTTACTACCAGGCTATTCTTCCATAGGTTTTCTGGCCTTAACAATTGCAACAATCTCTAGAATTCTACAAGGTATTGGCGTTGGTGGTGAATGGGGAGGAGCCACAACTTGGCTAACTGAATACGCTGCAAAATCAAGATGGAGAGCTTTTTGGGGAAGCTGGGTTCAGCAAGGGGTACCCATAGGCTTACTATGGGCTTCCGCAATGTTAGGTCTTTTTGCATCTTTTCCAAGCAATTCACCTCTCTCATTATTAAATTATGGATGGAGGATAGCTTTTTGGGTAGGAGCTATCGCAGCAGTAATAGGTATAGTAATAAGATTAGCATTATTGGAGAGCCCATTATTTGAAAGAGTAATAGAAAAGGGAGAAGTATCGAAAGTACCATCAATAGAAGTTTGGAGGAAATACTGGAGCAAAATACTTCTATTGGCTGCCTCATGGGCAGCTCAAAACGCGGGATTCTATCTATATTCGGTCTATTCAGTAACCTTTCTTGCTGGAATAGGTTTCCCTAAGACTCTCGGCCTCTTAAGTGTGACAATATCCGCGCTAATAGGCATATTCATAACGGTACTATTTGGAATCTTAAGCGATAGAATAGGGAGAAGATTAGGAATGATGATAGCGTTTGGATTTGGCTTAGCCTTTAGTTTTCCGTACGTTCTACTGCTATTTTCAAAATCATTTTCGTTAGTACTTTTGGCACAAGTACTCATGGTAGTAGCAGTGCTTGGATCTTACGCTATAATTCCGGCTTTCTTCGCTGAGAATTTCCCTACAAAATATAGGTATTCTGGAACTGGTTTATCTTACCACATGGCAGCGCCATTTGCAGGTGGTCTTGCCCCCATAATAGTCGCCGATCTAGTAGGAGAGAATTACTTAGGAAATTGGTGGGCATTTAGTGCGGTTTTCTCTGCTTACTTCATTATATCATTAATTGCACTAGCTGTACTTAAAGAGACTAAAGGGAAGGAGATGGATTAAAGCTAGCACTGTAAAAATCCATCTTTTAATTCCTTATTTTTTGATAACCACTCCAATACAAGTTCCCTATTTTTCTTGCTTAAGTAAATGAAGTTTCTACACAATGTCTTCCCTAGTTCTGTTGTTAACTTACTATTTAAAGAGAGAAGTTTGAATAGGTCAAAGTCATTTATCCTTCTCCCAATCTGTTCAATAAAAGGTTGTAAATAGTCTTCACGTTTGATTATCAACTCTAATACCTTCTCTTTATTATCGAAAAAGAATACCGCATTGAAAGTAGTTAGAAGTCCATTAGCGAAGTTATCATTAGATAAGGCTAAATCCAAAACTCTTTCTTGGTCTTCTTTCTTCAATTCATAAACCCTACCTCTAATGAAACCAATGAAACTTCCTAAAGACTCACTTATACCTTCCCCAAACCCACGTGCGAAATCGGGATTTCCTTGAGACATGTTAAAGGCAAGACTCTTTAAATCTTCAGTCAAATAGGGTAAAGAATTTCCGAAATTTCTACCTAATACTCTAGACAATTCTGAATCACTCTCTCCTACCTTAATTATTACATCCAAGAATTCGTCTTCCAATAATGAAAGATCAATTGATGATAGAAATCCTGTAGCGAATTCTTTATTTTCTTTCACCTTTTCTATGATCTTCTTCTTCCAGTGGTACGATAAGTTTTGAAAACCCTTTCCTATACCTATGCTAATACTCGGAAAATTGAGTAATTTTTCCTTCATTTTATCGTTAACCTCATAAAGCCTATAGCCTATTATTTCGTCAATCTCCTTAATTTTATTCAAGAAATTCTCAATATTATCTACCTTGTTTAAGTTAACGGTTTGTAAAAACTCATAGAGGAACATTGAATTGTCCTTAAATATCTCTAATATCTGTCTCCTAATCTCAAAAGGTAATTTATCGAATTGTCTCGCGATATTACTCCCCACATTTGGTATATGCTTTAATTGCGATACGTTAATCGCCAAGATCTTCATGATATCTGGATATTTGTAAAGTTCTAGATTGGCTAACATTTCCATTGCCATAACTAGGTTTAAATTTCCCAAATAGAGTACCAAATCCCTATCTAACTCATTCCCGTCCATTCCTCTCGCTATTCCCCTACATAAGCTATGATAATACTCGCATGAGTTGACAAGGACTTTTAATGTTTCTTTATTAATTCTATTTACAACCTTTCCTATACTTAAACCCAACTGATAGAAATTAACATCCCTATCCAGTCTATTCCAATTATCAGTAGTTAATATTTGAATTAATGCCTTAGCATAATCTGTAGGAAGGTTAGAAAGTAAATCTCCTATTCTCTCCACAATAGAAATTTTTAGATATTAGGATAAAAAAGAGTTCATGATTTACACTTATACTCTTCAAACACTCCATCTCTAATTGTATAGCCTAACCCCGGTCTATCCGGAACTACTAAATGACCATTATCAATTTCTATATTCTCTTTGAATATTTTATCTCTTAGATCATTTTTCCTTAGATGCATCTCTATCCAAGGTGAATCTATTGCAGCAGCCACGTGTAAATTGCCAATAAGGGATATACCACCAGCTGAATAATGTGGAATTAGCGGATATCCCATTATCTTTGCCATATTGCCTATCTTCACCATTTCAGATATTCCACCAGTCCACATTACATCAGTTTGTACAATATCTACTGCCCTCTTCCTCATTATCTCATAAAATTCCCATCTAGTGTAAGCAGTTTCGTAACCCGCTATTGGAACTTCCAGCTCCTCGGCTAGTCTTGCACTTAAATCAAGATAATCAGTTTGAATTGGCTCCTCGAAGAACCAAATTCCTAACTTCTCTAATCTTCTTCCCATCTCTAGGGCTTCTTCAAACGTATAAACATTATTAGCGTCCACAGCTATTTTTACTTCCTCTCCAACAACTTCCCTTATAGCCTTAAGCCTCTCGATATCCTCCTCCATGGTTTTAGCGCCAATCTTTACCTTAATTCCCTTAAAGCCCATCTTAACGTAATACGCTTCCTCATCTCTAAGTCTTTCAAGATCCTTCTTTTCGGAATAATAACCGCCAGTTATGTAAGCTCTTACTTTCCTTTTACTACCCCCAAGTAACTTATAAATTGGCTTCTTTGCCTTCTTCCCCATTATGTCCCATAGAGCAGTATCTACACCACTAATTCCAGCTATCACTATTCCTCTTCTCCCGAACCTTAAGGTAGCTTTATACATTTTATCCCATAGGTGCTCAATGAGTTCCTCATCTTCTTTAAGGAGCAATGGCTTTAATACTCTCTCTATTGTAACTTGAACTACATCAGAGCACCCGTATGCCAATGACTCACCATAACCTACATAACCGTCCGAAGTCTCAATCTCGGTCACTACAATCTCCATTGGATGCTCTGCTAAACCTTTAATTGCTAAAGCATCCCTTTCATCATTTATCCCTTCGTAGCACAACTTATACGTTCTGATATCTTTTATCATGATAATAAGTAGCCCATATTGCTTATAAACATGAATCCTAACAAGGTAAAGTTTGAGAGAAATTAATAAGTACTTTTGCAGATTTATTTTTCATGAAGATTATAAGAGACCCAATCCACGGTTACATTGAGGTTGAGGATTTTGTATTACAGATTATTTCAACTGAAATATTTCAGAGGTTAAGACATATTACACAAACCGGTTTAGCTTACTTAGTCTACCCCGGAATGAGGCATACCAGATTTGAACACAGTTTGGGAGTTATGCATTTAGCTAAAGAACTTACCAGATACATTAAGATAAATTCTGAGCAATATACTGATTTAGATTTCATTAATGAGGAATATTTGAAACTAGTAGGTTTGTCGGGATTACTTCACGATATAGGACATCTACCCTTTTCTCACACTTTTGAAAATGCCCTATCCTTAGCCAAAGAGGTTTATGGGATTGATGTGGAATATTATGGTAAGAAAACTCACGTTATATTTGGGAATAGAGTCATAGACTATTACTTGGGTAATTACCTAGATAAGCTGTCTAAGAATTACGATGTTGTGAACTTTGTGCAAAGAGTGATATCCTCTACTCCAAGGACTAAGGAGGAAAGCCTAGCCTCACTGATAATTTCAAGCCCCTTAGATGCGGATAGGGGAGATTACTTACTAAGGGACTCTTACTTCGCCGGAGTTGGATACGGAAACTTCGACATTGAGAGGATAAAGAGATCCCTAATTTACGTTAATGGAAAGTTGGCAGTATTGAAAAAGGCCATCCCAGTGGTAGAGCAATTCCTCTTAGCTAGAATGTACATGTATGAGACCATATATTTTCATAGTGTAGTAGGGTTATATAACGCAGTCTTATCCCACGCAGTTGTTAAATTGATACAAAAAAATCTTATACCTAATGTTGCTCCTGAAAACTACTTAAAGCTGAATGACGTTGTAATCATGTCTAAATTAAATGAGGCAGGAAGGGAATTCTTCGATGCGATAGTATATAGAAAGGGCTTTAAGAGATACAAGAAAGACCTAACTGGTAACTGTTATGAAACATTGGAGAAGAAAAGAAAAGAGATCAATGAGATAATGAGGGAGAATAATGGATTAATATTATATCATGACTTTTATGATGTGCCGTATAGTGAGGATGAAATTTTTGTTTACGATGACGATGAACTAAAACCGCTAAGTACTGAGTCTAAAATTGTCTCATCCCTAACTATTATTAAAAAGGGTATCGTAGGATACCATGAGAGTGCAGAGGATAAAATGAAAAAAATTTATGAAATTTTACAAGAGTGTCCCCTTTGAGGATTAATCTCTCATGAGCGTTCATGAAAGCGTATTTGTATGGAAATGATATTACTGTTCAAAAATAAATCTCATTCTATAGTAACTGGGATTCCTTCCCTCGCCTTAACTTCGTTTAGTTCAGTGTCTTTGACATATAGTAATGTGCCATCTGCCTTAGGAATTACTACGTTATCACTGACTATTACAGTAAATGGTGGTAAAATATACTCTCTTAAACCTATTACTCTGTTACTCTTCGGAAAAGTAATAACAACCTCGGCGTCAAGCTCTCTTAGCTTAACATTAAATTTACCTACTCCGAATTCCCCAGAGAATACTTTGTAGTAGTAATAGTCCTCGTTATTATTATACTCTTCCTCTACCTCACCACTATTTAAGTTAAAGAAAGCAATGGCGTTATACCCCTTTACCTTACCCTTGAGCTTCAATAAAACCCTTTCCCTTAATGGGTCTTTAAACAATAAATCCTCAGTTATTAAAGCCGGCTCATCTACTCTAATAACTTCACCATTTGGGAGGACTGCCATTCTCAGCAGTTCGATGTTTGTCCTCTCTGGATGTCTATCCGTTATATAAATTGGCCCTCCGCTGAAAACTCTTGCAACTAGATGAACCTTTGCGTAGGGATCATAAGACATGAACATATCGTAATCTGGATAAACTATATGAGATGTTAACAAGGAATTATAAGCATTAAACATAATGTGAAGTTTTGTCCCATCCTTCCAGAAGGGTACGTAGTCTATAGAATTCCTCATCACATTACTATAAAAATAGTTACAATAATTTTCAGGATTCATTGACATGCAGTTTATAACGTCCTTCCCTACTGAATATTGCAAAGCAATTTGAATATTCCTACTAGCTAGACCTATTGGGAAGCTATCATATATTGCGTGAATTACCCATTGATTATCAACCTTAACGAGATCGAAGTCCCTTAAGATATTTCCATCAAAGGCTTTGTAAAAACCTATTGCATCCTCAAGATTTGGAGATGGTACGTAACTATTGAGGAAATTGGTGAAATATCCATTAACGTTGAGTGATTTCATTAACTCTTGAGACATCCCTCCCCAATGCGCATTTATGGCGTGCCATAGACCAACATATTTAACACCTAAAGACTTTATTGCTCTTACAGTATTTTTAAATCCATTTGGGAATTTCTTGTTGTCAGGATTTAAACTCCTTATCGCCCTATCGTTATTTTGGTCTTGCCAACCATCATCTATTATTACCCAATTTAACCTCAGTCCCCTTTCGATTATCCCCTTTACAACTTTAATCAAATTCTCCTCATTGAGATCTTTAGTTAAAAACGCATTCCAACTACACCATCCTAGCCCATTCATTACTTTGTCCGGAAATCCCTTTTCCTTTCTCAATTTGAAAGTAAAAGTTTCTTTTGACGCAATATTTATTGCATTCTCTATCGCCTTATACGGATTATCTGAAGTACCAATAGAGAGGAAATAACTCCTCTTAATTTCGTCAGTATTAAAACCAGTGTAGAGTCTAACTGAGTCTCCAAAAAGATATGCCGTAACGTAATTGTTAGAAAGTGTGAAGAACGCTTCATAGGAATTTCCACTCTTAACTAACGCAAAAACAGTGTAATCTGGAATATTGTTAAAGACGGGATAAAGCCAGCACGGATATGTCCTTATGTACTTTTCATGGTCAAGGCTTTTAATATCATACTTTAACTCTTTAGGAGGTTCAGTGACGGGTTCCATGTCTATTGCCAATTGATTATAATACGTAAAGGCTTTCCCATATACTTCAGAGTAAATTTGCTGAGTAGTTAGTGAGAGAATCTGATCAGCCTTCAGGTTAAGCTTTAATGTAATGGGAAATTTAGATAGTTTGACAAATGACTTCCCCTCTATGCTGTATATTTTACCGTCATTGTTATACTCTTTTGTATTAACCTTAACTATTGCTAAATTCTCGCAATTTCCGTTACTGTCACACTGATATTTATTCCCATTCTCGTCTTCTATCCAAATCATCATAATAGTAATTCATCATTATGTATAAAAGTACTTTACCCTATAACGCTCATAACGTTGTCCGATTTGACAAAAATTGGGAAAATTATCACCACTATAATATTTCATGTGATATGATGTGTACTAAATTCAATTGCAAGGAAAGATACATATAAAGCAATTTTAGATGATTTTAGTGTAGTTTAAAGCAGAAACAGAGTCCGTAGCTTAATGGTTATACTCTCAAATACATTCAATTGGTCAACTTTAATCTAAAGGAATTTTTATTGTTTCAACTTCTTTAGTCTTTTCTATGTCTTCGTCAGTTGTGATAACTTTCCCTTTGACTTCCTTTGCTGTAGCTATTAAAAACGCATCAGCTAGTGATAGATAAGAATATTTACTCTTCAATAAAGCGGCATTTTCAGTTATTCTTTCATTAGGAGATATTACTTTAATTGGAGAATTTCTAATATATCTATGCCTAGCTATCGCAACATCTTTCCCCTTCTTTAAAATATAAATATAGAGGAGTTCAGCTAAATTTACCTCACTCATATAAATTATCGCATCGCCTGTATAAATTTCTTCAAAATACTTTTTAATTTCTTTTCTTCCGGCAAATAATAAAGATAAAGGTCCTGCATCAAGAACGTATTTCTTTCTCAACTTCTTTCCTCCTTTCCTTAATTATTTCCTTAGCAATTTCTAAAGCCTCGTCTCCGTCTATTCCAAAAAGATCCAAAAGCGTCAAAGGTTTCTCTATGCTTATCCTATCTCCATTAACAATTAATTCTATTATATCTCCCTCTTTTATTCCAAGCTTTTCCCTTATTTCTTTAGGAATAACTATTATTCCTTTTTTATAAACCTTTACTCTACGTCTTTCCATAAATAGATGTTAAATTGTAAGTATAAATGTTTAACTTAGCGCTAGTTAAAAGTTTAACCTATTCTTATCTTTTGGACCTTATAGTTTATGCGATTTAGTTTAAGAGTTATTAGTGTGAGAAAGGGCATCATCATTTTCACCCCTCACAAAGGTGAACTACTCTTTACATGTAAAACCTATTATTATGATGGTAAAGTCGTTCGGATACATTAAAAGTCAATGAAATAAAGTTTATAAAGTACTCAAAAAGATATATCTTAATGTCCGACAATTACGATCTAAAATACGCTTATAAAGCACTGTTTATCTTAGCTCCAATAGCGATTGCAGTAATGTACACTGAAGCAATGCTAATACCATCTTTGCCCACGATTGCGAACGACTTTAACGTTAATTCAGCAACTGTAAGTTGGATTTTAACCGCATATCTAGTTAGCGGAGTAATTTCAAATCCCATTGTAGGAAAACTAGGTGACATTTATGGAAAGAAACGTATATTAGTTTACGTAATGATAATCTACACAATTGCAGTTACATTCAATGGATTCGCACCGAACTTTACATTGTTCATAATTTTCAGAACAATTCAGGGAATTGGATTAGGAATGTTTCCACTAGCGTTTAGCCTAATAAGGGAAGAATTTCCTCCACATTTAGTCCCTAGAGCCCAAGGTATTGTAAGCGCAATGTTCGGTATAGGCTCAGCAATAAGTTTGCCAATAGCGGCAACAGTGGCTCAAGATTTAGGATGGCAATATAATTACCACTTCATAATACCATTTGTAATATTACTAACTTACTTAACATCTAGGGAAATTAGAGAAAGCAAGTACACTAATCCAAACACTAAAATCGATTACATAGGCGCTTTAATATTGGGACTCTCTTTAGCATTAATGACAATAGCACTTTCAGAGGCTCCTACTTGGGGTTGGTTATCCCTTAACTTTTTAACAACAGTGCTTATTGGAATATTCCTCTTCTTTGGATTTATACTATACGAAATTAGGGCCCCATTTCCATTAATTTCAATAAACTTGTTAAGGGAAAAGAACGTATTAGCTGCGAATATAGCCGCATTTGTAGCAGGGTTTGGAATCTTTATGGCGTATCAAGCAATAACTTATCTCCTTGAACTTCCGAATCCAGTAGGATTCAACCTAGATATTCTCACCACTGGACTGCTAATGTGGCCCGTATCATTAATGCAAATGATAGGAGCCCTATTATCCTCTAGACTTATACTGAGAACTGGTACTAAATTCATAGTAGTAATTTCATCCATCATTTTATCGTTCTTCTATTTCATTCTAGGTTTACTAGCAATAGGAGGATCCTCAAATAATCTTGCTACGATAATAACACTTTCCTCCTTAGCTACGTTAGGAGCTGCAATGCTTAACGTTGTATTAATAAACATCCTAACCTTTTCAGTTGAAAGAAGAGTATTAGGAATTGCGACTGGAATGAATACGGTATTT
This sequence comes from Saccharolobus solfataricus, assembly GCF_900079115.1. Classification (NCBI taxonomy): domain Archaea; kingdom Thermoproteati; phylum Thermoproteota; class Thermoprotei; order Sulfolobales; family Sulfolobaceae; genus Saccharolobus; species Saccharolobus solfataricus. The sequence goes on from NZ_LT549890.1 coordinate 2,923,748, forward strand.
AGACTCATCGGAGGAGCTTTTGGACCATCTATTGCTGGGTCTCTATTATCAACTTACTATCAGTATTTAGTATATCCAATGATACTAAATGGTCAAGAAACGTTTTTACCAGTTCAACTTCCATCCGATTACGCATTCCAACTCACATTCTTTATAGCATCAGTAGCCGGTTTAATGATGGTTATAATAGGAAGCATGACAAGGGATATAAAAATAAGAGGAACTATAGTATCACAAGAATAATATATATAGTAGTAATCAGCTCTGCAAAAAGCTTTTTCTCGTCATCACTCCTTTGTCCCAGCCCTCATCATACTGAAGTACTTATTTTTCAAATATTCTAATACCTTAGGAATATTTATTTTCATTGGACATACCTCCCTACAGTTACCGGCATGAGAACAAAGTAAAGCTGGTTTATAATCGTTATATACTATACCACTCCACATTGCTCCCATTGGACCAGAATATGGAGGATCACCCCATTTACCATCTAAAACTCTGTAGACTGGACAATGGAAATGACACCTCCCACATCTTATACAGAGTAACGCTTCCCTCAACACCGGATCTTCATTAGCCTTTCTCCTACCATTATCAACCAAAATCAAGTGAAACTCCTTGGGACCATGAGCTGGAGAAACTCTCTTTTGCTCAACATCACCAGTCGATGAAGGACCAGATGTAACGTTTATGTAAGTTGGGGGATATAAACCAGCATAAGCTGCTTGAACTAAGGCTTCGTAAATTGCGTATTCTAAGTTTGGCAAAATCTTCTCCACACCAGTGATCGAAATGTGTACTGGAGGAACTACACTACTCATCCTTATATTTCCCTCATTCTCAACTAAAACAATAGAACCAGCATCTGCAGCTACCGCATTAGCCCCAGTAATTCCTATATCAGCAGTTAAGAACTTCTGCCTCAAGAATTCCCTAGCGACTTTAACAATATCCTCATGCTTATCTCCAGGATCTACACCTAATTTCTCCTTTATCAGTTCTCTTATCCTCTCCCTAGTCATATGAACAGCTGGGGCAATTATGTGAGAAGGAGGCTCATCAGCGAATTGTATAAGCAGTTCACCTAAATCAGTCTCCCAAACCTCATTCCCTAAGGACTGCAAATATTTCCTAATCCCCGTCTCATATGCGACCATTGACTTACCCATAACAACCCTCTTACCATTACCGACGATTTTACCAACAATTTCCCTAGCTTGCTCAGCGTTTTCCACAAAATATGCCTTACCTCCAATCCTCTCCACAGATTTCATGGTCATCTCTATGTAATAATCTAAATTGCTAAGAACCTCCAATTTTCCCTCTCTAACCTTCCTAGCTAGATCTTCTAAATACGGGTGTTCCCTCAGTACCTTAAATACTCTAGGAACGTTATGCTCTACTCCCCTCTTTATCGCAATATCCCAATCATTCACCACTTATCACCTCTGCGAAATCGTAAGCCTCCACATAAGGAGAGAGATTAGCATAACAGAATGGACAAGCTAAGAGCACCTTATTGTGAACACTCTTTAATGCCTCAGCTCTATTTCTAGCTATCTTATCACTGGTTTCCTTATTTATCGGGGCTAAAGGACCCCCACAACACATTGAGGTTTCCTTCCCAGTTATCATCTCATCCTCCTTCAATACTATTCCACTACTCTTAATCACTTCCCTAATGGAATCCCTCATCCCTAGAAACCTCGAATAAAGACAAGAATCATGAAATACGAAAGTACCCTCACCCTTAACCTTAACGTTTTTAATAAGTTCGAAGTAGTTCACAATCTCCACATTCCACGATGGCGAGAGCATTTCCTTTATCCTAAAGAGCGTATAATGAGTGTGGGGGTCTACAGTAATTATCCTCTTAACGCCATGGGAGTCGAAAACTTCAACCAATTTCTTAGCGTATTCCTTAAATTCCTCCACCATGCCCATTTCAAGTAAGATTGTACCACTGTAGGGCTCATCCTCATATAAATAGCCGAAATCAACACTAGATTTTAGAACTGAAGCAATATTCCTCAAAATCTTATATGAACGTGTATCCTTAGGCTTGTAGAAGACCTTCAATATCGACGAAAATCTTTCTACACCCTTAAATTTGGATAATGCAGGCAAAATTTCGTCAAATCTCTTTCCCAATTCAGCCAACTGATAGGAACAGCCAGTGTAGATTATCGTCTCCCCTCCTCTCCTTATATTTAAACCATTAGCCCATTCGTAACAAACACTCCTATTTACCGGAAATGGAAGGTAATCCTCCATTAAATATTTCACTAGATTCTTTCTAATGAAATTGAGCTGATCTTCGTTTATCATTAAATTGTATTATCAACTCCTCATATAATAAGTTTTTATCCTAACGTGTGTAAGATTATATATAATGATTGTTAAAAATTTCATTACTGGACCACTTGCAACAAACTCTTACCTAGTAATTGCGGGAAAGGAAGGGGTAATAATAGACGCTGGAGGAGATATGAGCGAACTAATACAAACAGTGAGAAAAGAGAAAATCAACATAAGGTATATAATAGCAACGCATGGTCACTTTGACCACATCATGGGAGTGAACCAAATAAAGAGGGACTTCCCTTCATCAACTTTCCTAATTAACGAAAAGGACTTAGGATTACTAAAGAGGGCTAGTAGTATGGCACAGTCTTTCCTTAACCTATTAATTTCAGATGTGACTAAACCTGACGGTTTTGTAAAGGAAGGTGATGAAATAGAACTAGGAGGGGAAAAGTTGAAAATTATTGAAACTCCAGGTCATACCATGGGAAGTATCTGCATTATAGCAAATGGATACATATTCACCGGGGATACGTTATTTTACGGAACTGTTGGTAGGACTGACTTAGGTGGATCTGAAAAATTACTGAGAGAAAGTTTAGAAAAACTGAAGAAATTACCAGATGAGATAATAGTTTACCCAGGGCACGGTCCATTTACAGTATTAGGATATGAGAAAGTAAAGAATCCTTTCCTAACCATGGACATATTGCCATAAGTTAACCCAGCTTACTTTCCAACTTATTTTTCAAATCATCTAAAAACACACTTAACTTCCTAGCCACCTTTTTCTCCTGTATTGATTGAATCTTATCTGTTATTTCGTTCAAAAGTTCTTCTGCATCTTCACACTCATCACAATCCTCAGATGAACAATTAACACATTCGTCCACTAACTTTTCAGCCTTATCCAGTAGTTTTCTAACCTCACTTTCCATACCTCTATATATTATGAGGTGCTATATAACCATTTAGCAAGAAATGCCTTGTTAATGTGTTTTCCTAGTGAACTACAATCATACTCGTTTCTACTAATGTATGATTATACAATTTAGGAATGATTCAATTATTCATTGCGAACTCACTTTATTTTCAAAGTTTACTACGAATTTGACTTAATGAAAACTACTGACTAGCAGAAACACGTATTTACCAATATTAACATTTTTATATCTACATTATTCACAAATTACAATTGACAAAGGAGGGCTGAATCACCACCAATTTAGATTCTCGACTACCCTTGAATATTCTGGAGAACTCTATAAGCCAGTTTATCCCTACACTATCATTTCACTTATTTTATATCTATTCGTAATCAAGTGTAGGGACTTAGTCCTCAACCACCCTTACTGGATCAGGAACTCCTTCGAGTCCAACGGCACAGGGCTCACATAAATGCTTAACCTCATCCAACCCTTTTTGGAATCGCCCACGTCAGTATGGGAATCTCATTTTTCTGATATAAATGATAATATATGTAAGATTGAACCGTACCAGTTTTATTCAAATATAACTGCATATATTTTATGAAAATGACAGTTAATAAGTCAGTTTTCAATAGCAGAATATAAATATTAGGAATTAATTTCACGTAGCTGGAAGGAGGTGCATAGGGTTAGCTGGAGTCTAGGGGAATGGCGTCTTCACTTCACGGAACGCGCGTCCTTGTTCCACTCTTACCTCCCTAGTGCTTTCAGAAAGTTTATAGCTTTAGACAAAGGATATACCACTAGATCATAGTCTAAGAACTTTTCCAAAATACTACCGATCGAGGAGATTCGAGAGGGAGACCGAGAACTCCCACAACTTAACCTTCCTCCAAGAACGGATCAAGAACCAGACATTCAAGAGAAGATAGGAAAGCAGAACGAGAACCAGTTCCTTCCTCACGTCACAAGTCCTAGTCCTGACCCTAAACTCCTCAAGAGAGCGAAAAGCATTCTCAATCCCCCACCTCTCCCTATACATCTCGGCAAGGACTATGGCATCATAAAGATCCATCTCCCTCCTCACGAGGAAGGCAATAATCTTGCCGTCTTCCTTCCTCAGAATAATGAGATAAGCTCCACTCCCATGTCTCACGCAGAGAAATCCAGTATATCTAACTCCGCCAAAACTCACATCCACATCCTGCAACATCCCCTTGTACTTCTTGTACATCTGGGCCTTGGCAGATATGACGAAGTCCAAGCCCAACTCCAAGAGGAACCTAATCACTTCGTTCACTGCGAACTCCCTGTCCGCGAAGACCATGACGAGCCTCAGCTTGTCCTCCTCCAACTCCTTCACGATTACCTCCATCACCGCCTTGAAACCTTCAGCTACGTTCTTCACGGTCACTGGGATCACGTCCAAGAAGCTCCTCGTCCTCCCCAGGAGGAAGATCGCAGCTTGAACCAGTCCCCACGACGTCCCCTTAGTTGGCTTTATCCTACTCAAGAAACTCTTGTCAGCGTGGTATTGAGGTATGGCATGGAAGTCCACTGCTACCCTCCTGTCCCTGACTCCCCTTAACGTCATCCTCCCCATCTTCCTCAACGCATCCCTCACGTCCTCAACTTGAACCGCGTTCAACTTTCTCAACGCTCTTCTCCCATCTTTTCCCAACCTGCTCAAGTAGCTCCCACTTGCCTTAAGCAAGGCACTGAGGAGTTCCTCAGGGAAAAGTATTTTAGTGAGGACCGAGTAAATTATCTTGAGGGCGGACCTGGCGAAGTCCCGGTTGAACTTCGCCGGTTTAGTTGTATTCTCATGTTTCATATGTTCAAGTCCGCCCTCGTATATACAAACTTTTCTACAGAAATTCTCATCCTCTCAACTTTTTCTGTATTTCATTCATCTCGTTTTTTACGCAAAAAATGAGATTCCCATACTGACGTAGAATTAGAATTACTGAAAAATAATGAGAAAAATGAATATAAAAAGATCTATGTTAACATGAAAAGGATTCAGCCCCTAAGTGGCTAAAACTCTATATGCTACGCTTCTAACAAACCTAATCTGAGGAATTTTCACTGTGAAATCATCTTTCTCTCTCCCTTAAAATACTTAAAAGCTTAAATTAGTTCTTATAATTATGAGCCAAGAAGAGAGTGGACCATTCTTTGAGGATTTCAAAGTTGGTCAAAAATTCAAAAGCAAAGTTGGGAGAACAATAACAGATGTTGATAATATTTGGTTTACACTTTTAACAAATAATTCTAACCAAATTCACTTTAACAAGGACTACACAGAAAAGTATTTTCCGGGTGAACCTTTTAACGGTAGGCTAGTTGTGAATGGCTTCCTAACCCTCACAATTGTAGCTGGACTATTAGTTGAGCAGACAAGCCAAAATGGGTTTATGCTGGGAATAGAGAACGTTAAATTCCTCCACCCAGTATTTTCTGGTGACACAATTTACGCTGAGGCTGAGGTCATTAAGGTTAGGGAATCTAAGAGTAGACCAGGTTTCGGGATAGTCAAGATAAGATCGTATGGATATAACCAAAAAGGAGAGAAACTCATAGAGTTTGATAGAGTATTTATGGTGAGGAAAAGAGGTGCAAAGTGGTCTAGCTAGTGAAGGCTGTTTCGTTAGGGTAAACTTGAGCAAACACTGTAACGTTATAACCACTAATTTGGAGGACAACAGGATAGTCCCATACGTATCCTGGTAATGAGAAATTGTAAATTAGGGGCTGTGGAAGGTTCCCATTAATAGGATTTGCTTGCCCATTAGCTATTATGAAAGGTATTACTTTAGAAGTAATATTATAAATCACACCACCCTTCATGTAATAAACACCAGTTAACGTATAGTTAGCATTACCCTTCAGTACAATGAGAGTAGAATTAGCCCAAACTGAACTTGAAGAACTTTTTGGATAAGTAGAGTTGAAGAATATTAGAATTCCACCACCATTTATCTGATTCTTTAGAACTTGAACATAGTCTAATTGTTTGGCTGAAGGTACAGAGTAATTACTAAGTATATAAAATAAGGGAATGACTATTAATACTATTATTATTATAGCGATTATAAAACCAATATATTCAGACTGAGCCTTTCTCATGATTACTCACTACGACAAGGATGTCCAATATATTATTATATCGTAGTAAACTTCTATATTCATTGGTTGATTTATTATGACATAAGAAGGAATATTTGGAAATATGTATTCAAAGTAAGTTCCATTAGAGTACTGGAATGTTACTGTTTGTGCACCATAAGAATAGGGTATATTTACTATACCAGTGGGAGAAAAACTATAGTTTCCGCCTATTATCCAATAATATTTATTATAATTGTATACTGTGTCATTTAAGATTAAATTTACACTTCCTGGTAACTTATAACCATAAATATAAATCTCGTAATAATTATAATTGTTATAATATTTTATATAAACTACAGGAGTTTGCGAACTTGAGGGAGGTATAAATAGTATAAATGATCTTGCAGTATAGACATTTCCATTATAAGTAGAGTTTGAGTAAATATAGTGCTTTATTATTCCTTGCTGTTGCTGAGTTGTATCATTAAACTGTAATGTATATAACGTAATGTTTACATAGCCTGCAGGAACTTGAACAGTATAACTTCTTGTAATAGTGTAGTTGCTTCCATCTATATTTACAGTAATTGGAACGTTAGGATCATTAGTACAAATTTTAAGGTTAACCGTGGTTGTTATCACACTATAATTGGCTATTAGCACAAGGGGTTGACCTTGTAAGGTCACTTTAACTCCTTGAGTTGTTGTGGAATTAAGAGTACCTGAACCCAATTTTATCCAGTTATAAAATACTCCAGTTACTATTTGACCCTTACTGTTTTGATAGTAAACGTATTGTGGGGCTTTCACAGTAAAAGTGCCAGTTTGATTAGGAAAAGCAACTGGAGTAGTATAATTCTTAAGTGACCCGTAAATATTAGATGTAATATTAGCTGAAACCGATAATGGACCGTTTTTAGTATAGATTTGTGCTAATATTTCAACTCCACCTTTACTTGCTGTAGCAAATGGTCCTATTGACGATCCAGGTTGTAGGAAGAATATGTTACCTAAAGAAGTTACTATAATTATAGGTTTACCAGAAGTATAGCTTGGCAAATTTATGAGCTGCCCTTGAGATACTACTAAAGGATACTTAATTGAGGTTACGTTTACCCATATTCCATTAGAGTTAAGATAGAGGATAGAAACTATAGTCAAATTCGAAGGAGGTACAAAAGTACCATTTGAGTATATTAGGAAAATAGAACTACCATTATAATAAAGGGAAGGGTGACCAGTAGTTACTTGAGATATTTGAAGGTTTTTTAGATAGACGTAATTGTTAACAACCGACTGAGTGACAGCATTATATTGTGATGAATATTCCAAGTAATATAACATGGGGACTAGAACCAACAATATTATAAATATTAAAATTATTACTGAAATCACATTCGATAATCCCTTATTCATTATCATTACCCCCCATCTTGGTAAGGTTCTCCATAGTATTCCCACTGCTGATAATTTATCAGTATTGTGGGTGAGTTAATATATATTATCCCATAGTTACCTTCATAAGGCTTAGGAGAATAGTTATAAGGAGTATATAGGTTGTATAATGTTAGGTTGTATAATGTTACGTTTGTTGGGTAAGAAAGAAGATAGCTCGCGTTAATTTGACCAAATTGAAACGTACCATTCATCTCATTTAAATAATCTAATGTGATCAATAAATTCGTACCAGCTTTAAAGTAGATTTTCTCTGGTATATAATTCTGAGGATTACCTAATACTATTTGCTGATCGGTTCCTATTTGAACTTGTAATAATTGTCTTGCTATGCTCCCATTAACTGGCGTATTGTTATATGTAGCCCATACCCCGTTCGGAAATTGAAAATAATTCATCGCAATCACTAAATAGTATATCGAATTATTATTATAATTAGCTGTTATTTTTCCACTACCATTAACGAAAACTGTATAGGAGTTTATTACACTTATTTTACTAGTGTTTGTTGATAAACCTTGGAGTTGATAACAATTTATTTGACCACCTTGTATCGTCACTTCTCCATTATTCTGTTTGGATAAACCATTCTTAATTGGTACTGCATTATAAGCGCTTTGGTAGGCACTTGAGGTATAGTTAAATGTTATATTGTAATATGATGGGAATTGTATTATATGATAGCCATAAGTTAATTGTAATTTTATCCCATTAGAGCCTATATAGTATTGTTTACTATCTATTAACACTGGTATTGTTTTATTAAGTGAGGTTAAGGTAACTTGATTATTATTCTGATTTATAGTGCTTCCTAGTGGTAAACCATTAGTATTTATTAATACATTAAATTTCTGTAACTGCGCCTTATATATCGCAGTCAAAACTAGGGGTCCGGTTACGGTAAAAGCGGTAGAAAGTTGAGAAGGCGAATTCAGATTCCCATATCCTACTAGGGTCCAGTTCTGGAATGTAGCGGTCAACCCATAACCTTGTAAGAATATGGTAGAACCGTTCTTGTCACTAATCGAATACGTACCAGGATTTAGATAATAGACTTGTGGAGTTAAGAGTGACGGGTTTGCCCCTAAAATCACTTGGACGCTTACTGGAATTACTTTGCTTCCATTTATTACAAATGCGGTAACGTAAACCGGTATCTTACCCGAAGGTCCCGATATGGTAACTGTGGTAACTGAAGTGTTTGGATTTAGGAAATAGAAGTTGGCTTGAGAAGACACTATTATGATAGGCTGGTTGAATGCAACACGTGGCAAATAAATGTTCTGGTTTCCAGCTACTACTATTGAATTTTTGAGAACTGGAACCCATATACTACCGTTGAAATAGTATATTTGTGTTATGTTAAGTGGATATGGTATTGAGTTATATAGAAATTCCAGATAAGGATGAATAGAGGAATTATAATATATGTTGGGATTTCCTCTAAATACTTGATTTTGCTCATTCTTCTGAAGTTGTTGATAACCAGTACCGGCAATCTGCCCTTGACTTGAGTATATTGGAGTTGAGTTAAATATTAATAATGCTGGTATTAATACGGAGAGGAGAATTATGAGCGTTATTATTAAGAATATTGCGGAAGATAATGCTTTCTTCATGTTGAAGGCACCCCCGTGAAGGTATACCCTATTCTAAACCAATAACCATTTGAGTTATATAACACCCAGACAATTAAAATATAATTACTCCCACCAACTCCATTTACCGTTATAGTAACTGGAGTATTAAAGGGCACTGTGTATGCTGTTATTTGAGAATCATAAATTATCCTACCATTTACATCGTATATTGGAATACTTATTGTAAAGCTTTTGGCTAATTTTTCGTTTGATAAATAAACTGAAAATTGTGGAGGTGACTGAGGTGTTACTAATCCCACATCTTGCTGTAAATATGAAGGTTCTGGGAAGACTATTAAAGTAATGTTTCCAGATATTGCTGGATTATACGCTTCAATTACTGTACTAGCACTACCTGAGTTAAATATTAATGGCCCTACTGACACAGTTGTTGAAGAGGATATGGAGCTAGCTTGCTGTTGAGCTAAACTGAATATCTCATGAGGTATGAAATATGAAGTTACGAAACCAAATAGTACTAATCCTATTAAAACTACTGCAATAATTATAATGAACTCTTCCGTAACCTCTGAAGGCATATCTATTCTGTATATTAAGAAAAAGTTATATATAAATCCTCGCCTATTATTCTATATATGCCTAGTGCTGTCACGAATTTGCTGATAATAATCGCTACTGTTATAATCACACTATCTGCTTTCGCAATATATTCAACATTCCTTTCAGTACAAGGTGTTACATTTTTGCAAGAGGAGAATGTGATAAGTATTTCAAAAACTGTTCAGGTAGTTGTTTCGCAAGTTTCGTTTAAGGGTCTACCACCTAGTTATAATTACTTTAATGTTAGTTACTTACTCTGGATTAACTCACCTACTAAATATGTTACTGTTATACCTTTTGTTGCTTCACCCCGGTTAAACCCATTTTACACTCTTCCTAGCAATAGCCAAAATGCAAGCATATTCTTTTCTACCCCTAATGGTTATACTTCATTAAAATCTTTTGTTTTTAGTAATAATGTATATTTACCCCAACAAAGTCAATTAATTGCAAAAACTAATGGCGTTTATGCTTACAATTTGACCTCAAATCGAAGTTATATCTTATCAGCTAAAGTTTCGAACAGCCAAATAATCGTACTATGGATCTTGTACTATTATCAAGGAAAGTGGTATAGACTAGATTACACATACTTAAACCCATCAAATGCGGGAGTAGGGGTTTATGTATTATCTGGGAGTGGAAACTACGTTGGGAATTCTAAAAATACTAATTTTACACCTCCGCATCAAGTAGCAAACCAGAAGGGTTTGGGCTTTGGATTATGGTTTAAGCTTATCTCTAATGCGACTACCAAGACTTATCTTTTTAATGAAACTATTACACCTACTGATAATAAAAATTTCTCAATTTTAGCTTGGGTTATTGGGAATAAGTTGTACGTTGGAATTTACAGTTCGTTAGGTAATACCGGAAATAAACTTAGCACAAACCAAACTTATCTGTTAACGCTCTCTCCTAACAATTGGTATTTTATTAACTTTAGTCTTGGAAGTATACTAGACTTCTCCAAAAGTCCTGGAAGTCAACTATCGCCGTCCCAAAGCGTTAATTTTACAATTTATAATTTGAGTAGTCAAAAATGGCTTAACACTACTACATTAGGAGTTGGGGAATCTAATGGATATATATCAATAGTGAAGTTTGGCTCATCCTCAGCAACCATTACGATATCTCAAGCTTATTTTGTAACCTTGCAAAATAAGCCGAGTTTAACTAACTTCTATAACGTTTCGAGTATAATGTTCAAAGATGGTCCGTTATATAACAATACTTATAATTACAATAGGACTATAGTGAGTTCTAATAATTTGTACGCAATAGGTTATTGGTATTTTATATATCCAAGTTATCCGCCTCCTTCCACAATCCCGGGAATACTATGGTACTGGCCTATAGGAAATGGCCAAAGTAACACTAAATATCCACAAATATACTACATACCGGAACAAGGTTACAATACGTATGTTTTAATATGATAAAAATTGCACTTTTTTTAAAAAAAAGTTTATTTTGATAATTCTTCAAGTTCAATCTTTGATGCCTTAGGTCCTAAAATTGCTACGTCTAGAGTTACTATAAGAGCCATAATGAATACTATAGTGTACATTGCAACTGGTCCATTACTATATAATACTATTGGTAAGAGGGTTAACCAAATGTAGTTTCCTAACCTACTTAAGGAGTATTGTACACCATCTGCAAAAGCCCTTACTCTCGTAGGGTATAATTCTGCACCGTATTGATGGAAAGCGTTAGAGAATATGTTTGATAGGAAACCGAATGTGAAACCAGTTACTACTGCCTCCAGAGGAGAGGATGAAAATCCAAAGGCTAATCCCACCAATCCCATTAGTAACATTACAATACTTACTTGCCATTTTCTATCAAACTTTTGACTATCTATGATAAAGATTGATGCGAGAGAACTTATAAAATATGAAGTATAGATTATCATCGTGTACTGTAGAGTATGCACCAATGTGAAACCTTTCGCAAATAGCACTGAAGGAGCTAGAGACGCAAATCCATAATATACACCAGCTTGTAAGAATTCAAATATCCAAAGCATTACCGTCCTCTTTCTATACAATGGCGAGAATAGTTCAGATATTTTAACCCTTTGTGAAGTTATAACTTGAACCTGTATTGGTTCTCCTAATTGTCCCTTCTCCTTAATTGCGATCTCCTCCATTTTTCTAACTGTTTTTTCAGCCTCATCCAATCTTCCCTTACTTTCTAACCATCTAGGAGATTCTGGTATTAGGAACCTAAATGGTATTATTGTCAGTATCCCTAACCCTCCTATTATGAATAACCATTGCCATCCGTACAGAAAATACTTGTGAGGCAGAAGAAAATAAGCTAGAACTGCAACAACGATAGGGGCAGTCCACGCTATGGTATAGCCAATTGCTAACGCCTTACCTCTAACGTTAGATGGGAAGAACTCCGTTACTAAAACATCCAAAACTAATATTGCTTCTGGTCCAACACCTACTCCAGCAAGGAATCTTAATATCCCCAAAGTTAGAATATTGGGAGAGAAGGGAATGAGCAACAGAGCGATAGAGGTTATTGTCATATTAATTATTAGTGCTGTCCTTCTACCTACTGAATCTCCTATATAATTGAAAATTATTGCACCTACGAATGCTCCTAGAAAGAAGATTGCAACTGTATAGTAGATTCCAGTTGCTGATGAGACTTTGTAGAATGAGGCTATCTGTGATGCGACAAATCCTCCAGTAAATAGATCGTATAGTTCAAAGAATTCTCCCAGGGTTAGGATAGCTAATAATCTAGTATGAAAGGATGTCCAAGGTAGTCTTTCTATTCTTCCAGCTATACTCATATGTATTAGTAAGGTAAATAAACTAATAAATTTTCTAAAGGAGAGATGTTCGAAATCTGCTTGAGATAGTCTTATTTATCCTTAATTTTCTAACGTAAGATATGGATAAAATTAGGGTTATCGAACTAGGGAGTAACATTTCCGCACCTTTAGTTGGTACCATATTGGCTGACTTAGGAGCTGAAGTAATTAAGGTTGAACCACCACCTTACGGTGATGATAGGAGGAGAGTTAAGCCTGAAATAAACGGAATTAGTGTATATTTTGCGAGTACGAACAGAGGTAAGAAGAGTGTGGTAATTAACTTGAAGAGTGATGAGGGTTATGAGATCTTCCAAAGGCTAGTTAAAACTGCAGATGTTATAGTTACTAACTATAGGCCTTCCGCATTAAAGAGGCTTAAGGTTGACTACGAGAGTGTCAAGAGGATTAATCCTAAAATAATTTATTGTTCAATAACCGGTTTCGGTAATTTAACTGAAGAGGCTGATAGACCAGCTTACGATCCTATCATACTGGCGTTAAGTGGTTTAATGGACATGACTGGTGAGGAAAATCCGGTGAAGTTTGCCACTTCAATTTCAGATATTACCACTGGGTTACTTGCAACTGTGATGATACTATGGGCTTTAAATAAAGGAGGGCCAACATTTATTGACGTCCCAATGATATATACTCAATTTTATTTAACCTTAGAGGACGCTTATATGTATTTAAATACTGGGAAAGTTCCTAAAAGGATGGGTTCTGCACATAGATACCTAGTACCTTATCAAGCGTTTAAGGTTGTTGATGGTTATATATACGTTGCAGTATTCAATGATGAGCAATATCTAAAGCTTTGTAAGGCGTTAAATAGGGAGGACTTATGTAAATTTGACACGTTACAGAAGAGGGTTGAAAATAGGGATTATTTAATAAAAGAATTGGGGAAAATTTTTGAGAAGAATACTAGAGATTATTGGGTAGATTTATTAAGTAAGGCTGATGTACCAGTTGCCCCAGTATTAAGCCTAGAACAAGCGTTTAAAAAGTATGGTAATAGGTTGGTTTATGAGATTGAGGGCGTTAAGTATATTGATTTCCCCATAAACATAACGTCAAATAAGAGTAAAGCACCTAGACTTGGCGAGAATACTAAAGAGGTTTTACTTGAGTTAGGGTATTCGGAAGGGGAGATAAATAGACTTGCTGAAAAGGGGATAATAATGCTAATATGATTTAGGAAGGCCCAGTATATGATGAGCAATGTAAGCTAGGATTAAGTTTTGCGATATTGGGGCTACCTTATATAATCTGGTCTCTCTAAGTTTTCTCTCTATTCCAGTTTCCACAGCATACCCATAACCTCCGTAAACGTCCATTGCGACATTTCCAGCTTCCCAAGCTATCTCAGTAGCTAAGTATTTGGATATATTCGCGTAACTTCCAACAGTTTTTGTATCTTTCCCCTTTTCTATTACTCTTAAACCTTCATTAAAATAAGATGAGAGGGATACCAACTTAGCATATACCTCAGCTATTGGAAACTGAACACCTTGAAAACTACCTATTTGTTTGTCGAAGACGACTCTGTTCTTTGCGTATTCAACTGCTTTGTTTATGAACCACTCCGCATTGCCGATCATTTCAGCTGCTATCATAAACCTTTCCGCATTTAATAGGTCAAGTAAATAGTAGAAACCCTTTCCGACCTCTCCTATAACGTTATCCTCTGGCACTTTGAGACCATCTATAAACACTTCATAAGCATTAGTATTTGACATGGTCTTTATTTCCCTCATCTCAATTCCATCCCTTCCCTCTCTTAGATCAACTAAAAACAAGGTTATCCCATCTGTCTTCTTTTCAACTTTTTCATAGGGTGTCGTTCTTGCTACTAATATCATAAAGTCAGTGTACTTTAACCTAGAAATGAATATCTTGTGACCCTTTATGAAGAAACTATTCCCAACTTTTTCAGCAACTGTCTTAATTTTCGTCGTATCCGACCCAACTTGTGGCTCAGTTAAAGCTAATGATAGTACTTTAGCACCATTTGCAAGATCCTTGAAGTACTTTTCTATTATCCTCTTACCGCTATGTTTTGATAGTAAGGCAGTGTTATAATAATGTCCGTGTACGAAATATGAATTACCACCTCTTAGATTTATATTATAGAGGATTAAGGAAGCTAGTCTGACTCCTTTCCCCACTCCACCATATTCTACTGGTATCAGAATTGATCCCAATCCTAACTTCATAAAGTCATTGAGGAAGTCTATAGGGAATTCCCTCTTTTGATCCTTATCCAACCAATACCTTTCGTTGTATTTGTCCATTAATTGGTCAACTGTTGAGAGGATCAATTTCTCTTCTTCATCTTTTGGTTGCAATAACATACAAATAAAAGGTAATTAACTTGTTTATATAGATTTTCCGTCAAATTTCAACCGGAATTGGTAATCTCCCAACATAACCTCCTATAAAACTCTGTAAGACGACCGAAAACCCAACTAGTACTCCCACGTACGTTAATGGAATTAGGATGAAGGAGTAAAATAGGGCTGGAATCTGGGCATAGAACTCTTCAGTTTGTAGTGAAATATCTTGTAAGACGAAGTTTTGGTTTTGGAGAGGGGAACTGTTGGATATGAGTATTGGTAAAAGTGGGAGCCCCACATAAAACACTATGGTAAAGGATATTAACATGGCTCCAATTCCCTTACCCATCTGAAATGGCAAAGCCATCAATAGTATTCCAATTGCGATTAATACCATATAAGACGATTGGATGAAAATACCTAAATCCATATAGAAGTTTAATAGAATTAATATATCTGTTAGGAATGAAATGTATTGTAAAAGTGGTGTTACCAAGGAGTAGAACTGGCTAGGTACCTTAAAATAGTAGAGTATTAGCGCTATAATGCCGTATAGGAATTTCCCCATATTGATGGCCACACCGGTTTGGATTTGAAGTAGACCTATATCTAAGTAAAAGGTACTCCAATTCGCTCCTACTATGTTTTGTAATTGTGACAATATAGAAAGAATGAGGCCAAAGATGTTGGCTAATACTGCTACGTAGATTGAGTTAACTATCATTTTATGACCCATTTCTTTGAATCCTCTTACTGGTATTGGAGAGCCGTAAAGTAGTGCACCTATAGTGTAAGAGAGGGAGTCTATTATAATCGCTAAATACAGTATTTCAAATGGTGAGTACACGGGAATTTTTAATAGACTATATTGTCTGAGGGAAGACCGATATTATTTTTTAGCTAAATGTTAAATGTTAAACGAGATGAGCTCACTATCAAGCAGGGAAATTAAGTTAATATTCCTAAATTTCATGAGTTATACATTTCTAGTATATAATTATTCGATATTGTTAGTATTTAACTCACCATATATCTCTCAAACGTTATTTAAAGGTTCGTACGTACTCTCACTATTAGGGGTTTATGGCTTACTATTAATAGACGTAGTTATGAGAGTGCCTGGGGCTTACGTATTGGGACCAATAAGCGATAGGTATGGTAGGAAGCTAGTTACCAGAATATCCAGTTTAGGCTCAGCTTTGCCTTTAGTTGCAGTAGCCCTAATACCAGATCCCTCTCCCTTGTTATTAATAATACTATATGTGATACAAGGTTTCTTTACGGGAGGATTATCAGCTGGGATAACTGTAGTAGGTGTCGAGGATTTGCCGGAAAGACATAGGGGTTGGTTTGGAGGATCTGGATTTGCTGTTGGTGGTTCAGCGTACCTTCTAGCGTCAATAGTGTTTTTCATAATAATTACCGTAATAGGTAGTTATAACTATATTGAAATAGGATGGAGAATAATGTTCTTGACCTCTCTTCTTATCTTGCCCTTTGGGTTCTTAATGCCTGAGTCCTTAAGGTTTAGGAGAAATAAGGAGAGGGTAAAATCACCTGCTAAGCTGTTAATTTCGTCATACAAGAGACAATTTATATTGTCATCAACGTTAACGGCTCTTTGGGCTTCGATGAATGCGTTAGTTAACGTCATGTTACCTAATTTTCTTTACGCCGTTAATCACTTATCAAAAGTTGAAATAGGATACATGTCCTTGATATACAGTGTAATAGCTATCATTTCGGCATTTATGGGAGGTGAATTGAGTGAAAAAATTGGCAGAAAGAAGGTATCAATGATAGGTGGAATTTTTGGAATTTTGCTCTCACCAGTTTTCATACTAATGTCCCTATCTTCAAGGTCGTTAATTCCCATTTTTGTTTCAATTCTGGGCTTCGTATCTGTATTTGGAGGTGGTGGGATAATGAGCTACGTAAATGAGAATTTCCCAACCAAAATTAGAAGCACTGGGGTATCCTTAAGCTGGAATATAGGGTTCTTAGTTGGAAATTTCGTCCCATTACTTCTCATAACTGTCCTTTACCTTACTTCAATAACATTATTCCCACTCGTGGAAATGGTAACTATGATCATTCTTGGCGCATTAATAATTTCGGTAAGCGTTATCTCGCATGAGACAAAGGGCAATATAGAGAAGGAGTAGTTTCTTCCAATCCTCCCTAAATTACACCTCAATTCAATTCCTATAATGATGTCTAACAGCAGCGAACTACCCTCACCGGCAGACCCAAAATGACCCCCTTGAAAATAAATCTGTAAGATTATTAAGCGTTTCCTTTGTTTTAATGGAATTATCCTCCGGTATTAATGTAATAAAAGGATGAGTAAAAGTCTTCCCTCTTCACATCCTTGAATGTGGTGAAGAGGCACCACATGCTTCGCCTCTAACAAAGTGGACTGTGGCAGTAACGTGATTTTCTGCCACCGTGGAAGGAAGTAGAGAGCTATCATGAAGATCAGCTTACGGAACGCGAACTTGGTTGAGCTTATGAACGGGAGAAACGACTTGATATTCCTATAGGAAGTCTCTATTGGGTTCACCTTGCTGTAAAGCCTAAACACCACATCCTTGGGTAGATCTAGGTTCGTGGCCCTAGCGAAGTACTCAATTCTTCCTCCTAATCCCTACCTTGAACAATTAACTTGAACTTCACCTGCTCGTCCCTCCTATGTCTCTTGCTATTCTTCGCCTTCATCGAAATCGTCGTAGATTTTCAAGGTACCTACTGGGACTGCAACTTGAAATGGGAGATGAAGTTCAACACGTCTAATGAGTAGAATCCTGCGTCAAGTGTTATCACGTTTACTTTTAGACCCATTGGTGAGATCTGTTCAATAAGTAGCTTGACTATGTCGTCTTTTGTTATCCCTTTTTCTTGTTAGATGAATGCTAGTATTTTCCCGTTGTGTTTTGTCGTTGCAGTTGCGTAGTTCCATGAGTATCCATCTTCTGAGCTACCTAACCTCTCTACCGGTCTGCCACCTTATCGTGGTCCAATCTATTGATATGTTTACTTTCCTCACTGCTTTTAGCATTTCAAGGGATAGTTGCTTCACTCGTTCGAGTAATTTCTCAGCTACTTCTTCTTTCTCGGCGTAGTTCCTCACTGTTTGGCTTGAGGTCTCGAACATCTTTGACTTGTTCTCGATTGAGTCGTTCCACGGCTGTGACGAGGGTTTCACTTGTTCTTTTCCCTTTCTTCCCTTAAAGTCTATCATGGAAAGTAATTTATACCCTATTTGCTGAATTTAGGTGGGGAAAGTCGAGTATTATCATTTGGAATTCACTTCTTGGTAATATAGATCTCCTCACCTTAAATCTTTCTTTAGTCGTTGAGTTCCTAACAAAGCTATAATTTCTATTATTTTTCCAGAATCTAATATTACTCAAACAGAATTATTTTTTGTAAAATAATTTTGGGTCTACCGAGTCCCGAGGGTACCGATCCAGCTCCTACAGCCGAGGTCTAAGAAAATTTTCACATATAACTATAAAAACGTTTCTATAAGGGGGCTATCCATCTCTCACGGAAGGGGACTTTCGCCCCCTTAACCCCCATTAAGTCAAATCCCTCTTTTTATTTGGGAAACTCGATTAGTAGTTTTAGGAAATTCCCTTATCATAAAAAGTCAAAATATTTATCCATGTGTTTATAAATATCTTTCATTGTACTTCTTAATATTATAGCTTATTAATAAACATTTTTCATCTAACCAGGAAAGATTTATTATATATTTTTAACGTAACGTAAAAGTGTAACGATTTTCCTATAAATGCTACTCGATGTTCCAAAATTACGTTAAAATAGGAAAAACATACAGATTATTAAGAATAACCCAGTTTAGACTGTAACACATTTGCATAACTTTTAAATACTTTTAATCATTTCACAATATGATCTTTATTATGATTATGTTTATATATTATTTCCTCTACATTATAAATTGATGAACTCCATACTGATGACGGGCTATGCTCACGAGGTATTGGGGGCGACAAATACGGATGGGAGGGTAGTGGTGTTTCCCTCGACTAGCCCCAATGAGTTGAGGGTGAGTGTGTATGAGCCCTCAAGAGGGGTGCCCGTGGCGGAATTAGAAGTGGTTAAAAGTAAGCAGAAGTTACGCCACGGGTAAACACAGCTAGGATAAGTCTATTCACTTTCTTAACCTTACCCTCTAAAGAACTAATAGCAAAGGATTTAATGAATGACGCTATGGGACCACTTATTACGGTGTTCTTTATCAAACCAATATAATCTTCACCAATCTTGAGCACTATAGCTCTCTGTACTGGTTTAAACTCTACTTTCTCATCCTTTATTGCATTATTCATGGCAACTTCGCCAGCCTGTAAGGAAACTTGTGCAGATTGTGGAATAAACCCATCCTTAAAGTTAGCACAATCCCCCGCGCCATAAACGAAATCATAATCGATTGATCTGAGATATCTGTCAACTAGCATTCTATTGTTCTTATTCGATAATGCCATTTCCTTTATTATTTTAGGACCGGAAAAACCTGCAGAGAAGATTACATAATCACTCCTTATTCTTCCTTGCGTGGTAACTACCTCATTCTGATTTACTTCCTCTACCTTAGCACTTAAAATTACGTTAACGCCTTGATTTTCCAAAACCCTTTGAACTTCCCTAGAGAAATCGGAGACCAGATAGGGTAATAGTCTACTTTCTGCCTCAACTAAATTTACAATATGACCCCTCTTCCTCAACGCTCCAGCCAACTCGACTCCTAACGCTCCTCCTCCGAGAATTGTAACTACGGAACCCTCTTTAAATGACTTAATCTTTTCTATATTTTCCAAAGTAAATCCTATACCGTAATTTTCAGCTCCCTTTATCTTACTTAAATCTTGCTCATAACCTAAGGCAATTATTAATTTATCGAACTTGATTTCACCATTAGTCGTTATTACCTTCTTCTCCTTAAAGTCAACCTTTAAAATCTTAGCCTTAACGTCAACTTTCCTATGAATTAAGGCGTATGATAAAGGAAGGTTCTTCTCTATAACCTCTACCAGCCTTGGAGTAACTACCATGAAGTCCTTTTCGTCAACGAGTATTGCATTAGGATATACTAACTTAGCCGCAATACCTGCAAATCCTCCTCCTAATATTACTACTCTTTCACCTTGCATATGTTTATACTTTACACATAACTATTTAAATATTACAGCTAATCTCTTAACTAATGAGTCATTCTTTAGTATGTTTTGTTTTGATAGATGACGATACTTATATTTCTAGCAACTTTTTAAGAGCGTAAGCGTTTATCATAGTATGAAAAGTGAGGATTTTTTATTAGTGTTAGCTTCCTCCGTAGGTGGAATAGTTTGGGGAGCTAACACGGTTATAATGGCGTTATATCTGAAATCGCTTGGTCTAAATCCCTTAACAATAGGAGTAATATTGGGAAGCGCTATAATAGTTAATACGTTATTATCCTTATTCTGGGCAGTATTGGGAGACGCTTACGGAAGGAAGAAATTCGTATACATATCTAGAGGTGTCGGAGGACTCTCCTTTCTTCTACTTCTAATAACCCCTTATGCATATCTTTTTATAAACCAAGGTTATGGCCTAATCTCCTCAATACTAGCTGAGAAAAGTGGAGATTTGGATAAGGCAATGGCTTATAGGTCATCCTTAAATACAATCTTCTCCGTAGTAGGTTCCTTACTGCCAATAGTGCTAAACTATAGAAGCATTATAGCAGTTGACAGTATCGTAACGTTCTTATCGTTATTACTTCTCATTCCAGTTAAGGAAAATTATAGGGGAACAAGGAAAGTGACGCTTAAAATCTCTTCCTTTAAGGTGTTAGGAAAACTCTCAACCGAGGCAATAATAGGATTGGGAGCAGGGGTCTTGTTACCTATGCTATCTTTATGGTTCAACTTAAGGTTTCACGCCACAGCTTCATCGCTTTCTCCAATATATGCAATATCAGAGATAACCTTAGCATTGGGTACCTTAACCTCGCCGTTTTTAGCTAAAACATTGGGTAGAATAAGAGCAATAGTAATAACGCATTTTGCCGCAATAGCCCTCCTATTTATAATGCCATTTTCCACTTCCTTATTTATTGCTGGAGTAATTTACGTAATGAGAAACGTATTAATGAATTCGACTGGGCCATTGATGAATAGCTTAGTTTTCAAAGTTGTGAAAGAAGAGGAAAGGAGTAGGGTAAATAGTATGCTTCAGCTCCTTGATGCAATTCCCCGATCTTTAGGACCCAATCTGACAGGTTATTTATTTTATATTGGGAACTTAAATGTACCCTTCTTTATAACGGGATCGTTGTATCTAGTTGCGACAATTCTCTTCTATAACTTCTTTAAGGATATAAAAATATGAAATAATAAGAAATAATTACTTTAAAAAAGAGGAATGTATTTATACAAACGGAGTCCATTTAGCGAATCCAGCTAGGTGGCTAGGCACTGCCTCTAAACCTATATATCCTGCCATAAGTGCTGCGAGGATCAATAGTACTGCATCAATTATTAGGAATACCTTGCTGACCTTAACGTTATCAAGAAATACGGCAACTGGATAAAAGAAGATGGAAGATAAACCTGTTAATGCGTAAAGTGCTAATAATGCTATTGGTTCAAGGGTCATATTGTATAAATAACCAGTCACTCCATAGTATATAGTAACTAGTCCGTACAATAATCCCATAAAACCTAAAACTTCCAGCTTATAGTCATTTTTTACACTAACTGCAATGCTCATTAATCCAATTCCTAAAATTGGGTATAAGTCGTAAAATAATATGTTGTAGCTACTAATCAATGGCCATACTAACAGTCCGTAAATTCCAGTAATTGTCATAAATATTCCTAATGCTAGGAGTGGCATATATGCGCTCTTCATGGCGTTCCTATAGTCGACTACTGTACTGTGGACTCTATAGGTCTTAAATAACGCATAAGCTAATACTAAGAAGCTAACTGCCATAGCTATGAGTTGACTTGTTAACGGATCTATGAATAAAGCCATTTTATCACCATTTATAATTATGGATATATTTGACTATAAGCAACACGTGTTAAAGTATATACTTTTGTATTGAAGTAAGATATAAGTATATAGTATTTAGAGCCCTTCGGGTATACATTCTTTTTTAAATCTTTTAGATTTATTCAAAATGTCCAACAAATTTAAAGAGAATAATTGAGTTAGCTTATAAATGTTATGTGTATAAATGTATTGAAATAAACGCTTATGCAGTGGTGTTTCACCAATTTTACTCAAAATGATACAATTTCTATGGAAGAGAAAAATATCAGAGCGAAGTTAGAAAATCGGCTTATTTCAACACAAGAAGCAAAAAATTTTCATATTTGTTGAAGAAACTAACAGAAAACGAGTTTATATATAAAGAGTAATACCATTTGTCTAGTATTATCAATAGAGGAAAGTAGGTGGAAGGACGAGATGAACAAGAAAAGGTTAAAGCGAGGGACTCCATAACTCCGTTATGCAAACCATACAAGTATCCAAAACGGAGCTGAAGTCCCTCGCTATAACTTTAGCAACAAACAATATTAACGTTATCTCTCAAGATCTAGACCCGGAAATAGTGAAAGCAGCACCATCCTTGCTAACCGGAAACAGAGGAAAATACTACTTGAAGGTAGTAAGACAAGGCGAGAAAGTAATTAGTAAAGGTCAGAGAACCTTCAAGTTCTACCCAATCTACAGAGAAGTAAAGGGAGAGACCAACGTAGTCGCTGTAGATGAGACCGGATTAACCGTGGGAGAAAAGGAACAAGAAAAAGCAGAGGGCTTTCTACTCTACAACTGGAAGAGAAAAGGAATAAAGATGAGATCCTTGGACCTCGTATATCCCTTAAGGTTACCCCTCCTAGTGGAGGTAGCAGATTTGAGAAGCGACAGTCCATCACAGTTCCTACTCAGGAGCGTGAGGGAAGTAAGCCAATACATGGAAATAGATTACGTTGTAGCTGACGCCGGATTCTTGAACCTAGGGGTCATCAAGGAAATGCCCGTGAAGACCATTGTGAGAGGAAAGTCGAACTTGAAGGGATTCAAGGAACTATCTAACGTTCCATTAGTTGAGAAGAGATACGAGGTTAAGGACAAGGTTTACGTTGCGTATAGGGTCTTGGAATTTGAAGGGCTTTATTATTACGATGTGGTTTACGTTAAGGGAAAGCCGAGGCACTTCATGTTCGTAACGAACTTCGAGGGAGATCCCTATGAACTGGCTGAACTCTATAGGTTGAGGTGGCAGGTTGAGGAGGGTTTTAAGGTTAGGAAGGCAAGGATAAGGTATGTTAGGAAGTTGAGTAATAAGATCTTCTTGTTCCTCTATTATACGGTTCTGGATTCTGCGTGGAATCTAGTGAATCATCTTCTCTTTAACTTCAAGTCCACGTGTAAGAAGGTTTTGTCCTTCGATTCATTCGTCAAGCTTCTCTAACTTTCTCGGTGTTCAGAGGAGACTATGCACGTCGTTTTCACCACGTGAGAAAAATTCAGAATTCTCCTCTTATTATTAGAATTGTACGCTATATTTTTTGCAAATTATTTTAACATGTTATGTTTCATAATAATTTTATTGTTTTTCTCTATATCAATCTCTTTTTGAAAGTGCTAATATTATATCTTTCAAATGAAATAATTTGGTGAAACACCACTGACGCTTATGTTATAGGTTTTTATGATTCTAATGTCAAATTATCTGAAAGATGATTAGACGGTAAATGAGCTTGACAATTTGGCTTCCTCATTCTTTGGAGTAAGCTTTATATTTTTAAAATCGAATATATTATTTTTAATATTTAGCATTCTGTAGACGACATCTGTTATTACATAGAAAAATAGAGTAAAATTTTAAGCTATTAATAGTGTTATAGAAATATAGGTGATAAAAAATGATAGGAAGAATACTAAGTGGTATAGGTGGTATTATTGCTCTAATAGCTAGTTTAGTGAGTATAACTACAAGAGAGCCACTAATTAATCATTTAGTAAAAATATTGCTCATAACTGGAGATGCAGTAGTAGGTATGGGAATAATAGGACTCATCGGCTCTCTAACTACAATATATGGTGTATATAAGAACAACTGGAAGTACATGGTTAGCGGAGGTATACTAGGTCTATTTGCTCCGTTACTACTTCCAGTAAGTCTATAGTCTAGTATTATTTTATAAAATATTATTAAAAATAATTCCATTGTATTGGCCTTAATGAATACATAAAGCTTATCAACTTGATTAATTGATTCCTTGTTATCACTATTTATAAGAAACTTATTAATGAATTATAAAGTGTAACAAATTTCTGGAAACAGTAGTGTATACTTTCAATACTAAGTATTATAGGGGTTTGGGCTTCATGGGATTTCATGATATTTAATATCAATCCTCAGCCCTTGGGCTTCACCAAAGTCACGGGGAAACCCGTTCATCCCTCTCCGCCCCATTAGCGGAATAACCCCAACCCACACCCGCGGAATATCACGGATGTGAGGGAATCCGCACATCTTGAGATAAATATTCAGTGACGCGTTCAATTGCCTATCCAACTTGAACCCACACCTCTCACACTCAAAGGTCTTACCAACCTTTCGGGATACAAACCCACATCTGGGGCAAGACCTAGATGTAAAGTGTGGGTTCACTTCCTTAACGAAAGAACCGTAAAGCGGAGCCTTGTACTTCAACACTCTATGTATACTCCCCCAAACAGTCCTAGAAATCTTCCTCGAAAGAGAGCCATTAGCATCCTTAAACATACTCTCTTTGCTAAGCTTTTCCACAGCGAAAAACGTCATGGGATATAGGTCTAGTAACGCATTTACAAATTTACGAACGAAGTCCAGAACGCGATTCCTCTCCCTATGCGAATACTTCCTTAACAACTCTCTCCCCCTCTTCGTGTGCTTTGATGCAAATGATTGCACCTTAGCCCTCTTCACCTCCATGGAGTACTTAAGGGAGTACAACTGCTTTAGTGAGATTGTAATGAACTTCTCTCCGTCGTAAGCGTCTAACGTGTATAAGTTGGAGTCAATGGCCAAGAAGTTTAATGGTGTTGCCCAAGGTAACTTGTAACGAAATGGCAAATACACTTTCTCCTCCTTAATTATCGGTTCACCAAGTTCCAACTCCCTAACCCTTCTTGAGAACCACAAGTTACTCCACGAGAAGGTGATGTACTCATAAGGTCTTACAGTTATTCTAACGCTTTCCCCCACAACCTTCCTCAGAGTCGTCTTTATCCTAACGTAAGCATTCTTCACCCCTGGTTTTTCAATCGAAGCTCTCCCCTTTATAGCCCTTTTCCTCCACGACTTCAAGATCGAGAATGCGTCATTAATTGCCTTATCGACGTAGTGTGACGCGAGGTGATTGATCTTCTCCAACTCTTCCCTAAGTGGTTTATACACCTCCTTCTTCTTCGGTAGTGTTATCTTGTAATTACCGTTCTTTCTTACTTGTATTTTCGTTAAACTCCACAAGTAGTCAATTGCTTTCTGTAGTAGTGTTCCGTATTCTTTAATTAACTCTTTGCTCTTCTCCCTCTTGTCGTTCTTGATGGAGTACGTGAAGTACACGTATTCCTCTTCCGGTTCAAATTTTCTAATTCTTAAGTTCTTCAGCACATTTCTTCACCTTTTCGTATTTATGACTCCTCATGCCATAGAGTTTCCCACTGAATGAGACTAGTATTGAGACTAAGTCTTCAACCAGTTCTTCCTCTTTGTCCTCTTGGTTTAGTACTACTATTTCACAACCATGTGCTTTACAAGTCTCCTCCAGGATTTCGAAACCGAATCTGACTAGCCTATCTGGGTAAGCAACAACTACGCGTGATACTTCGTTATTTAATATCATTCTCAACAACTTCAAGAACCCCTTTCTCTTCATGTTTAACCCGGAACCTATGTCAGTAATTACGAGGTCGTATTCTTTGACTTGTTCCTCTAGATACTTCACTTGGTTTACTAGTTCGTCTTTTTGTGTGGAAGATGATACTCTAGCGTATAATATCACTTTTCTCTTTCTAATAATTCCCATTAGCCTCTCTACGTCCTCTTCTCTGAACCTCCATTTTCCGCTCTGTAGTATAACTGGTTTTATGTATCCTTTCTTAACGTATTCTCTAAGTGTTGCATAGGATATTCCTAGTCTTTGGCATGCTTCCTTAGGTCTTAGCATTGTATAAGAGTTTGTGGCAAAATAATATAAACTTTACGGTTTATCTGAAACTGTTGGCAACGGCGGAGTATTGGAGATTAAGGGGCAAAAGGTTTCTAAATAACTTTTTTGACTAATTTTCCTTAAACCGATATTTTTTGCCCCTAGTTTAGTTGACTTTTTTAGTTGTCATGAAATTTTTACCTTATGGAGTGCCCTAAAATCCTTGTCCTATTCTATGGATATGGTTCGATAGTAGATTTAGCTAAAAACGTAGCAGAAGGAGCAAAGGAAATAACAAAAGAAGTTAAGTTGGCTAGAGTAAAAGAATATTTTCCACAAGAAATAGTTAACAAGTTTAGAATTCCTATTGATACTGTTAAGGATATACCGGAGGCTACATTATCTGATCTTGAATGGGCTGATGGAATTGTAATGGGATCTCCAACAAGATATGGAAATATGACTGGCCAATTAAAACTCTTTCTAGACCAAACTGCTGAATTGTGGATAAAAGGGTCATTGTACGGAAAACCAGTGGGATTCTTCACTGAAGCATCAACAATGCATGGAGGGCACGAAAGTACAATATTGGCAATGGCGAATTACGCTTATCACCATGGAATGATAATAGTTCCAGTAGGATATGGAATAAAGGAAGTCTCAAGTACTATGACTGGAGGAAGTCCGTATGGAGCATCGCACTTGGGAAATAAGAAGGAGTTAGATGAAAATGAGATCAATATAGCTAAGTTCTTAGGCAAAAGAGTTGCAGAAGTTGCAAAGAAGTTGAGATGTTAACGTTTATAAATGAACTCTTTTTTTGAGTACTTTTCGTTAGCCAGCCTCATTGCAAGCTTCAATTCCTCATCACTTATATCGTCGAAAAAATAGTCATCGCAACGTAAGAGTGACGAGAAACCTCTTATGAAAGCCTCAATCGCTTCATCATAGGTTATATCGCCTTTTACCAAGTTTGAGAGATTGCTTACTCGATACTTTATCATGTTAATATCTTTTTTTCTGTAATTTTTAGGAGGTATTATTAGTACCTTATGCAATATATCCAAATTAGATGAAACGAGAAGAGTGCCGTGTAAAAGATACTTATCCTCATTTATATATCCAGCATTGCCAGAAATCTTGTAACCCTTAAATGCAATATCAGTTTCGTTATAAACCTCAACTCTATCATTTACCAAATTCTCTATTGCGCTAATCGTACCTCTTAGCAAATAACCGTAAAGATAATCTATGCCACCTTGACCGCTTGTTATGAAAGTATAGTTTATGTTCCCCATATCGTGAAAGACAGACCCTCCACCGCTAATCCTCCTAGCCAATTTCACATCGTATTTCTTAATCATTTCTAAATTAACCTCATCACTTATACTTGACAATATTCCTAAAACTACACTCTTCTCGTTTCTCCATATTCTTAAAATAGGGACGTATTTACTGTGTAATAAAAGCGCTTCGTCCATTGCAACATTCAAATAGGGGTCATTGGGATATTCCGTTAATAATACCCTAAGCTTCACTATGCTTTTTATTTTCCATTATCAATTTATAGTTTGTGCAAGCCGAGTTAAAGATCCCAGAAGATATATGGCCTAGAAGAAGGGATTGGGGAGGGGAAATAGTCTCATTATACATAAAAGAAGGAAGTGAGATTAAGGTAGGAGATGTTATAGCTGAGGTTGAGATCGAGAAGGCAATATTAAAGATTTTATCCCAGTACAATGGTAAGGTAATTAAAGTTTTGGTAAGAGAAGGAGATAAGGTATCGCCAGGATCAGTTATAGCCTTAATAGAGGTTTAGATAATGGAGAAAAAAGTTCAAATTGCAGTTTACGAGAATGAAAACTTCAAAAGAGTAGCAGAGATTGTAAAGAAGAAAAGTATTGCTACTGTGTGTGAAGAGGCGCTATGCCCAAACATTATGGAATGCTGGGGATCTGGAACTGCAACATTTATGATCATGGGGAGCATTTGTACTAGAGGTTGTAGGTTTTGTTATGTGTTAAAGGGAAAGCCCTCACCATTGGACGATGAAGAACCTAAAAGAGTTGCAGAAGCGGTAAAGGAGATGGAACTGGACTACGTTGTAATAACCAGTGTTGATAGAGACGACCTATCCGATGGGGGAGCACAACATTTCGCTAACGTGGTGAAAACAGTAAAAGAACTTAACCCGGGTATAATAGTTGAAGTGTTAACTCCAGACTTTAGGGGGAATATTGACGCAGTTAAAAAAGTAATTGATGCTGGAGTTGACGTATTTGCACATAACGTTGAGACCGTAAGAAGACTAACGCCAATAGTAAGGGACCCTAGAGCCTCATATGAGCAAAGTCTCAATGTTTTAAAATATGCTGAAAACGTGATAAAAAAATCCTCAATCCTCTTAGGTCTCGGTGAGACTTGGGATGAGATAGTAGAAACGATGAGAGATTTGAGAAGTGTAGGAGTTAGTATATTGGTACTTTCACAATATATGAGACCTAGTCGTAAACAATTGGAGGTTAAGAAGCGTTATACTTTAGAAGAGTTTAAGGAACTTGAGGAAATAGCCTACTCAATGGGTTTCTCAGCTGTGATCTCCTTACCATTAGCTAGAACCTCTTATAAGGCGAAAGAGGCCTATTTTAGGGCGATTGAAAATGCTAAGAATCATAGTTGATGGTCCTAGAGATCCTTATTATAATATGGCAATTGATGAGGCAATAATGCTGACTAGAAATAGTGTTAATTATGATACGTTAAGACTATACATGTGGTCTCCATCAGGTGTAAGTTTAGGTAGGGGACAAAACGCTAATGCTGCGTACTTAGATAACATTAAGGAGTTAGGGTTTAAATTAGTGAGAAGGCCAACTGGAGGTGGGGCATTACTACATCCAGAAGATAACGAAATTACATATAGTGTGGTATTGTCAGCTAGCAATACAATAGCTAAATTAAGTGTTGATGAGTCTGCCGTAGAGATCGCTAAGGGTATATTATACACTCTTCAAATCTTAGGTGAAAACGTTGACATTAGAGGTTTGGGGGATATGAAAAAACACGACTTATGTTATTTGAGAAGTGGATCAAGCGATGTGATAGTTGCTGGGAGAAAAATATCTGGATCAGCCCAAGTAAGGGATGATAAAGCGTTATTACAGCATGGTACATTGCTACTTAGATTTGAACCAGAAATTTGGTTAAAGGTGATTAGAGCACCAGGAGTTACTGAGGAGTTCTTAAAAAGTAGGATAGTAGGCTTATTTGAATTTATGGAAGTTGAAATAGATCAAATTTTTGACGCAATGATAAAAGGTTTCAGTAAGGCGTTAAATGAAATAGACGTATTTATGGGAAGTCTGACTCCGAAGGAGATAAAATTATCTAATAAACTTTACAAAGAAAAATATTCTAACGAGAAGTGGAATTTACTAGGTATCCAATAAATCAGCAATATGGTATACGTCATAACCCATTGACCTTATGGCTAATGCACAGACACTATTAGTTACAATAACCTTTTTAGCTTCGCTTTTGGCTATCTTACCCCTCTTAACGTTCATTACCATATCAGATAGCTTAGGATGAGATAACCAATAATCACCACCAGCACCACACTCGAAATGTGGATCCTCCATCTCCCTTATTTTAATTCCCATTTTCTCAGCAACATTACGAATATGTGAAACTAGCTTTTGTCTATAGGCATGACAAGGATAGTGAACAGTAAATGTATCGTTAACCTTAGGTAGTTCAATGCCTTCCTTTATTAGAAATTCAGCAAAATCATATGCGTTAATTTCTATACCAAACCATTCCTTATACTCCTTCATAAATGCTGCACAATTAGACTGCAGCGTTATAACTTTTTTACCCTTCACTTTTTCAGCAAGTCTAATTGCTAACTTTTTAGCCCCTTCATAATTTCCGTTGCTTATGTGAGCTAGCCCACAACAACCATTAATAATCTTTACCTTGTATTTTTTACCTAAATATTTGTAAGCCTTCTCAACAGTTTTCCTAAAGATAACTGATTCTATACAACCAGGGAATAGTATTATGTCCCCTTCTCCATCAGTTTCCAATGGTTCTGAGACTTCATTAGGTTTAACGAATTTCACAAACCTCTGTACTTCTGGATAACTATTCGCCTTGCTTAATAACTTTAACGATTTGGCTAATAACTTTGGATTCTCCAACATTTTTTCCATTACGGTTTTCTTTAGAGAACTCTTCCTAACCGGCGTAATGATTTGGGCGTATTTCACACCCGCTGGGCAAGCAGTTTCGCACAATCTACAATACATGCACGTCTCGAATCCGGTACTATTTATTCCAATCCTCACTGCCTCTATTCTACCCCTCGGTGAGTGCACTTCATTTCTAGTTACAACGTACGTTGGGCAAGTTTCTAGACAAAATCCACAGTGGGTACACATTTCAGTTAATTTTAAGGACGAGATCATATATCTCCCTCTAATAAGTAAGTATGTATCCTATTTACCGTGTTGCATATTTCATTTTTAGCTGGAGGAATCAACTTACACGGATTTAGAAGCCTCTTGGGATCAAATGTCGCCTTTAGTCTTCGCATTAGGGTCAAGTCGTCTTCTGAGTAGTAAAGCTTCATAAACTTTATCTTCTCTATACCAATGCCGTGTTCTCCACTAGGTACTCCGCCTACTTTTATAGCTAATTTTGTAATCTCTTCAGCTGCTTTAATTGCTTTAATTGTTTCATCAGCGTTCTTAGGATCAAAACCTATTAGCGGATGTAGGGTACCATCTCCAGCGTGGAAACTGTTAGCAACGGGCAATCCATATTTCTTACTAATTTCATACGTAAATCTTAACATTGTAGGTAAGGTCGATCTGGGAACATTAGCGTCTAATGTTAAATAAGCCGGAGAGTAATAGGCAAATGATGGAAAAGCTCCCTTTCTACCCCACCACCATCTATTTTTCTCTTCCTCATCTTTAGGGATAAACACTTCACCATTATTATTCCTTATCGCACTCACTACTCTGACCTCCTCCTCTTCCACATTAACACTATACCCGTCAAGTTCTATTAGGAGAATAGCTTCAGCCATAGGATAATTTGCTTTATATTGAGTGTTCTCTATGGCAATTATGGAATTCTTATCTAGAAATTCCATTGCTGCTGGTGTTACTCCAGCTTTATATACGCTTACAACTGCTTTCCCAGCATCGTCAATAGAATTAAATGAGGCTAGAATAGTCTTACTAACTTCAGGTTTCGGGAATAACCTTAGCGTCGCCCTTAAGATAACTCCTAAAGTACCCTCTGCGCCTACAAATATTGATGTAGGATCAAAGAAATTACTACTACCAATCTCCTCAACATGTCCATTACTTAAAAGAACCTTTAACCTAATTATACTGTCGAACGTAGTGCCATATTTTGGAGTATGCATCCCACCTGAGTCGTGACTTATATTACCGCCTATAGATGATACCACATAACTTGAAGGATCTGGGGCGTAGAAAAGGTTAGAATTACCTAATGTTTTATTAATTAAAAAGTTTGCTAATCCTGGTCCTACCGTAATTTCAAAATTATCCAGTGAATAAATTCTGTTTAGCCTTGTTAACGAAATTACTACTTCACCTTGTGTTGGTGTGGTTGCCCCACTTAAACTTGTCCCAGAACCCCTTACTATATACTTTATATTATTCTCATTCAGAAAATTTACTAAAGAAATTACCTCCTCCTCACTTCCGGGTAAAACGACAACTGGAGGTTCTATTTTTAATGGTATAAATGCCGGGTAGGAATATAGTTTAGCTTCATCTCCAGAAATTACCCACTCCTCGCCCACTATTTCAGCTAATTTGCTAATCACATGGTTAACGTCTTCAAAATAGTTTATAAATTACCTTTTATATTTTATCTTTATCATATATAAACTTCCATATTAAAGTATCAACCCAGGTTGAAGAATATTATTGGGATCAAAAGCCTCCTTTAACATTTGTAATGTTTCTTTATCCCTTATTCCCCAGTAATCCCCATTATAATATCCTCTTTCAACAACTACTTGCTCATCAATTTCTCGCCTTAATACCTCAAGATTATCGAATGAAGCCACTTCCAATCTACAATAACCAGTACCAACTATTCCTATTCCCCTTTTAACCCTCATGATACTCTTAGCCTTCCTAATCACATCAACCTCCTTTCCCCTCACAGTATGGATTGAAATAACCTTTTCATCACTAGTGTAATCTATACTATAGAAGCCATCTTCCCCTTTTGCTCCAATCTCTTCCCCTATCTTCTCTATGGCTCTTCTAAATCCAATAAACGTAACGTAAGTCTTATCTCCTTTCTCATCAGTTTCATATATTATAGAAATTGGTCTATATTTGCTAGTTAAGTTAACCTTATCTGTCTGAAATGTTACGATTACTTCTGGAAAAGGATATATTTTTAACGTTGCTTCTAGATAAATACCCAACCAGCCTAACATACCAGATAAGATTTTATGTATTTTATAACCGGAGGAGAATTTAAGGGTCTTCCCGCCTCCCTTGGCTATAATACCGTCTCCAGTAATTACCTTAGCCATTAATATTAAGTTCTTAGGATAACCGTAAAATGAGGAAAAAGGCGTAGGTAAATTAGTTGCCAATAACCCTCCTAAGGATCCATCGTAATATGCTGGAAGAAATAGACCCTTAGCCTTTATTATTTCAAATAAGTCAGAAACTCTTACTCCGACTTGCGATGTAACGTAAAGGTCATCATCTGAAATCTCAACAACATTATTAAATTGGCTTAATTTAACGCCAATATCTATACTAACAGGGGGACCTATATGGTGCATATTGAATGAAAAGGGATAAATAGACAGCTTTTTTTCGTTAGCAAACTTAATTACATCCCTAAGCTCTGCGTAAGTTTGTGGAATGGCTGTAATTTTCCATCTTGCAGGACCCTCATCTTTCCCGTTAGATACTTTGACAATCTTGCCTAATTCATCAACCCAATCCATTAATAGAAAAGGGGACAAATTATAAAAATAGTTTTTGATCAAGAGTATAATATTAATGCCAATATACATTTACTGCATAGATAAAGATAAGTTGATTTACTGCAACAATACTGGAGAACTTTATTATGTGTTTGAGTATACGAGGAATAATGAGTTATTACTATCTAAATGCCGAAACAGTAAATGCGAACAAGTAGACGATGTAATCTCAGAATTAGGAAAATATCGTTTTGCCAATGAGATAGATAATTTCGATGAGATAATGGGTAAGATAGACGAAATAACTTCATTTCTTACGAAACATAATCTAAAGATATATTTTATTGGCGATAGTTCAGTCTTAGAGGCCATATACACACCATTACTATTTTATTATAAATATTTTGGATTAAAGGAAGCCAAGGATAAGGTAAATTATGTAAAATCATGGCTTGATAAGCTTATTTTAGCTAGAAGAGTTCTAGATAAAATAGGAATAATGGAATTCAAATCCCATATGGATACCTTAGATGGAAGATATGCTATTTGGTTGAATACTGAAGACGAGTCTACATCTTTTATCTCAAGTGAAGGGGATTTGGTTAAATGCTGGATTTCATATAATGACTGCGATCTACTTATCGAGAGAAAAGGAAAGAGGATTTGCATTAAGAGTAATTAGACTCTTTCCTCATTTTCTCAATCCCAATTTCTATTAACCTTCTAATTGCGCTATAGGCGTCGTTTATCGTTTCGTAACCATTTATCGTAAACACCCTACTACCTTTAACTTTCCCAATACTAACGATATCTTCACCTTTAATCAACTTTAGATCAAAATCCCCATTAAAGTAGCCGAAATTTATCCTTAGATTAATATCAGATACCATATCATTAATAGAATCTATAATATTCCTTATGATAGTAAACCTTTCCATGAGAGTTCCTACGCTATTTATCGTTAGCAACAGATAATAATCATCAGCTCCTTCCATTCTACTCTCGTCGTAATTAATTATATAATCAACTATTTTATTTATTCCAGTTTCAATATTATCGACAGTATCAAATTTTAACTTATCGATATAATATATCCTATCATAAAAAAGGATAGCTACTTGCTCGGCGTCACTATCATCTTCAACATTAGCAAAGGCGTAAATTTTCTTACTTTCCATTAACGAGACTACCACACTTAATATTACTGTCTTATCATTACTCTTTATCAAATATTGGACTTGATCTTCAATTTTATTCCTACCCAATACTGGATAATTTTCTTCAATAATCTTATTTACAACAGAAAATATCTCAGATCTAACGTAAAGAAATCTATTTGAAGTAACCTCAATAGATCTCTCCTTGACAAACTTTGAAATCGAAAATAGGCAATACTTTACGGATTCCTTATAATCATTAAACTTATACAGACCTTGATTAATGGAATCATGAACTTCATTTAAATCGAAGATTTCACATAGTTTTACCTCTCCATAATAGAAAGTAGTATTACTAATTACAGAACTAATATAGCCCTTGATTTCAATAAGAGAATCGTCTAACGATACCAAGAGAACATCTCCCATGTCGCTGATTACAGTATCTTTTATTGCCTCTTGAAAAGTTTCATATAACGATCTCGGAATCTCAGCTCTTATCATTCAATTACCAGTAATTATATATAAAAATTTAAATTTTAAGTTCAGCTATTTCAAACAATTTAGAAAGTATCCTATATGTCATCCCCCAAATTCTATATTGTTTATAATAGAACGCGTTATCACCCCTTACAAGTTCACTCTCATGAACCCAAAATACCTTATCTACCTCAACCGGATTTGGCCTTGGTTCTATCAGTTCATCAAGTAATGCAATATATGCCCTAACTTTTATTTTAATATTATTAGGCGAAAATACCCCTAAACTAGACCTTATATTTGGCCTGATTCCAACTTCCTCCTCACACTCTCTAATAGCTGCTTGAAAAGCGGTCTCGTTATTTTCTCTATGACCACCTGGCAAAGCCATTTGACCGGACCATGGATCCTTTGGATTGCTTACTCTCTTTATCAATAGGATGTACTGACCTTTAGCTATTAATACTACAACTGCGGCGTCGCTCTCGTTATCATCAGTCAGTGGTAGCTGAAGAAGTTTACTAATATTCATAATTAGAACTCGAAATAGTCTCCAATTAATTTTTATGCAGTACCACGTGCACCATTAATCCAAAGTACAAAAAACCTTTTAAGGATATATAGGAATAAAGAAGTATTCCATGGCTAGAAGAACTTGTCCTAAATGTAGTAAGGTTGTTGAAATTTTAGTAGAGCATGTTAAAAATAAGGTTGTGAAAAAATGTCCAAATTGTGGTTATATATTTATAGAGTACGAAATCAACTCTAATTCATCTGAACTTTCATCTCTCTCTCCATCTACTAAATCTAACGGAGAGGTAAAAGAACAATATAGATTCGAATAACAGAACTAGAAACGATAAGAGTAACATTTCTATACTCGTACTAACCAAATTTGTAATCCCTTGTGAGAATATTGCAGAAGCAGTTGTCGGTAATATGAGCAGGGGTATGTAAAGGGACTTAGGTATTAATGTGTAAGGATAGAATACCGGTGGTATTATAGTTAAAATGCTAGATAAGAGACCAGCAAGACCCCAACCATATCT
The DNA here is from genome assembly GCF_900079115.1 of Saccharolobus solfataricus. Taxonomy (NCBI): domain Archaea; kingdom Thermoproteati; phylum Thermoproteota; class Thermoprotei; order Sulfolobales; family Sulfolobaceae; genus Saccharolobus; species Saccharolobus solfataricus. The sequence continues at coordinate 2,959,843 of NZ_LT549890.1, forward strand.
GGTATGAGGGACTAAACTAGCTAAGAAAAAGCCTATGGAGGATGTCGCAAATAAGAGTAGAGTAATGTCAATTAATAATGGTATGAAGTTGCTTAATGTCAAGACGTGGTACAATATCGCAAGTATAATATACAATATGAGTCCAGGTGAGGAGTATAGTAGATTGGCAAGGATTAATCCAATTATGTAGTCAGAAGGCCCTATACTGGTTGCGACTAACAAATCTTGAAGTCTACTTTCAAGTCTTAAAAATACTAAATCACCAATTAAGGAAAATCCATTATTTGCCATGACGCTAATTAATCCTCCAACAATAGCGAATTTAACGAAATCTCCTCTCGTGATAATATATATTAGGAATAATTCAGCTAAAGGTATACTAAGATAGGTTAGTATATATACAAAGCCTCTCTTTATTGAGGACAATCCGTAAAATATTGTAAAAGCTAGCAGAAAACTACTCTTCAAGACTCTCACCACCATAAATTATGAATAAATCCTCTAGTGTAATTGGTTTGATAACATATTTCCCCACGTAATCTGATGCCTCATTCCTATCCACATAACTAATCCTCAGTCTTCCTATCTTATATTCACCAATACCCTCTATTCTAACCTTATTATCGAATTTAGTCAAGAGCTCTTTTATGCTTCCTTTAGCTATGAGCTTACCCTTATGCAAAAGGATTACCTCATCTGAAAGCTCTTCAGCCTCTTCCATATAATGTGTAGTTAACAAAATCTTACTCTTTATACTCTTTAACACGGACCAGACTTCTAACCTAGAATATGGATCTAAGCCTGTGGTAGGTTCGTCTAATAGTACCAACTCGGCATTTGATGCTAAAGCCATAGCCACAAAAATCTTCCTCTTCATTCCACCTGAAAGCTCATCACTCGGTTTATCCCTTACTTCCCATAGGCCAACTTCTTTGAGAGCGCTTCTGGATATTTCAGTAGCTTCTTTGAACGATAGCCCTCTAGCTGTTAAGTACATGATTAAATGTTCCATGGGACTAGCTATACCTATTGATTTGGCCTCTTGAGGTATTGAAGCTATTATTTTCCTAACCTTCCTGGCGTCCTTTACTACATCATATCCTTCAACTCTGGCAATTCCGCTAGTTGGTAATAATTGTGTTGAAAGAATTCTAGTGAGCGTTGTCTTACCAGCTCCGTTTCTACCTAAAAGCGTAACTACTCTAGTATTTGCGCTAAACGTTAAATTATCCAATGCTACAGTCCCATCTCTATAAATCTTAGTAAGGTTAATAGTTTCAAGCACAAATCTATATTAATGAATGCTTGCTTTAAGTATATAGGTTTTATAAAGAGAAACGACAATTCGACATCTAGAAATGCGATAATTGAAATCCATGTAAATAAAGAGTATGAAGAAGGTTTAAAAGGATTAGAGGAGTTCTCTCACATTATAGTTATATACCATTTACATTTAGCTAGCTTTGATGGAAGACTACTTAGAGAAAAAAAGGGAGTTACTGTGGGGATTTTTGCAACCAGATCACAATTTAGACCAAATCCCATAGGTATATCTGTAGCTGAACTCATTGAAATTAAAGGTAATATAGTACTAGCTAAAGGTATAAACGCGTTTAACAACACTCCAGTTCTAGATATAAAGCCGTTATCAGCAGTTTCAGATAAACCGTAAAGTTTATATTATTTTGCCACAAACTCTTATACAATGCTAAGACCTAAGGAAGCATGCCAAAGACTAGGAATATCCTATGCAACACTTAGAGAATACGTTAAGAAAGGATACATAAAACCAGTTATACTACAGAGCGGAAAATGGAGGTTCAGAGAAGAGGACGTAGAGAGGCTAATGGGAATTATTAGAAAGAGAAAAGTGATATTATACGCTAGAGTATCATCTTCCACACAAAAAGACGAACTAGTAAACCAAGTGAAGTATCTAGAGGAACAAGTCAAAGAATACGACCTCGTAATTACTGACATAGGTTCAGGGTTAAACATGAAGAGAAAGGGGTTCTTGAAGTTGTTGAGAATGATACTGAACAACGAAGTATCACGCGTAGTTGTTGCTTACCCAGATAGGCTAGTCAGATTCGGTTTCGAAATCCTGGAGGAGACTTGTAAAGCACACAACTGTGAAATAGTAGTACTAAACCAAGAGGACAAAGAGGAAGAACTAGTTGAAGACCTAATGTCAGTACTAGTCTCGTTCAGCGGGAAACTGTATGGTATGAGGAGTCATGAATACGAGAAGGTGAAGAAATGTGCTGAAGAACTTAAGAATTAGAAAATTTGAACCGGAAGAGGAATACGTGCACTTCACGTACTCCATCAAGAATAGTGAGAGGGAGAAGAGCAAAGAGTTAATTAAAGAATACAGAACACTACTACAGAAAGCAATTGACTACCTGTGGAATTTAACGAAAATACAAGTAAGAAAAAAGAACGGTAGTTACAAGATAACACTACCGAAGAAGAAGGAAGTATACAAACCACTTAGGGAAGAGTTGGAGAAGATCAACCACCTCGCGTCACACTACGTCGATAAGGCAATTAATGACGCATTCTCGATCTTGAAGTCGTGGAGGAAAAGGGCCATAAAGGGGAGAGCTTCGATTGAAAAACCTACGTTAAAGAAGGCTTACGTTAGGATAAAGACGACTCTGAGGAAGGTTGTGGGGGAAAGCGTTAGAATAACGGTAAGACCTTATGAGTACATCACCTTCTCGTGGAGTAAGTCATGGTTCTCAAGAAGGGTTAGGGAGTTGGAACTCGGCGAACCTATAATTAAGGAGGAGAAGGTTTACCTACCATTTCGTTACAAGTTACCGTGGGTAACACCAGTGAACTTTCTAGCTATTGACTCCAACCTTTATACTCTAGATGCTTATGATGGTGAGAAATTCGTTACAATCTCCCTAAAGCAGTTGTACTCCCTTAAGTACTCCATGGAGGTGAAGAGGGCTAAGGTGCAATCATTTGCATCAAAGCACACGAAGAGGGGGAGAGAGTTGATGAGGAAGTATTCGCATAGGGAGAGGAATCGCGTTCTAGATTTTGTTCACAAGTTTGTTAACACTTTGTTGGACTTGTACCCCATGACGTTTTTCGCTGTGGAAAAGCTTAACAAAGAGAGTATGTTTAAGGATGCTAATGGCTCTCTTTCGAGGAAGATTTCTAGGACTGTTTGGAGGAGTATACACAGAGTGTTGAAGTATAAGGCTCCGCTTTACGGTTCTTTCGTTAAGGAAGTGAACCCACACCTCACCTCGAGGTCTTGCCCCAGATGTGGGTTTGTATCCCGAAAGGTTGGTAAGACCTTTGAGTGTGAGAGGTGTGGGTTCAAGTTGGATAGACAACTGAACGCGTCATTGAATATTTATCTCAAGATGTGCGGTTTTCCTCACATCCGTGATATTCCGCGGGTGTGGGTTGGGGTTATTCCGCTAATGGGGCGGAGAGGGATGAACGTCCGCGACTTTGGTGAAGCCCAAGGGCTGAGGATTGATATCAAATATCATGAAATCCTATGAAGCCCAAACCCCTTACGATAAATGGGATAGGGCAGAAGAAATTAGGGTTCCCGCTTGGCATGATGTTATATGATATTTCCTTTTTTAGAGAAAAAATAAATAGTCTAATACACTTACTATAATATTATGTATGTAGCCGATTTGATTACCAGAAACCCGCTTACAGTCAAGCCCGAAACAAGTATAAGAGATGCTACTAAGATTATGAAAAGGGAAAATCTAGGTTCTCTTATAATAGTAGATGAGACAAATAAGCCAATTGGGATAGTTACTGAAAGGGATATTTTAAGGGCAGTAGCAGATGAAGTAGCATTAGATTCTCCCGTTTCTACAATCATGACAAGAGGTTTGATAACCATTCCTCCAAATAAGGATGTTACAGAGGCATTAATTATCATGTATCAAAATAACGTTAGACATCTAGCAGTAGTTGGACAAAGCGGGGAATTAGTCGGAGTAATATCTATTAGAGATGCTGCCAAGGCAGTAAATCTTTTGGCACTTGATCTATCAATATGGTGAGTTACCTTATCTAAGTAAATTGTTAAAACTATAATGAATTAAATATTGACAACAATCTAATTCCACACTATAAATATTTTTTAATACGAATTTAGTAGATGAGTTTAAATGGGATAGTCCGGAAAAAGATGAGATGAAAAATAAATTTATAATGTATATTATTTTATTCTTACTCTTGATATCATTATCTATTAGTACTATTGGTAATATTAATATACAAAAAGAACAAGTCATTATTCAACAATATTCGACATACCTAATACAAAATGGGGAATCTCTAAATTACACCGTGATAAGTGGAGTTGAAGATAAGATAATCTATAATAACGCGTCACAAGTGGTAATTAAATACAATGAAACAACATATCTACTTAAACCTTTGGGTTTAACGTACTATAACAACTCAATAGTAAATGTTACGATGGATGGAGATAAATTAAAAATATATAGCGGTATTCCGCAATTAGTTAAGGCTATACTTTATACTTCAGATATGCAAGAAGTAGTATGGGCAGGGTATCTTTCAAAACCAGCACTTATTTCGACTTACGCTTATGTAAACGGAAGTGGAACCTTGGAATTGCAATACCTTAATGGTTCTTCGATATATAGTATAAATATTTCAATTGGCAGCAGTCAAAAAATCTCCGTTTTCCTAATTAGTTTAAACTATACAATGTTCATACCAAGATCATATGGTAATATATCAATTTCAACCGAGTTGCCTACACCATATAAATCGTTTGAAAACATTAGTTCCTTCTACATCTCAATGTCATCCTTTTATAATAATACCTTACTACCCTCAATTATTTGGAAATCTAATAATATTACAGCAGTTGAGTTCTTCGGAATTAACGGAAAAATTGTAGGATTCGTAGAGGTAAATAATACAACCCTATTAATCTTGAGGGATCTAAATGCAGAATATTATACACCTAGATACGTAATTATCACAACAATCAATAATAGGACAATATTGTTGGGAATTGGGAATAATAGTGTGGAAAGCACTGATAATATTACGTTTTCATATTTTATTAGTTCTAATAGACAAGAGGGATTATTATTTAGTGTTGAAAATAACCCAAGCGTATTCTTAGCTTTCAATAATGGTAGTGTTTATGACATCGAAATTTCATATCCAAAAAATATATCTGTTTCAAACATCACAATTCAAAACACAGTATTCTTAGCAGAAAAAATAGCTATTTCCCTTAACTCATCATTTTCACTAATTCCGATAACCCTTAAATACAATGGCACATTTTTAATATTAAAAGAATTACCTAATGGTTCAATATTATTTGTAAATGAAACGGACTATTTCATGCACGACAATACCTTGTACCTTATAGCTTTTGAACCAGCTAAAGCGTATTATATCGTATATTCTAATCATCCATTACTAACTATAACACAGACTAAACAAGCTCCAATACCTTATGGAGCTAATAATCTCGTTTTAATCTCTGGAATAGTTATAATCTTGTTAGTGATTGCATCAATATTTACAATAAGGAAAAGAAGGTCGTAATAGATAAAATATATAAGACGTACTTCGTTAAGTGTAAATAATGAGAGTTTCTAAATCAAAAAAACCTACTGAAATATGCCCAATAGTTTCCGCGATAGCTATAATTGGAAGCGAACCAAAGCTTTTAACAATAAGGTACTTACTTGATGGACCTAAACGATTCAACGAACTTCAAAGGCTTACCTCATTAAGCTCTAAAACTCTATCAAAGACCTTAAAAGAATTGGAAAATCATGGAATAGTTGAGAGAAAGATTATAAACTCCCATCCAATTGTAGCAGTTTACGAATTAACAGATAAGGGTAAGGATCTGAAGAGAGTATTTGATGAACTCAGAAGATGGGGAGAAAAATTCGCTCTAACCAAAATTGCTGTAATGAATAGTATACGCGTAAACCAAGAGTTTTAAAATCAAAATGAAATAGTTGAAAGAATAAAATAAAGGACTATTTACTGATGGAAATATTATGATATAATTAAAAGAACGAGATACAAATTCCATTCCAAATATTAGGAAATTTTTAATTTCTTTGTATGATTATTAGGTAAATTACTTCATATATTGCAATTTATTCATAATTAATCTATCTTTTCTTGTTTCTCCTAAAGTGGAACATGTCTCGAAACGGGATCCTTAAAAGAACCAAACACTTACTATATATCAATGAAAACATCCATACTAGCCTTAACCCTAGTGGGAGCGTTCCTAGCGGGGTTAGCAACTGCCGGTGTAGCTGGTTACGGACCATTAGCGTACATATCATACCATATTATGGTAAGCCAACAAAAGGGCCAAGCACAAGTGATACCAGCATATATTAATTTAGGTAATCTGACTGCTGGAGAAAAGGGTAATATAACTGCTACTGCAGCAATCAATATTTCGACTAATGGAACATATACCATAGACTTACTGCATGCTGATAAACTTCAAAAGATCTTTAGCAATTTCACAGTAGAATTAAAGATAAACAATTATACCATAATACTTACGCTAGAAAATGATAGTGCACATGTTAGTCTAGTAAACGGATCTTACAACGTTTCAATATTAATAATTTACCAGGTATCCCAACATCCTAGCGGAGATTTAAACGTCAACAATGAACCACTACTGATTATACATCCACAAGGCGAAGATAATAACAGCTAAAAGGTAATTATTTTTTGTTTTTAATCTTTAATTTGTTTTTATAATTATTTTTGTTTCCCTTTTCTTTAAAGCTCTATCACATGTAGTCCAGTTCTCATATAGTTCCTTATCCTCTTTTCTTAGCAGTCATATTGACTTATGAATTATAATCAACGACGTTTTTGGGAGTAAAGGTTAAGTTTGCTCACATTTCTACTTTAAGAGAGAGTAAATTAAATTAACTTTCCTTTAAATTTTCTAATGCTTTGAGGTTCTATGCAAGAGCTGGTTTACAATGGTATATAGTTAAAAGAGAGGGCTGAAAATGAAACTTGGAGTGGAAAAATTGTTGCCAGCTTATTAAAAACCAAGTGGAGCATTATCGTAGCTGAGAAAACATAGTCCAGTCCTTAATTCTAGCTTTAGTGCGACGTATTTTGTGAAAAAATCGCTTGATTTTTGCATGTTTCAAAACATTTTTATTCATAAAATGAGAGTTTTCATTATGGCTGTAGAGTTTAACGAAAAAGGTGTTACGATAAAAATACCTACATTATCTACTTCCATTTCGTTCTCTAAAGATCAAATAGAAAAAGTTGAAGAAGTAGTTCCCCCAGATGAGATATGTAGATTCGCTAGAAATAGTGGAGTTATATTTGCTGGAAGCACGATAGATGGTAAGGTAATGTACTTTAATGTGAAGAAAGGAGAGAGATGCTTATTATTAGTTCTAAAGGATGGAAGGAAGGTCTATATTGGAACGTGAAAATATCTAGCTAATTAATTTAACTTTCTCATTATTTATTTTTGTTAGAAGAATTTTAATTTCATTGAATCTAAGCGAATCTTTATGAACATTAACTCCCACTTCGTTAAACATTTTTATAATGTTATCATCTATTCCTACTAGCCCCCATCTTGGGATAATATACTCATAATCGTAATCTAAATTTGGTGTAATTACAGTTTTTTCTAGAATTTCCTTAGCCTTGTTCTTATTGTAAGAATATATGATATAAACCATGAAGGCGTCCAATTCTTTTCTACTATCTAATTTTTCGATTACTTTATTGTAGGCTTTTTCTGCTGACACTCTAAATAGGCTTCTTAAATTTTCATATATCTTTATGAAGTCCCATCCATATATATCTATGAGCTTCTTTACTGCTTCATCAGATATCGTATCATATATTTTTATGTTAAGTATAGAAATCTTATCAAAGGCATATTTTAAATAATTATAGTCTGCACTACCACTTTTACTATCTTTCAAATAGCAAGCTTCCAATAAATCTCCATAAAAACCACCCACTTTTACTATACTATCGATTAGACTATAAGTTACAATATCGGAGTATTTAGATAGTGGAATTATTTTATAATAAAAATAGCGATCCGAATTTATCTTATTGGCTAAAAAATCCCCTATTTCCAGCTTCGAAAAATCTACCTTCGAACCTAATTCGTTAATTAGCGATATTTCTCCATTTACTGAAGTCAATGTATAGTCATCAAATTCCACCTTATACTTCCTTTTTCCCTTAATTGGCATTACGTTAGAGTGTGATGATTCTCATATAAAAATTTTTGTGAATAATAAGTTTTCTCGTATTAATCTTATTATATAAATGATATTGCTACAGCACATTTTTTCTTTCCATGTCTTGTCTCAGTTTGGGCCATATCCTTATTGCTTACGACTCTGCACTATCCGCTGATTAAATTATGGGTCCGATTATAACATAAGGGTAGATATGCTTTGTGGATCTCTTCAATTTTTATCTGAGTTAACGTGGAGTTTATTTTTAAATCAAGGCTTGATTTCGGATTTAAGAAAAATTGATAAGCTTAACATCTTAGAAAATTGAAGTATTCAACAAAGCAGGATAGATAGAAATCTTTTAGAGTAAATAGCAAAACTTTTTCACCCTAAAATCCAATAATTTCCTTAGAAAACTTACGTACAATACCATTGAGTATGGACAAGAGTTTTCATTTAAAATTTAGTTTAAACTCCTCTAATACCACTTCGTTAAATACTTCAATTATATAACAAAATTTCTGAAAGATAGTTTAAAAATAGCAACATCTTCTCTGTTAATGGTTAACTCGTATGCTGGATTGAAAATCATCTAATACTTTGTATGATTTATACTCTATTACTGAAATTGTTGTCCAAATTCATACTATTAGTCAAAATAAACTTCTATTCTTTCACCCTTTGTAACATGAAAAACTTCCTCGTGAGGAAGAAAATATTTTGTAATATATCTCTTCCAAATTCTGAATTATTACACTTTCTAAGGAATAATATTCAAGCACTTAATCCAAGCTTATTGTAAAAATATAAAACCTACTTTTTTATGTCGAGAATTGTTCTTCTTGAACAATTACCTCTTCCTTGCTTATTTCCTCTAAACTTTTGCCCTTAGTTTCTTTAACAGCTATTATTGTCACAATTGCGCCTACTAGTGATAGCGCAGAAAGCATTAGTAAAATATTCTTTATTCCCATTGAGGCTAAAAGTGAAGGGAATAGGTAAGTAGTTATTGCTGCCCCTAATTTGCCTGAAGCCGCACTAATTCCATGGCCAGTAGTTCTAGCCCTAGTTGGATAAGCTTCAGCTGGCAGTATAAAAGTCGTAGTATTAGGACCAAAGTCTATGAAGAAGAATGATAGTGCATATATCAAGAATCCAATTCCAGCTGGAATTGTCAAACCAACTACTTTAGTTCCACTAACTATTAGGAACGAAGAAACAACTGCGTAAATTATAGTCATTAATATAAAACCTTGCAACTGTATGATTTTTCTCCCTAATTTGTCCATTAATGCTACTGCAGTAAAGTAACCGAAAAATCCTACCATATATGGTAAACCTTGTTCCAATATTAAATTTGCTATACTAGTAGGTTTTCCTAATATCAATTGAGTTATTGCACCAGAGTATATACCAGTTCCATAGAAAGCTATATCGAGAATAAACCACGGAACCGCAGTTCCAATAAGTATTAACCAATACTTGGAGAGGAATTCTGACAATGATAATGGTTTCGAATAAGCTCTCTTTTCTTCAATTTTTGCACCCAGGAACTCAGCAGCTTTCTTAGCCTCTTGAACATTACCTTTCACCAACATTGAATATCTAGGAGTTTCTGGTGTTTTTCTTCTAAGGTAGATTACAGTCGCAGCCGGTATTGCACCTATGGCTGCCATTACTCTCCAAGAAATATCTAAGGGAAACGCTAGAACAGAACCAATACCAACTGAAACTGCAGCTAAAGAACCTAATCCTTGATTTGCAAAAACTAAAGCTATCAGCTTACCCCTATCTTTAACATTAGCGTATTCACTCATTATGGTGGCAGAGATTGGATAATCCCCACCTATCCCTAAACCCATAATTGATCTGAAAATTATAAGCCAATATATATTAGGAGAGAGTGCGGAGAGTAAAGCACCTACTGTCATTAAAATTGCCTCAACCCCATATATTGCCTTCCTTCCTATTTTGTCACCTAGAAAACCAAATACTAATTGCCCGATTATTGCAGCCCATAATGCTGAAGACGCTAAAAGACCTTCTGTTACGCTATTAAGTGGGAAATTAGGGTCATGTAACTGTAATAAAACATCTAGAATCGCACTTATTATGAATAAATCATAGGCATCAGTAAAAAATCCCATACCTGAAGTATACCAGACTTTTATATGATTGAAAGTTAACTTCAACGAATCTATAGATCCAAAGGGTGTTTTTGAAATTCCTTTATCCATTCTCCTTCATGCTTCTATAGGCTTCTTCTATTATATACTTTACCTATAAAATAAATATAATCTATTGTCAACTATAGAATCTATATAGTACCCTTCTTTGCTTAAATATTAGTAAGCAAAATTAAAAATCTCTAGCGGAATATCTTATTTATAAGCAAAATTAGAATAGTTAATAGAGAAGATATAATAGCTGCAAAAAGGAACGGTATGGGGTTTATACTTAGCGATAAGGATCGAGGCAAAGCAAAATAATATCCCTTGTCGAAAGTTATGAAGTATGTAGATCCCTTAGTAGTCACATATGGAGCATTAAACAGATTATAGTGCCCGCTGAAGCGATAAATTCCGGGATTGTTGACAAAAATTGAGTAGCCTAAGAAGAATTTGCCTTGCATAAAAATGAAACTAGGTTCTTCTATTGTTACATCGTGAATTGGCATATAAGTTATACTTTTGTTAACTATTATTAACGCAGCGGTTGAGTTAACAATTACAAGCGATAAATTGTCTTCGATTAACGAGGATAACGCTATAAATGGCGTTTCTACTCCTTTAGTAGTTATTACAAGATTTTTGACAATTTCAACAGCAGGATATACTCGTTGATTCGAGATATTATAGACGTAAAATGTAAGATTGTTAAAATGTACTAATCCAACCTCTAAGACAGTTATACCATTAATGCCTCTAATTATGTCAATTTGACCTTCCGAGGAGTTAAATACCGTGACCGGTGCGTAAGTGTAGTTGTAAGTGAGTATATAATATGAGGGATAAGAGAAAAAAGACGGTAGAGTGGTGTTTAGCTTTATTGTTTTTAAGATTTCAGTCTTAAAAATATATAAATTACTGATTTCTCCATTATGGAGAACAACTTCTTCTCCCATTGGTATTATTGTATTTAAAGGAATTGGATTAGGATAGTTCATTACCCATATTGTTAAATTCAGAGGATTCATATAAGGGATAAGAAATGACGCAGTAAGACCATTTGTTTCGAAACCACTCCATATTAAATAATTGCCTACAAATATTGAGAATATATTAGGTAAGTTTGTCGAAATATCCAAAGTCCAATTTGGGAAATATGATATCTGGAGTATATAATTAACTGAAGTTATATTTATTGGAGTTAGCTTCTCTTGTATAAGGTATGAGGAATTGGAATAAGAGTAAAGGATCTCTGAGCCGTGAATTTGATACGAAGAATAGTTAACTATAACAACATTACCATGTGACATTAAAGGCGTAAGGAAAAGAAGAGTTAACGTGAGTAGTGATAATCTTCTCATAATACCTATATTGGGCTAAATATTTTAAACGTTATGAGTAAAAGAGTAATACCATGAAGATTAATCTGTTACAATACATTGCTGGATTTCTAGGATTTATAGCATTATTTTACGGAATTTTCTCTTTAATTAGGGAATATCATTTTCTTGAAATCAAGTCCTTAGAAGTATTTGTATTAATCTTTTTTGGTTTTTTTGCCATCACATACGCGTTTACCGACAGAATTATGATAGAAAAACCATTTGCACTAACATTCGCCGTCATATTGTTCTACCTATCCCTTATTACTCCTTTACCTCTTACAAATAAAATACTATTAATTACTGGAGGGATCATTGAGACTCAATTGGCTTCAAGAAAAGGAGTAAAAGGAACTGTGTATATAATACTCGGCATTTTAACACTAATTTACTTCGTATATGCGCATTTCATTAACTTATCATCTATTCTTTCCTTGATTGGAATTGGATTGTCCTCCCTTATCATAGTATTAGGTAACAGAGATAGAAAAGTGAAAGGTATCTCATATCTTACTTATCCAGTAGGTATTCCGTTAGTAGTTTACGGTATTAATGGATTCTTTCCTTTATCAATAAATCCCATATTCATTATAGTAGGATTAGCCATAGTATTACTAAACTTACTTCCGAGCAAAGGAATACCTAGTAGTGATTATGACCTAAAACTTGACCAGAAATTATGTAATGATATTCAAAGAAGTGAGTGTAAGGATGTTATTCAAATTTACAAAAAATATATGGTTTACATTCCACAACATTGTTTAGACAAAGTGGTATTATGCACTATAAACCAGAATGATATGCAAAATTTTAATCTAGTTATAAATAATAGCCTAGCTCGAAGTGTTGCTGAAAGGTATGTAGATAAAATGTCACCAGAGATGTTATATTCGTTAGCGTTATTATCGAGCAGAAAGAAAGAGCTATTAGAATTAGCATGTAAAAAGGGGTATAAGAAAGCTTGTGAGCAGACTAAACCAATTTTAGATATGAAGAACTGGGATCCTAAAGTATGGGTAGGAAAGGAGATATATAATTATAATATTGTTGACATAATTGGAGTTGGTGGTACAAGCTATATACTAAAAGGTGAAAAGGATGGGAATTTTTATGCTCTCAAGATACCGTTAATAAATTACTTAAACAATGTAATGGATTTAGTCGGTGAATCGTCCAAATTAATTGAACTTTCTAACAAATCTCCCTACATAGTTAGATTATACGCAATATATGCTGATCAGCTTGATGTAAAAGAAATCTTAGGAGGAAATCCAGAAATTTACTATAATAAACCACCAATGTTGGTTATTGAATTGATGAAAGGTGGATCTATAAACGATGTAATAAACGTTAAAGAGTTAGTAAAAAGTGAATATTGGAAGAAAATAGTGTTTATTACTACAGCTAGGATTGCTGAAGCACTAGAGACTATACATTCTGAGGGATATGTTCACTGTGATGTAAAACCTCAAAATGTATTATTTAACGAAAAATTACCTCCAAATGCCAGGTTAGCCTATGATAACCTCAAGAATGGAAAGATAATAGTAAAGTTGGCGGATTTAGGTTCTGCAGTAAAGGCCGGGGAAAAGCCATTTAGCTATACCCCTGCGTATGTATCATTCGACCTTGTTAAGTCTACTGCATTTGGAGGGGTTTCTCCAATGGCCGATATATACGCATTAGGCGCTACAGTGTACAAATTACTAACTGGCGTAACATTAAATACCAACGTTATGATTGAGGCTATGGATAAATTTGAAGCTAATAAGGATATTAGATACTTAGACAATTCTTTATATAGTACGAGAAACTTGGATTTGTTAAGAAAATACGTGGATAAAAATACTTATCTCTTCATATCAAAAATGGTAGATCCGGATCCTAATAAAAGACCAACTAGTAAGGAAATAAAGGAGTTTTTCTACTTTAGAGTATAAATACTGTTATTGAGGAGCTCATTTAACGACTAAAACTGGAACATTGGACTTTGATACTAAAGCACTCGAAACGCTCCCTAATATCGCCTTCTTAATTCCAGTAAGTCCTCTACTACCAGTTACTATGAGACCACATCCTATATTATTACAATACTGTAATATCGAGTCGGCTACCTCATTACTCTCCAAAATTTTTTGCACTATTTTATAATCACCAAGTTCATTTACTACCTCATCTTGCATCTGCTTCGCTCTTTGCTCACTTTGTATTATAACTTGTTCTGGACTTCTGGGTGCTTCCTTTACTATTGTAACTAGGTGTATTTCGTCTTCCTTCTTAATTAGATTTAGTGTGAAAAATAAGGCCTTTTTAGCGTGATCTGAACCATCATAACCTATAACTACTTTCATATAAATAATTCTCTATGTACAGTATTTTAAAATTTCTATCGTGGATATTAAAAAGTTTATAAAAATAAGACGGATAAACAAACCGTTAAGGAAATACATTAATGAGCATTTACGGCTTTTATCTTTTTGAGGTATTCATCTATAGTTACTACATTATTATTCTCATCAACCACTAGTGTTCCCGGGAACCCCTTTCTAGCTTTCAATACATACCATGAAACCACAATACTAGCAAATACAGTGATCATTAAAAGCTGAACAATATCCATTTGCAGTATAGATTGGGCATCCCCCCAAGAGTTTATTATAGTTGCTATAAGGGGTATCACTACATTACCTATTCCCAAACTATTTATTCTCCAGTAGAAGATTGGGGCTCCAAAGCCATCTAATATTCTACCTAGGAGCCACAACACTCCCTCAACTGCAGCTACTTCAGTAAAAGCTCCGGTGATACCCAATACTGAAACAGATAATACTGTAATTATGGCTGTTGAAATACCGATTACTGCAGTTGCGACCAATGGTTCTCCACTTCTATTAACTTTTGTAAAAATCTTAGGTGCTGCATTTTCCCTTGCTAGATTAAAAAGGATTCTAGCTGCACCTATCGTGGTCCCTATATTAGATGCTAACAAACTATTAATTGATAGTGTTAATGATATATAAAGCGCAATTATTCCATATTGTATCATTTCTACGAATAATGGTTGATTCGAATTAGCCAAACCACTTATCGTGCCAGGCCACAATACTATCATAGCGTAAGTTCCTAAAAACATGGAGACACCGCCTATAATTAGGGCTAGCCACATCCCCTTAGATATATTCTCATGAGGCTTCTTCGTCTCTTCACCTAGGTAAGTCGCAGCTCCAGCCCCGGATATACTTACGGTAGTTAATACATATGCCGTAGCCAAATCTCCGAAATTCTTAAATTTTGGTACGAAATAATCGAAATGAATACCCTTACTTAACGATAAGAAGAATAACGAAATTAATAACGCTGCTTCAGCTGTAGCACTTATGGTTACAACGTATCCAAGTAATTTTTTAACGTGTGTAAATGAAATTAATGTAGGATAAGCTATACTGAAGCCAATAACAAAATAAATTACATAATTTGGAATCACGACTCCTAAAATGTCAGATAATGCTGATAATATTGTATAAACCGCGATTACGTTAACAACGTTTAAAAGAGTATAGGCTACCAGTTCAGTAAGTGCTTCCAAAAATGCAAGTTTTTTACTTCTCCACGCTCCATAATTTAAGTTATAATATCCTCCAGCAGAAGCTAACTTTTTAGTATACATCGACAAGGTATAAATCCATAAGGCACTTGTTATTAAGGATAAAAACGTGGTGAATATAACTGAAGATCCAGCGTATAATATTGCAGCTGTAGTTGTAGAAACTACACTACCTAAGGGTGCCGTAACTGCCATTGCTTGAGCGTAAGTCTCCTTGAACGATAGAACAGCTCTCTTGAGTTCCATGATATCTCCCTTTAAGCTTTACTATCCTAAAAGTTTAAAAAGTTTCCCTAAATTAGGGCAGAGAGTTTCATGAAAGCTTAAAAGACTTTCCCTTAAACAATTTAAAAAGTGGCTTATAGGTTAACGAAAAAATATTCAAATATACCATCATCAATTCTATCAAATACGTTTTACAAAAGATTATAAAGGGAAAAATTATTTATTTATTTTCACAACTAACTCTAGATTTTTCTTTAAATCTTCAAATCGTATTTTCATTTCAGGAGGCATCGGTTTCTTAGGAGAAATAGAATTTATAATCTCTAGAGATTTCCTAACTTTCTCTACAGCAACATTCTCATTTTTGTAAGCATCATAATATGCCTCTCTGATTAGCCTAATGGCTTCCCTCCACTTCTTTAGGTCGTCCTCTGTCAATATCCCTTCCTTAATGTGATACATCTTTATATCATCTTCAACTAATGGTGCTTCATTATTTAGAACCTTCCATAAAACATTCTTCACATCTTCCATACGTTATAATCTAAAATAAAAAGAGGATTAAAAAGTCTCATGTGTATTTTAATGAAGTTTGCTGTTGAGGTTCATAAGGACCAAATCTTTGGGTGAATTTCAACATTATGCTAACTCCAGCATTTCTCACGTTTAATAGAGTATTGATAAATTCGTTTGCAGTTAAGCCGTCTATAAATATTGGTTTAGATACTTGAATAACATTAGGAATCTCTTGATTTGGAGGCAATGCTACGAAATCCACTCCATAGCGTAAAGCTTCCAGTTGTAAATCTATTATAAATTTGATTCTTTCCTCTCTATTTAGAGCCATCAAAGCACTGACATGAGTTGGGTGTATTCCTATTCCCATCGCTATAATATAAAATTTTGAACTATCATTTACTCTCACTACACTAATAGTAGGCCCACCCTGCGGAGGAGTAGCAACGACATGAAAGAATTCTTTAGCTTGGGGTGGCCTACTCGCAACTAGTCCTAATTCCCTTAACCAGTCCTCTATTTGTTTATCTACCGATTTATCAAACATAATCTTCCCTTCTTACTTCATTATCTGCAATTCCCCTATCTATATATTTTTTCACATTTAAACAAGCTATGAGCATTGCCCTCTTCATTATACTCTCATTGCCATAAGCCCCAGCGGTGTGTAGAGTTCCAGTAAAGTTATCTAATTCCCAAAGCTTCGTATTATAGAAATCCTCCTTACCGTTTTTTCTCCAAAACACATCAGTCCCAAACCTTACGTCTTGCCTCTCCTTAAGTAACTTATAAATACCTTCTTCATCCACAGTCTCACCTCTCCCAACATTAACAATTATGGCATTACGCCTTATATCTTTAAGTAGATCATAACTTAAAAGACCCCTAGTTTGTTTGTTTAGAGGTAGCGTATCTACAATTATATCAGCCTCTCCAATTTTCTCCCTTAGCATAGTCATTCCATGCCTTTCGTCAAACCATTCAGGTTTCTTGAAAGATCTGGAAATACCTATTACGTAATTCCTAAATGCTGTTTTACCTATCCTTGCTACTTCAGATCCTATCCCCCCACCACCTAAAATCAACAACGTTTTTTCAGAAACATCATAAACTATAGTCCTCTTTTTTGTTCCTACACCTTTGGCTGATGCTAAAATTAGAGCCCAAGCGTGTTCAGCTACAGACAAAGAGTAAGCACCCGCATTTGAGAATACTTTAACATGAGAAGGAATTATAGAGAAGTCTAAATCATCAACTCCCGCCGAAAACGTTTGTATTACCTTAAGATTAGGCATCTTACCTATCAGATCGTTATTTACTCTACCAGGCCACGTTAGCAAGATCTCTGCATTTTTATAATCCTCTTCCGTTATATTCTCATCTTTAACACTGATTATATTTTTACACTCATCCGGAACTTTTTCTGTAGATATTATCTTCATAAACCCTACTTTACTTCATAGGTTTTAATCTTTTAATATAACAGAACACTTTTCAGAAACCGTTAAGTTTCAGACTCTCTATTAGTTTTCTTCCCTCTTCAGTTATCTTGTATATATCGTCGATACGCTTTATTAATCCATTAGACTCCAATTTACTTAAATACGTCCTAACAGATTTTCTACTTAGATTTAGCTTAGTAGATATATATTCTACTGTTAAGCCATCCTCTGCTTCTTGAACTAACTCTAGAATTTTTAGCAAGTTGTACCTACATTTTGCATCCATTATAAAATTGGAAGTTAAGGGGACATATACTAAAAATGGACAACTGGAGGGCCTGTAATTATGGTGTTTGGATATTAACAAACCTATATGGAATAGAGTTATGCTTATGGCAAATACTACTGATTTTTTGATAATCATCGCTAATATGAATAAAAGATAATATTTATCTCTTGTTCCCAGTTGTTTTGGCTCTTACATGGGACTGATCAACTAATTTTGAGCATAAAATTTATTAATTAGTATACTTCTAATGTCATTTACTTGTCTAAGTAAATTATGAACGATTATCTAATCATACTTTTGCAATGGATAAGTAAATTTAAATAGGGGAATTTAGAAGATAGCGTGTGAGTAACAAAAATAGAATATTCGTAAGGGAGACTTCTGGTTTAATAAAGAACGTATCATTATGGGATGCAGTTGCACTCAATATAGGCAATATGTCAGCTGGAGTAGCATTATTTGAATCAATATCACCATATGTACAACAAGGAGGAGTATTGTGGCTGGCTTCATTAATAGGCTTCATCTTCGCTATACCACAACTGTTAATTTATGTATTTTTAACGGAAAAAATTCCGAGAACTGGTGGAGATTACGTTTGGATTTCGAGAAGCCTAAATGGCGGTTTAGGATCCATAATGGCTTTAGCATTGATGATAGAGTCTACAGCTTACTTCGCACTTGTAGCGTTTTTTACGTCTTCTGCTATAAACACTGCCCTAACAGTAATAGGCGAATATCAACACTCTCCCATCCTCTTAAACATAGCAAACAACGTGATAGTTGATCCATATGTAGTAACACCCACCTTACAACAAAGCTTAATAATTTATGGAATTTCAGCGTTGGTTTTCGTAGTAATAATTCTACTTAACATATTTAGGGCTAAGTGGGGGTATAGAGTAGTGTCAGTTTTGGGAATATTTTCGATAGCGACGTTAATCTTAGCAATGATAGTTCTAGCACTAAATTCAAGTGACTTTTACTCAAAACTCTCGACATTAATAACCGCTAATAACCTTAATATTACTATTCCATCGTCAAGAGGATCGTTTTTGCCTTCTTCGCTATCTTGGTCTGCTACATTATTCCTCCTACCATTCTTCGCATTATATACATATCCTTGGATGCAAGCTGGACCTGCAGTTGCTGCTGAGTTTAGGGGAAGGAAGACCGTAAAGTGGAACTTACCGATAGCGCTAATAATCACTGGAATACTGGTAACATTAGCGTTTCTTGAGATGGATTTAATTGGAGGTTATAATTTCAATTTAGAGGCTTATCCAACCTTCTTATACAACTTCTGGACTGCAGCAATAGCTGTAGCCTCAAATCCCATATTGCAATGGATAATCGCATTAGGGCTAATAGTATGGAACATATACATACTTGCTTACGGTGTTATAGTATTTGCCAGATACGTTTTTGCATTATCCTTCGATAGAGTTTTACCGACTAAGTTCAGTGAGGTTAATAAACATGGCTCACCAGTATACGCTCACGTATTCGATCTCTCACTAACTTTACTATTACTTTTAGTTCCAGCATTCTCCATAGGTGCAGCAATATCCCTCTATGGTGCGACGATACTTGGAAGCTTATATTTTCTCGTGGTAAGTATAGCTGGTATTGCATTTGGAACTAAGGATAGAAATTATGTATTATCTATAGCTGGTATAATTTCAGCTGCTTATTTCGCATATCTGACCTATGTGGCCGCAACAAATCCAGATTTCGGATTCATGACTTCTAGCGGACCTAACTTAATTACGACTATATTTGTGGTAGGGACATTCATTGCTGGTGCATTGGCATACATCATATCAAAGATTGTTCATAAAAGGAAAGGTATTGATATAGATTTAGCATTTAAGGAAATACCGCCTGAATAATTTTTTGATAAAAATTACTTATATTTTTTATTATTGAAGTCATAAGAGGGAAATTTAAGGTAAAAACATAATTGACAATTGATACTCATTATTGCAGTTATAGGTTTACGAGATTTTATAATCTGAAGCATATCATTCAAATTCTAACTATTAGCTCTCACCCTACTCATTCAAGGGAGAGGTTATAATAAGGATAAATATGGTCTTCGTTATAACAACACTCTTCCTAATTACATAGGGAAAATACTAAAATCATTTACTTTCGGGCGATTCAAGTGTCTTTTGCGAATTGTAATTTGTAAATAATGCAGTTGCAAAAATGTTAATATTGGTAGTCATGCATCTCTACTAGTTAATCGTCTTCATTCAATTAAATTCGTAGTAATCTTTGAAATAAAGTAAATTTGCAATGGATATCTGAATCTCCCTTACTTTCAAGTTTTTATAATCTTCACAGAAGCTGTATTAATAATTGGAGTATTACCATATTTCCCCTTAGCAAAACCTATAATACTATTAATTGGCTTACCGTCAAGGTCAAACAAGAAAGATTTAGGAATAAACAAAACTCCTCTTGGGATTAAAGGGTCTCTTTTAAACATGACCTTTACCTTACCGTAATTCGTTGATAAATATCCTATTCCATCAAATTCCGAGTTATAAACGATAACCATCTTATTCCCATAAACTTCCTTAAATTGACTATTAGTATAGTTGGGATGTGAGGAAAATACAATAATATTTCCACTAGGTTTACTGAACTTCTCCGGAAGTGGTTTAACTCTTACCTTACCCTCTGGATATCTTGGTAATAACTTTACGAACCCTTTAGTCTTTAGCTCTGTGATATTAACTCCAGTAGCTTTGCCAATAGCTAACCACTCATCCTCAAAAATTACGTTATCATTAATTTCTAGTTTAATAGCCAACATTCTCATTAATTCCACTTCAGTTATTCCTCTCTTTGGTAGAATTGGCTTATTGAAAACTAGATAATTGTGCCAATAACTGTAAACCACGTCCTCTTTCTCAAGATATGTGGGAGCTGGTAATACTACATTAGCTATCTTTGCAGTTTCTGACCAGTATGGATCATGTACAACTAGAAATAACCTACCCTCCTTTACAGCATCATAGATTCTATCAGACATTGGTAATGAGTGTAAGGGGTTAGAATTCCAAACAAACATAAACGTTATCTTACCCTCTTCAATCTCCTTACCAACTTCAGCCATACCTACAATTCTTGAAGGAGAGTATTTGTGAAGTCCTCGCAAATATTTAAAATCTATTCCGAGTCCTTGAGAATTAGCGTAGAAAAACCCCTTTTTCATCCCAATTAATGCCGGTATTAATGAGATTAATGAGATAGCGTCACCTCCATTTATGCTCCTACCTAACGCAAATCCAATAATTGTTAAAGGTCTTCTATAGTAGTACAGTTCAGCTAACTCATCAATTTTTGAGGAATCCAGACCAGTAGCTTCTTCAATTTCTTCATCATTAAATGAGTATACATAGTTCCTTAATTCCTCTGGCTCATCTAAGAGTGATAAGTCAGCCCAATTTCTCTCAAATAATCTCTTTATGATCCCTATTGCTAAATATACGTCACTCCCAGGTTTCACAATATAGTATTTATTACTCCTCTTAGCGGTTTCCGATATCCTAACATCGATCGTTGCCTTATACTTATCTCTAATCAGATTCCAACCATGGATGAAACTAAATACTAATTCACTTCCCCATATGACAAACGACTCGTACTTAAGAAAATCCTCTGGTAAAGCGCCTATTGAATTACCGTAATGTAACTTAATTGCCTCATGACCTTCTGAACTACATATTGAGTAGTCAGTTGATGCTGCACCTATTACGTTCCATAATCTTGCTGGGTAATACCACGTTAATAGACCTTGGTTTCCATCATAATCAACGTGAAGAATTTCCTCTTTTTTACGTTTTCTTATCTCCTTAACTATTAAGTCTAATGCTTCATCAATATTGCTTAATTTGCCTTCTATATAAACGCTATCGACTCTATTCAATGAGTTTCTCTTTAAATCCGCTATACCTCTAGAACATGTAAACCCGTTAAAAGGAAATGTATCAATTGGTTTATGATTATCGTCAAATATACAAGTATCATAACAGTCTCTTGTGCAAGCGTGAACCATTATTTTTTAAATAGGAAAATACAGAATTTAAGTTTGAGTGAAGAGAGCGACCGTACCTGAAATGTGACGAAATTCCTTTAAGCTGAAAACCTTAGTAGAATTGCGATTAGAATTGCATAGATTCCGAAGAGAGATAATCCCTCTTTGACTTTTATGTTTCTATCCTTTATTATTCCTAAAGCCAATAGACTCGTAGCTAGTATTAATAAAAGGTATAGAAGTGATGGTCTAAGACTAACTGTCTGAGAAATACCTATTATACTTAAGAGTAGCGTCATGTTTTCCAATTTACTGCCTATAAAATTCATTAATGCTGTAGTTGCACTTGATGGCGAATCGGATATCAACTTTATTGCAGTTAAATTTTCCTCTAACTCTGCTGCAATAGGAGTTATTAGTATTGCTAGGATTAATGGTTGGACATTAAACACACTGGCAATACTGCTTATAGTAGAAATTAGATACTTGGATATAAAAATCAGTGGTAAACCTCCTATCATAACATAGGCTAATCCTTTTATTGCATTACCCTTGTTCTTTTCATTTTTTAATATACCTCTATAATTTTTATATCTTCTATAAATATAGTATATATAAGGAGAAAGCAAAAAGAGTCCTATGTAGTAGTTTAACTTACCATATACAATTGCTATACCTAAAATTATTACCGCCAAAAGAAATGAACTATATTCTATATTTATATCGCTATCTAGAGTAATAATATTAGACTTGTACTTCAGATAATAGAAAATAGAGATAAGCCCTATCCCTAAGGTAAGTAATAATATATTTCCACCTAAAGCAGAACCTAACGCAATATCATAAAAACCGTTTAAGACAGCTTGAATCACAATAATAGTTTCCGGCAATGCATTTATGAAACCTAATATTAACCCTCCCGCTATTCCTTTGCCGAAAGACCTTTCTAATTCTCGTGTCCCCTTAGCCATTAAAGTAGCTGAAAATGCAACTAAAATAAGTAAGACTATCAGCTGTAATATTAAAAACCACACCAACTTAATTAATATTTATGTTTTACTTCCCTATAAGCTATAATTAAAAAATTACAAGTATTCCCAAATACCTTTCCCTTTATAATTATAGACTATTGATTTGTAAGCTGTTACATATTGAATTGTATACCCAATCCCCTCTCTGCCAATTCCAGAATCCTTCCTTCCGCCAAACGGGAAATAGCCAATTCCATGTCTAGGATAATCGTTTATATAAATGGCACCCACTTCTAAGAACCTTTGGAGCTTCCTAATCTTGTTTATATCTTTTCCAAATATTGCCGCGTCTAATCCATATTTTCTACTATTGGAAATTTCTAAAGCCTCGTCAATGTTTTTAACTTTAATTAAAAGCGCTGCGGACGCAAATACCTCCTTATTATAGAAGTACATGTCCTTAAGGGTCTCTTTTGGTGCCTCTATTAAAACTGGTTCAATATAAGTAGGACCTAATCTCTTACCTCCAAATAATATTTTCCCACCTTTTTCTACCGCATCTTTTATAGCCTTTTCCCATTCATCAACTGTTTTCACATCTATGACTGGCCCAACAGTGGTTAACGGATCTCTAGGGTCTCCGACCTTAACGGATTTCGTTAATTCCTTTATAAGCAAATCTTTAAGCGTATCATAAACTTCCTCTTCAACTAGAACTAACTTCACTGAATCACATCTTTGACCAGTATAACTTATTATTCCAGCTGCTATTCTCTGGGCAGCCCACGCCAAGTCCGCATCACTCAAAACAATAGCCGGGTCTCCTCCACCTAATTCCATTATGAATTGTTTGATCCCTGCATTCCTTACTACTTCTTCTCCAGTTTCAGTACTTCCAGTTAATGATATAGCTTGAATCCTCTTATCTCCTACCACCTTATTCATATCCCTACCGGGTATTGTAATAATCGCAAACGAATCCTTAGGAAAACTTGCTAATTCCATAACCTTAGCTAACATTAAGATAGGTAATGGGGTTGATGACGGAGGTTTAATAATTATCGCATTTCCAATTACGGTAGTATAAACTATTTTATTTACAGTATCAAATAGAGGATAATTAAACGGAACAATTGAAAGAACAACTCCCACTGGCTCTTTTCTTACAACAGCTTCAGTTTCCAAAGTCTCTGAACTCCAATCACCGGGTACATAGTCTCCTCTTGTCTCTTTAACATCTAGATCTGCTCGTAGTAACCTTTCTATTGCAGCCTTAACCTCGCCTTCTGCAGCAGACTTAGTTTTACCATTATTAATCATTAGCACATTAACGAAATCTTCCTTAAATTTATCTAACAAAGACGCCATCTTCTTGTATATATCTAACCTTTTCTCACCTGGTGTATCTCGTATACTCCACCTTCCTTTTCTATATATATGCTCCAAGGTATCATCTATTTGATTCCAGTTTAATTTAGGAATTTTCCCTATAATATTTAAATCGATTGGACTAATTACATCTTGCCACTCGTCTCCACTGATCCACTGACCCGATAGATAGGTCTTAAAGTAAGGCACCCCATCCTTTAGTTCATAGATTTCCATAAGTTCCTTAGACTTTATCAACACTGATGTTTTCTCCATAATATATATTCATAAATGGAAAAATTTAAATGTTAGACTTTACGTTTTAAACTCATTTAAAAATCTTTCGGCATCCTCAAGAGTGGGCGTCAGCTCATTATCTCCCCTCACTGTTATAACTAAAGTTGATGCTGCTATTCCATGAGCTAACGAGTATTCTATATCTTTTCCCTGCAAGTACAAGGAAACAAATGTCCCTGCCATGGCGTCACCAGCCCCAGTTGGATCCTCAACTGGAACTTTATAGGCATCTTTAAAGGCCTTTACGTTATCTTTATATGCTATAGCCCCTTTAGAACCTAATTTGTAGAGTAAGACTTTAACTCCAAGCTCCTTATACTTCCTATATGCCTCGTCTGGATCTGTAACATCTAGCAAAATTTTGGTATCATCTGGATCAGTTATTAGTACCTCAATATCGTATTTTTTTAATATCGAAAGGATAGTTTCCTTGGCTTTTTCAAGGCTGCTCCAAAGTTTAGGTCTGATATTAGTATCAAGACTTCTAGATTTTGCTAGCTCAAACGCTTTAATCACAGCCTCTTTGGCATTATCACTTATGGCAAGTGTTATCCCAGTGGAATGAACTAACCTAGAGTTCCTAACATAATTTTCATTAATATCTTCTGGAGAAAGTCTACTTCCTGCACTACCTTTTCTGTAATACACCAGTTCACTTTTCATAGGTATTGGATAACCCCTTTGTATGAAATATATCCCAGTGAAAGACTCGTTATCAACCTTTATATGGCTAGTATCAATACCTTGAGCTCTAGAATATTCTATAATGTTCTTACCAAACTCATCATTCCCTACTCTTGCTATTAAACTACATGATAAATGATTCCTAACAACAGCAATGCAGAAATTTAACTCAGATCCTGCTACATGTTTTTCAAAATAGTTTACGAATCTCAACGGACCAGGGTTAAAAGAGTTAAATTGGATTAAAGGCTCTCCCAAAGCTATTACATCAACCATGATAGTATACTATTCTTTCAATATTTTAAGCTCTACAAGTTTCGCCCTTATACCCTCAACTTTCTTAATTAGCTGCCTTTCTTCTTCATCATCTAGTGGGAATATTGGAGGTCTAGGATATCCTAAATCGTATCCTTGGAAATACTTGGTTAATACGTAATTTGAAGATAAGCTCCCAAATATTCTAGACGCCTCTATTACCTCGTCATGAAGGAATTGTAACTTAAGTGCTTCATCAATTTTCCTTTCCATAGCCAATTTCTTAATTGTCACAGTAACCTCTGGAAGATAATTCGAACCTGCTGCAACATTACCATCTAAACCCGTAGAAGCTACCGTTGCTATTAACATATCAGAGCCACTATATACTAACATGTTAGGATTTAGACGTTTGTAGTCTAAGGTGTGAATTATGTTTTCAATAGTATCCTTTACTCCAGTAAAACAGCCTATCTCTTTAGCGACTTTTGCATCTATGTCTTTTCCCGTTGCCGTCGGGTAATTGTACAAATAGACAGGGTGTGGAGATACTTCACACAAGGTCTTAAAATACTTTACCAAATGCTTCTCAGACATTCTTGGGTAATAATATGGAGCATACGAGGCTATACCGACAATATCAAAGTCTTTACTTAATTTAGCCAATCTTATAGCATCGTCTAGATTCAATCCACCAACTTGAAATATTATCTTATTGGTGACGTCATAAACTGCCTTTAAGTTCTCTAACTTCTCCTCTGGAGATAACGAAGGACCAAGACCAGTAGTACCGTTGACGAACAACTTATCTATTCCCTTCCTAATGAGATTCTCCGCATGTATCTTTAATTTTTCCTTATCTATTCTATTATCTTTAGTGAATGGGGTTATGATTGGAGTTATGATTTCTGGCATCCTCAAACACCATAATTCTTCCAGGTTCCCTTGACGACCCAAACCGGTTCTTCAATTACATCTAATGGTATTGGTTCAGCTCTTAGCTGTTCTATTATTTTTTCATTAATTGAAACACCTAGTCCAGGCTTGTATGGAACCTTAACGTGACCTCCTTCAACTGGCGTTTCATTATATACTAAATCCCTTTTCCACTGAGGGAACCAATCATAGAAGTTCTCAAGTAAATACAAATTCTGTGTAACTGCACTTAGTTGTATTTCAACTGCATTCTGTATTGAACCAAAGGCGTTGTGAAAAGCCACCTCTACATCATTAGCTTCAGCTATTTTTATAACACTCCTACCTACTGTTACACCACCTATATTAGTTAAATCTGGTTGCAATATGTTTACAAGACCTTCCTCAACGTAAAACGCAGTTTCCTTTTCACTTATCAGTCTTTCTCCCAATGCAACCCTTAAATGAGTACTGGCTTTATACTTTCTTAAACCAATTACGTCCTCATGATGTACCGGTTCCTCCATAAATCCCGGATTGTATTTTTCCAATCTTTTCGCTATCATAATAGCCGAATTCGCATTAAACCTACCGTGATGCTCTATTAAAATATCCACGTTGTCTCCAACTGCCTCTCTAACAGCCTTTACTCTCTCCTCAGCTTCTCTTAGACCTCTCTCATCTATCCAATCGTAATATGGACCAAACGGATCAAATTTTAAAGCCTTATATCCCATCTTTACAACGTCTTTTGCCTTTTCCGCAAATTCCTCTGGAGTTACGCAGTCCTGATACCATCCGTTTGCGTAGACTGGTACCCTATCCCTGGTTTTTCCTCCTAATAATTTATGAATTGGTGCTCCAAGCTCTTTCCCTATTATATCCCATGAGGCTATATCGATTGCACTTACTGCAGTTGCTGATTCAAAAGACCTAGCTAAATAGAAATCTTGTTTATACCATTCATGATAGTTCTTCTCAACTTCCTCTACCTCTTTCCCTATATAAGCCTTACTAACTTGTTTAATTGCGTTATATACAGATATAACTCTTAGTGTGGGTACTGCCTCACCATAGCCTACTTCCCCATTTTCCGTAATGACCCTTGTGACAATCATTATAGATGCCCAAGTTGCACTTCCTTTCTCTTTCGAGGTGAGTACTATTGGTTCTATTTCTCTGATTCTCATAAACTATATTTTGGGTAGCAAATATAAACTTACATAATGGCAAGAATCAGCGATAAAGACTTAATAAAATTTGTAGGATATATTATAAGGATCATTCTATTCTTTGGAATAGGAGTACAAATTATAATAACTGTGTATGATATAGTAACTAGCATATTTTCCCTAAATTTGTTGGATTTAGTAAACGCGACAATAACGGGTCCATTACTAATTTTGGTGTTAATAGAATTATACATAGCAGTAAACAGTTATTTAACTGGAAAAGAAAGAAGCATAATTAACGTAATTGATGCTGGCATATCGTTTTTCGTTAGGGAACTAATCCTTGAGCTGTTCTCCCACAATTACACTATAACTAATATATTTATAATAGCAGGCATAGTAGGAATATTATCGTTCTCTAGATTTATCGCAAACCGTTGAACAAAGTTCTTGTAAATCGTTTACAATAAACAAATGAGATTTTGCGTCTTTATCATCACTAGAACCAAATTCTTCTATAAATGCATTATTTTTACTAAATAACAAGGCTAATTCTTTCTCCCCAACGTGATTCATCACAAATACTCCTATTGGTTCACAAGCTTTTGTTAAGTAGTCTATATGCCAGTGATAGTTGCTCTTTTCTTTATTAAAATGTCTACTCACACGTCTACCACAAGATCTTCCACACGATCCAACATAGGCATAAACACCTTTCCTTATTAAAAACTTCTTGCTCTTGGTCCTTATAGTCGTATCAGTTTTGCATTTAATTAGCAGAATGTAACTTTTCATAGAACTGGTCTCCTTCTCAAATGCTTACCTCCTTGACCTTTAAACCGCTCTTCCTCCCATACGTTTCCTCTTTCATGATATCCCCTTTCCTCCCAGTATCCATCAACATAATCCTTTATGAACTCTATTTCAGTTAGCCACTTTGCGCTTTTCCACGCATATAAATGAGGAATTATTGGCCTAGCTGGAAAACCATGCTTTAAAGGTAACTTTTCACCATTCATAAACAACGCTACAATTACATTATCTTTTAGCAAATCTTCAAACGGTATTATTGATGTATAACCATCTAAACTGTAGAACATCACCCAGTTCACCTTATTTTTCACCTTGGCCATTTCAATCAATAACTTAAAGGGAATCCCCTCCCATTTAACACTCTTTATTGACCAGCCCGTTACACAATGGAAATCCTCGACTATTTCTTTCCTTGGTAGTTTCATTAATTCTTCATACGTAAATGACAGAGAATTTTCTACTTCTCCACTGACTTTTAGCCTATATGTTTCTAAGTTAACCTCTGGTATACCAAACTCAGCGTACACTATAAAGTTCTTTATGTATTTTTGATTTGGTGGTCTCTGAACTTCTTGCATAATCTTTATTGTGAAATTACGTTTAAAAAATTGTGTTAGAAATATTTACTCATGAATTCTTAACGGTACTTAACTCCCTCTTATACGCTTCTATAATTCCATCGTATGTTAAAATTCCTAGAAACTTACCCTTATCCACAACTGCAACCCACCTAGTCTTGTTAGTAGCCATCACCTCTAATGCGTGTTCCAATGTGGATGTTAAAGATACGGAAGGAGAACCCCTAGTTATATATTTTCCCAGTTGGGATTCTGGATCAACCTTTTCTAAATCTCTTAAATAGACTACGCCTAGAAATGTATTATCATAATTAACCACCGGTAGACTCATAAAACTGTTCTCAATCATTATTCTTATAGCTTTATCCACCTTATCATCAGCGTGAACCTTTATATCTTTCAATTCACAATTTTCCACACGTATAGTAGCCATTAATGGAGTTTCATATTCAGCTTTATGAGCTGGGGAGTCCCTTCTCGTTGGCAGTTGAGAAATATATATTGTACTATTTCCGGAAACTAAATAGGAAATAGCGACAGCAACCATAGCACCCGGCAGTAACTGAAGACTTGAGGTCATTTCTGTTACCATTATTAGAACTGATAAGGGGACCTTTCCCGCCCCAGCAAAGAAGCTCATCATACCTATGATAACGAATGGAGCTATGTCGGGCACAACGCTTGGAAATAAATAGTGGAACATTAATCCAATACTTGCGCCTATATATGCACCTATAAATAACCCCGGAGCGAAAACTCCACCACTGCCACCAGAACCTACAGAGAATGAAGTCGCTATGATTTTTAAAAATGGTAATATTACTATTAATATAATCGCCGGGAGCACTGGGGAATATAGTGCGAAAAACTTCTCATATTCCACCAGGTTAATCCAACCGTACCCAGTGCCAAGGATCTCTGGAGCTAATAATGCAATTACTCCAGTGACAAGCCCACCTATTGCTGGTTTCACGTGATCGGTTATTCGTAATTTTTTAAAGAGCGAATTAATTCCATAGAAGGTCTTAGGATATAATATTGCCACTAAACCAGAAACTAGGCCTAAGACTGCATACATTGGCAACCTTAGTGGGTCAAAAGTTCCAGTGTAATAACCGAAAACTGGCGTAAAACCAAATATACTTCCGAAAATGGTATAACCTATTGCTGAGGCTATTAATGCAGGATATATTACTTCTGGTTCTAAATCCCTCCTATATAGAATTTCAGCGGCTAAGATAGCCCCTCCAATTGGTGTTTTAAAGATTGTACCTATTCCAGCTCCAATGCCTACAGCTACTGCCCTTCTTCTATCCTCTGGACTAAGATGTAGTAAGTCAGCAATAACAGAGCCTACTCCAGCTGAAAACTGCGCAGTTGGTCCTTCTCTACCTGCACTACCTCCAGAACCTATTGTAATAGCGGAAGCTATTATTTTAACTGGAATAACTACCCATTTTACCTTGCCTTGAAAATAATGATAAGCCTTTATTGCTGCATCCGTACCATGTCCCTCAGCCTCTGGGGCGAAAGTATAAACGATTAGTCCAGAAATTAAACCGCCAATCGCTGTTGAAATGGGTATAAGAAGGTAGTTCCCGGGATGAAAGACAAAATTTAATGTTCCTCCCTCACCAAGTGGTCTAGGATAACTCATCCCAATAAGATGAAATAAAAATATGTCCTCAAACACATGTAATAGTAAGTAGAATGTAGTTGCTGCTAGCCCTGCTACTACACCTAAAACTATTCCTAGGATAAACCACTTCTCGAAATAGGGTAATGAGGATAAGTTCATATCATATAAAAGGATATTAATAATAAAACTTTGACTCACTATTAGATAACGATCCAGTATTTATATCAATGTACACTTTTTAAGTTTATAATTACAATTAATACTAAGTAAAGTTTTTTAATATCATACAAACACTTTTATATGATATCATATGGTACAAGAAATTACAGAAAATATTAAAGAAATAGAGGAAAAAGTTGATTATAATACAAGGATTTATAGAGAAATTTATAGGGAAAGCATAGAGAACCCAGGTAAATTCTGGGGTAAATTAGGTGAGGATTTAATTGACTGGTTTGAACCTTGGAAGGAGATCTATAAGCAAGAAACTCTTACAAAGTGGTTCTTAGGAGGAAAACTAAACGCAAGTTATAATGCAATTGATAGACATTTGAACAGTAGTAGAAAGTTTAAAGCCGCGATAATTTGGGAATCTGAAAAAGGGGAGAGAAAAATACTTACCTATCAAGACTTATTTTACGAAGTTAATAGATGGGCTAATGCGTTAAAGCAATTAGGTGTAAAAAAAGGTGACAGGGTTACAATTTACATGCCTTTAACCCCAGAAGGAGTTACAGCAATGTTAGCGTGTGCCAGAATAGGTGCAATTCACAGTGTGGTATTTGCTGGTTTTGGTTCCCAAGCGTTAGCCGATAGAATTGCCGATGCACAATCGAAGATTGTCATTACTGCAGACGGATATTATAGAAAGGGTAGACTCATAGAGCTTAAGAAGACCGTTGATGATGCTTTATCGAAATTACAAGATAATTCCGTAAAGAATATTATAATATTTAGGAGGATTGGGATAGAAATTCCATTTAAAGAAGGAAGAGATGTGTTTTTTGATGAAATAGGAAAGTATAAATATATCGAACCAGAACCAGTAGAGGCCACTCATCCGTTATTCATCCTTTATACTTCTGGGACTACCGGTAAACCTAAGGGTATAGTACACTCAACTGGTGGATATCTTGTAGGCACAGCTACAATGTTGTTATGGAGTTATGGATTAAGCCAAGAAAATGATGTATTATTCAATACTTCAGACATTGGCTGGATTGTAGGACACTCATACATAACATATTCACCGCTCGTGATGGGTAGAAGTGTAGTAATATATGAGAGTGCACCTGATTATCCAACTCCCGATAAATGGGCTGAACTAATTGAGAAGTATAAGGCTACGACTTTTGGAACTTCTGCAACATTCTTAAGGTATCTGATGAAATATGGTGAAGATTACATTAAAGCTCATGACTTATCCTCGCTTAGAATAATAGTAACAAATGGAGAACCGCTAAATTACGCTCCGTGGAAATATGGGTTAGAAATTATAGGTAAGGGTAGGGTGTTTATGTCACATCAGTGGTGGCAAACTGAGACTGGAGCTCCGAATTTAGGTTACATGCCGGGATATCCAATCTTCTTAACCATGAAATCTGGCCCAGCGTCCGGTTTCCCATTACCGGGTAATAAAATAAAAGTTGTCGACGAAAATGGAAATCCGACCAGGCCTAGAGAGAGAGGTTACCTAATAATTGAACCACCATTTCCACCAATGATGATGATAGGTATGTGGAACGACGATGGAAATGAGAGGGTTATTAAGACTTACTTTAGTAAATTCCCCAACTTATATTATACTGGAGACTTTGCCATGATAGATGAAGATGGATACGTGTGGGTATCTGGAAGAGCAGATGAGACATTGAAGATAGCTGGGCATAGAATAGGAGCAGGTGAAGTTGAGTCTGCAATAACCTCGCACCCTGCAGTAGCAGAGGCAGCTGTAATAGGCATTCCAGATCCAGTGAAAGGAGAGATCGCTCACGCATTCGTTGTGTTAAAACAAGGGTATCATCAAAACAATGAGTTATCTAAGGAAATACAAGAACATGTGAGGAAAATTATGGGGCCCATAGTATTATTAGAGGTACATTTCGTTAATGCGTTACCTAAAACTAGGTCTGGTAAAGTAATGAGAAGAGTAATAAAAGCTGTTATGACGGGATCTAATATAGGAGATATTTCGACGTTAGAAGATGAGGCATCAATGGAAGAAATTAAAAAAGCTATAGAGGTATTGAGAAGACAGTTAAACCCATGAAATTACTGTCTTTATTTCTCCCTTGGGTTTTGTATATAATACTTCTGGAGCTTGCTCTGGTTTAATAACTCTAGTTATCATTCTATTTAATACACTTGGATATCTATATTTCCAGATTGTAAGATAATTCACACCGTTTTCAAAGTCCTTCTTACTGGCATTAACACTCCCAAATAATAAAATGTTATTTTCTACAAGATATGTTATTAAATCAGCATTAACCTCAAATTTCTCTCCACCGGTAGTGCCAAATAGTATAATTGCTGAGTTCTTGTTTAACCTACTCATTAGGGGAATAAACGCTGATGGATACCCTGAAGTGTCTATAAGTAAGTCTATTGTATTAGGTAGTCGATCTTTATTAGTATTTATAAATTTAGCATTGCTCTTCTCTACGATCTCAGCCTCAATTGGAAAAGGATCTCTCTTATTCAAAACAAATGCATTAAAACCTTGAATAGAGAACATTAAGGAAAACATGAGACCTATTGGCCCAGATCCTACTATTGCAACATTTCTACAATTATAACTGCCGTCCTTACACCACCATGTCATTCTTCTTTGCACTAGCATTAGCTCACTATAAGCCTTTACCACATTGGAAAGTGGCTCAAGCAAAACTGCGATATCAACTATTTCATCTGGTATTTTAACTAAATAGCTTGCATTATCTATATAAAATTCCCTCATAAAACCGTCTAAACCTCTAATTCCAGCTTCCACAAATTCCCCAGTTTCACAAAAATCTTGCCTTCCAGCTAAACAATTGGAACACTTTCCACATCCCCTTCTAACTATCGAGACTACGTAGTCGCCTTTACCTAAGCCATGTACCTCTGGTCCCTTATCAATCACTTGACCCAAATTTTCATGTCCTAACACTAAATCATTTTTTCCATTTGGTGGTCGAGAGAATTTCAATAAGCCAGAAACAATACCACGATCAGTTCCACAAATGCCATTTGCTATCGTTTTAACTAAAACTTCATCTGCGGTGAGTGATCGATGTATATCGTTTATCTCTTTAACATGCACTCCTTTGTTTGGTGGATTAACTACTATTGCCTTCATAAAAGTATAATCGCATTTAAATTTTTAAACGTAGGAGAACTTAATACCAATTATGAATTTAGTTATCTCACGCTTAAGGATTATAGGAAGCTAATATCTATCGCTATGTTGTAATGGAGATTATCGCTATAGTCAGCAGTTTTAGATAAATATTGTTGGTTCATTTAATGTAATTGTGCTAGGTGCTTCACCAAATGTGGACTTGTCCCAAATACTTGGTGCTAAAAAACGCAAGATGCGTAGTTTCTCGGCATCCGTAAACTGACGTTAGTTAGGAGTTCTCTGCAACAAATCCTATGATAGAATTTTGAGTATAGTATTTGTTAGCTACTTATATAGGTTATTCCGCTAATGGGCGAAAAGGATGAAGGGAATAAGAGTCCGTGACTTTGGTGAATCCAAAGGGCTGAGAGTTGGATTCATGAAAATTCAACGAAGCCAAAATCCCTAAAAACCCTCTTTATTTATCGTAAACACATATTTATAAAGTAAGGTAATAGATAATAAATGTGAATATAGAGACTTTAATGATAAAAAATCCACCAATACTATCTAAAGAGGATAGATTAGGCTCAGCGTTTAAGAAAATAAATGAAGGAGGAATAGGTAGAATAATTGTAGCTAATGAAAAAATAGAAGGACTGTTGACAACTAGAGACCTTTTATCTACTGTAGAATCGTATTGCAAAGACAGTTGCAGCCAAGGCGACTTGTATCATATTTCTACTACGCCGATAATAGATTACATGACTCCTAACCCTGTTACAGTTTACAATACAAGTGATGAGTTCACTGCAATAAACATAATGGTTACGAGGAATTTCGGATCATTGCCGGTAGTTGATATAAATGATAAACCCGTGGGAATTGTGACGGAGAGAGAATTCTTACTGCTTTACAAGGATCTAGACGAGATATTCCCAGTAAAGGTTTTTATGTCAACTAAAGTTCAGACTATTTATAAGGAAGTTAGGTTAGACCAAGCGGTTAAGTTGATGTTGAGGAGGGGATTTAGAAGATTGCCCGTCATTGACGATGATAATAAGGTAGTAGGAATAGTAACTGTCGTAAATGCTATTAAGCAGTTAGCTAAGGCGGTAGATAAATTGGATCCGGATTACTTCTATGGCAAGGTAGTAAAAGACGTCATGGTCACAAACTTAGTGACTATTGATGAGCTAGCCTCGGTTAATAGAGCAGCAGCAGAAATGATTGTAAAGAGAATAGGTTCCCTATTAATATTGAACAAGGATAATACCATAAGAGGTATAATCACTGAAAGAGATTTGTTAATAGCTTTACATCATATTCTTGTTATGGAGAAATTTAAGGAAAAACTTTAAACTATTTTCGATTTAGTAATTCACATGAAGGAAATAATTTTCACGGAGAAAGCTCCTAAGCCAATAGGTCCATACTCTCAAGGAGTGAAGGTTGGAGATATACTTTACGTATCAGGACAAATTCCAGTAGATCCTAAAACTAACGAAGTAGTAGGCAAAAACATAGAAGAACAGACAATTAGGGTTATTGAAAACATAAAAGCTGTTCTAGAAGCAGCAGGTTATATGTTAGATGACGTAGTAATGTCCTTTGTTTATCTAAAAGATATAAAGGACTTTCAAAGATTTAATGAAGTTTATTCGAAATATTTCAGTAATAAACCTCCCGCGAGAGTTACTGTAGAAGTTTCAAGATTACCAAGAGACGTATTAATAGAAATAACTGTTATAGCTCAGAAGAGTTAAGAAAAAATCTTTTTCAATAGCTTTTCTACGTGTGGACAATCCAGATCGAATAGATTATGATTCCCGTGTTCAACGCAGCTTGCTTGGATTGGTTTACCTTCTAATAAGACAACGCTAGCCTCATCGTCTTCCCATATCGTATACGCTAGTCCTTCGAACACTTTCTTAGCCATTGGCTCTATCATTCTTTTTCACCGATCCTTTTATTTTATATAACTGTCATCAATAGTTTATAAGCTTTTCTGCTTCACTGTTCAGATTATTAATGTCTATATTATAATCTTCGACCAAAATTTCTTCCAATCTCTTATTTATTTCTAACATGCTAATTTCACCCTTCAACCCCATCGTTATAAGATCTTTGAATTCCGCAGGTACATAATCAAGTCTAGGCGTTGCGTTGTGAAAATCATCCAAGGCTTGTTTTCTCTTTTCTGGATTCTTTACCGCTTCTTCGATTTCGTTTTCTAGCCATTCGGGAAATGGAAAATTATTAGTAAGAGATACGTAAAGGGATACTGAAAAAGAGTAAACGTCAAACATGGTTTCGGCTCTATTACCAAATCTTTGTAAGGGATGAGCATAGTAGGGAGTATAGTGCATTACCGGAGTACCTATTTTTACCGAAGAACCCAAATCAGATAATTTAGGTACAACTTCAAAATTGAGCAAAGAATTTAGAGCATCTTCACCGTATCTTGGCAGTTTCTTATTGAACAAAATATTAGATGGTTTTATGTCACAATGTGTATATCCCTCTTTATGAACTTCTATAACGGCCTTGGCAATTTTAGAAAATATTAAAGCTACCACTTGAGGCCATTTAACGGAATGACGCAAAGCAGAATACTCTTGATCCACTAGGATTGACCTTAAGTCACCTCCTTCCATATATTCCATTATTATTGCGGGTGGAGAACTGAAGTAATCTGTCCAGTTCTCATCTAGAAAACTAGCGAATATTTTAACTAAGTATTCAGACCTCTTAGAGATTTCTTGCATTTTTGCAACTTCATAAAGCATCTCTATAAAAGTATACTCCTTCTTCATCACTTTCATAGCGTATTTCTTACCATTCCTCTCAACTAATAGTACATAACCCATACCGCCATTTCCCAACAATTGCTTTACCTCATATCCATAGAGTACATAACTTAACCAAGCAGTTGCATCAAATGGTTCTGGTATGTATAGTTTGTATGATCTAGTCTTCATGCACGCGTCAATTATACCTTCCCTACACGCGTAAAGAAACTCCCTTTCAGCTTGAGATGGAGCATTCAAACCTTCTAAAGCTAAACCTTTTATGTATGCAGAACCAGCGTTACGCTTAATTTTCTCTGCCTTCTCAATAACCTCTAACGCTTCCCTATATCTCTCATTACCTATCAAAGACCACGCATATAACAAGAGGTTATGGAATGTTGGTACTCTTTTAACAGCTTCTTCAAAGTATTTTACCGCTTCCTCAAATTTTCTTTTGTTAACATAATGCCACCCTAATTCAATAAGCGGTGCATCATACGTTGGTAGCATCTTAACTGAGTCTATTAAGAGTTTCACATTCCCCTCTTTCCTATACTCCTCAATAATTGCGTTTACCTTGCTTCTTATCTTACTTTCCAATTCCCTATACTTCTCCTCAGATAAAAATGAGTAAATCTTTAAGGCTTCCAACTCGTCTCCTATTCTCTCCATGCATTGAGCTACTGCTAAGGAAACCTCTGGGTCGGAAACTCTCAGTTCTTTATAATATCTTACTGCATCATCACATTTCTCAAATTTAACTAAAGATAAAATGGAATGATTAACTATACTAGAATCATTCCTAAAACTATTTAATGCGTATAACGCTACCTTGTAGTCTCTATTTATAGCCTCGATTATCTCGACTTTAGAACCTAAAGCAATAGGTATACCATATATAATCATATATGGAAAGTTTAATTTAGGATTAGAAATATTTCCAAAATATACATATATTGTATTACCATATTCAAATAAATACATATTCAACTTATCTACTTTCTCCTTCAATACTGCTTGCGTAATTACATTGCTATCGTTTACTCTCACTACCTTATAATCATATAAAACTTTAACCTTACCTGCGTCATAAATAACACCATATCCTATCACATCATCTTTAGTCTTTATCTTACCGTCAAAAGGCCTAATTACGCCATCAACGTATAAATATTTCTGATCATCTAACTGTAATACTAACTTCACACTAACTCTGTTCTAAGGAATATCTTAAGTAACTTAAATCACATAATACCTCGTCTTCACTAAGAGCCATATTATAGCCAAATTATAGACACCACATCTTTTATACCTTTTAAAACGTCTTTCTTCAGAGTTTTCTGAGCTATTTAAATTTTCGAAATCCTCTCATAATCCTCATCACTTAGATTCCATCCTAAAGCTCCAAGTATCTCATCAATATGATCTTTACTAGAAGCCTTAGGTATTGGGATTGATCTTCTCAAAAGGTAATTTAAGGCTACTTGAACAGAGGTCTTATTGTATTTTCGTCCAATCTCCTCTAGTATTTTATTGTTTTTAGCATTTCCCCTAGCGAGAGGAGAATACGCTATGACTTTTATATTATTCCTTTCGCAGAACGGTATAACATCCTTTTCCGCACTTTTATTTTCAACATTATACTCTATTTCATTTGCAGTTATTTCATATTTCTTAGTTATCGACATTGTTTCTTCTAAAAGTTTAATATCAAAATTGCTTACTCCAATACAATTTACAATGCCTTGATCTACCAACTCCTCCATTGCTCTTAAACTTTCCTCTAGTGGTACAGAGGAATTCGGCCAATGGATTAAGTATAGGTCAATATACTTCGCGTTAAGCCTTTTTAGACTATTTTTAGCAGACCTAATTAAATCATCGTACTTCAGATGATTAGACCATACCTTAGTTATAATGAAAATTTTATCCCTATCAAAATTCTCTATAGCTTTTCCAACAAGTTCTTCAGAATGTCCTCCACCATACATTTCCGCAGTATCGATAACGTTTATTCCCTTACTTATCACATACTTTAATATTTCTATATAATGGGAATCCTTAGAATAATCTGGATTCCAATACCCTCCTCCAATTTTCCAAGTCCCAAAACCAATTTGTGAGACGTCCTTATTACATAACCTCATGATTATCTCACCTTGTCTACTATAACTTGAATCACAGCTATTTTATTCTCTCTTCTCATTTTCTCTAAGCCCCTTATTAAGGCAGGCTTAATCTCCCAAGGATCCTCAACTAGTTCATAGTAGCCATGAAAAGTTTCAACAGTCTTCCCAATCTCGAACCTTCTATCAAAATCTGCGCCAGGATAATACTTTTTACTTTTTGCTAAACCCTCAGGAAAAACCTCATCTACTGCCTCAGCTGATGCCAACCAGCCACCATTATCATAAATCACAACCATCGTCGGATATTTCGATGCTACATAATAGAAGGCTTCCGGAACGCCAAATATAAATGAGCCATCACCAGTAGTGATAAGTACGTCCTTGTTAGTAGCTATCTTATATCCAACGCCAGCACCTAATGCGAAGCCTAGATATCCTACGGACAAGTCAGCAAAGTAAGAACCAAACTCATTTAGCCTAGCGTATCTAGGATTAAATTGATACTCATTAAATATTACCAAATTGTACTCAGACGCAACAATTCCAATTTCATATGATAAATATTTCGGATGAATTGGTTTCTTATCCTTTAATCTCTCAATCTCTTGCTTCTTATATTCTTCTTGCTTAGCCCTTAGCTCCTTAATCTCGTCATAACTCTTCGGTCTAATCGAAATATAATCAAAGAAGTTGCTGGGTGTGGATTGTATACATAGATCACATCTAAAGCCATAATATGGAATGTAAGAATAAGATGGATCAACATCAATCTTAACTATTGGAATATCTAGGTCAATTTTCTTCGGAAAATACGGCACTTCTGCCTCCACTACTAATAACAAATCACTATTTCGTAAATCAAACCTATCCAAAGCCATTGGTCCACTGCTGGGATAATTCAAAACCTCGCCAGCGTAGTTCAGAACTGGAATATTATAATTATCTGCAAATCTCCTTAGGGATTCAAACCATTCTTTTCTCCTTCCAGCCCTCCATGTTATAATTAGTGGTCTTTCTGACTTTTCCAGCATTTCCTTAGCCTTGTTAATTTTATCCGGAGAAGGTGCGGGTTCATAATAATCCATTGGTATTCTCCTAGCTTCATTAACTTCTTGAATGCTAACTTCTCTTGGCAAAACAATATATACTGGACCTCTTGGTTCACTCATCATTATTTGAATTGCTCTAGATACTACTGCTGGTAACTGATCAGCCATCCTAATTTCAAAATCGTACTTGACATATTGCCTAACCAATTCTCCTTGATCCCTAGCCTCTTGTGTCCAGTGGATTCTCAAGTTCCTGCTTGCAGTATTGCCTTTCTCAGTATATGGACTCCTCCCCGCAATAACTAAAAGTGGTATTCTGGAAGTGAACGCACTCATAATACCTCCCAATGCGTTTGCCGTTCCAGGTGTAGTGTGAACTGCAACAGCACTTAGCTTATTGCCTAGTGCGTAACCTATTGCAGTTGATATAGCAGTAATCTCATGAGGTACTATTTCAAATTCTGGTAAACTGGAATCTTCGACCTTAGCCTCTATTAATGAAGCGTAATCCGTACCAGATACTATAAATATTTTATTTACCCCGCTTTCTTTAAGAAGAGATAAAAATAGCCTTCCGGCATTCATAACTAAATATTTTATCATGAATATAAAATACTACCTTTCCTCCCGAAGAAAATATTAAAGATCGATAATTTATTGTATTACGAAAAACGAATAGTGAGTATTGTTACTTTAAGAAACTAGGAAAAATTAATATACTATAAGTTCGAAATTAAAACGATGAGCAAGAAAGTAGATGAGTTGATAAAAGAGGATCAAGAATATTTGATGCAATCCTTTAGGAGATGGTATCCATTTGTAATAGATCACGGTTTTGGGGCAATAGTTTACGATATTGAAGGAAACGAGTACATTGATTTTAACGCGGGAATAGGAGTAGTTGCATTAGGCCACAAAAACGAGAAGATCATTAATGCAGTAAAGGAGCAAATGGACAAGTTTTTCCATTATAGTCTTACAGATTTCTACTATGAAGTTGCGATAGAAGTAGCGAAAAGATTATCCTCCTTAATGCCATTCTCAGCTAAGGTATTTTATGCTAACAGTGGTACTGAGAGTGTTGAAGCAGCAATAAAGATAGCTAGAGGGCATACAGGGAGACAATGGATTATAGGTTTCATTAATTCCTTTCATGGAAGAACCTTAGGCTCCTTAGCCTTTACCTCAAGTAAAGCTATCCAAAGGAAATCGTTCTCTCCCCTTTTACCATCAACATATTTAATCCCATATCCAGATAGGAGAGACCCACTATGTAAAGAAGAGTGTACTGAAGAGTTGTTAGGATTTATAGAAGACTGGGTTTTCAAGAAGGTAGTCGATCCCAATGAAGTAGCTGCTTTTATTGCTGAGCCAATACAAGGAGAAGGTGGGGTTATAGTACCTCCTAAGGATTTCTTTTATAAATTGAATAATTTACTTAAGAAATTTGGAATCTTACTTATCCTTGATGAAGTACAGACTGGAATCGGAAGAACTGGGAAAATGTTCGCATTTGAGCATTTCAATGTAACGCCAGATTTAGTATGTTTAGCTAAGGCATTAGGTGGAGGACTTCCACTGGGTGCAGTTGTTGGAAGAAAGGAGATTATGGATTTGCCTCCGGGTTCTCATGCTAACACTTTTGGGGGAAATCCATTAGCATTGGCTGCAGCGAATGTTATTTTAGAAGAGGTTCCGAAGCTATTAGACCATGTAAGCAGTATAGGCAAGAAAATTATCGAGGAACTAACAGATACTAGATCACCTTACTTATATGATGTCAGAGGATTAGGTCTTCTCATAGGTGCTGAGTTAAGAAAAAATGATAAACCATTTGTAGAAGGTCTAGAAAAAGTATTATATAATTCTTTCAGAAGAGGAGTATTGGCAATAGGAGCTGGAGAATCGGTAGTTAGAATAGAACCTCCGCTAATAATAAGTGAAGAGTTGGCCATGAAAGGTACT
The DNA here is from genome assembly GCF_900079115.1 of Saccharolobus solfataricus. Taxonomy (NCBI): domain Archaea; kingdom Thermoproteati; phylum Thermoproteota; class Thermoprotei; order Sulfolobales; family Sulfolobaceae; genus Saccharolobus; species Saccharolobus solfataricus. The sequence goes on from NZ_LT549890.1 coordinate 3,001,727, forward strand.
AAAATATTAAAGGAAGAAATAGAAAAACTTTAACTTTTCTTTTCTACAAAGATTAGTATTAACGATAATACTATTAGGATGACATCGAGAGCTAAGGAGATATCTACATAATAATTAAATGGAAGTTTCTTTCCTACAAGTAATGCTGGTCCTAATCTGGTCTCACTAAGCAATGTTAAGTCTATGGCATAGAATGCAGTAATTAACGGATAGCTATACTTTATTCCTTGAATAGCTAAGACCGCAGCTATTATAGCTAATGCTGACGTAAACCCGAAGAACGTATCGTAAACCATCGTTGCAGTTGGATTAGGTAGTACTGCGTGTGTTAGTACCATGTGAACTCCAGCCCACAATGCAGATGACATTGCCGTTATCCATCTTAATATCAACCTTGCAATTCCGACTTCTTTTTCAGCCATGAGTACATTTTTCCGCAATAATATAAATAGAATTTTTCCCAAATCGATTATTGTTTTGAAACATATCAGACATTAATCAAACCCCTAAAAGAGATTTTTAAGGTATGAAATCACTTATGTAAATAATGATAGTAACTTACCTTTCGGCACTTGAGACAATATTGGCTGGAACAACGATAGTTTTTGGTGGAATAGTAGAAGGTTATGGATATGGTTTATCGCTAGGAACTAATTGGCCCTATACTAATGATATCATGCAACTGGCTGCTAAAAAAGATCCCGAGGCAATACACAGAATTTTAGCTACACTAGTTGGAATCTTTTCTCTAGTCATATTAATAATTCATCCTACCCTTATATCAATAATTGGGTTTGTGTCCGTAGTTTTCACAGCACTTTTAGGTATGGCGACACTATACGTACTAGCTGGAAAATTACCTTCAGTATTCCAAGGCTTGCATGATATAGCAGCTTATACAACTTTCGTCTCTTACTTCCTCATTATGTTACAAGGATTAGGAATATTTAAGATAGATATAGTGTCATTTCTGATTAGCGCAATAGTTCCTCCACACTTTTTATACTTCGTCATCTTTATGGGAGGTGTAGTAACTGGAACTAGAAGAATGAAATTAAAGATAGGTAGGCCATGGGAAAGAGATAAGGAGAGAAATTCGTGGCTGCAAGCTGCTTGGACAATTCACGGTATAGTAGCCCTAATCTTTATAATTGCTGTTGTTCTCCTACATTACTGGTTAACATTAATTTTCACAGCTTTAGAAATAATTGTCGGATTATGGGTATGGGATTCCAGCAACAGAAATCCGTTAAAACCAGGTATGTCCATTGGATTGCATCAACTATTCTCAATCCTTGTCGTAGTAGCAATAATATTGAATAGTATCAGTTGAGGTGCATTAATTCACCTAATCATATTGTTGTGAATTCATCACATCCTTTAACGTTAAACCTACCTTACTATCAGCGGTTAAGTTATAATATTTTTTCATTAACTTTGATATAGCAGAATATATTAATTCGTATATATGTGTTCTATTACTACTAAGCACAGTAGATACATAACTCCATGGCTTACCTTGAAGAACTTTAGCTATTAATACTAATTCCTCATCCTGAGTCAAACTCCAATCTCTTTCTCCATCCCAGAAATACTTTAGCGTTAACATGTGTATTCCATCAGCTGAGGATTCATATGGACTTACGCCTTGAAGAAATGATATGGTTTTGTCTAATATTATTGGACTTACATTAATGGTTTTACTAACTATCTTAGTGCTTGTCAACATTAGCCTAACTACTTCAGGGTTCATATTAAAGTATACGTCGTGTAAAGTATTAAGAAGTTTCTCTTTTAACATATATGCGGATATTTTTACAATTTTTGTTGCAATATCACTTATAGGTCTAATAACAACAACTGGATAGTCGCCTAATTTTTCATTTTTCTTTGGTGATATATGAACTGGAATAAAGCCGTTCTTTATCCAGAAATTTAAAACTTTTTGATCAGACATAAAAGAAGAACCAACCCAGTCCACTCCTTTATCCCTAGCCTCTTCGTATATCATTTTCAATAGCTCACTACCAAATCCCTTATCTTGAAGTTCTGGAGCCACTGCAATTCTAACTATCCTCCACCCACGTAGCTTAGCAAAGTCCTTAATCCTAACGTGCTTTATAATTCTGTCCGGTATTAGATCACCATCAAACGTACCACCTTTTAAGGCAATATCTACCATATTATCAGAAAGTTCACCCTCTTCGGCTATTTGACAAGCGGCAATGTACGAATTCTCCCCAATACGTATGGCCTTTATCTTATGATGAATACCATCTAACATAATCATTAAATCATCTGGATTATTTTTGTAGTGGGCTGTTACCATTATTCCATAAATAGCTCTCAGTCTGTTATCATCATTAGCCAGTTCAGATTTATCCACATCTTCGTAAATCATAGTATCATTAAGATACTGTGGCTCTGAAGGTTCTGCGTCAAGCAACAACGCATCATAGAGCCATTTTTCTATAGGGTCTCCCTTCGCATATCTTAAAGGTTGTTCCATATTTACCCATTTGACCCTAATCCTTTTACTTTCAATTAGTCTTCTTAAATATCTAAGAAATGCCTTATTAGAACCTTCATATCCATGTACCGTAGTTACTAGTGCTACCTTTTTCCATGCCCTCAATGCTAAGTCTATGTAATTAATACCCAAGGCTGCGGCCTCGTCTATGATTAAAAGTTCACCCTCATCTTCTATGGCAGCATCAGGCGGAACATACTCCAACTTGAAATAGTCGCCTCTTAAACTCTTTATATGTCCAGTATCACTAACTTTTACCGAAAGTTCCTCGCCTAAAGCTTCTAAACCTAATTTTGCGAAAGACATTACTTGAGATGCACTGGCTATTGAGGGTGCAGTAACTATTATTCTAATACTCTTCTCTTTTCTTTCCCTAAGTTTCTCTATTAACCCCGCTATAGATAGTCCGGTAGCTGCGCTTTTTCCTCTACCCCTAGCAGCTGTTAAAACTAAGGCTCTTTGTCCTCCACTTAATAGATAAGTGAAACTCTCTATAACTCTGTTTTGATCCTCACTTAGCGATAATTCATGAATTTCTTTTGGCATTAATGGGTTTCTTGGGACTTTCTTCTCTGCCTTTGGCATTGTGTTACCAGAAAACGGCTTAGGAATATACTCGTTAACGTCAATGATAAATATCCCTTCATGCTCATACAATTTTCTTTTAAACCTTTTCTCATATTCATCTAAAATTAAACCATTCCTCATTATTGAAGTTCTAAAAGTCTTATCCTTAATTAGATTATTTGTATAAATTATTATCAAACCCCCACCTCTAGCTAGATCAACGAGTCTACCTATATTAATTGGTTGAAAATTATCTACAGTGTCCAATATGACTAAATCATAAGTGTTACCTAAGTAGTATTCAGCATTGGCGTAATCAATATCGTCAAATTTGGAGAAATATTCTTTTATAGTTCTCATTCTCTCTTTAGAACCACTTGCCCAAGGTACGAAACCATACGCTACTGAAGGATTTGATTTGAAGTTAAGAAATAGACTTATAATTTCCTTAACGTGATCAAAGTAGTCATCCCTCTCTATGTAAATCAAGTTCCTATAATATCTAGTATTACCATCCTCTAATGCCTTTCTTATTTGATCATAAAACTGCTCTTTATTTACCATTGCTTACAATTTATACTTCTTCTTTAAAGCTTCTTCTATATCTATACCTTCTAAGTTAGCTATGGATACTGTCCAAGCTATGACATCCGCCAATTCCTCTTGGATAGAATCTAAATTATTGGAAAGAAGTGCTTCAGCTAACTCTCCTACTTCTTCTACTAGCCAAGTAAATGTAGCATAAATACCCCTTTGCGAGTCTTTCTCGAAATACATTTCCTTCATTTTTGACTGTAGTTCCTTAAGTTCCAAGTCCAATTTCCCTCCGCATCACTCTTATCTCGTTATCAGAAAAAGTTATCCTTAGCTTAATTTCCACATTAAAGCTATGATTAACGAAATATATGTCAATCCATTTCTTATGTGAAACATTTTCAACAAATTTAGCATCTACTCCATATTCAACGGTTAATGGATTTGAAGGGTCGTCCATGATTATATGTCTAAAAATTACCTCTCTACCTTCCCTATCTATTTCAAATAGTACTTCGACGTTCGCATTTTTAGGATAGTCTTCACTCATACATACTACTGAATCATTACAGCACGTTAGACATAGGCCATCACTTAGATTATTCCTAACTTCTGCCGGAAATTCCATGATAGTGATAAATATTTTATGCTCAACCAACTATTAAATAATTATGCCTTCAGCAGTAGGTAAAAAAGTTGTCACAACGCAAAATTACATAGCAAGTTACGTTGGAGCTAAGGTTTTAGAAGAAGGGGGAAATGCGTTTGACGCTGCTATCGCAATAAGTGCTACCTTATCTGTAGTGATACCGCATACCAGTGGCCTTGGAGGTGATGGATTTCTATTAGCGAAAACACCGGAGGGTTTAATTGCTTATAATGCATCTGGCTGGGCTCCTAAGGAGTTGAAAGTAGACAAAATAAACAGTGATAGAGGTCCGCTTACTGTGGTTGTCCCTGGGTTAGTAGATCTATGGGAATTCATTTATGAAAACTACGCCTCAAAATCACTACATGAATTGCTTATTCCTGCGATTTCATTAGCGACCAATGGGTTTATGGTGGGAAGAGGATTACACCACGCAATAATAAGTTCGTTTAAATTATCTGATGATTGGAATAGGGTTTATGGAAGCAAAAGATTTGGTGATGAAATAAAGCTCAGGGGAATTGCTAAGGTCTTGAAGGAGATTTCAAAAGACCCTAGAAGTTTCTATGAAGGAAAGATCGCAGAGGAGTTAACCAAAGGATTAAGAGAAAGGGGAGTACCAGTGAGTTATGAAGATTTTAGTGAATTTCACGGTGAGATTATAAATCCAATAAAAATGAAGTATAAGGATTTTATGCTATATGAGTTACCACCAAATACACAAGGACTTACTACACTAGAATTACTTAAAATGATTGAAGTAACTGAAATAAACAAATTGCCCTTCAACGACGTGAGGAGAGTAAATGATCACGTGCGATTAAGTGCACTAGCTTATGCTGATAGAAATAACTATATAGCTGATCCAAGATTTGTAAACGTGCCCGTAGAAATGTTATTATCGGAGAAGTATATTGCAAATAAGATAGCTGAATATGGATTCGAGGTAAAAGTAAACGTTACTGGAGATACAACGTTTTTCGCTGTTGCTGATGGCGAAAATGAAATTGGATTTATACAAAGTCTATTTTATCCCTTTGGCTCTGGGATAGTGGTAAACGATATACCGTTTAACAATAGAGGTGCAGGATTTTCTGAAGGAAATAATAAACCAGAACCTAGGAAGAGACCCTTACACACACTTTCTATACTAATGGCCGAGAAGGACGATGAGAGAATCTTTATAGGTTGTGCTGGTGGAGATCTGAGACCACAAATCCATGCTGAAGTATTTGAGTATTATGCCGATTATAACATGGAAATTGATGAAGCAGTTCAAGCTCCTAGGTTCATGTATTTGGGAAATAAGGTTATTGCCGAAAAGAGACTCGGTGTACCTGCTACACAAACAGACTATTATTCGCCTGAGGTGGGAATAGTGCAAGCCCTAAAGTATAAGAAAGGAAGATATATCGGAGTTGCTGACATTAGAAGTGAAGGCATAGTATTACCTATTTAGTTATTTTCCTTTGGATCTGCTTTGTTGATCCAACTGGATATCTTTTCACAGAACTGAACTACTATTTTCCTTCAATTAATATTCAAGGTGTACAATTTTGGCCTGTAATGCCTATTAACTCTCTGTGAAAACTCAACAGGTCCACAAAGTACCTTGGATTATGAAGTCTGTGAGCTACCCCCTCATAAATGAGGGAGCTTCCTGCTTCACAGCCCCACCTTGCCAGAGTACTGGTAGAGGGCGGAGCTCCACACTAAGGGTCGCTCCGACCCCGCACCCTTCAAAATGTTAAGAGAAGCATTATAGTCACGATCTGCAATCCAACCACAGTTGGGACAAACGAAAACACGATCAGATAGAGACAAGTCATTTTTCACATACCCGCACCTAGCACAAGTTTTGGAAGTGTATGCAGGATTAACTAGGATGAGTTTCTTTCCGTATTTTTCCAGCTGATACTTCAGCACATCCCTCAACTCACCAAATCCCACATCACTCAGCCTCCTCCTCAGAGACCTCAAGGACTTACCCACAAGTTGTTTAGCGTGAATACCCTCCATCACCACAACGTCATAATGCTCAGCAAACCACTTACCCAACTTCATGTAAAGATCCGTTCTTAGATTCTTCAAATACTCATAAGCCCTAGCAAGCTTAACCTTAGCCTTAAACCAATTATTAGAGAGGAACTTCTTCCTTGAAAGCTCCCTATGAAGATGCTTCACTTTCCATAAAGCTTTCTCGTAAGGTCTCAAATTAGGAAAATACTCACCATCTGACGTTACTAACAACTTTTCTACACCAACATCTATCGCCACTACCTTACCAGTGTTAGGTAACTTGGGGAATTCGTGATCAACTACGAAAGTGATGTATATCCTCTCAGATCTTGTTAGCTTCACTACCACCCTCTTTACTTTGTCAAGGGGAAAGTCTCGGTGAACTATTACCTTGAACGTACCAAGATTTGATAGTTTAAGCGTTATTAGTTTCTTCTTGCTTCCTTTTCTTATTTCTCTAACGTTAGTGCTTTCAGAAAGTTTATGGCTTTAGGCAAAGGATATACCACTAAATCATAGTCTAAGAACTTTTCCAAAATACTAGTGAAGTATTTTCCAACCGCTTTGCGTATAGACAAGGGAGTAGTATTTATGAGGTTTCTTTTCTTTTGGGAAACGTGCTAAACCTTCAAAAAAACCTCTGTCTAGCTTCGTAGTAACGGTCAGCTACTTGTTGAACCACTTGCGAGTAGAGTTGCTTATACTCATCATCTTGTTTTCTCAGATCTAGAGCCAACTGTCTTAACTCAGTCTGCGTAAGTCCTTTCCCATCCCTTTGGTAAAAGTATATGTCTGCCCACCTTAAGGTGTTGTAGATTTTGCACGCTAACTTCAACTGGGCTTTTAACGCCCTAAGGGTTTGTTCGTCAGTGTATGCACGGAAGCGAAACCCTAAGGTGGGTATTGATGTGTATTTTGTTATTTTCCTATTTTTAACTTTTCTACAAAGGGATTCATCTCAAAGAGGCGAAGTTTTCCGCCCCCTTTGAACCCCCGTCTGTTATAAACATAATACGCAATCATAGGTCAGATTGACTACAGATGATAGCTTATATGGCTGAAATGTAGTATAAAAATACCTAAGACGTACTGGTGTTTACCCGTGGCGTAACTTCTGCTTACTTTTAACCACTTCTAATTCCGCCACGGGCACCCCTCTTGAGGGCTCATACACACTCACCCTCAACTCATTGGGGCTAGTCGAGGGAAACACCACTACCCTCCCATCCGTATTTGTCGCCCCCAATACCTCGTGAGCATAGCCCGTCATCAGTATGGAGTTCATCAATTTATAATGTAGAGGAAATAATATATAAACATAATCATAATAAAGATCATATTGTGAAATGATTAAAAGTATTTAAAAGTTATGCAAATGTGTTACAGTCTCCAACATTTGGAATCTTATTGGTTAAGATTGCCCATAGAGCGGGGAATATTTAGTAGATCATAATGAAGCCTAGGAATACTATATACAAGCCAAGAAGTTGACACTAATTCATGAAAATTCAGTAAAGATAAAGAGCATAACAAGTATGGGCAAATAAGACTAATGGCGCTAATGGAAAATTCTAACTTCTCACGCAAGAGTCTTAGGAATCTTCAAGCTAACTATATATTATATTATACAAAATTTTATTTTTACTATTTCTATTCTACCAATTTAGTACACTGGAATCGCACTCTGAGTATTTAAAGGCTAGTAGTAGAGCACCTTGTTCTGGCTCATGTTCTGCAATTACCCCTTTTATATTATTATTATCTAAATAATTTCTAAAGAAATTATAATATACTGAAGAATTAAACATTCCGCCTTTTAGGAATATTTTATCAACACCTATTTTTACTGCCAGCTGAACAGCATAACTAGCGAGCTCAAAGGCTGCGTTTTTCAATATATCTAAGGCTATCCAATCCCCTTCATTAGCCGCTTCATCTACTATTTTTGCTAATGATGCGATATCCTTAACCTTATGACCCTCATGATAAGCCCACTTTATTAAATCATCAACATCATTTATATTCAAATTCTTCATTATCTTATCTGCAATTATTGTTTTGTTTATCCTGCCATCTAACATCTTTCCAAAAGCTCTCAGTGCTTCTCTTCCTATCCAATAAGCTGAACCTTCATCAGCTATTAACCATCCTAAGCCTCCAAACCTAACCCTCCTATTACCATCATAGCCAACTATAACACTCCCAGTACCTGCTATAACTATAACTCCAGGGTTTCCTCTAGTTTCTGCATAAAGAGCGACAAAACCATCGTGATCGACATAAACGTTTTTTGCAATAGATCTCAATGCTTCTGCCATTATGTTGTAATCATATCTAGAATCTACCCCAGCCAAACCTACATAAGCTACATCTGGTTTCATACCTTTTGTGGCTAATAAAATCGCTCTGTTAACGTTTTTTACAGCCTCTTCAACACCTACATTATGGAAATTCGCAGGTCCAGCTAAACCCTTGCCTAAGAAGGATCCGCTACAAGTATAAGCTATAGCACTTGTTTTACTTCCTCCCCCATCCACTCCGACAAGTATCATGAAATATATTATGTTGTTAAAGAAATTTAAATGAATAGTTTAATGCGTCTAGATAGCTTTTAGGGTCTCCTACGTTTAACCATTTCTCATCTTCATTCATTTCTAACGCGTAAACTTCTTTACCATCTAGCAACAAATTATGTATCCCATAAGTTAACTCCAACTCTTTACCTTCCTCAACCTTAATTTGCCTTAAGGCACTGAATATACTAGGCTTAAAAATGTAAACTGCAGCTATGGCTAAGTTAGATTTTGGATGTAATGGTTTCTCCTCCGCGTCAATTACCCTATATAATTTGTGACCATTGTACATACCCTTATCTTGAACAGTTACCACACCATATCTACTAGGATTTTCCACTCTTCTGACTAAAAGTACGCCATCTGGACTTATTTCATTAAATAGCAATTTGAGAGAGTCATATCCTTTAGTTAGAACACCATCATCAGCATGAACGAAGAAAGGTTCATTTGTTGAGAAGTCCTCTGCCCTCAAGACTGCATCGCCAAATCCCTTAGGCATATCTTGAAATACAAAAGTTGGTGTTCTATCGAATAAGTATTGCATTAGTAACATTCCATTTCTTCCTACCACGATACAGAACTTTTCTACACCAATCTTATTTAATGAATCCATTATTAAATCTATAACTGGTCTAGTTACCTTCCCTCCATTTTCCGTTACGAATAAGGGTAATAATGCCTTTGGTAATACATTTGTTATATGTTTCATTCGACTTCCTTTTCCAGCTGATGTAATTACGGCCTTTTCAAGCATTAATTCATATTAAAGTATTCATATTATATATGCTTTGTGGATTGCTTCAGAATTGTACAAAAAGTTTATAAATTATTCGTTTAAGTATTACCTATGGGAAAGAGTAAGTACAAGAGGGACTGGAGCAAGTACGACGAGAACGTCATTACTAGATATAAGTTGATGTTCCCCTTCTACGTATTCGAACATTGGTGGGACTTATTAGCAGAGGAGAACAGGAACGCTAGGACAAAGTATAAAGCTCCGAAGGAGTTCGACGAATTCCTAGCCTTCCTCCACATCTTCCTACCTTACAGAGCAATAGAAGGAGTATTAAGAGCCTTAGAACAATTGAAGATCATCCCCACAAGCCTCGATTACTCAACAATATGGAAGAGAGTGAGGAACATGAAAATAACCTTCCCCGAGGCAAGTGACGAACTTGAAGTAATTGCAGACGCTACAGGCATTAGCACAAACACGGGAGGACAATACATTGTTGCCAAGTGGGGTAAGACTAGGGATTCAAAATTCCTCAAGATCGAGATAGTAATGGACAATAACGAATTCAACGTGATAAACGCTGAGGTCACTAGCAACGAGGTTGAAAGCGCTGTAAAAACAGTTAAGGATCTTCAAGATAAGGGAAAGAAGGTCAAGAAGTTTTATGGAGATAAGACATATGACGCCAATGAGGTTTACAAGACCGGAGTTGAGGTTGTAGTTCCTCCCAAGAAGAACGCTTCTACTAAAAGGGGCCATCTTGCTAGACGTAAGGCTGTGCGGGAGTTTAGGAAGTTGGGTTATGATCGTTGGAGGGAGGAGAAGGGTTATGGCGTTAGGTGGAGGGTCGAGTCCTTGTTCTCTGCGGTGAAGCGTACTTTTGGGGAATCGGTTAGGGCAACAAGTTTTGCTGGACAAGTAGTTGAGGCTAAGCTCAAGTTCTGGGCTTACGCGTGGATGGTTCACTTGGCGAATTCTGTAGTCGGTAGGGCTCCGGGCATTAGGGTGTAAGCTTGAGAGGAACGTTGAAATAAATATTAATTACTGAAAAATTAGTGTTATACAATATCGTTTTAATGAGACAAATTGAACAAATCAACAAAGTATATTATATAAGATCATTGTGAAGTTATTCTTCTTGCTCACTTTCCTCTTCCATCATACTTAACGTCTCAGCCACTAGAAAACCTATTATTATGAATGACATAAAGATATATACTTCTATAGGAGAAGCAGAAGACAAAGAATTTATTAGCTCAAATATACTAAAGGTCACTGCTGAAATTCCAACTATAATTTGGAACAGCCTCTTTCTGAATTTCTTGATTGAAATTTTTATTAACGAAAAATTGGCTGCTACGTGTACAAATAAACTTGAAAACAGAGCTATAGCTCCTAATACGCCAAATGCGACGAATGGGTTATTTATTAAATATAAACCGAATAATGAGGTTATAAAGTATAATATAACGGACAATATTACAGCATTGGTAGGTCCTTTGTAATTTTCAAATTTGCTGAAAACTTTAGGTAAAAGATTAGTATAAGACATAGCGAAGATTGTCCTAGATGTTGCTATAATAAATCCTAAACTTCCTAAGATACCATCGTTTATGGCTGCAAATAAAACAAATATGAAAGTAATAAGACCAAATCTATTTTCTATTAGATGTAAAATGTCGACGTTATTAGCTGATATGTTGTAGAATAATAAATGATCACCTATTGCGTAAATATCGAATGCAGCTAGCAATCCTCCTAATAGAATAACTGTTATTATAGCCCTACTAATTGTCTTTCTTGCATCTTTAGCCTCACCAGAAACTGGTGCTATTGCTCCATAGCCAGTAGGTATACTAGAACCGAATAGAATAGCATATGCTAAAGTTCCTAAGTTTACATGAAAAGATAATGGATTATAAAAGTGAAATCCAGTAGAGCTTAAAAATACTAGTGCAAGTGTAGTCATAATACCTATTTCTAACAAGCTTGTAAAAACAGCGTATTTTGTGCTAATCTTTATACCCATAATTGCAAAAAAGGATGCAATTGATAGAAGACCTAGCCCTACTATCCAAGGATTTATCCCTAGGATGTGATAGAGAATATATGTAGTTCCAAAAATATACGCAACACCATATGTAGTAGAGTATAGTACATAGAGCCATCCAGTTTCAAAACCTAAACGTTTAGTTAAAGAATAAAATGCATATGTATAATAACCACCCGCTTTAGTAAATCTCTTTGAAAGTTCATAAACTACCAATCCATTTAGGAGTACTAGTAAGGTGCCTAAAATGATTGCTATAGGGGCTAAAAAACCAGCAATAATAAACGCTTCTACGCCATATGTCAAGATACTCAGAAAGGGTGATTGAGAACCCATTGAAAGAAAAACGATATCAATAAAGCCTAAATGTCTTTTAGGTTCTTGATTCTGTTGTGCTTTGCTGATTGACGAGGTACTCATCCGAAAATCACTTTTCTACGACTATTATTTAAACTCTTTCCCTTATACTGTTAAAAAATTACTTTAGAATATTTATCTTTTGGACTAGTTTAAATAATGATACCACTACGTATGCATCTACTACTGGCATAAAATCTGTTACATAAAAACTAAAGAGAGTATGATTTCCCAAGATATAAACAATTACAAATCCTATCCACATAGTCCACGCCCACATTGTAGTAGTTATCAGCTTACTGTCTCTAAAAATAAACGCAAGTGGAGTTGTAATTATCCATAGTATTAACACATAAGGATTAGTACTGGCATACAAATTGTAACCAAGATAGAAAGGATGAATGTTTAAGAACCAATCCCATGGAGTTGAAATCTGAGAAGTCGCAGTTAAAGTAATATGGCCGTTAGTAACGTCCCACAATGCTCTGTGAATTATAGTAGCGTCTAGCCACGCCTTAATTCCACCGTAATAAGCTATTAATGGGGTAGAGAACAAAATGTATATCAAAGCTGGAATTCCTATTCCATAAATCGCTCTTTTCTTAACATTATTTGAAATCTCTCCTAGATAGTAAAGAAACGGAAATATTAGAACATAAGCTGATTCCTTTGACAGCATAGCCAAGGCTAACGCTATACTAGCCCATAGTGGTTTATCGTTCAGTAGAAAATAAAGAGATAGAAAACTGAAGAAGGATACGTAAATATCAAGAAGCGCTATACCGTGAAGAGACCACACATTCGGATCCAGCGCAATAAGAAGAGCAGTAAGTATTCCAGCTAAGTTGCCTAAAATTCCGTTACTAACTAGTTTTTTGCCAAGAAAATAACCTACGATAAGCATGAGATCACCTAGAATCCAACTAGGTATTCTCCAAACTATCGGATAGTATCCCACAAAGTAGATGAAAACTGCCATAATGTATTTAGCTAGAGGAGGATGTTCTGGATTTATATATGTTTGAATATTCTGCTCATTCGGATATCCTATATTTGTCATTGGTGGGGGAGTTACATGAAACACTAATTTTAGCATATTATAAGCAGCTGTAGGATACCATACCTCATCACCTATATATGCGTTAATAGGTGAAAACGTAATTACTGTTTCATAAGTATATACAGAAATAAGTACAATTAAGGACAAATAAAAGAAAAAGTTAATCCACTTTAATTGCATAAACTAAGCCTTTACTTCAAAATTTTTAAAGCTTCTCCAATATCCGCATTCTCGTGAATAACCTTCGATATAGCTTTAGCTAGCTTGTCTGGTTCTTCCGCTTGCCATAAATTCCTGCCTACAGTTACACCCTTAGCTCCAGCTTCTAGAGCATCTCTTAGCATCCTTAAGAATTCCTCAGTTGTATTTGTCTTAGGACCTCCTCTAATTAGGATTGGACTAAATGCCACGTTAATGACTTGTCTAAATGATTCCTTGTTTCCCGTATAATCAACTTTTAGAATATCAGCACCTATTTCTGATGCTAATCTAGTCACATACTTTACCAAATCTACTTCTTTTACTGAATCTGGATTATCTTTTGTAACATATAAAGGTTCTACAATGAACGGTATCCCATAATCATTTGCCTCTTTTCTTAAGGAAGATAAGACACTCAAATTATACCCTTCTACTGTGTCGTTTCCATAGCCGACTACTAGATAAGTAACTACAGCATCTGCTCCAGCACTGATCGCGTCCTTTACTGTATAAATACTCGCATAATAACCCTCATTGTAGACCTTGTATTTTTGCCTCCATACGTTCGCAGTATCCAATCTAGTTATTAACATAGGTGACCCTCTTGAAAAGAAGTTCTCCTTAACAAGTTTTACCATTGAAGGTGTCATTTGTAAGGCATCTGGACCATTTTTAGCAATTTTAGCTACGACTTCTACAGGATTTTCTATTCCCTTCAATGGTCCCATTACCAATCCGTGATCTAAGGCAACAACAAAAGCTCTACCTTTATCAAATAACTTGGCCATTCGAATTTCTGAACCAATCATAGAAGTAGATTAAACTCTTTGCTTAAATTCTCTTATAATCGCTATTACCAACCTTCTACCATAAGGGTTAAAAGCGTAGTTGTATAGAGTAAAGACCAAAATTGCTACGACAGCATATATGCCCATTGCCAAAAAACTTACTGGTCTATAAACAGTTGACAAAGGCAAACTGAGTGCGCTTAAGCCTAATGGTATAAGAAATTCTCGCAATGGAAATCTAAAATTATAAATTCGCTTACATACATTATAGGAGGTAAACAGCATTGAAAATGAATTAGTTATTATCCCAATACTCATAAAGGCTGCTAATAAATAAGGCGAGTAAGAGGAGAAGAAGTAAATCAGTAAAGTTGAAATTCCTAAACCTAGTAATGAAAAAAGTAAATTGGAAGTTGTAAGCTTAAATAGGTAACCCTTAAATTCATCCTTGGATTCTACTGACAGAGTGGGATCGGCCATTGTTATACTTTGATAGAAGATACTATACAAGCCTCTTATGAAATTTGAAAAAGTAAGTATATATAGTGAGAAAATAGCTGCTATATACTCAGGTCTTAGTTTGTATAAAACTCCATATCCGTCTAAGAAAATAAGAATTAAAAATAAGCTACCAACTATTGAGTAAAGTTTGATTGCATCAACGATTATAGATGGATTTTTATCTTCAGCTAACTTAGCCATAAGCCCTGTATATATTGCTTGTGACCAAATTTGAATATTACTAACTATAATTGCTGATTCAAAATATGCTACTACTAGATCTGAATTTACTATACCTAGAGTTATCCATACTATTGATGCTTCTAGAATATATTGAATATAATTCGCTATATATACTACTGCTTTTCTAACAGCCGAAAAAGCTACCTTAAAGTCAATCTTGAGATTAGCTCTTATAAAGAATAAATTGAATAATACTTGAGCAAGATAGCCTATACTGTAAGCTAAGATTACTGCCAGAATAGAAAGATTAAATATAAACATGAATATAATCCCTGAAACTAATCTTAAAACTTGAAAGATTAGTGCAGAAATTCCAACAATCTTGGGTGTTCTTCCTTGAGCTATTGAATTTGTTACAGTCAGTAAATAGGTTAAAATGATTAGCGATATTGCAGAATAGAAATAGATAGGAACATCCAGCTTAGTTAAAGAAATGTAGTATGGAACTAAAAGAGCGAAAACCAAACTTGAACTAATTCCAGCTATCAAGTTAATTATTACTATTCCTCCTACATTCTTCCTTTCTGCAGAATATCTTGACGTTATTAATGAGAATAGATTTGCGGGTATCGTAAAATAACCTATTGTGAAAACGTACAAGGTTTGCCATGTCGCAAAATAAGTAATACCATAAGGAGGATTCGATAAGTACTTTGCAACCATTAACGTGAAGACAAATGAAATAGGAGCACCTAAAGCCCTAGTTAGTAAGTTAATAATACCTATTCTTGTAACTCTCACAGTCTCTTTTTTATCCACATTTTTACGTATCGAAAATAAAGTATTTATAGTCTATCGAATCAAAAAGGTTTGAGATTAATCTAATAATATTATAAAAATCTCTTATCAACAGAGTTGTTAGCCTTCTAAAATATCATCTATTGCCCGTGCAATATCTCTTATAGATATTATTCCCCTTAAGTTTCCATCATAATCAATAACTGGTAAATGTCTAATGTTATATGTTCTCATAAGGCTTAATGCTCCAGTTATTGGTGAATCTTCCTTGATAGTTATAAGGGAAGCAGTCATTATTTCTTCTGCTATGGTATCTAGACTTTTACCTTTTCCAATAGCCCTAACTACATCACGTTCCGTTATTATGCCAATAGGTTTCCCATTATCCACTACAATTACTGAACCTACGTTATTATCTGTCATAATTCTAGTTACTTCTTTAAGCATAGTATTTCTACCTACTGTTATTACACGGGTTTTCATATATTCTTTTACAAATTCTTCTTTCATATTTATCATTGTATAGGAAAAAAGATAATATAAATTTAAGCTATATATGCTCTTACCGATAATATGATAAAGAAAAGACAAGCTTCATCCTTTTAGGTAGTTACAAAATCGTTTTCATAAGATTTCTATAAGAGATCGTAGTGACCAACCTTAATTACATGCATTGTTATTTGTAATTAAAATAATCTTGTATAAACAATTTTGGAAGTATTATTTAGGACAGGAGAGAAGTCGGATGTAATGTGATTAGTCGACTTGTTGAATATTTTTACACTAAACTGCTATTAACTTCCTTTCAATTAATGATAGCGTGTTCAATTTATATTTGTGATGCACCTTAACCCTTTATGCGAATTCAACAAATCCACGAAGCAGATGTGATGAAAAATAATATAAACTCCCTGCACGAGATTAGCATATGAATTGGGAAGTAGTAAAATTAAGATTAAATATGGCGTTAGCAACTCTAGGAATTACCTTACTAGGATTTGCATTGGCGTTAGCAGTTGCGGATTATGCGTTCGGGGCGCAATTTGGAGTAGGATTAATATTATCTATCTTAATATTTATATTCTTCCTTAACATTATTCAATGGTTGTTCGGACCATATATGATAAACTGGGCATATAGGACAGTAGAAGTAACTCCTACTGATCCAGTTTATGGATGGTTATACAGTACTGTAGCCGAAGTTGCAAAATATAATGGATTTAGAGAAGTACCAAAAGTTTACATTGCTGATGTGCCATTCCCTAATGCTTTTGCATATGGAAGTCCGATAGCTGGTAAAAGAATAGCCTTTACATTACCAATATTAAAATTACTAAATAGGGATGAAATAATGGCAGTAGCGGGACATGAGCTAGGACATCTAAAGCATAGAGATGTAGAATTGCTAATGGCTGTAGGTCTGATTCCAGCTTTAATTTATTACTTAGGTTGGTGGTTATTCTGGGGAGGATTGTTTAGTGGAGGAGGAAATGGTAGAGGGAATAATGGAGGATTAGTTTTCCTTTTAGGAATTATAATGATGGCAGTAAGTTTTGTTTTTCAACTACTAGTACTATCCTTAAATAGAATGAGAGAAGCCTACGCAGATGTTAACTCGGCCTTAACAGTACCTGGTGGAAAAGAAAACTTGCAACTAGCCTTAGCTAAATTAACACTATCAATGGATCCAGAAGCATTAGAAAGATTTAAGAAAAAGAGTACTACAAACCAAATGGCAAGTATGTTATTCTTTACCAACGCCATTGAAGAAGTTCCAACATGGAATGCCAAAGAGTTAGTGGAAATTTGGAAAACTACAAAGGTTCCATGGTATGCTGATATATTTATGGATCATCCACATCCTGCCAAAAGGATACAGTTACTAGATAAAGTTTCAAAATATTAATTATTCGAACTCTATAGTTGCAGGTGGTTTAGAAGTAACATCATAAAGTACTTCTTTAACATTAGGTATTTTTTGTAATATTTCAGAACTAATTTTACTTAAAATTTCTTTAGGTATTCTAACATAATCAGCTGTCATGAAATCCTCAGTAGTGACTGCCCTTATTGCGACACTGTATTTTCCGCTATTCCTTTCGTCCAAGGTACATAATACATGAGTAATGTCATATTTAACTAAAGTATCTATAATGTTTTTCACATTATTAATATTACTGCACTCAATCTTTGCTATATTCCCATAAGCCCTAACGTCACCCTTAACTCCAGTAGCCCTAGCTTTGTATAGAAAAGCATCAATACCGTCTAAATTTACAAGATTACCATAGGATTCAAAGGATACTGCAAAATATTGCGAGTAGTTAAAAGGATCTAAATACTTTTCAACTATATCATTAGCTTCTCTCACTACTTCCAACTTTTCCCTAGTCAGTTTCCCCACCGCCCTAACTAGGAGACCAGGGCCAGGAAATGGCTGCCTTTCAGAAATTTCCTTAGGTAGTTTAAGATATCTAGCTAGTTCCCTGACCTCATTCTTATAAAGGTCTGCCAATGGTTCGATTAATGTAAATCCCCATTCTTTCTCAGTGTCTATACCTATTTGAACTAAGACATTATGTTGTGTCTTTATTCCACCTTGAGTCTCTACCCAGTCAGCGGCTATGGTACCTTGCATTAAATATCTTGCGTTGAACTTTTTCATTAATGATGAAATAGTAGAGTAAAAAAGTTCTCTGAATCTCTTCCTTTTCATTTCGGCATCGTCAATTCCCTCAATTTCAGAGATAAATGTCTCCTTCTTGTCTACTATAATAAGGTTAGGTAAAATATTACTTAAATAATCTTTAATTTTCTCAGCTTCGTTTTTCCTTAAAAAGCCGGTATCTACTAAAACGGGAATTACTTTATCGCCTAACAAATTATAAGCGAGAACTGCAGCTGTAGTACTATCAACACCACCACTTACCGCAGCTAAAACTTTCTCATTGCCAAGCTTCTGTCTCAACTGCGGCCCTATTTCCTCGACAAATGAAGCAGGATCAAACATTTAGTTAAGACTAAAAATTCATTGCTTATAAATTTCGACTATTTCGTCAATATGTAAATATTTCCTTAAAAATTGCTCTACACGAATTGCTTGCTGTTTGATTTCTTCTTCCATCGATTGGGAGTGAATATTAATATTGAACTCCTTCAGTAATTTTTTCATTCCATCAGAAAATAAGGTTCCATGTACACTTATACCAATGATATTATCCTTTTTTGCCCCATCCTCAACGCTTACTTTTTCACCATTCCTTAATGTTATCTTAAGCAAAGGCTTTTCACCCATGTATTTTATTACTCCTCTTCTAATTTCATAACCATTCATTTCTCCATATTCAGAAATGCCAGTTGTCATTGAAACAACCTTATCCTTGCTATAATGTACATTAATATCAAATATTCCTAACCCTTCATATTCTGTAGGATATCCCGCCTCAATCCCGTAAGGATCCACAATCTTTTTACCTAAAATTTGGAAACCACCGCAAATACCTAAAATGTTCATAGATCTTTGCCTTAGCTGTTCTACAAATCCGTTTTCCACCAACCACTTCAGCGATTCTAAAGTATTTCTACTACCCGGTAAAATTACAAGATCTGCCTTTGCAGTTTCTTTGGGCTTTCTTACGAAGGATACACGTGCATTAGACTTGACTAAGGCGTAAAACTCATTGAAATTACTCATGTAAGGATAGGCAATTATGGCTACTTCAACATTGCCATCGCCAAAATTGTAAACATTCATAGAATCTTCCGGCATTATGGGAGGCTCACTAAAAAAGGGCAGATAACCTAAATATCTCATTCCAGTTTTCTCTTCAAGCCATTTTATGGCGTCATTCAGAAACTTTTCATCTCCTCTAAATTTATTAATAATGAACCCTTTCAGGTTCTCTCTAACGGATTGAGGAAGCATCATATAAGTACCATAGGCGGATGCAAATGCGCCTCCCCTATCTATATCTAATACTAAAATAGCCGGAATTCTCTTTTCCTTCATTACTTTTATTGCTGTAATATCCTTGTCGATAAAATTCGGTTCTCCTATACCCCCTGCCGCCTCTATCACAACATCGTTTGATAAGAATTGTGAGACCTTTTTCCATAACTTCTCAGTTGCCAAATTGTAATACTCATTGCCACTCATGATACCAAGCGAACTCCCCATAAAGATTACTTCAAGACCCTTTCCCATTATCTTAAGCAAGATTGGGTTCATATACCTCTCTGGTCTTAATCCAGCTCCCCAAGCCTGGTATGCTTGTATAAAAGCTATTTCTCCTCCATCCCAAGTCGAAATACTATTCAAAGACATGTTCTGAATTTTAAGTGGTTTTGCGTTTAGAATCCTCACTAAGCCAGTGGTTATAAATGATTTACCAGAATCGCTCATTGTCGAAGCTACTATTATTGACACTTAATCATATCAACTCGGCTACTAAATAAATTCACATGCACCTAAAAGAGATACTTGCGCAGTTTTCGTTTTTCACAGCAATACCAGTTAAGAGTAGTGCTTCCTTAGAGGAAATTGCGGAATCCTCTTACATATCGCCAATAATTGTGGGTATATCGTTGGGGTTAATTGAGAGTGTTGCGTACTTAATTCTATATAGAATTCTTGGAGAACTTACTGGAATAGTATTGTTAGGTATAATAGAACTGCTTAGGGGATTTAACCATCTAGATGGCTTACTGGACTTGGGGGATGCATTAATGATAAGGGGAAATAGAGAGAAAAAAATAAAAGCGTTGAAGGATGTTGAAGTTGGCTCAGGAGGTATAGGTTTACTTTTAGTTTACTTATCAATACAAATAGTAGCTTTATTAAAATTAGATTTCTCGCTATACACCATATTCTATTTAATCTCATCTAATGTACTTTCCATGTCGTTAAGTCTTTATATACTTTCAACCATAAGTCCAATTCCAGAAAGCAATTTAGGAAGAATCTTTCACGATAAATTGAAAGGAAAATCAACTATATTACTTCTAGAATTAATTCCTTTTATCTCATTATACAATGTGATAGTCTTTATAATATTTTACATGATAATGTATAAAATCTGTGGATCACTTGGAGGCTCCTCAGGTGATATAGCTGGTGCGTCAATAACTCTTTCCTTTCCACTCTTCCTTATCACCGACGAGATAACCAATTTAAATTACTCACTACTATCTATCTTGTGTTATTTATTCTCGCACTTGCACTGATATGGGATTTAACGATTTCAGAACCGCCTATTTACATACACCCTGTAGTTTGGACTGGGAAAATATCGGAAATATTAATTAAACCATATAAGGGCTATTTCTACGGAGTCATCTTATGGATCTTATCGGTCTTACCTCCATTACTTATTTTCGTGTATTTACCAATAGTAGCAGAAATTCCAATTTATCTTAAAATAATAATCTTAACATTTTCCTTGAAAACGACATTTTCAATTAAAATGCTGTATGATATTGTAACAAAAGGATCAAGACTAGATGACCAGGCTAGGTATTATGCACAACAGATTGTCAGAAGAGACTTAAGTAAGAGCGAGAAAGGTCATATAGCTTCCGCCTTAATTGAATCATTATTTGAGAGTACCGTTGATGGAATAACCTCCCCAATCTTCTGGTTTCTTATTTTTGGACTAATTGGAGCAATGCTACAAAGACTTGCAAATACAATGGATAGTATGGTAGGATATAAGACCCCAGAACTTAGAAAAGAGGGTTGGTTCTCAGCTAAAATTGATACTATACTTAATTATATCCCAGCTAGACTAACCGGAATGATAATGCTAATAGCTGGTTTAATCTTAGGACTTGACGTAAAACAAGGATGGAAAGCACTTAGAGAGGCAAAAATGGAAAGTGTAAATGCCAAGTATCCAATAGCTATTGCTGCAGGTTTACTAAATGTAAGTTTAGAAAAGGTCGGCCATTATAAAGTGGGCTTTGGAAATTTACCATGTGAGGATGATATTGAAAAAGCACTTAAGTTATTTAAATTAAGTCTAATCTTGTACTTTCTAGTTATTTCAACTATATATTATTACCTTTATGGCATTTCCCTCCTTACCTATCCTTACGGCCTCATTGAACTCATCTAATGAGAATCTATGAGTTATCAGTTTAGTTACATCAATCTTCTTATTAGCTATTATAGCTAAAGCTTCCTTTGTATCCTCTTCCACAGCAGCATTACTAGGAATTATTGAGATCTCATTATTTAAGAGGTCACTAATATCGTAATTAAGTATCGTCCCCTTATATGGCACACCAAATAGTAAAACTCTACCACCCTTTCTAGTAGCATTAAGACCAGAGACTATTGCAGAAGGAGATCCAGAGGCTATTATAGTAACATCAGCGCCTCTACCATCGGTTAATCTCTTAACTTCATCAACTACATTAACTTTCTTCGCATTAAGGGAATAGTTAATACCTACTTTGTATCCAAATTCGGTTCTAAAATCACTTACGTCTGATGCTATGATAACTCCTGCCTTATTTACCTTAGCCATCATTGCGTGTAATAGTCCCATGGGACCAATTCCAACAATAAAGACCGTATCGCCATTATCGATAGCTACTCTCTTTTGCGCCCTAATAACGGTAGCTAATGGTTCTATGAATGCCCCTTCTTCGAAACTTACATTATCTGGCAACTTTAATACTCCCCCTCTTGCAACATTCCAAGCTGGGACTCTGAAGTACTCCGAAAATCCACCGGGATCTAAGTTAGTTTTTCTATAATAAGGACACATGGTCGGGCTTCCCTTTTTACAATAATAACACTCATAGCATGGGACATGGTGATGAGCAAAGACCCTATCCCCAGGCTTTAGCCAATCCACTGTAGATTCTTGGATTATTCCAGTCGGTTCATGACCCAATATTGGTTGTGATGCGGTGTATTGCCCACAAATCTTCTCGATGTCAGTACCGCACAATCCACAAGCCTTCATTTTAACTAATACATCACCTTGCTGTAATTTAGGTAATGGTAGCTCCTTTATTACAGCCTTTCCGTTCTCCATAATTACGCTTTTCATAGGTGAGAATCCCTCCACCATCTTAAAAAGGAATATATGGTAATACTTGCGTTATATTAATAGTGGATTTAATTATTACTTTCGGTTTACTCACACTGGTTGTTTTACTTGAATTCATAGTAGTACCCGCAATAATCCTTAAAAGGGGGACAAAATTTTCAACGATTTATAATTATCCTATATATATTATAAATTCTACTGAAATAAATGCATACTCTTTAACATCTGTTTGGGGAAAGTTCATAGTTTTAACTAGGGGATTGGTAAATGGGGAAGATGAGGAGCACATAAAAGCAGCTATTATGCATGAAGTTGGACACCTAAAGTTAAATCATCATGTGAAAATGAGCCTCTACATTATTTCCGTAATCATGGTCTTTACCTATCTCCTTGGAGTAAATATGCTAACATTAATTCCTTTTGCCCTTGTAGCCTTGCTGGTTCAAAGATATTTACAGAGAAGGCTGGAATTGGGTGCAGATAGATTTGCGTTAAGATTCATTAACAAGAAAATGCTGGAAGATTTAATAACGAAATATGATATGAAAGAAACGACATTTTTATCTACACATCCAAATATTCACGTAAGACTTAAAAACATCAACGAGTAGATTAGATTGTGTACGTTGGCAAACCTATTAAGCGAATCGAAGATCCTAAATTCTTAACTGGAGGCTCAACATACGTTGATGATATAGAACTTCCAGGTACATTATTTGTGGCATTTCTCAGATCGGTTAAACCACACGCTAAAATAAAGATAAAGAAGAATGGTAATAACGTATTTACTGGTTATGACATCAATCCAGGTAAGGATTTTCCAATACCCATAGAGGAGACAACTTACGTTGGTCAACCATTAGCTATTGTAGTAGGAAGGGATAGATATGAAGCTTATGACTTGTTAGAAAGTATTGAAGTAGAATATGAGGAGTTACCTTACGTTATTGATCCTCAAGATGCTTTAAAAAACGATGTAAAAGTTTACAGTAAGAAGGAGTCTAATATTTACGAATATAAGAAATGGGAAGGAGGAAATATTGAACAGAGTCTTAAAGAGGCTGATGTGGTAATTAACGGAGAGTTATATAATCAAAGAGTAATAGCAAACCCCTTAGAAACTAGGGGAATATTAGCTTACTTCGATGGTAATAGGTTAAATGTATGGTCATCTACTCAATCAGCTCATTATCTTAGAAGAAATCTCATGAACTTTCTTGGAATTGATAACATAAGGGTAATTCAGCCAGATGTAGGAGGAGCGTTTGGGAGTAAAATTATAGCTCATCCGGAAGAATATGCTATAGCTAAGCTAGCCTTAAAAATGAAGAGACCTTTAAAGTGGATACCAACCAGGTCTGAAGAGATGCAGAGTGCAGGTCATGGAAGAGATAAGAGATTAAAGTTTAAGGTTGCAGTAAAGAGAGATGGTACAATACTAGGTATAGATGGTACTTTAATTGCCGATTTGGGAGCGCCTTATCCAGACGCAAACGATGATGAGATAGGCAATGTTCACAGTACAGTTAGAATGCTATTGGGACCTTATAGGATTCAAAACGTGAGAATAGAGGAATACGCTGTAAACACCAACAAGGCACCTACTCAATCATATAGGGGAGCGGGTAGACCAGAGGCAACATATTTCATAGAGAGAATTATTAATATAATCTCTTTGGAGCTAGGAAAGGATGAATTTGATATAAGAGAGAAGAATTTGATTAGAGAACTACCATACAAGAATGCCTTGGGTATAACCTATGATACTGGAGATTATATTGGTCTATTAAATAAAGCAAGAGAATACTATGAGACGTTGAAAAAAGAAGCTAGCACGGATGAATGTATAGGTTCAAGTATGTACGTCGAAATAACAGCATTTGGCCCTTGGGAGACCGCAAGAGTTCTAGCTAAAAGTGACGGAAAAATCATGATAATAACTGGCAGTGGACCTCATGGGCAAGGTGATGGTACTGCTTTTGCCCAAATAGTAGCCGATGTTCTAGAGATTCCAATAGAGAATATTGAAGTTAGATGGGGAGACACTGATATAATTTCAGATGGGATTGGAACTTGGGGAAGTAGAACAGTAACAATTGGTGGGTCAGCGATGTATAAGGCTGCAGAAGAGTTAAGGAGAAGATTGATTGAAGTAAGTGCAAAAATGTTAAACGCTGACGTGGAAGAGGTAGAGTATAAGAATGGGATATTTTCGCATAAGAAGAGCAGTAAGAGTTTTACTATAAAGGAAGTAATACAAAACGCTTATTCAATGGGATACTCCTTAGATGTAACCTATGTCTATAACGTAACTAAACCAGGTTACACTGTACCTTATGGAGTTCATTTAGCGTTAGTTAAGGTAGATAAAGAGACTGGAAGTATAAGAGTGAGGAAATACATTGCCTTAGACGATGTTGGGAGAGTTATAAATCCACTACTTGCAGAAGGTCAGATAATTGGTGGGGCTTTACAAGGGATAGGACAAGCTATATATGAAGGAACAATATATAGTAAAGAGGGTTATTTGCTAAATTCAAACTTAACCGACTATGGGTTTCCTACTGCAGTGGAAGCACCAAGGATTGAGTGGCATTACATTGAAAAGGGATTATCAGGCCATCCTACTAATTCTAAAGGAATAGGCGAGGCTGGAGCTATTGCCTCAACTCCTGCTGTAGTAAATGCAGTAGAAAAGTGCATTAGGAAGAAAATAGTTAACATGCCGATAAGACCAGAAGAGGTTATTTAACTCATGCAAAGACATGTTATGTCATCTAAAGACTCTAAGATTTTTATCAACAAGATAAAAGAGAAGTATAATGTTGATATTTCTAATGCTAAATTAGAGGTAGGTAAGGAGAAAAAGGAGATATGGTATTATGTAAACGATATTTTAGCATTTTTCGATGACCTAATTCCTACACTTTGTGCAATAATCAGGTTAAAAATCAATCTCCCTTATGTAATTATAGATGAGGGAGCTGTAAAAGCTGTGAGTAAAGGAGCTGATCTTTTCGCCCCAGGTATAGTAGAATATAACTGCGAATGTAAGGAGAATGAGATTGTTTTAGCGAAGACCAAGACAAATTTACCTGTTGCAGTATTAAGAGTTCTAATGCCAAAGGAGAAGGCTTTAGTTGAAAAGAAGGGAAAGTTCGCCCTTAATCTCCACCATATTGGGGATAAGATATGGGAGATGTGTAATGGGTAACTTTTCTATTGTTATACCCACTTATAATGAGAGAGACAATATTGTAAAACTAGTAGAGGAGATAAATAGGATAGTACCATATAATTCCAGAATTCTTATAGTAGATGATAATAGCCCAGATGGAACAGCATTAATATTGCAAGAGTTAAACATTCATAACCTTACTGTATTAATAAGACATAACGAAAGAGGCTTAGGATCAGCGTTAAGATATGGAATTAGTAAGGCGATAGAGCTAGAATCAGACTTCATAGTCACTATGGATGCGGACTTTAGTCATAATCCGAAATATTTACCAGAAATGATGAAAATTGCCTTAAATGAAAATTGCGACCTAGTTATAGGTTCTAGATATGTAATAGGAGGTGGAATAGAAAATTGGTCACTTAGTAGGAGAATTATAAGTAAGGGAGCCAACTATCTGTTTAAGTTAGTTTCACATTCCCCAATCATGGATAATACGTCAAATTACAGAATATACTCACGTAGAGCCGCACTATTGGCATTAGAATGTGATACCACAAATGGATATGAATTTCAAATATGCTCAATATTCAAAATTATAAGGAATAACCTCAAGATTAAGGAATATCCCATCATCTTTGTAGATAGAAAAACTGGAAAAAGTAAACTTAATTTGAAGGAAATTTTAAATTGGTTCCTTTATATAATTAGGCTTTCCCTTTCTTTTTGAGCTTTTCCAACTCTCCTTTGATTGTATCTATCTCTTTCTTAAGTAAGGTTATCTCGTTCTCATGATTCTCCAATGTCTTCAATAGTTTCATGCTGTCTATGTGTGCTTCCTCCTCATATTCCCTAAGTCTTATATTACCGTCTTGATCCATTTCAACCAGCCCAAGTCTTTGGAGTTCTCTAGCGTAGCCCTTAGCTGTCTTTGGGGATACTTTTATTTCTAGAGCTAGATCTTTTACGTTCATAGTTCCCTTATTCTTTAGCATATTTATTATATCTTGAAGCCTAGGAGTAAGTTCCATATCTAATAGCTTACCATAGAATGCCTTTTAAATATAGAGACATATCAAATTAAGAGAGAGTTGACACTACTGCTAAAAGAGAATGATGTAATAAATTTACTGGATTACAAACAAATTTATGGAGCGTTAGTTAATGCATTTTTACTTTTTGAAAATAAATTTGCAATAAATTTAGAAAGAAGTAGAATCTCGTTTCACGGAACTACACTTACGTTTCAAGCAGCAGGTATGGAAAATTACATTGGATATAAAACTTTCATTTCAGGTAACCATTTGACGTTTCTATATGACACCTCTGGTAACTTACTAAGCATAATAGAGTCTGATAGACTTTCACAAGCTAGAACTGCTGTTTTATCAATTCTCGCCACAGATTACGTTTATGGAGATTTTTCCTCTCTAGGAGTAATTGGTTTGGGAAAATATGGCCTAGCGATTGTTGAGATAGCAAACCAATTAAAGAAAGGAATTAAAATTAATGTTTTCACTCCTTCACAACAACGAATGGAAAAGGCTCTATCGATATTAAGAGGTGAAGGTATAGATGTCTCACCGAAAGATTCAATTAAAAGAGTTTGTGAAGAAAGCGAAGTTGTAACGACAATAACTAAAGCTAAGGATCCGTTTTTGAAATTAGAATATGTAAATAATAAGAGAATACACATTAATGCAATGGGTTCCAATATACCAGAAAAGATTGAGATTTTCCCAGAGGTAATAAAAGCGTCAAATTTGATTGTGGTCGAGGAACTAGAGCAGAGTTTAAAAGAATCCGGCGAGTTAGTCATCGCAAAGAGGATGGGAATGTTAGATATGAGTAAGATAACTCTCTTGTCATGGATATTATCTAGAAAGATTAACGTACAGAAAGAGGGAATAACCATTTTTAAATCTGTAGGTATAGGTCTTGAAGATTTAGCGGTAGGGAAACTCATCTATGAAAAAGCTTTAAGCAAAGGTTTAGGTACTGAAATAGAGGTAAAGGGAGTTTGGTATCGAGAATCGGAAAAGAAATAGAGATTTCACCAGTCGAATTAGGATCACAAATAGCTAAAAGAGTTAAAATTAACATGGCCAGCGGGACGCCGGATCCTAGGAAAATGCCAATAAAGGAAATTAAAGATGCATATAGTGAAGTCTTGAACGAACTAGGTCCGAAGGTATTATTTTACCCCGGAGCTGGAGGACAAGAAGAGCTCATACGAGAGATAGAAGATAAATTCTTGAGTGTTCTAAACTTAACTAAGAGGAAAGATGAGAAAATAGTTGTAACAAGTGGAGCACAACATGCCATGGAATTGCTAGGCAAATACTTCCTAGAGAACGATGTTATAGCTGTTGAGAATCCAACTTTCATAGAAACTTTTAACGCACTAAAATTGAGAAGTTCCTCTGTAATTCCAATATCTTTGGATCCCTCAGGGATTGATGTAAATGAGCTCGAAACCTTACTGAAAGTTGTGAAGATTAGATTATTATATGTTATTCCAAATTGTCATAACCCTGCCGGAGTTAACATGTCTGAATGTAGAAGAAAGAGACTAATTGAATTGGCCGAGAAATACGACTTCTATATTATAGAGGATGATCCATATAGACCAATAGCGGGGGAAACTCCACAACCGATAAAGAACTACGACAATAACGGCAGAGTAATATACGTTAGTAGCTTCAGTAAAATAATAGCACCAGGATTAAGAGTGGGATTCCTCATAGCAAAGGAAGATATAGCTGAAAAAATTAGCTTAATGGAACAATTAGACTTCTCTACATCGACCATAAACCAATATGTAGTGGCTAGATTATTAAGAAAGGGGGTTGTAACTGAAAGATCAAAAGAGCTTTATGAGCATTATAAAAGTAAGATGAAGATATTAGTAGACTCTCTCGTAGATAAAGGATTAGACAAGTTTAATGAACCTAAGTGTGGTTTCTTTCTGCTCCTAGATGTTGGAAAAGATAGTTGGAACGTTTTTCATAAGGCTGTAGAAAAAGGCCTAAGTTTTGTTCCAGCAAAACCTTTCTTTTTGAGAGGAGGAGATACCATGGCAAGACTGAGCGTGTCAGTTGCGACTAAAGAAGAAATAATTGAGGGAGTCAAAATCCTTAATGAAGTCATAAGAAATATTTAACCAAATACAACTTCTTCTACTCTAGAAATAAAATCCTTTACTTGATTCTCATAAAGTGGGATATCGTCTTCATCTACATTCCCACTTAAATAACAATCGTAGTGTAGGGTTAGCCCTAAGTTCCAATAATATTCTACCCAATCTCCCAATATACTAGATAACTCCTTTACAACCTCAGTTCTCGGTTTATCTTGTAAAGAGAAATAATAACTGAGCAGTTTTATTCCAGCATTTATTGCTTCATATAACATTTCGCATACTACAATTGGTGAATTAACTGTATTACTGAGATCATAGTAGAATTTTGACGTTGATATAAAATATGTATAAAATTCCTTTTTAGACTCATTTAATGTTTCCACGATATTATACTTATACAGTATTATTTTAAAAAGTAAACGTCATGCTACTACGCTTTTATAAAGGTTTATGGTAAAGATATAAAAGGAATCATGAAGCTAATTTATTTCTCACTTCTCTTAACCGCTGTATCCCTATTAATAGGAAGTATAATGCTATTTAATACTGTACCAAGAATTTTCACAATCGGTACATTAGCTATAGTGATGTTTCTGATTGCGTCCTTGTTTTTAATTAATAAATATAATTTCTTAACTTATATATTATTCGTATTAGCAATATTAGCTATAATTATATCCTCTTCTTCCGGAGCACATGTACAAGCTTTTAGAGAATTTGGCGAATCCTTATACATCACAGCTCTGGATATTTTAATGATCTTAGGTTTCTATGTAGGGCCAATCCTATACATAGTAGCGTTCCTTAAAGATAATTTAAAAAGGTAAGAGTAATATAATTTAATTCTGTGGAAGTTATAGATCCGCATGCGAGAGTAGCAGATTTAGTGGGACTTTTGTACTCTTTAGAAAACACGTTTAATGGTAAGACAGATCTATACATGCTAGAAAAGGAGATGGAAGTGGATTTAGACGATTTAATGCCAATAGTGTATACTGCAAATTCCTTAGGTTTCATAACAGTAGGTGAGGGAGATATTATAATAACCGATAAAGGAATTGAGTTCCTTAAATCGAATCTTAAGAGAAGAAAAGAAATCATCAAAGATTCAATAAAGAAAATTGAACCATTTAAAACAACGTTAGAATTGAAGTATTTTACGATAGAAGAACTAAAATATGTTCTAGAAAAGAAAGGAATTCAAGTTTACAATAGCCCAGAGGGTCTTTATGACTTACAGATCACTTTAGTTGAATGGGGAGTTTATTCTGGATTGCTGAAAAAGGAAGGAGAGAGGTTTATTGTAGTTACGACTTAGCGTAATGCTAGAGAAGTATAAAAATAAAATTAAACAAAAAGTGTCTTATGGAAAAAGAAAAGGGAGAGGAGCTAGTTCATTACATTCACGAAGCTGACATATTTAGGACTAAGGTCTTCGGTATACAAGACGGTTTAATAGGAGTAGGCGCAATAGCGTTAGGAGCTGCCGGATTTTCCCATGATGCAATCGCAGTACTAGTAGCTGGTTTAATTGCAACAATCGGACAGGCGTTCTCTATGGGAATTGGGGAATATATTAGCACTAGAGTTAGAATGCAAGTTATTCAGAACGAGATAAGAAAGGAAAAATATCAGTTAAAGAAGTTCCCCGAAATGGAAAAACAAGAACTGGTTAATTTTTACATGAAGAAGGGTTTTACTAAAGAAGTTTCAGAAAAAATAGCTGATTACTTGCTCAAAAATGAAGACGTAGCGTTGGAGGAAATGTTAATGCATGAACTTAAAGTATTCCCAGAGGAGTTTGAGCGCCCAGTTAAGCTCGGTTTCCTCATGTCCTTTTATTTAATATTTGGAGGTCTTATACCAGTATTTCCATTTGCAATAAGTACCTACTTAAAGCAATTCGGGTTCAACTTTGCGTTAATTACCTCAATATTACTAGTAATCTTAACTCTTGGGATATTTGGCATATTAGGTACCAAGTACACTGGATTGAGTAAGCCGAGAGGAGCCCTAGAGCAAATAGGTACTGGATTGATAGCATTAATGGGAAGCTACCTAGCTGGAGTTATATTAGCGCATTTTATACCGATTTCATACTTACCTTAACCGTCTCCTGCATTTAACAAATTAGCTAATCCTCTTGGTATCTTAGCCGGCCTATTATCTTCCTTATATAACTCTTTTCTTCTAGCTTCCAATATTAATGGCTCCAAGTTCAAATATTCAGCAGCTGTAGTCACTCTTACACCTAGGTCCTTAGCAATATCGTGAACTGGTTTTAGAACTTGAGCGTAGTTGATGTCCCTTAAGACGTGGTGATCGATAATTACAGTTTCTAATCCATTCTTAATTATTTCCTCCATATTCCTAATTGAGTTCTCTAGTTCTTCTTCTTTTAATGCTCTACCTAAAAGATAACTTAAAGGGCCGTCAATTATAATGACCGTAGGCATTTTTTCCTTTGTGAACTTTAAATGTACGTCTTTTGGAGCCCCTTCTATATCAGATGTGAAAATAACTGTAGAGTCTTTATCACTTATTGCAACTTGGATCACGTAGCCTAATCTCTCATCAGCTCCATGTGGAACTGCTGGAGAGAAGGAGATAGTGGTAGTATTGAATTCAAAAGTTTTTCCGTCAGCTATTTCTATTTTTCTTGGTTTATCCTTTATGGATCGTAAGAATCTAGGAGCCCTCCTATACTTCTGGCTATTATTTATCATGTTCTGGGGATCTTTTAGAAACACTATCTTATTCTTATAGATATCCGTCGGTATAACGTATCCGGGATCATGATGATCATAATGATAGTGAGATACTACTATTACATCAACATCTTTGGCCACATCTACTAGAACTTTAGCTAACTGAGTTAGTCTGTCTACTTCTCTTTGATGCGGGGGAAGATTGTATCTTCTTGGGGCTAAGGAAACAGCAGGATCTACTAGGACCCTAAGATCTTTCGTTTCGATTAATGTTGCTTGAGATCTTACACCTAAACTCTCAAATGCTATTGGAGTAATTTTCATTTAAAAATACCTTATACCTTATGCAATTAAAATCTAATAGTAGAAATGTCTAAGGTAATTTCTCTTAAATTTTTCCTTATATTTTCTATATCCATTTTAGCCATCCTGATTCCATAGTTGGTTCTTTTCTTTTCTATATATTTCCCTATGCCATATAAGGTAAACCCAGTTATGGTAGTTATATGAAATGGGTCATCAAGACCAAGAGCTATAAATCTTCCTACTCCTTGAATTATTCTTCCTCGTGGTTCATAGTCACCTAACAGTTCCTTAAACATATATATATTATTGATTTCTAGGGTTAAAAGAGATTAGGACATCAGAAAAGTATGACGATAA